>NZ_JBHSPR010000020.1:417050-568365 GCF_042658085.1 Plantactinospora solaniradicis | reverse complement strand
ACCCCAACCCCCATAACAACCAGATTATCGATCGTAACACCACAGATTATCGGTCAGCTTCTCGCAGAGAACCTAGACGGCGTCATCGTTGCGTCGACCGAGGACCGCGTCGGGCCATCGACTGCGCTGCCACAATGCTGTGCAGGTAGGTGCTCAGTAGGTCAGCAACGCCCGGGCCGGATGCAAGCTAGATGCTGGACCGGGACGTCTTGACCACGGCGCGTCGTCCGTCGCGGACCAGCGTTGCCGGCTGGCAAGGCCGGAAAACCGGACATGTCGACAGGGGGTGCCCAGGAACCCGCCCTTAACGAACGCTTCATCCGGCCACAAGCAGCCAACACCCGACATTGCCTGACATGCCCAACTCCGGGAACTGCACAATGCGGCCCGAACCCTCGACCGACTCGGCGACACCCACCACGCGATCGGCGACCTCGACTCCGCTCGCCATGCCTGGCAACGCGCCCCGAAGATTCACTACGAACTCGGCCACAAGAGGCCGACCGGGTCCTGGCCAAACTCCAGCGTCCTGGCCAGGGAGATAGAACGCCAGCTCCTTGCGCGCAGTCGCCGTGGCGGCGACAGCCGCGAAGTTCCTGCGGGTCTCGGCGTCGAGGCTGCCGCTGCGATACGTCGAAACATCTCGAGCATCACCGCGTCGTCGGGCTCGGGCCTGAAGACCAGCCGCCCGCTTGGCCTGGGTACCCCGTCGGCCGGGCTCCACTCGTACTGCAGCCGCCGCACCTCGTGGGTGAGACCCGCCGCGTACTCCGCCTCCCGTCACCACACCACCGCGGCGGCCGCGCGGGGAACGTCCTCGCAACAAATCCGGACCCGCATCACGCCCGTCTCCACTACCAAAACAACACCGATCAACCGGACAACGAGGAGCTACGTGACCGGTATTGCGGCTAGGGCATTGTTACTAATACCATTCGCTCCACTCATCCTTTTGGGTGGTAGGATTGCCGTTGTCGTAGAGTGCGGCGCAGATAGGTACGCTCCCACTCTCCGGGAAATTCTTGTTGCAACTTTCCCACGACTGCGACGCCCCAAGTTATGGACGCGGCTCCCGGTCCTGCCGGCATTGTGCTGCCATTCGGAACCCCTGATCTCCCGTCTCTCGAACGACCCTGAACAAAGAGAACATCGCCGCACGCCACGAAACAGACATCCACGGTAAGCGTCTCGGCGCATACGTCCGCGGGCTCGAAATTTATCGACCAAAGCGCGTAATCGGTCTCCGATCCGTAGTATGCGACAGACGCCGCAGAGGGGATGATCAAGGCCAACGCCGCGCCGGCCACGGCGGCCAGGGCGAGTAGATGTTCCGGCATGACACCAGGCAGAAGATTTCTTGACAGCTGATGATCAGAAGCTATGCGACAGCCTCGCGCTTGTCGCGCGGTGGTGCCGAAATCCTCGGCGAACGCGGGCGGGTGTGAGGCGTTCGGGTGGTGCCGGTTTCTCCCAGGGATGGCGTAGGTCTCGGGCGAGGGGCCGGGCAGGCGTAGCTGGGTGTGGATGGCGATGATCATCCAGGTCCACCGGTCCGCTGCCTGTGGGGTGCGGATCTTCGGGCGGGTCCAGCCCAGGCGGATGACGGTGCCCTCGATCAGCGGCAGGTCGGGCAGTCGGCCCAGGGCGTTGGCCGGGTGCCACGGCTGGCACGAGAACAGCAACAGCGCCGGAACGACACGTCAGGTCGTCAGTGTTATCCAGTCCCCGTCGTCAACGAGGTTGCCGTTGTTGTAGCGTGCGCCGTTGATGCTTATGTTTCCGTCTTCGACGAAGTTCTTGTTGCAAACCCCCCAGTTGCCCGCGCCCAATTTGTTGACGCAGGAACCTGACCTGTAGTTGTCCCAGGGGGCATCGGCGCTCCATTCGACTACCGCGGCGTATCCATCCGCCTCGGTGTCCTTGACGTAGATCAAATCGTCGAGTGGTTTGAAGCAGGCGGTGACGCCGGTATGCCCGATGCATACGTACCCATTGGTCGGGCCGTTGGAAGCCGCGGCGTAGTCGGTCTCCGAACCGGCGTACGCGGCAGAAGCGGCGGTGGGGGTCAGCAGAGCTACCGCTACGCCGGCCATGGCGGCCAACGTGAGTAGCCCGCGACGGGGTGTACGCATGGTGGACTCCTTCGTGGTGGTATCGCTTTACATTGGATGCCGCTCGACATACTGATGAATGTCGATGCGTCGTGCCGATCTTGATTGACTCTCGAGGCCGGTCTCAGTTGTGGACGGTGCAGTCACGGGATTCGGTCCGGCCCTCGGCCAAGCACCGCGGCCCAGGGCCGCGGGGTAGTCCGTGAATGCCCCCTTTTGCCTGGGGGTGGCCGTCCCGGCGTCGTCCCTGCAACCGGTACCCAAATTCGGTCAACTGCCTGTGATCGGTATGAGCGTCTGGTCGTTCATGTGTGATAGCTGCATGATCGTGACCGGCGGCGGGCCTCTCCCCAGGCGCCGCCGGTCGTGGGTTTGGTCGACGCGTCTAGCGGCCGGAGGTATAGGCGAGCACCACGTTCGACGGGTACTGGTCGGCGCCGTCCGCGCCGTTGCGGGCCACGACCGAGAAGAAGACGATGCGGTCTTCGGCGAGGTCGAAGTTGCACCACGTGTAGCCGTTGGAGGCGCCGTCCGCGTCGTGGCATTCGCCGCGGCGGCCGTAGTCGGTGACCCAGACGACGACCGCTCGGAGGCCGTCCGCGTAGTTGTCGCCGACCTTGAACCAGTCGCCGTCGGAGTAGAAGCACGCGAATCCTGCCTTGCTGAACGGCATGTTGCAGAACTCTGTAACCTTGGCGTGCGCCGCGCTACCGATACCGAACACCGCAAGCAGGGTCAGGATTGTTGTTGAAGCGATCGTGGCGAAAACTCGACGTTTCATTGCTGGGACTCTCCCTGGTCAGAGGACACCTTCACATTTACTACACAGCCGGGTAACCCGCTCTGGTGTTGGATCCGGTCCAGTTGGACGCCTCAACCCTGCGAGGGCGTGAAGGGCCTCGGTGCGACGGCGGATTTCCTGGGGCCCACTCACCGCGTTGACCGGTAGGATTGCGGTTGTCGTAGCGCGCAGCGCGGATCCGCACGCTATCAGGTATAGAGGGTTTCACGAGAGCCGTAGTCGACGAAGTTGCCGCTGTTGTAGCGTGCGGCCGTGAGCACGAGTTCCCTGCCCTCCGTGAGGTTCTTGTTGCAGATCCCCCACTCGCCCTCGCCCAACTTGTTGACGCAGGAACCGGTCCTGGTTGCAAAGCCGAGCATGTGCCATTCGGCTACAGCAGAGTAGCCGTCCGCTTTGGTGTCCTTGACGTAAAACACATCGCCATACGCCCGGAAGCAGGCTATGACACCAGTGCCTTCGACACACTCGTAGCCGTCGGTCGGGCCGCTGGACGACAGGGCGTAGTCGGTCTCCGATCCGTAGTAGGCGGCAGAGGCAGCCGAGGGGATGATCAAGGCCAAGGCCGCGCCGGCCACGGTGGCCAGAGCGAGTAGACCTCGTCGGGGTGTACGCACGGTGAATCTCCTTTGCAGTAGGTTTCAAGGCCGCCGTAACGCTGGAAAGGTCGGCCGATTGATCGGCGTCTCCTGTGGGTTCCGGAAGATATGCCAGCGGGGGCCCACCGTCTTAGGGAAGGCTTGAAACCGCTGGTGCCCGACGAGGATCCGGCTGATGGACCGGATCAACGTCTTCGACGCGGCCGTGTTCATACCGCTCTTTCTGAAGTGCCGGATCGTCGTCGCCGTGCCGCGCGTCGGACGCCGTGGGCCAGCGAGCGGTCGACGAGCACGCTGGCCGCACCGTCCGCCTGTCGCCCTCGACGCGGTCTACAGCGCGCTCACCACGGCGTGGTCATGCGCCGGGTCCAACATGTAGCCGACACGGCCGCGAGCGAACATCGAACCGAAGGGTTTCGACATTCAGGCGCGAATTTCCGGGCTGTAGATGTCGTATCGGGTATCACCACTTCTGGAGGCCCAGACGTGGACACGAACGACGATGCCATCGTTGATGGCGTAGTTACACGTGGTGGCCCCAAGTCCGGCGTTGCCGATGCTGGTGTCGTCGAAGCAGTTGTGGCTGTGGTTGACCCAGTGATAGACGCCGTGGGAGTCGGGTGTCAGCTTCTGGATCTGCCCGCGGGTTCCCCAGCCTTCGGACAGGTGGTCCCGGACCTCCAGGATCTCTCCGTGCTGGTGGAACTTTACGCACCCACCGTTGATGTTGCCGCCCGGCGCCGCCCAGCAGGCCCACACGTATCCGTCGTTGTCTGCGGAAGCGGGGCTCGGAGCGGCGGCGAGGACCAGTGGCACCACTGCGGATACGGTGACGGCGGCCCTAAAGATTTTCCGGATCATCTGGATTTCCTCGATCTTTGACATGTACGGCGTTCAGGAACCCGACTGCTGTCGACGGGCGCGAACACGTCGCCTCGCCATGCGTGACTACGAGATGAGCCTGCCACCTCGATTGATTGACGGGAATCGTGCAGGAATGCCATCGATGAATCGGCGCCGCAGCTGCGAACAGCGCGATACTCCGAGACCCCGAAGACCTCCCTGTAGGTGGCCGGCCGGTCGGCCAACGCCACGGCATCGCCAGAACCCTCGACCGCGGGCTCAGCCACGCGTACCACTCCTCACGATGGGCGGCGCCGCCAAGGGGTGAACCAGCCATCGGCCGGACCGCCCTCACGTATCGCTACGGCCCCAAGGAGTGTCGCGCTGCATCCGGATCACCTCCGATTCCCGTCTGGACCCGAACGGATCTGTACCTTCGGCTAGCTGGCATGACATTTTCATGTCAGTCGCCGCCCAGATTCCTGCCATCCAGCCCGGGCGGTACTGTGGCGGCGTGGAGTTCCGGCTGCTGGGTCCGGTGGAGATCCGTTCCGCCAGCGGTGACGTGATCCGGCTGGGACGGCGTCGGGAACGCCTCGCGCTGGCGGTGTTACTCCTGGAACCGCAACGGGTGGTCAGCGCCGAGCGCCTCATCGCTCTGGTGTGGGGCGACGCTTCGCCCACGTCAGCCAGAACAACGTTGCAGAGCATGATGTCCCGCGTACGCAGCGCGCTCAGATCGGCGGTGAGCGACGACCCCGACGAGCCGGTGCGGCTGCTCGCCCGTGGCGGCGGGTATCTCCTGGCGGCCCCACCGGAGTCGGTCGACCTGCACCGCTTCGTCGGGTTGGTCCACGGGGCACGAGCGATCAGGGAGCCGACCCTGCGTTCGGCACAGTTGGCGGAGGCGCTTAATCTCTGGCGCGGACCGGCGCTCGCCGATGCCGCCGACGCCGCCGTGCGGGATCGGCTGTGCGGCAGCCTGGAGGAGGCGCGGTTGGCCGCGATCTCAGACCGGATCGATGCGGACTTCGACGCCGGCCGGCACGCCGACCTGGTTCCGGAACTGTCCAGGCTGACGTGCGAACACCCGCTGCGGGAGCGGCTACACAGCCAGCTCGTCACGGCGCTGCACCGCTGCGACCGCCACGCCGACGCGCTCGAGGCCTACCGACGGGCCCACCGGTTACTCGTCACCGAGCTCGGCGTTGAGCCCGGACCGCAGTTGCGTGCGGCGCAGGCGTCCGTCATCGCCCACAGTCCGAATACCGACGCGGAATCCGAACAGCCGAACCCACCCCCGACCGCGCCGGTCGTACCGGCACAGCTTCCACCGGGTCCCGCCGGCTTCGTGGGCCGTGACGGGTACATACAGCAGCTCGACACGGTACTGGCTGGCGAAGCCAGCGCTACGAGGATTTATGTGATCACCGGTGCGGCGGGGGTGGGCAAGACGACGCTCGCGGTGCGCTGGGCGCGCCGCGCGGCGGCGCGGTTCCCCGACGGCGTGCTCTTCGTGGACATGCACGGCTTCCACACCGGTCCGCAGACGACGCCGGCCGAGGCGTTGCCGCTGTTGCTCGGCGCCCTGGGCGTGGCCGCCGACCGGGTTCCGGTCCGCATCGAGGCGCAGACCGCGCTGTACCGATCGATGCTGGCCCGCCGGCGGGTTCTGGTACTCCTCGACAACGTCGCCGACGCGCACCAGGTGCGTCCACTGGTACCGGGTGATCCCGGGTGTCTGGTCCTGGTCACCAGCCGCGACCGGCTCAGCGGACTGGTGGCGCGGGACGGCGCCCACCGGCTGACGCTGGACGTGCTGCCCCCGGGCGACGCCGTCGACGTGTTGGCCCATGTCGTGGGCGCGGACCGGGTCGGGGCAGACCCACACGCCGCGGCAGAACTGGCCGAGCTGTGCGGCCGTCTCCCGCTGGCGCTGCGTATCGCGGGCGCCCGGCTGGTGGACCGCCCGAACCTCGAGTTACGTCGCCAGGTCGAGGAACTGGCTACCCGCGGTCGGATGACCCATTTACGAATCGACGGTGACGAGAACGCAACGGTATGCGGTGCGTTCGACCTGTCATACCAGGCTCTCGCGTCGCCGGTCAGACGGCTGTTCCGGTTCGTGAGCCTGGTACCGGCGCCGACCGGGCTGAGCTTCGCCGCCGCGGCGGCGCTCGCTGGCCTGTCTGCCGCCGACGTCGAACCGCTAGCCGACGTGTTAGCCCGGCTCCACCTGGTGACGGTAGCCGCCGACAACCGGCTGGCCGCCCACGATTTGCTGCTGGAGTACGCCGCCGCACTGACCGCAACGTACGAGAGAGCGGCCGACCGCGACACCGCAATCGACCGCTTGCTTGCCTTCTACGTGCACACCGCGGACCGGGCCGGCGCGGTACTCAGCGGATCGCCGTGGCCGCAGCTACCGCGTGATCCACTGCCGGCCGGTGTGACGCCGATCGAAATCGCCGACGAGGATCAGGCCCGCCAATGGCTCGTCGCCGAGTGGGCAAACCTGGTCGCGGCCGTGGACTACGCCGCGACCTCGGGCCGGGACCGGACGGCCTGGCACCTGGTCGACGCCCTGCGGGCCTTCATACAGCTGCAGGCGCCGCTGACGCAGGCACTGTCGATTGCTCATACCGGCCTGGTAGCCGCGCAACGGGCCGGCGACCTGCTCGGCGAGGCTACGATGCGGCACAGTGTGGGATTTCTACGCCTGTGGCGTACCGCGGAGTTCCAGGCGGCAATCGACGAGTTCGACACCGGGGCGGCGCTCTTCCAGCAAGCGGCGTGGCAGCAGGGACAGATCGCAGCGATGTGCACCACCGGCATCGCGCTGGTCCAACTCGGTCAGCTCTGGCCGGCGATCCGCCGACTTGAGCAGGCGCTGGCGGTCAGCCGAGAGATTGGGGACGAGGTGGGTGAACTTCGCTCGCTCACCAATTTGGCCGGCACCTACGAAGCTGTCGGCGCTCTAACCCAGGCGGCCCAATACTGCGAGCGCGCGCTGCCGTTGCTCCGCCGCAGCGGCCGGCGCCAAGGCGAGATCGTCGCCCTCATCGTCCTCGCCAAGGTCCGTCGGCACCAGGGCCGCCTCGAGCCCGCGCTCCACACCCTCCTGGAGAGCCTGTCGATTTGTCGAGGCATCGGCGCGCGACACGAGGAAGCAGACCTACTGACCGCCCTCGGTTTGGTACACCGCGACGCGGGACGGTACGACGCAGCCACGGTGGCGTTCACCACCAGCCTCGACATCGCCAAGCGGTTGTCCGACAGCCGCCATGAGGTCTCCGCACACATCGGCCTCGCCAGCGTGGAAATCAGGCAGGGCCATCTGGAAAGCGCCGCCAAGCGACTCGATGCCGCGCTGGAGACCGTCGAACGCATCGGGTACCACCGCCGCCGGTTCGAGGCACTGCAGACCAAGTCCGAGCTGTACCTCGCGTTCGGCGACCACCGCAGCGCCCACGAACACGCCACCCGCGCGCTGGCCCTGGCCAGCGAGTCCGGGTACACGCTTGCGGTCGGGCAGGCGCAAAGTCTTCTCGCCGTCAGCTCGATCGGCCTGGACTGCCCGGCGCAGGCCCTGGAACACTGCCGACGGGCGCTGGCGACGCAGCGGCGTGCCGGCCAGCGGTTAGCTCAGGCCGGCACCCTGCTGACTGCCGGGCGCGCGTACCAACGTCTGGGAAAGACCCCGTTGGCCCGGTCTCGCTGGCGGCAGGCACACACACTGTTCAGCGAGGTCGGAGCCCCCGAACACGAGACGACAACGGCACTGCTGACCTTGGGGTGATGCCCTTTTGAGTGTCAAGCCGGTGCTCGTGCTCTGACCTGGTCCTGGCAGACAAGGCGTACACCAGCCGCGGCAATCGGGGCTGCGCCCGACGCCGCAGGATCAGGGTGTGTATCCCGGGCAATGTCTTGAACGTGCGAGGGCGATAGCCGACCCCACATCAGCCGGGGGCGCGGGATTGACCGAATTTCGGGGTAGCCGCGCGTCCATCGTCCTGTAACACTATCCCGGCGATCCGGCAGGCTCCCGCCAGTCCCGGCCCGATCCCGCCGACACTTCACGGCGAAGGAATGAATGATCAACAACAGCTCCACGTTCGGCTCACAGCGGCGTAGATGGTGGCACTCGCCGGGCCGGGTCCTGCTCGTCACGCTGATCGTCGTGGCGACGCTCTTCCTGGCCGGCCGGGTCGCCGTCGTCGGATCACTGGAATACCATTTCGGCGCCGGGTTCGACGACCGACGGTTCGACGAGCTGGAGACGGAGTTTGATCGCGGGCAGGCGGCCTTCGTCAAGGCCGAGGCCCGGATGCGGGAGTTGGCGGCCGCCCACTCGCAGGCCGAACGGATCGGGTGGAGCCTGATGCTGATCTGCGTACGCGACGCCGGACGGGCTGACGCCTGTGAGCCGACGACCCCGGACGATCAGGCGACGTTCGCGGCTCTGCCGGGCGCCGACGTGATCGTGCATCAGGCGAAAGACGACGGGCGCACGTTCTTCCGCTGCTACGGGGACGAGCCGCCGCGCTACACCATCATGCACGCACCCGACGGCACGGACGTGGAGGCGTTCGCGGAGGACCACGGGTTCCGGAGCAGCCGGGCACTGAAGCCGGGGTGGGCGCTCCTCGGGCCGATCCCCGACGTGGATCGTGAGGACGAGCAGTGGCAGTAGGGCTCGGGCATCGGTGGAACCTGTCAGTGCCAGGGGTGTTGAACCGCAGCGAGCGGCGGGAACGTCGCGCTGAGCCATCCCCTGTAACGATCCCGTGGCGTCGCGTGATCGACTAGGCTGCCGTGTTCGCGGACTGGGCGGGACGTGCGGCCAGGCGCAGGCGTGATATGGCTCGCGTCGCCGCCACGCTCTGCTCAGGTGTGATCGCCGACGCCGATTCGGGACCGGGACCGTAGTCGTGTTCGAGGATGAGGGCTTGTCGTGGAGAACGCCGGGTCTTGATCCTTTCGCCTTTCGCCGGTATCCACGCTGGGCGGTGAGTCCCAACCTCAGCGTCCGGTGGACGTAGACTCCCGCGCCATGTCGACCTTCATGGGGCTGGCCTGGATCGACCTGGTGTCGAGCGCGGACTCCGAAGCGGCGTTGGTCGCCTTCCGCGCCGGAACACGTTCACTGCCGCAGCGGCCGAGAGGGTTCGCGCCCCAGGTCGACGCGGTAGCCGTCGAACTTTCGCACGGCCGCTACCGGATCGAGTCGTGGTCCGATGGCAACTACGAGCAACTCGCCGACCTCGTAGTGCAGTTCGCCGAGGGTACCGGCCTGGTCTCGCATGCCTTCGTGGCGCTTGACCACGACGAGTACGGCGCGGAGCACATCGTCATCGACGCGTGCGACGGCGCCGTGCGGCGGGCCTACCACTATTTCGCCTATCCTCGGGACGAGGACACCGGCGCGTACTACACCGAGGGCGAGCCGTCCTCGGTGAGCCGGATCCTCCCGGGGATCGAGGAGCCTGCGACCGGCGACGATCCTGGTGTGCTGGTCGACGGACCGGTCGCGCGGGCCACCATCGCCGCACGGTACGGCGTGCCGGTGGCGGCAGTCGATCAGGCGGCAGCGGCGGACAGGTTCGCCCACGGGGAGATTGGTGGTGTCGGTGACCCGTGCGCCCGTTGGCGCGACGCGCTGGGTCTGGCCTGGCCGGGCGAGAGCCAGGCAGCTATCCCGGGGTAACGGCCGGTCACGTGGTGTAGCTGCCGGTGTCGTGCGATGGCGACGCGACACGCCCACACCTGTTGGGTGCGACAAGAAGACGCAGAGCCCCGGTCTGAACGTTGGTCCTACCACAGATCAACTTCATAGGGTTCTGGGTGGTCACCGCCCTGGCCCACACGCAGCGCTGGCGGCAGCCAAGACAGCCGGGTACGGCCACATCAACCTCGACGGCACACTTACCGAAACGCATCGGGTCGCCACACCAGGCCCCACTGCCGGGGTGGACCTGTGGTGGTCAAGCAAGCACCACCAGCACGGCGGCAGCATCCAGGCGATCTCCGCACCCGACGGCTGGCCGCTGTGGACCTTCGACGTGCGGCCAGGCCGCGAGCACGACACTGTCCGACGACCGGAAAACCAGCAACCTGATTTACGCCCATCTACGCTCTCAGGCCGAACGCGCCAACTCCCTGCTCAAAACCACCTTTACCGGGAAAGGCTCCCTGACTTGATCTCGACAAGAATCCGGTAGGTATTGGTGTTCGAAGTGTGTGAGGTGGAGGGCGGCGCGGACGATGTCGCCGACGCTTCGAGGGCTGGCGGTGCTGTGGCGTAGCGTGCGCCATCGTCCAGTGAGAATGGCGAAGCCGCGTTCCTCGAGACACCGCAGGGATCGAAGAACAGCGTTGTAGGTGGGTTGTCCCGTACGGCCTCGGGGACGTACCGGTAGGCGGTGGCGCGTGACACCCCGGATCCAGCCCGAGGGTGGTCTTGTCCTCGCCCTCGCGGAACCACACCAGGATCAGTGGTGCCTGGTAGAGGCAGGTCAGGGCGTGGGTTCCCGATCGCGTCCCGACCGCTCGGCGCGTAGCAGCCGCGCCACGTGTTGTACGAGTTCCCTGGGGGGCGTCAAGGGTGGCGCGATAGACGATCATGTGCGTCCGTCCGAGTAAGTTTCCCTCGCCAGAACCTGTCTATCGAGGGCCCCACGCCCGATCCGCTATAGTCGCAATTGTTGTGATGTTGTGTTTCTGCCCCCTGCGAAATCACTTTGAACTCCTTCGACAATCCGATGATGAGTTGCGCCGCGAGCGTGTCGTGCGCCGGGGAAATGGCGTTGATAACTGTCGTGTTATCGGACGTTGCGGTGTTCGTCGTTGATCGCGGCGGTGCGGGCGAGGAGTCTTGGGCATCACGGGATCGGCTGCGGAGGTTGCGGCGATCGAGTCTGTTCGGAGGCACCTATGCGGTTCATATCGGTGGGGATGGCGGTCGCGGCGGGAGAACGTTCCTCGTTGCCCACGTGGACGCCGAGGCCTACGGTTCCCGTGGCCGGAGTCCGCGCAGTGCGGTTTCCACCACTTGGCCGGCGTATTCGGGGGTCAGGGGGCCGGTGCGTTGCAGCCACCGGTTGAGGATGGGTCCGAACAGCAGGTCGACGGCCACGTCGAGGTTGGCGTCTTCGGCCAGTTGCCCGGCCCGTTGGGCGGCGCGCAGGCGTTCCTTCTTCAGCTCTCGCATCGGCTCGTCCAACCGTTTCGCGTAGTCGGCGGCCAGAGCGGGGTCATGGACGATCTCGGTGTGCAGCGCGCGCATGGGCAGGTCGTAGCGCGGGTCGTTCAGTTCCGCGACGGTGGTCCGCAGGACCAGCTTCAGATCAGTTTCCAGGTCGCCGGTGTCGGGTAGGCCCGCAGTCGCACCGTCCTGCTCGTCGCCGGCGAGCGTGAGGAAGGCGTCGAAGAGCAGTGAGCCCTTCGACGGCCACCAGCGGTAGATCGTCTGCTTGCCGACTCCAGCCGCGGTGGCGATGCCCTCGATGCTGAGCTTCGTGTAGCCCACCTCGCCCACGAGGTCGAGGGCGGCGGCGAGGATCGCTCGCCGCGAGGCATGGCTGCGACGGCTGGGATCGGGGGCGACCTTCATCGACACGGGCCCATTCTAGCAAGAGGTGAGACGAGACGGTCCGTCTTGACAGACTGCTCTCTTATCGAGGTACTCTATCGTCTGCAACGAGACGGACCGGTTCGTCTCACGAAGGGAGAGAGCTTTCATGACTACCTCAGGTGCCACGACGTCGCGGGTGTCCCGGGTCTGGTTCATCACCGGAGCCAGCCGTGGTCTCGGCCGCGCGTTTACCGAGGCTGCGCTCGCCGTCGGTGACCGCGTCGTCGGCGCAGCCCGCGACGTCGCGCCGCTCGATGACATCGCTGCCCGGTACCCAGAACGCCTGCTGGCACTACGCCTCGATGTCACCGACCGTGCGGCGGTCTTCGCGGCGGTCGACGAAGCGGTCGCGCATTTCGGCCGACTCGACATCGTGGTGAACAACGCCGGTGCGCTGTCCGCCGGGATGGTGGAGGAGTTCACCGAAGCCGAGGCCCGCGCTCAGCTGGACGTCAACTTCTTCGGCGCGCTCTGGGTCAGCCAGGCCGTACTGCCCCAGTTGCGGGCCCAGGGCGGCGGGCACATCGTGCAGATTTCCAGCATCGGTGCGCTCGGCGGTTTCCCCAGCACCGGGCTCTACAGCGCCAGCAAGTTCGCGCTGGAAGGCATGAGCGAGGCACTCGCCGCCGAGGCCGCCGGGTTCGGTGTCAAGGTCACCATCGTCCAACCGGGTGGCTACTGGACCGATCTCTACACCAGCAGCACGGCGACCAACCCGAACCCGGTCTACGACTCGCTGCGTGCGGAACTGGAGAAGCAGTGGGCGGAAGGCTCGATCGACAGCGAGCCACGGCTGGCCGCGGAGGCCGTGATGACGCTTGTCGCCAGCGACGACCCCCCACTGCGGCTGTTGCTGGGCAGCATGGTCTACGACCTTGCCTTCACCATCTCCCGGCAACGCATGGACACCTGGGCCGGCTGGGAACAGGTGAGCCGGGCCGCGGAGAAGGCTGTTCCGGCCTCGCGCTGACCCGTTCGCATCGGCATTCGCTGATGACCACAGGTACCGATCACCGAAGGACAAGAAGGAACCACCTTGGCAAACACGATCACCATCCACGCGCTGTCCTCGATGCCGGCCGAGCACACTCGGCCCTGGCACACCGTCCTGGCCACGTCGCTGGCGCACGACCTTCCCGGGCAGCCGTTGCCCACGCCGGAGCAAGTACACACCCAGCTCACCACGACGGGTTTGGACAACGCCGACTGTTCTGGCTGGCCGCCGAACCCGACGGCACGGTCACCGGTGTCGCCGCTGCGGCTGTTCACCCCCCACAGGACGGGAGCACCTGGCCGAGATGGAGCTGCACGTCCACCCCGACCGGCACCGCCGTGACGTCGGCTCGCGACTGCTGGCACAGGCCGTCCTCGCCGCCCGGGTGGAGAACCGGCGCAGCCTGATCATCCGTGTCGCCGACATCGAACCAGGGATCGCCTTCTGTGCCGCACGGGACTTCCAGCGGGTCCTGACATCGGCATCGTGCTGCAACTCGTCGAATAGAGCGCAGTCACGACCGACACCACCACGTCGCGAACGATCCAGGCCGAGTTCGAGATCGACAGCTGGGACGAAGCCTTCTACGACGAGCCGGCCGAAGGCCCGAGGCTGACCGGGTCGTGATCCGCATGGTCTACCGAGGCGCGTTGGCGGGCACCGGGATCGCCGAGGTACTCACCGCGCAGGGCGCCACAGGCGCCGGCTATGTCGCCTCCGAACGCATCCACGCAATGCTGGGCGGTCGACAGGGCACGCTCGTGATCTAACACGGCGGTCTCGCCGGCGACGACCAGAGCACGATCGGCACCGTGTTCCACACTCGGGCACGGCGGGCCTCGCCGGGCTGTCCGTCACGCCACTGAGGCCCGCCAGGGTGTCTTGACCCTCACCTGGACCTTCGACAAGCCCTGACTCGAGTTCGACAACCAGGTCAAGGTTTACGCCCGCACGGCTCGACGACACCGTCATCCGCCGCGCGGGTGCCTGATCTCCGACCCAAAGAAAAGGGGTACCCATGTCAACCTCGAAACGGCGAGGTGCCTTCACTGCGGTCGCACTCGCGACCGTGCTCGTGGTCGCCGGTGCTCCCGCCGCGTCCGCGACGGCGAAGCCGGCGATCGAAGTCTCCGGCGGGCTGACGCAGCCCGTCTTCTCCTACCAGGACGCCATCCGCGAGCACGTCCGGGTGCAGTCACCGGTCGACAGTGACGGCGACGGCAGGAAGGACCTGGTCCGGGTGGACATCATCCGACCGAAAGAGACGAATTTCGGGCTCAAGGTCCCGGTGATCATGCACGAAAGCCCGTATTACGACGCACCGGGTGTCGGTTTCGAGCTGGACCACAAGACCTACGACGCGAACGGGAACCTGACGAAGTTCCCGCTGTTCTACGACAACTACTTCGTGCCGCGCGGCTACGCGTTCGTGTCCGTCGACATGATCGGCACCAGGTTGTCGGACGGCTGCCCGACCTCAGGCGGTCGGTCCGACGTGCTGGGCGGCAAGGCGGTCATCGACTGGCTGAACGGCCGGGCGACCGCCTTCGACGACAAGGGCAACCCGGTGAGAGCCACCTGGACCACCGGGCGTACCGGGATGATTGGCCACTCCGGTGAGGGAGCGCTAGCCATCGGGGTCGCCGGCACCGGGGTGCGGGGGCTGGCGACGATCGTGCCGCTCGCGGCGCCGAGCAACTGGTACGGGCTGTGGCGCGCGAACGGCACCCTCACGGATACCAAGGGCGGGCAGGAGTGGCTGGCCACAATGGTCGACGAGGATCCGGACGAGAAATGCGCGGCGGTGCACCAGCGCATGACCGCCGGCTCGGACGATGCCACCGGCAACTACAACGCCTACTGGCACGAGCTCGACTACCGGACCGGGCCGGTGTCAAACGCACGCAACGTGCGCGCCAGTGTCTTCCCAGTGGTGGGACTGCAGGACCGGAACGTGATGGCCGACCAGTTCTCCACGTGGTGGGCCGGGCTGCCCCGCGACGTGGAACGCAAGGTGTGGGTGACACAGTACGGGCACCTCGACCCGTTCTGGGCCCGCCGCGACGCGTGGGTCAACACACTGCACAAGTGGTTCGACCACGAACTGATGGGCGTCCCGAACGACATCATGCGGCAGCCGCGCGCCGACGTACAACTCGGTCCGGACCGCTGGACCACCCAGGCCGACTGGCCGGCGCCGACGCGGACGGTGACCCTGCGACCGCAGCATGACGGCTCACTGGACCGGACGCCATCGACGGGCACCGGCAGCTACCTCGACACCCTGCAGACCGAGGCCGCGGTGGTCGGCGACCCCGGCACCACCAACCCCAACCGGCTGGCATACCTGACTTCACCGCTGCGGAACGCGACGCGGCTGTCCGGGACGCCGTCGGTGAGCCTGCGGGTCACGCTGGACAAGCCGACCGCCAACCTGGGCGTCATGCTCGTCGACTACGGCCAAGACACCCGCATCCACGGGGCCGACCCCATGGGGCAGGGCCTCAAGCTCATCGACGGCGAAGACTGCGTCGGCGAGAGCACGGCCGATGACGACAACTGCTACGTCCGGGCCGCCGACAACACGGTGACATCCGGCTTCCAGGTGGTCGCCCGAGGATTTATGGACGCGCAGAACCACACGTCGCTCCGCCACTCGACACCGCTGACGCCGGGTAGGTCGTACCAGATCACCTGGTCGATGCTGCCGCAGGACTACGAGTTCAAGGCAGGGCACCGGCTGGGCATGGTGCTGACCGGAACCAACGACGACATCACCGACGCCGAAACCGGCACCGGGACCAGGGTCACCGTCGACCTGGCCGGTACCTCGATCTCGCTGCCGCTGGTCACCGGTACGCCCAGCGGGAGATAGCACGATCGATCTATGCGTACGGTCGCGGCCAGCGTGGTCGCGACCGACGCATGACGTCTCAGACGTCCCGAGTTCACCAGGCCATCATCGACGCCGACTGCAGGCCTTGGTGATGCGGGGTTTGTGCCGTTGTTCCACGAGAAGGCCACCGCGTGGCCGTACAGCCACCGACCAGCCCGGCCGGTAGCCGAACGTGCTACTGCCTGACCGTGCCGAACTCGCGCGGGCCGAGCTCGGTCGTCACCTCGACGAAGCCGCGCCCGCGCTGGCGCAGCGCGTCCTTGCGCCACACCAGCACCCACTCGGTGACCGGTTGTGTCGTGGATTGGCACGAAGACGACCCAGGGCACCAACCTGCGCCAGCATCCGCTCACTGACGGCACCGGGGCAAGGTGCCCCCGTTTACCCCCGAAACCCCTCCCGAGAATTGACTACCAGTGACAAGCGACGATCAGCGCAGGACGGCATTTGTGCAGCTCAATGCTGAGATGCGATCACTGATGACAAGTCCGGGAGGGTGACGGTTGGTAACCGTGTGTCGCAGGTTCGAATCCTGCCGGGGGCACCTCGAAGATCAGCCAGAACGGCAGTCGAGCAGCGAATACAGCTTTGCGTCATTGGGTTGCCGTGTGCAGCGGAACGCCGCCGATCGCCCGGTCGGCGACCTCGGTTGCGAGAACGCTAGCGTTCAGCCAGAGCGACACCGCCGCAGGTCGTACGGCCGACTCGCCAGTGGCGAGGCCACCTGATGGAGTCAGCGCCAGCCCCCGCGCCTCCTCCCACAGCCGGAAGTAAAGCCATCGGCACACGATAACCAGGAGTTAGTCGATTCGTTTCCGGCCAACGACACGTCCGCTCCGTGGAGCGACCTGCGGATGATTCGACGGCTCGTCGGCAGATAGTAGTGTCCAGGCGCTTGTCCATAGCCGACGATCTGGAGGAGCGACAATGGGCGCGAAGACGGCCCTGCTGGCGTTCGCCGAGGGAGACATTCGCCCCGCGTTGCGTGGCGCGACGCGCTCGGATCGAGCCGAGACCGAGGCACTGGTACGTCAGGTCCACCCGGGCTACGTCGTCATCCCCGCCGACGAGAGCACGTTGTTCGACGACGTCTATCCTCCGGACGACATCACCTACGCCACCGTGCTGGCCGGGGCCGAGCTGTATTGCGACCGGCGGCTCGTGCTCGACCGTCCGTCCGAGTTGCCGGAGCACCTGCGCCAGGCTGGAGCGGGCAGGCGGATCATCATGCACGGGATGCACTCGGTCGTGGACTGGCTGTGTTTCGCGGTCTGGGAGGACGGTGTGCTGGTCAGGTCGTTGAGCCTGTCGCCCGACGGCGGTATCGGGGAGAACATCGGCGAGCCGTACGACTTCGAACGGCCGTACTGGGCGGGTGAGCATCCCGTCGAACCCGTGCCGGGCTGGCCCGACCAGGGCCCGTACCCGTTGCCTTTCCATCCCCTCGCGCTGGGCGAGGAGGCGTTGCGCGCACTGTTCGGCTTCATCGTCGAGGGCCATTTCGAGCCGGACGACATCGATGCGGAAGCCGTTCATCTGCACGGCTTCCGCGTGACGGACCCGACCGGCGATGAAGGGGCCGCGCGTGACGCCAGGATCGCGGAGGGATTACGGACCATGGCCCCACCCCGGACGTTCCGGCTGGGGCCGGACGGGACGATGCACGAGGTCGGCCCCGACACCGATTGATTGGCCCTTTCCTGCCCCGACATCGGTCCGGCCACGATGGACAGGCCCGGACAGCCGATCACGACGACTCTCCTGATCAACCCTGGTCGGCAGGCGGCAGCGGAAGCTCGACTCTGACGGATTCTCCCGCCGGGGGCGTGAAGTCGAGCGTCAGCCGACCTGCCGTTGCCGGCGGTGTCGGCCGGAACGACCACCGTACTTCCCATTCCGTTCCCATGCCTCCGGTCTGCCCGGAGACGAGGTGGTAGGCAGTGCCGATGTCGTCAGACACCGCGAGCGCGACGTTCCCGAACTGTTCCCCGGGCCAGGGCGGCGGCGCACCGGGCTCGGCCTGCTCCTCCCACCGGCGGTACGCCGCCGCGAAGTCGTCCGACGCTGCCTCCCGGGACGGGCCCTGTTCGGCGTCGAGCACCACCTCGACGTGGTTGGCGAGACTGACCTGCACAAGTTCCGCGCGCACTCCGGCGACCTCTCCCACCAGCACCGTTTGCTCGAGCGGTATCCGGATCCGTGGAACCTGCCGCACCGTCACGAGGTAGACGTGATCGGGGTCGTGGTAGTCGACGTGGAAGGTCCCGTCGTCAAGCCGCTCGACAGAGCTGGCGACAGGCGACGGCTCCATCGAGCGGCTGAACAGCAGGGATCGGATCACGCCCGCAAGGTCCGTCATATTGGGCAGATTAACCGCCGCCACTTTCCGCCGCGGGTACGAGAGCGCGGTCGCGATCCCCGAGCCGGGATCGCAACCCGGCACACGTTCGTCCGGAAGGCTGCGGTCGAAGTTCCTAGCGGCCTGGCCGTACCCGCTCGGCGAGGAAGTCCTCCCAGGTCCGTTTTCCCACCGTGGCCCCGTCGAGGGACAGGTTCTCGCCGGCCCGGTACGCGCGGCCGGCCTTCCCCGGCATCCGGACCGGCATCATCAACCGGCGCTTGCCGCGCGCCCGCAGGTATCCACGACTCAGGTCGGCCATCCCGTACACCGTCGGCCCGGCCAGATCGGGCACCAGGCCGGCGGGCTTGTCCAGGGTCAGTTCCACGAGCCGGGCCGCCACCTCGCGCGGATCGACCGGTTGGAGCCGGAGTCCGCCCGGCACCGGGATCACCGGCAACTTCGTCATCTTCTCCATCATGGTCAGCACGATGTCGTGGAACTGGGCGGCACGCAGCGTCGTCCACGGCAGGCCGGACTCGGCGACGGCCCGTTCCGCGCCCAACTGGGACCTGAAGTATCCCAGCGGGACCCGGTCCGACCCGATGACCGAGATGAGCACCACGTGCCGCACCCCGGAACCCGATGCGACCCGCATCAGGTTTCGGGTCGCTTCGTCATCGCCCTTCGGGCCGCCGGCGAGGTGCAGGATGATCTCGGCACCGTCCACCGCTGGCGCGATCCCCTCACCCTTGAGCAGGTCACCGGTCACGTACTCGATGCCGTCCCCGGGCTCGTGGCGCTGCCGACTCAGTACCCGCAGTTCGCGGCCGGCATCCCGGAGGAGCGGCACGACGAGGCGCCCGAGGGTGCCGGTGCCGCCGGTGAGCAGAATGGGTGACGTCACTGCCTTCTCCCAACTCGTTCGGTCCGGGAGGCGTTCTCCCAGGTACAACAGCGGTCCCGTGGGCCCACTGCTATGACATCCGGCCAGCAGGGAATGTGACTGGTGGAGGAACGCGACGGCTGTGACGGTCGACGCAATGGGTCCTGGTCAGGCCAGGCGGCGGCGGATCCACCAGGACGAGAAGCCAGCCAGGGCGAGGGCGAGGGCCAGTAGGACCGTCGCTTCGTACCACTGGAGTGCCCAGAAGCGGTTGGCGGGCTGGTAGGCCGCTTCCTGTCGGAGGTTCAGCGTGTCGAGCCAGGCCATGCATCCTGCTTGAGAAAAGGCCGTTGGGCTGCATGCCTCGGTGTTGACGGGCCCGGTGAACGTGACGCCGGACGGGGTGACCGTCCGGTTGGACACCACCCAGGCACCCGGCTGCGACACCCTGCCGGTCACGGTGATGGTTCCGTCGTCGTGTATCTGGAGCGATTTCACGGCTGTGGTCTGGAACGGCGTCGTGAACTCGACGGGCTGGATGAGATGCCCCCGGACCAGGAACGGCATGGCGAGCTGCGCGGCGGCGACGACCACGAGGGTGACGGCCATGGCCGGCACCGTGCGGCGGAGGAGCATTCCGACGGTCACTCCGACGACGAACGCGAAGGCCGCGTAGCCGATCGGGACGATTCCGCGTGCGGCGAAGATCTCGGGGAACATCCGGTTCAGATAGGCGCTGTCGATGGGGTCGGCCCACCAGGTCACGGCGAGGCTGAACAGTCCGACCGCCGCCATGCTGACCAGGCCGCCGCAGAGGAGTTTCACCGCCAGCCACCGGCCCCGGGGGACGCTCTGGCTCCAGACCAGCCGGTGGGTGCCGGTTTCCAGTTCCCGGGCGACGAGCGGCGCTCCCCAGAACACCCCGATGATGGCGGGCGTCACGAACATCACGGCGATGCCGAGCCAGTACAGGGGACCGGTCGTACCGTTGATCACCTGGTTGAGGAACCCGCTGGCGAGCGACTCACAGTCCGTACGACAGCCGGCGAGTCCGCTGCTGCGGTACAGCCTGGTCAGCTCGGGGCCGGTGATCATCAGGGCGACGGCCAGCGCGGCCAGGGCGGCCAGGGCGGTCCATGCCTGGATGCGGAATTGGCGCCAGGTCAGCCAGATCATCGTTGTGCCTCCGGTACGGGGGTGGAACCGACGGGAGCGGCCTCGGCCATGTATGCGAGGACCAGGTCCTCCAGGTCGATCCGCTGGCTCGTCCACGATGGATTGTCGATCGGGGCGGTGCTGCGCACGATCAGTGAGGACTGCCGTTCGGTGTGGCTGCTGTGGATGACCTCTTGGCCGGCGGGGAGGGTGGCCGGCTCGCGGTAGGCGCCGATGAGGCGGTGGTGGCTGGCCAGCAGTTCGTCGACGTCTCCGACGAGTTTGACCCGCGACCGGGCCAGCACGATCAGGTAGTCGCAGACTCGTTCCAGGTCGGCGACCAGGTGTGAGGAGAGCACGACGCTGGCCCCCTGCTCGGCGGTGAATTCCATCAGCACCTGCATGAATTCCCGCCGGGCGAGCGGATCGAGGCTGGCCACGGGCTCGTCGAGGAGCAGCAGTTCGGGCCGTTTGGCGATGGCGAGCGTCAGGGCGAGCTGGGCCCGTTGGCCGCCGGAGAGTCGGCCGGCACGCTGGGCGGGGTCCAGGTTGAGATGCTTGATCCGACGTGCCGCGAATTCCGCGTCCCAGCTGGGATTGAGCCGGGCGCCGAGGCGTAGGTGCTCGCTGATGGACAGCCCGGCGTACGTGGGGGTGTCCTGGGCGACGAACCCGACCTTGGCCATCTGGGCCGGTGTGCTCGCTGGACTGGCGCCGAGGACCTTGATCGTGCCCGAGGTGGGCGACAGCAGCCCGCTCGCCAGTTGCAGCAGGGTCGACTTGCCGGCGCCGTTCGGACCGACGAGCCCGACGACCCGTCCCGCCGGAATGCCCAGGGTGCAGTCGGAGAGTGCCTGGCGGCGGCCGTACCGCTTGCCCAGGCCGTCGGCCTCGATCACGGTGGTCATACTCATGCCTTCTCCTCGACGGGCTCGCGGAACGTGCTCAGGAGGAGGGCTTCGATGCTCTCCTCGTCGAGCCCGGCCCGTCGGGCTTCCGCGAGCCACTGTTGCAACTTCAGGCGTAGCGGTCCGTGCGCGCCCAGCGACTCGTCGGTCAGGGTTCGGGTCACGAAGGTGCCGACGCCGGTCCGGAGCGTCACCAGGCCCTCGTACTCAAGCTCCCGGTACGCCTTGAGCACGGTGTTCGGATTGATCGCCACCTTCGCGACGACCTCCTTGACCGTGGGCAGCCGGTCGCCCTCGTTCAGCAGGCCGAGTCGCATGGCGTGGCGCACCTGGTGGATCAGTTGCATGTAGTTCGCGACGCCCGAGCGGGCGTCCAGATGGAACTCGATCATCGCGATCTCACTTCTGCTAAGTCGCTAGCACAATAGCAAACCAGTAGATCGCTCCGTCAAGATTGCTTCAGTGAGCTTCCGATGAGCCCGGATCCGGCGCGGATGCGCTCCGGACGGGTCTGGGCGGGGCGGGACCGGACCGGCGATGGACAGCGTCGAGCCACCAGGGGGCGCGTCGCGGGGGGCAGACCAGGAGCATGGGCGAGTCAGCCGGCCGGCGGCAGCAGCGCCAGAGGTCGTGCCCGATCAGCAACAACCGAGGTAATGCCGGATCAGCAACGCCAGCGGTGGTTCCGGATCAGCGGTGGCAGAGGCGATCGGGCGGCATCCAGCGGGCGCGATGGTGGTATCGAGGGAGCGTGGTCGGGGCCGGCAATCCGGCCGGCCTGGCAGCGGGTTACCTCCGCTGACCCGTCCGGCGGCGGTCGGCATCCTCGATGGCATGCCGGACCGCCACCCGGATCACCCAATAGAGCCCCACGAGCGTTATCGCCGCCAGGGCCACGGACAGGACGAGGCTGAACACCAGCTCAGGAAGCTGACCGGTGGAAACCATGGTGGAACGCTAAGGCACCCGGGCCACGGTCGCTGTCCCCACGGCCCCCGGATGCGGAGCCCGAACGCCCCGGATGCGGAGCCCGAACGCCCCCGCGAGGATCGGTTCAGGGCGTGCGCTCGGCGAGGGCTGCCGCGATCGTGTCGGCGATCGGCGTCGTCGGTCGCCCGATGAGCCGGGACAGGTCACCCGGAGTGTCGGCCAGCGCGCCCCGGCTGATGGCGTCGTCGATCTCCACGAGGATCTCGGCGAAGGGCGCCGGAACTCCCACGCTGGTGAGCAGCGCGCGGTTCTCGGCGGCGGTGATGGAGTTGTGCACGATCGTCCTGCCGGTCTGTCGGGATACCTCTGCGGCGAACTCCTCGAACGACCACGCGGTGTCGCCGCCCAACTCGTACGCCTTGTTCAGGTGGCCCTCGCTGTTCAGTACGACCGCCGCGGCGGCGGCGTAGTCCGCGCGCGGGGCGGTGGCGATCCGGCTCCCCGGAGCGACGTTGTTGACGATGGCGCCCCGCTCCACCACTGCGGCGAGGTTGCCGAGATCCCCGGCGTACGCCTCGGAGTACCAGTTGTTGCGCAGGAAGGTGTACGGCAGACCGGAGTCGAGGATCAGTTGCTCGGTCGCCCGATGGTCGTCCGCGAGCCCGAAGTCGGCCTTGGGGCCGCCGAAGGCGCCGACGTATCCCAACTGGGCCACGCCCACCGCCTTCGCCGCGTCGATCACCGCCGCGTGCTGGGGCGTACGCCTGCCGACGTCGGTGCCGGAGATCAGCAGTACCCGGTCCTCGGGCCGGAACGCCCCCGCGAACGTCTCGGGTCGGTCGTAGTCGGCGAGGTGCAGCCGCACGCCCTCGGCCACCAGGTCGGCGGCCTTCTCCTCGCTCCGCGCGACGGCCGTGACCTGGGCGGCGGGTACGCCGGCGGCAAGCAGGTCCGCGATGACCAGGCGACCGAGTTTTCCGGTCGCCCCCGTGACGACGATGCTCATGACGTGCTCTTTCCGTTTGATTCGGGCTTTTATGTGCCATTCATGGACCAGTAGCTAACCCTACGTTCGGTACAGCCGTTGTCGTAAGTACCCACCTGAAAGTAAGGTACTGGTGTGGACGTAAGGGAGAAGTCGCCGGCTGGTGGGCCGGCGGCGTCCGGGCGGCCCGGACCTGCGCCGAACGTCAACCGTGCGGAATGCCCGTCAAGAGTGGTGCTCGAACATGTCACCAGCCGTTGGGGCGTGCTCGTGCTGGCCGCGCTGCGGGAACGCTCGTACCGGTTCAGCGAGCTTCGCCGGCAGGTGGGCGGCGTGAGCGAGAAGATGCTGGCGCAGACCCTCCAGACCCTGGAACGGGACGGCTTCGTCGACCGCGATGCCAAACCCGTCATCCCGCCCCGGGTCGACTACTCCCTGACCACGATGGGCCAGGAGGTCGCCGAGCAGGTGTGGGGAATCACCCGGTGGGTCGAGGGCAGGCTGGACGACGTCTTCGAGGCGCGCGAGGCGTACGACGGGACGCGGGGGTCCTGAGCGGGCGCCCGCCGACGGGGGCTGGTGGTCAGCGGACCCGGACCCATTCGCTGGAGCCGCCGTCGCCGAAGAACCGCATGGTGTTCCCGGTGCAGATGTACTCGGACGGCTCCAGGATCAGCGTCAGCGGAACGCTGTTGTTGCGGCTGCTGCCTCGGTAGAGCGTCATCGACCCCTTGGCCCGCACGTTGCTGATGTATTCGAAGCCGTTGCGGTGGTACACGTTGGCCGACGCGGTGCCGCGGGTCCGCTGGCGCCACTTGACGCCGCTGGCGGTTGTGCTCAGGTCCTTGCTGTGGTTGAAGTCCAGCGTCACCTTGCCGTTGGCGGTGTAGGTCTGCAGGGTGCCGCCGGGCCCGGTGTACTGCACTTCCCGATTGTTGATCTCGCCGGTCTTCTGGTCGCTCACCGCGCGCCAGACGCCGACCATGCAACTGTCCACCCCGCTCGCCGTCACCGTGGGGGTGACCGACGGAGTCGGGGTGGGGCTGGGGGTCGAGGACACGTTCGCCGCCAGATTGCCCGCGCCGCTTCCGGGTTGGTCCGGCTCGCCGCCGCTGGCGATGGCGGCGATGGCGGTGACCGCGCCGAGGATGCCGACGACCGCCACGGCCACCCCGGCAACCCGGACGCGCCGGGACCGCCATCTCGACGTCCACGACCCGGCCGGAACGGCGGCGGCCACCGCCGTCGACCCGTCGGCGGGGGCGGCGGTAGACCCGGCGGATGTGGCGGGGATCCGCAGGCTGCCCTCGGCCACGACCAGTTCCGGCTGTTCCACGACGCTCGGAGTGATGTCCAGCGCCCGGTGCAGCGCGGAGGCGACCGCCGGCATCCGGCTCGAGCCGCCGGAGAGGAAGATCGCGGCGAGAGTCTCCTCCGCACCCTCCGTCCGGCCGAGCACCCGCTTGGTGGTCGCGACGGTCCGCGCGATGATCGGACCGGCCAGTTCCTCCAACTCCTCGCGGCCCAGCGGCAGCTCCATGTCGAACAGCGGCACGTGGATCACCGTCGTGGTGGTACGGGCCAGCATCTCCTTGCCGGCCCGCGCGTTGGCCCAGAGCTGCTGGCTCGCCCGCCGGTCGGAGGCGGTGACCGGACTGGTCAGCCGGCTCCACATCGACTCGTCGCCGGCTCCGATCGCGGTGCCGAGCCGCTCCACGATGGCGGCGTCGATGTCGAGTCCGCCACAGTCGGCGAGTCCCTCGGTCGCGAGGATCTCGAACCCCTCGACGGTACGACGTACGACGGTGACGTCGAAGGTGCCGGCACCGAAGTCGTAGACGACCGCGCACTGTCCGACCGGCAGTTGGCTCCCGGCGACTCCGACGAAGTAGTTGGCGGCGGCGACCGGCTCGGCCACGAGTCGTACGGTCGGCAGTACCTTGTTCGCCGCGGCCAACAGGGTGGCCCGGCGTTGGGTTCCCCAGGCGGCGGGGAAGGTCAGCACCGCCTCGGTGATCGGCTCGCCGGTGCTCAGCCGGGCCTCGGTCGCAACCCGCCGCAGAGGTACGGCGAACAGGTCTTCGACGGTTATCTCCCGCTCGCCGAGCAGCACGGTGCCGTCGTCGACGCACCGCTTCGGGTACGGCTCGAAGGACTGTGGAAAGGATATCGAGGTGTGCAGGGCGTCCTGTCCGACCAGCATCCGTTCCCCGGTGTCGGCGCAGACGGCCGAGCGCAACAACGGGGACCCGTCGAACAGCATCGGTCGGGGCTCCCGGCCCGGTAGCGCCAGCACCGCGACCGTGTTGGACGTGCCGAAGTCGATGCCGAGTCTCGCGCCTGCGCCACCCACGGATATCACCGTACGGGAGCCGCGCCGCGTCGAGAATCGACCCGGCTCCCATAAACTGCGCGGATGCTTCCCCACCTCGGAACCGAGGCAGGTATCCGTGCCGAGCAACGACTTCGCGACCAGTCGGTCATCTGGCTGACGACGGTCGACTCCGACGGGCAGCCCCAGACGTCGCCGGTGGGCTACGTGTGGGACGGGGCGAAGTTCCTGATTATCAGCAAGCCCGGGATAGCGAAGGTCCGCAACCTGCGGGACAACCCCAGAGTGGCGCTGCACCTGGATCTCGATGGCGACGCGGAGGAATTCAGCGTCCTCACCATCGAGGGCGTCGCCAGGCTGGATCCCGCGCCGCCGGGTGAGCCTGCGCCGCTGAGCGAGGGTGAGATCTCCGCCTACCTGGAGAAGCACCAGGAGTCGATGCGGTGGGCGGGCGTGACGCCCGAGGAGACTTTCGCGGACTTCTCCACCGTGATCCGGGTGACGCCCACCCGCGCCCGCTCCTACTGAGCGACGGTCCGGGCCGGCTCGTCCGCGAGGCCGGCCCTCCCTGCTACAGCCACCCGTTGTCGTGGGCGGTCCGGTACGCCTCCGCGCGGGTGGCCACGCCGAGCTTGCCGACCACCGCCGCCAGGTGGTTGCGGACGGTCCCCTGGGAGAGCTGCGCACGCCGAGCCACCACCGCGACGGACGTGTCGGCGCCGGCCAGCCGCAGCACCTCCAGTTCGCGTGGGGTGAGTGGGCACTCGGGGGCGACGAGGGCCTCCGCCGCCAGCGCCGGGTCGACGTACCGGGCACCTCCGTGCACCCGCCGGATGACGTCGGCGAGCGCGCCGCCGGGCGCGCCCTTGGCCAGGAAGCCCCGGGCACCCGTGGTGAGTGCCCGGCGCAGGTGCGCCGGCCGGCCCCGGCCGGTCAGGATCACCACCGCGCAGGAGGGTAGTGCTCCGGCGAGTTCGGCGGTGACCGCCAGACCGTCCAGCGACGGCATCTCCAGGTCGACGACCGCCACGTCGGGGCGGTGGGCCAGGGCCGCCTGGACCGCGGCCCGACCGTCGGCCGCCTGCGCCACCACCTCCAGGTCGGCCTCCAGATCGAGCAGGGCGGCCACCGCGACCCGGATCAGTTCCTCGTCGTCGGCGAGCAGGACCCGGATCATCGCGGGGTCCGTACGGTGGCCTCGACCGTGAACACGCCGTCACGGTGGTGGGTCCGAAGTGTCCCGTCGGTGTCGGCCAGCCGGTCGGCGAGACCGCGCAGCCCGAAGCTGTGCCCGTCCGGCTCGGCCGGTCCCGCTCCGTCGTTCGACACCGTCATCCGGATCCTCTCGCCGTCCCGTCGCAGCTCGATCGTGCACCAGTTGGCCCGGCTGTGCCGCAGCAGGTTGGTGCTGGCCTCCCGCAGCACGGGAGCCAGTTGGCTCGCGACCTCCGGCGGCAGCTCCTCGTCCGGCTGGTCGACCGTGCACCGTACGCCGGAGGAGCGCAGCACCTGCGCGGTCGCGGTGAGCTGGTCACGCAGGTCGACCGTCCGGTATCCGTGCACCGCCTCGCGTACCTCGGCGAGCGCCGAGAGCGCCAGCCGCTGCACCTCGGCGGCCTCCCGGCCGGCGCGTTCGGCGTCCACCGGCGCGAGCCGGGAGGCGAGTTCGGCCTTCAACGCGATCACGGTGAGATTGTGTCCGAGCAGGTCGTGCACGTCCCGGGCGAACCGTAGCCGCTCCTGCGCGGCGGCCAGCCGGGCCAGGGCGGCGCGGCCGTGCTGGGCGTGCACCAGGAGATCCCAGAACCACACCTGGAGCCAGCCGACGGCGGCGACGCCGATCCCGACCGTGCCGGTGATCAGGGCATAGTCGCGGACGGAACCACCCGTCCAGCCGGCCACCCCGATCGCGACGACGAGGGTCCCCGCCATGACCAGGAGCGCGGGCCAGCGCCGGAGCAGCAGCGGTGCGGATCCGACGATCGAGGCGCCGAGCCAGGCCCAGGTCGCCCACCGGTCGCTCCCGACCGGGCCGACCAGGGGTACGGAGGCGACGGCCGTCGCCGCGAAGCAGACCAGCAGCCGGCGTCGGGTCGAGGGGGTGAGCCAGGGCGTGACCACCACGTACAGCGCCGCCAGTTGGGCCGTGGCGAAGGCCAGCACGCCGAGCGTCCCGAGCAGTACCCAGGTCGGATCGGGCTCCTGGTGAAGGCCGATCGCCGGCATGGCCAGACCGGTCAACAGGGTGCCGACCAGTGCGGCCAGGGTGGCGATCCGGGGCCGGTGCAGCCGGGGATCGGGTCCGAGGGGATCGGGGTCGCTGGCCACCCGCCCGATGCTATGCCGTCGGGCCACTCCGGTACGGGGCGCGACGATCG
Source organism: Plantactinospora solaniradicis (assembly GCF_042658085.1). Lineage (NCBI taxonomy): Bacteria > Bacillati > Actinomycetota > Actinomycetes > Micromonosporales > Micromonosporaceae > Plantactinospora > Plantactinospora solaniradicis. The sequence goes on along the minus strand of NZ_JBHSPR010000020.1, from coordinate 540,578 downwards.
GGTCCGGGGCGGGACGGCTTGCCGATTTTCCGAATCGGGTCGGCGTTCACTTGTAGAGAAAGGGGTCGCGGCGGTTGCCCCGGCGACGACGACGGATCAAGCGGCGTACGAAGGATAGGGCGGACCTCAACGCGCTCGGCCAAACCATTTTCCCCCCGTGACTCCTGGGTCGGGACCGGTGGGTGGGACCGCTAACATCCCACTCCAAAATATCGCCCTCCATCAGTGGAGGCAACATCGGACCGGTTGACCTCGCTGAGATTCAGCGCCTCGCCAGGGTGGCCCGCAGGCTCGTACGGTACGCCGTGGGAGCGCGTCCATTTGATCATGGTTCACCTCTTGACGATTGTCCTTAAATCGTATTGAGTCAATATCGATCCGAACGGGCAATGCACCCGACGACGGGAAAGGCAGGGGGTGGCATGTCCGTGTCCCGGTTTGCTTTGGCGTGCCCCGGGGGATTTCTCCGGACCAATGGCGATCAAATAGTTGACGGCGACGGCCGCCCGGTTATCTGGCGTGGGATTGGCCTCGCCGGTTGGCTCAACTTCGAGAACTGGATGACCGGTTTCCCGGCGTACGAGCAGGGCATGCGGGGCGCGGTACAGGACGTGCTCGGCCCCGAGCGGGCGGAGTTCTTCTTCGACCGGTTCCTGGAGCACTTTTTCACCGCAGACGATGCGCGGTTCATCGCCGAGCTGGGCTGCAACGTGGTCCGGATTCCGGTCAACTACCGCCACCTGGAGGACGACCGGCGGCCGTTCGAGATCAAGGAGTCCGGTTTCCACCACCTGGACCGGGCGATCGAGCTGCTTGCCGGGCACGGCGTACGCACCATCATCGACCTGCACGCGCTGCCCGGCTGGCAGAACCAGGACTGGCACAGCGACAACCCCACCCACGTTGCCCAGTTCTGGCAGCATCCGCACTTCCAGGACCGGGTCGTACACCTGTGGCGGGAGATCGCCCGCCGCTACCGGGACACCCCGTGGGTGGCCGCGTACAACCCGGTCAACGAGCCGGCGGACCCGACCGGCGAGGTGATCGGGCCGTACTCGCGCCGGCTGGTCGAGGCGATCCGCGAGATCGACCCGCACCACATCGTCGTACTGGAGGGCAACCGCTACTCCAACGACTTCGAGGTGTACGGCGACCCGCTGCCGAACGTCGTCTACTCGCACCACGACTACGCGCCACCCGGGTACGTGCCGGACGGCCACTACCCGGGCGTGGCGCACCTGACCCACGTCTGGGAGTCGCCGGACGGCATCGGCTACGAGCACGGCATCCTGCTGCCGGACCAGTCCCGCGACCAGTACTTCGACGCGACCGTGCTGGAACGGACCTACCTCAAGCGCAGCGAGTACATGCTGCGTACCGGCACCCCGGTCTACGTCGGCGAGTTCAACGTGGTCTTCACCGGTGACGCCGAGCGCGACCGGATGCGGCTCGACCTGCTCGCCGACCAGTTCGAGATCTACACGCGGCACCGGGCCAACTGGGCGTTCTGGCCGTACAAGGACATCGGGGTGGCGGCGCCGCTGACCGTCGACCCGGACAGTGCCTGGATGCGCCGGATCCGGCCGGTACTGGAGAAGAAGGCCCGGCTCGGCGTCGACCTGTGGGGTGGGCGGCACGACCACATCCAGCACGTCATGCGACCGCTCAAGGAACTCTTCGCCGCCGAGTTCCCGGACTATCTGCCGTTCCCGTTCGGCAGCGAGTTCCTGATCGGACGGCTGGTGCCGCAGATCCTGTTCGCCGAGGCCCTGCTGCCCGAGTTCGGTGGGCTGTTCCGGGGCATGGACGAGTCGGCGATCGACGAGATGATGCGCTCGTTCCGGTTCGACCAGTGCCGGCCGCGCACGCCGCTGGTCGACCTGCTGCGGCGCGCCTGCGCCCAGCCGACGCCGGTCTGAGACGATGCCGACGACAACGCCGGTCACCGTTCCGGGCCGCACCCGCGACGTTCCCCGTACCGCCGCCGCCCCGTCCCCGTACGGGCTCAAGGACTCGTTCCGGGCCGAGCTGATCGACACCTTCGAGCTGCGGATGCGGCGGAACCTGTGGAGTCCGGACAACCCGACCCTGCTGCGGGCGTTCGGCGGGGCCCGGCGGATCCTCGCCGTCTGCGACCGTCCGGAGCGGAGCCGGCGGCTCGCCGCGTATCTCGACCACTGGCGGGACCGGGGCGCGCTCGACCATCACCGGACGGTCGACGGCCGGACGTTGACCGGGTTACCCGGCACCGATCCGGTCCGGGCGGTGGTCCGGGCCGCCGTGACGGCCCGGCTCGGCCGCCGTGACGCGTTCCTGTCCGTCGCCGGGACCCAGGCGACCGCGGCGACCGCGCTGGCCGCCGCCATGTACCGCCGGTACGCCCACGCGGTACGGGTGCAGGACGACCTGCCGGCGCTGCTCGCGTCCCTGCACTGGGACGCCCGGACGGTGGCCGGTGATCCCGGGATCGCCGCCGCCGGGCGGGACCCGTCCGTGGTGGTCGACGTGGACACCCTGCTCGCCGACACCGGCCCGGTACGCCCCGACGAGGAGTGGAGCCTGCGCCACCTCGCGGGCTTCGACGACGTACTCGCGGATCTCCTGGACCGGGCCCCGGACCGGCCGCAGCCGTCCCTGCTCCGGCGGACGGCGCTGGGCGCGGTGGCCCGGCTGCTGCGCCGGTACGGCCCCGGCGACCGACGGGTCTGGCAACCGCCACCGACGACGCGGACACCGGAGCCGGTCCGGGTGCGGGCCCCGATCCCGGTCCCGGTGCGGGCGGCGACTCCGGTCCCGCTTCGGGCGGCGACGCCGGTGCCGGTCCGGGCGTACCAGGTCCGTGAGGTGTCCTACCGGGTCACCTTCACCAGCGGAGTGCTCGATCCCGGCAACCCCGCGCTCTCGGCGTACCTGCCGGCCGGTGCCCGGGTGCTGGCGGTGGTGGACGACTACTCGGCCGAGGTCACCGCCGCCACCCGGCACACCCTGGCCGCGCGGTTCCGCCGGGGCCGGCTCGGCGGGTTCACGGTGCTGCCGGTGTGCAGCTCGCCCCGGGGCAAGACCCTCGACGCCGCCGAGGAGCTGCTCCGGACGGCCCGGCGGTTGCGGTTGGGCCCGGACGACCGGATCCTCGCCGTCGGCGGCGGCACCGTGCTCGATCTGGTCGGCTACGTCGCGGCCTGCCATCCCGGCGGCACGCCCTACCTGCGGATCCCGACCACCCTGGTCGGACTGGTCGACGCGGGCGTGGGGCTGAAGGTGGGCGTCGACCTGGACGGGCGGAAGAACCTGCTCGGCGCGTACCACGCACCGATGGCCTGCCTCTGCGACGCCGGATTCCTCGCCACCCTGCCCGACGTCGAGTTCCGGTGCGGTCTGGCCGAGATCGTCAAGATCGCGCTGGTCCGGGACGCCCGGCTGTACGCCCTCGTCGAGGAGCACCACCGCGCACTGCGGACCCCGGACGGCGCCCCGGTGCTCGACGAGGTGCTCCGACGCGCCGTCGCGGCGATGCTTGTCGAGTTGGAGGAGAACCCCTGGGAACGGCGGCTGCGCCGGTTGGCGGACTTCGGCCACGAGTTCGGCCACGTGCTGGAGGAGCGGTCCGACTACCGGCTCCGGCACGGCGAGGCGGTCGCGATCGGCATGGCGCTCTCCTGCCGCCTCGGTGTCAGCGCCGGCCGGCTGCCCCGGGCCGTCGCCGAGCGGGCCGAGACGCTGCTACGCCGGATCGGGCTGCCGACGTACGACGGCTGTTGTGCGGCCGGTGAACTGTGGCGGGCGCTGCGGACCCACGTACTGCCGCACAAGGGTGGCGAGCTGCACCTGGCCGTACCGGTCGGCATCGGGGTGGGCGGGTTCGTCGACTCGATCGACGAGATCGGCGCGGCCGACCTGCGCCGGGCCTGGGCGGGGCTGCGGGCCCGGGCGGCCGGGACGCCGTCGGCGGCAGGGCGATCGGGATCGCTGTCGGGATCGGAATCGCTGTCGGGATCGCTGTCGGGATCGGAATCGCTATCGGGATCGGCGGAGCGGGCCGTACCGGCGTGGGCGTGGGACCGCTCGTGAACCCGGTGCCGGAGCGCAGCGTCGTCGTCGATGTCGGCGGTACCCAGACCCGGCTGGCTCTGGCCGAGGACGGCCGGCTGGTCGGCGAGGTGGTCCGGTTCGCCACGCCCAGCCGGCGGGACCGGCCGGAACTCTCGCTCGCCGACGCCCGGGACAGCCTGCTCGACCGGGTGGCCGAGGAGGCGGACCGGCTGCACCGCGACTCGGGGGCGATCGGCCGGCGCGACCTGGGCGTCGCGTTCGGCGCGGTGGTCGGTGCCGACGGGGTGGTCCGGGACGCGAGCGTGCTCTGGCGGGCCCAGTCGGCCGGGTTCGACGTACGGGCGGCGCTGCGGGCCCGGCTGCCGTGGGCCCGGGTGACGGTGCTCAACGACGTGGCCGCGGCCGCCTGGCACTACCGGAGCCTGGGACGCTTCGCCCTGGTGACCGTGAGCACCGGGGTGGCGGTCAAGGTCTTCGACGATCGCGTCGTCGGCGTCGACCGGGTGCTGTCCGATCCGGCCGGGCTGGGCGGGGAGATCGGTCACGTGCCGGTGGAGCCGAGCCTGCTCGACACGGTGCCCGGGGGGCCGGTCGGCGCCGCGCGACTGGGCCGGGCCGCCGCCGCCGGGGACCGGGCCGCCCAGGATCGGCTGGCCGGACTGGACCTGCCCTGGTGCGACTGTGGGGCGGTCGCCGACCTGTGCGCGTACAGCTCAGGCCCGGCCGTGGTCCGCGCCGCGATCCGGCGGGCGCGGCGCGACGACGCCGAGTTCGCCGGCTCGCGGTTGCACCGCCTGGTCGGCGGCGACCCGGCGCGGATCGACGCGAGGGCGCTCGCCGACGCGGCCCGGGACGACGATCCGTTCGTCCTCGACGTGCTCCGTGGCGCCACCCGGCATCTCGCGGTCGCCGTGTTGCAGGTCTGCGCCCAGCTCGGGCTGCGCGTGGTGGTAGTGGTCGGCGGGTTCGCACACGGGATGGGTGCGCCCTGGTTCGCCGCGCTGCGCGGCTGGCTGACGGAACTGTTCGTCGACGCCGGCTGGTTCCAGGGCTGGCCGGCGGCCGACCGGGACGGGCTGCTGCACGTGCCGGACGACGCGGAGCACGCCACCCTGGCCGGCATGGCCGGCTACCTCGCGGCCCGCGCGACGCAGGCCCGGGAGGTGGTCAAGCCGATCGGCGAGGCCCGCCTGGTGCTGACCACCCGGCCGTGGCCCCGGTGCGGCCGGGAACAGTTGCTGCTCCGCCCGAGGTACGCCGGATTCTGCGGGACCGACCTGCAGATCCTGCGCGGCGAGCGGGGGCTGGAGCCGGGGGTCCTCGGGCACGAGTGTGTGGCCGAGGTGGTCGAGGTCGGTGCCGACGTCTCCGATCCGCGCCCCGGTGACCTGGTGACACTCAACCCGAATCATCCGGCCGACGACTATCTCAAGCTGGGCCACAACGTGCCCGGGGTGTTCCGGGACGTGATCGTCGGTGATCTGGGGACGCTGGCCCAGGGGCAGATCGTCGGGCTGCCGCCCGGCTGCGGACCGGAGTGGGTGCTGCTGGAGCCGCTGGCCGCGGTGCTGCGCGCACACCGGGCGCTGGCCGGGGACTGGGCCGGGCGGGACGTACTCGTGCTCGGCGGTGGCGTACTGGCCCTGCTGCACGTCGCCCTGGCCCGGGCCCGGGGCGCCCGCACGGTGACCGTGGCGGGCCGGTCCGACCGGCGCCTACAGGTCGCGGTGCGGCGAGGGCTGCCGGCCCCGGACGCGGTCCTGCCGCTCGGCCCGGGACTGGCGGCCGGGGTTCGCTCCGCCACCGCCGGTCGGGGCGCCGAACTGGCCGTGATCGCGGTCGCCGGCGACGCCGGGCCGGCGGCGGCCGAACTCGCCTGGCCGGCGCTGGCGGACGGGGCGGGGCTGCACCTCTTCGGCGGATTCCACGCCGGCCGACCGGTCCGGGTCGGTGGCCTGACCCTGGATCCGGGGCCGCTGCGCGCCAGCGCCGGGTTCCGGGTCGTCGACAATCCGGCCGGAGGCCGGTGCACCGTGGTCGGCAGCCGGGGCGGTCGTGGCATCGACTTCGCCGCCGCCCGCGCCCTGCTCACCGAACGCGGCTCCGACGAAGGCCACCCGCCCGAGGGCCGCTCGGATGCGGGTCGCCCCGTCGAGAGCCACCTCGACAACGGTCGTCCCGCCCGAAGTCGCGGGTCGGGTACCCGGGTCGCCACCGGACCGGCGCCGCTCGACCTGGCGCCACTGGTCAGCCACCTCGTGTCGCTGCCCGCACTGCCGGCGGTCGCCACCGAACTCCTCGACCACGGCACGGTGGCGGGCACCTCGGCGCTGCGGGTGGTGGTCGACTTCCGGCTCGACGGGACCGTGGTGGCGCCGGCGTTTCCGGAACCGACCCGCCGAGGATCGCCGTGACCGGCGTACGACGGCCGGAGCCGAGCGGAGCCGAACTGTGGGCGTACGTCCGCGCGGCGGCCCGTGGTGAGCGGCACGGACCGGCGGGAACGGTAGCCGCGCTGGCCAGCCTGGCCGGGGTGCCCCGGCTCGGATGGGTGCACGCCCCGCCCTGGCCGGTCGTGTCCCGCCTGCTCGGGGTCCGCAGCGGCGGGGCCCCGCTTCGCGGTTGCCGCCGGGCGGTGTTCGTCGGCACCGGCGGTTGGGCCTTCGGACTGCGGGCCGTCTGCGAGGCGCTGCCGGGCCAGTCCACGGTCTGGGTGCTGGACACCCTCGACCCGAGCGCCGCTCGACGGGTGCTGGTCGAGATCGGCGAGGCGGGGCCCACGGCCGGCTTCGCGGTCAGCGCGTCGGGGCGTACCCGGGAGACCCGGTTGCTCGCCGCCACGCTCGCGGTGGCCTGGCAGCGGGGCGGCGGGGCGGCCCCGGTCTGGCTGTCCGAACGCGACGGGGCGCTGTCCTTGACCGGTGCCCGGGACCAGGTGGCCCTCTACGGCACTCCGCTCTCCCGACCGGCGTTGCTCGCCGCCCGGATGCTCTGCTGGCCACGGTTCTCCGACGCGTACCGGGAGTTCGCGACGGCGACCCGGGCGATCGGTGAGTGGGCCGGCGAGGAGTCCCGCCGGTTCCCGGCCACCGGAGGACCGCGGGTGGTGTTCCGGTTGCCGCGCGGATCCGGCCCCGGCCTGCGACTCTGGACCCTCCAGGCCGCCCGGCAGGGCTGGGGCGGCAAGTCCGAGCGGTTCCGGCCGTGGCCGGACGTGACCATGGCGCAGTTCCCGCACTCCGATCCTGGCTCCGTCCGGGATTCCGGATCGGATTTCTCCCCGGAGTCCGCCGGGACATCGTCGGAGCAGTCGGTCCGGAACCGTCCCGCCGCGACCGGTGAGGTGGTCGTCGACGTCGCCGAGGGGATTTCGGGGCTGCGTTCGGCCGGCGGTCCCGCCGGAGCGGTCGCCGCCGCCATGGCCGCCAGCTACGCCGTCGCCTCCCTGGTCGCCTGCGTGGCGGTCCGGCACGGACTCCGCTTCGCCACCCACGACGCGGTGAACCGCTACAAGCGACTGGTGCCCCTGGCGCCGACCGCCGCCGACCGCCCCGGTGGAGGCCGGGCGGTGGGCAGCGTCGACGAACTGGTCGGCGTGCTCGCGGGATGGCTGGCGGAGCGACCGGACCTGACCGCCGTACACGTCGTCGGGTACGGCGCCGGCCTGGCGACGGCGGTGCGGGCCGGCCGGCTGGCCGAGCAGCTCGGCCGGCCCGTCGAGGTGCACGAGGGCAGCACCTGGAACCACCACTCGTACCAGCTCGTCTGGCACACCCCGTCGGTCGGCGTGGCGGTGCTGCTCGCTCCGGTCCACCCGGCGGTCACCGGCGACCCGGCGTTGGACGGCGCCCTGACCGCGCAGCGGCACACCCTGGATGCCATAGCCGCCGCCACCCATGCCTCGCTCGCCCCACGCAGCCTGTTGCTGAGCTGGTGTCCGGGTGGGTCCGGTGGCGCCACGGCCGGTGACGTCGGACCCGGCGGGACGGGAGATGTCCGATGACGTTCCGGATCGGCATCGTGGGTGCCGGGTTCCTGACCCGCCAGTCGCTGCTGCCCGCGATCGCGGAAGCCGACGACCTGCGGCTGGCCGCCGTGCTGGACCAGGACCCCGAGGCGCTCCGCGCGGTCGCCACCCGGTTTCCGGAGGTCTGGTGCGGCACCGACGCCCGCGAGTTCCTGCGTACCCCGTTGGACGGGGTGCACGTGGCCACCCCCAACCGGCGGCACGCCGAGTTCGCCTGCCGGGCCCTGGCCCGGGGCATCCCCACCCTGGTCGAGAAGCCGCTGGCCGACACGGTCGACGGCGGGCAGTGGATCCTCCGGGCCGCGATGGCCTCGGGTGCGCCCGCGATGGTCGGCTACATGTCCCGGTACAACGCCTACAACCGGGCCGTCGTCGAACTGGTCCGGTCCGGACGACTCGGTACGCCCCGGTCGATCACCGCCAGCCATCTCGGACACCGGCAGGGTGACTGGCGCAACCGTCGCGCCGACAGCGGACTCGGCTGCCTCGGCGACCTCGCCATCTACCCGCTGCTGACCGCGGTGGACGTGTTCGGCGTGCCGCCGACGGCCTGCCGCGCCACCGGTTACCCGGGCGGGGACCCGGAGCGGACCGACATCTACGTGGAGGCGACCCTGTGGTTCGGCGACGGGCTGCGGCTGCAACTGGAGTCGTCGTTCACCGAGCCGCCCGGCGTCGGCGTCTCGCGGTACACGGTCGTCTGCGAGCAGGGCCTGGTGGTGGTCCGGGACTCGTGGGCGATGAACTCCGGCGGCTCGGTACTGGTCTGCGACGAGCGGGGACGACGCTGGCTGCGGCCGGAGCCGGTCGACCCGTACGTCGTCCAGTACCGGACCTTCGCCGCCAGCGCGGCGGGGGCACCGGTGCCGACCGAGGTGAGCATCCCCCGCGCGTTGCGGGACCTACGGGTGCTGCACGCGCTTGAACGCAGCGTCGCCAACGGCGGAGTGCGGTTGGCGTTGAGCGGAGGGCAGAACATATGAAGCTCGTCCTGCACAGCTACACGTTCCGCCGCTACCCCCTGCGGCACGTCTTCGCGGTCGCCAGGAGGTACGGCTGGGACGGCATCGAACTGGTCCACTTCCACTTCGATCCGGCGCGGGTCGAGGACGAGGTCGCCGAGGCGGTGGCGCTCGGCCGGCGGTACGGGGTGGCGATCCACTGCGTCGGCTACACCGGCGACTTCGTCGGCGACGACCCGCTGGACCGGGCCGCGTCGCTGGCGCTGGCGCGGCGGACCATCGAAGCCTGCGCCCGGAACGGCATCGAGCTGGTCAACGGCTGGTCCGGAACCCTGGAGCGGGATCCGGACGACTGGCGGCGCAACGGCAGCGCCATCGCCGAGCAGCGGCACTACGACCGGGCCGCCGAGGGGTACCAGGAGCTCGGCGAGTACGCCCAGCGGCACGGCGTACGGGTCGGGGTGGAGGTCTATCCGGGCTCCGTACACGACACCGTGGCGGGCACCGCCCGGCTGCTGGCCATGGTCGACCATCCGTTCGTCTTCGCCACGGCGGATCCCGGCAACGCCTACGTCGTCAGCCCTGCCGACCGGGATCCCGAGATACTCGACCAACTCGCCGGCCGGCTCGGCTACTTCCACCTGAAGAACCTCCATCCGGACGGCGGACGGGCGAACTTCAACGTGGACACCGCGGACGGGGTGCTGGACAACTACGCCTGGATAACCAAGGCGTACGCGCTCGGCGTGCCGGCGATCTGCGTCGAATACTGCGGGGACGGCGACCCGCATCCGCCGATCGCCCGCGCCGGTGACTACGTACGCGACTGCCTGGCGCTGCGCGACGACCTCGACCGACGGCACGAGGCGGCCGAGGCGGCCGAGACGGCGGCGCGCGACGTGACCCGGCCGACGGGTCCGCCGGTGGCGCCGGAGGAGGAGGCAGCGGCGGCGCTGGTGGCGCAGGAGGCGGCGGCGCTCGCGGGTGCGCCGGGATCCGGTCGATGAGCGGAGCGCCGACCGGCCGACCGATCCGCTGGGGCATCCTGGGCACCGGTTGGGTGGCCGGGAAGTTCGTCAGCGATTTGGCACGACTGCCGGACGCCGAGGTGGTCGCGGTGGGATCGCGTACCGGGGCGGCAGCCGTCCGGTTCGCCGACCACTACGCGATTCTCCGCGCCCACGGCAGTTGGGCCGAACTCCTCGCCGACGACCGGGTCGACGTCGTGTACGTCGCCACACCGCACTCGACCCACCACGCCGCGGTGGTGTCCTGTCTGGACGCGGGGCGGCCCGTGCTGTGCGAGAAGCCGTTCACCCTCAACGCCGGCGAGGCCGCCGACCTGGTGGCCCGGGCCCGGAGCGCCGGCCTCTTCCTGATGGAGGCCATGTGGATGCGGTGTGTGCCGGCGATCCGACGACTCGTGGAACTCGTCCGGGACGGCGCGATCGGGGTACCCCGACTCGTCCAGGCGGATTTCGGTCTGGTGGCGCCGGTCGATCCCGGGCACCGGCTGCGGGACCCGGCGCTGGGCGGGGGTGCCCTGCTCGACCTCGGCGTCTATCCGGTGACCCTGGCCCATCTGCTGCTCGGGCCGCCGGAGTCGGTGACGGCCCTCGCCACGCTGAGCCCGTACGGCGTCGACGAGACCACCGCGATGATGCTGGGCTATCCGGACGGCGCGCTGGCCACCCTGTCCTGCTCGATCGTCGCCGACACCCCGTGGACCGCCGCGGTCTGCGGCAGCGCCGGACGGATCGAACTCGGCCGGGGTTTCTTCCGGCCGTCGGTGCTGACCCTGTATCCGGCCGACGCCGAGCCGCGACTCGTCGAGGTGCCCTTCGAGGGTGAGGGCTTCGTCCACGAGGCGGTCGAGGTGATGCGGTGCCTGCGGGCCGGGCTGACCGAGAGTCCGCTGGCCACGGCGGCGGACACGATCGCCGTGCTGCGGACCCTGGACGCCGTACGGGCCCGCACGGGTGTCCGGTACCAGGCCGACGAGCTATGGAAAGAGCACCCGGTTCCGGAGACTTCCGACGATGCGTCCACAGCGCATCGCGCACCGGGTCACCCAGACGGCTCGGGCCTTCCTGGACCGCACCAGGTCGGGCAGGTGGCGCAGTAGCCAGCGCCACTCCCGGGCGGCGGACCGGACCGAGCGGGGCAGCCCGGCGGTGGCGAAGTCGCGGTACAGCCGGGGATGGCTCGTGCCGTACGAGTAGTACTGCCGGGCCATCCCGCGCAGGTTGCGCCGCAGCCGGTAGTGGACCACGGCGTCGGGCAGCGCCCCGAGCGGGTGGCCGGCGAGCTGGGCCCGCCAGAAGAAGCTGACCTCGTCGGAGCCGTACCGGTAGTTGGGGTCGAACCCGCCGAGTTCCTCGTAGACGGCCCGGCGTACACCGCAGTTGGCGCCGAGGGCGTACGGCAGGAAGTCGAAGCCTCCCTGCAACGATCCGGGCGGCTTCTCCGGCCGGGTGGCCAGCGACACCTCGTCGTTGAGCAGGCGGCGCTCGACGTGTCCGCCCACCGCGGGGAACTCGGCGAGTCCGCGGACCATCTCCGCCACCCACTCCGGCCCGACGATGTCGTCCTGGTCGCAGAAGAGCAGCAGTTCGCCTCGGCTCACCCGGCAGCCCTCGTTGCGGGCGTAGCTCGTGCCGGCCTGCCCCGTCGCCGGATGCAGCCGGAGTTCCGGTAGCCGGTCGAGGAAGCTGTCGACCAGTGCCGCCGTGCCGTCGGTGGATCCGTTGTCCACCACGACCAGCTCCCAGCGGCCCTGGTAGGTCTGCCGGCAGAGCGCCTGGAGCTGGGCGGCGATCGTCGCCGCGCCGTTGCGGGTGGGGATGATCACCGACACCAGGCCGGGTCCGGTCGCCCCCGAGGTCCGGGGCGCCGCCACCGGGTGTCCCGCGACCGGTGTACAGCCCGCGACCGGTGTACGGCCCGCGACCGGTGTCTGCGTCGTCATCGGCGGATCCGCTCGGACAGCGGGAAGCACAGCCGCTCGTCCGCGGACAGCCAGCTCAGCATCGCGTCGGCGAAGTGCTGGTGCCCCTCCCGGAGCGGATGGTCCCAGTTGCCGAACGGAACCCTGCCGAACACCATCTCCCGGAAGGTGTCCCGCGGCCGGGGCGGCAACTGTCCGAAGACGAGGTCGGCGCGGAGTGCGCGCATCAGTGGCACCGCCTCGGCGGGGATCGGATCGGGCAGAATCTCCCAGGCGAAGGCGAACCGGCTCGGTACGCCGCGCCCGGCGAGATGGTGTTCCAGCAGCAGCCAGTCCACGAAGAAGTTCACGGTCTCGCCCGTGGCGTTGAACAGATGCCGGAGGTACGCCCTGGACGGCTTGTCGCCCTCGGCGGCCTTCCAGTCGGCCACCCGCTGCCAGTGGAGTTCTTCCGGCAGCGCAGGCCGTACGCCTAGGTCCGGTCGTACCGGCCCGTCCTCGATCCCGCTGTCGTAGTACTCGTTGCGGCTCAGCGCGGTCCACATTCCGAGGAAGAGGATCTGGTCGTACTCCACCTGGTGCGCGGCCCGGATCGCGTCCAGGTGCTGCACGGTCGTCCGGACGGCTCGACGGTTGGATCCGCCGTCACAGGCCAGGTTGGCCACGTCGATGCCGAGTTCCCCGGCCAGCACGGCCGGCCAGGACTCGCGCTCCGGCTCGGCCAGCTCCGCGCCCCGGGCGAAGCTGCACCCGTTGACCACGAGCAGCCGGGTCATGGTCATGCCGTCTCCTTGCTGCGCTTTCCCGGCGTCGTGAGCCGGCCGAGCACGACGAGCGAACCGGTCGCCCGATCCGCTGGAACCGCTCGTGGGAACGCTCCCACATTACGACGGAGGTAAATATATCCAGCGCCACCGGAACGGGCAATCGGCCTCGTCGACCCGACCGGATCCGTTCGACGTCGGGGGTCGGGGATACCGTCTGGATTCGGCGAACCCTTCGACGGGAGACTGACGACCACGATGACCAGGGCCGTGCTGCACCGCCGGGCGCTCAACCGGGCGACCCTGTACCGGCAACTCCTGTTGGGTCGCTCGGACCTCTCCGCGATCGAGGCTATCGAGCATCTGGTCGGGCTCCAGGCCCAGACACCCCAGACCTGGTACGTCGGCCTCTGGACCCGGCTGCACGACTGCCGTGGGGAGGCCGTCGGGGAGTTGCTGACCACCCGCCAGGCGGTGCGCATCGCGCTGATGCGCTCGACCATCCATCTGGTGAGCGCCGCCGACGCGCTGGCGTTGCGCCCGCTTGTGCAACCGGTCATCGAACGAGGCATGGCCAGCAACCACGGCAAGTTGCTCACCGGACTGGCGCGGGAGGAGGTCGTCGCGGCGGGTCGGGATCTCCTCGACGAACGGCCGCTCAGCTTCGACCAACTCGGCCGGTCGTTGGGACAGCGGTGGCCGGACCGGGACCCGGCGGCACTCGCTCAGGGTGTCCGGGCCTGGGTGCCGCTGGTGCAGGTGCCGCCGCGAGGGGTCTGGGGACGTACCGGGATCGCCGCGCACACCAGCCTGGACACCTGGCTCGGCACCGCGCCGCGCCGCGACTACCCGATCGAGGAAATGCTGTCGCGCTACCTGGCCGCGTTCGGTCCGGCCACGGTGCGCGACATGCAGGTCTGGTCGGGCCTGACCCGGCTCGCCGAGGTGGTGGAGCGGATGGGGTCCCGGCTGGTCAGCTACCGCGACGAGAACGGCGCCGAGCTGTTCGACCTGCCGGACGCCGCCAGGCCGGACCCGGACACCCCGGCGCCACCCCGTTTTCTGTACGACTTCGACAACCTGCTGCTCTCGTACGACGATCGCACCCGGGTCGTCACCGACGACTACCGGCGGCGCAACACCTCCCGCAACGGTATGCTGCCCCGCGCGATCCTGCTCGACGGCTACACCGCCGGGACCTGGACGACCACCGTGGCGCGGGGCGCGGCGACCCTGACCATCGAGCCGTTCGCCCGACTGTCCAGAGAGGACGCCGACGCGTTGGCGGTCGAGGGCGAGAGTCTGCTCCGCTTCCTCACCGGCGGAAAGGCCACGCTCGACGTACGGTTCGTCGAGCCGGACTGACAAGGGTCGGCGCTCGACCGACGGTCAGCGAGAGCAGATTCCCGTCAGCGGTTGACCTCAGGGGGTCGGTTTCGGGGCCGGAGCGCGCCGGCGGCCAACGCGACGAAGAGTGCGAGCAGTGCCGGGATCGCCAGGGCCCGGGGCAGTCCGATCAGCTCGGCGGCGCCGCCGATCACCACCGGCCCGACGAGAAACCCGAGGTAGCCGAGCCCGGCCACCCGGGCCAGGGCACGACCCGCCTGCCGGGGGTCGCGGTTCCCGGCGGCCGAGAAGACCTGGGGTGCGATGCAGGACAGGCCGGCACCGAGACAGCCGAAGCCGACCAGGCCGGCGACCGGGTGGTCGACCAGGAGCGCGCCACCTAGTCCGATGGCGGCCAGTACGCCGGAACCACGGACCAGGACGACCGGGCCCAGGGCGGCGGCGAGCCGGTCTCCGACGAGTCGGCCGGCGGTCATCATCACCGAGAAGGCCGCGAAGGCGGCGGCCGCGAAGCCCGGACCACTGCCCAGGTTGTCGTGGAGGTAGACAGTGCTCCAGTCGGCGGCGGCACCCTCGCCGACCAGACAGCAGAACGCGAGTACGCCGAGGAACAGCACGCCGGAGGGCTGCCGACCATCCCCGGACGGTTCGTCGCCGGCCGGACGGCTGGCCCCCTGTCCAGGGTCGGGCCGCTCGGCGGCGGGCAGTGCCCAGCGGCTCGCCCAGGCGGCCAGGCCGACCCCCGCAACGGCGATCGTCAGGAAGGTACTGGGCACGCTGGCGTCGGCTCGGGCGTAGAGGCCACCGACGGCCGCACCGACGAAGCCGCCGATGCTGTAGACCGCGTGGCATGACGACAGCATCGGCCGTCGGCGGAGCCGCTCCACCTCCACCGCGTTCGCGTTCATCGCGATATTGAGGGTCCCGTGCACCGCGCCGAAGGCGAACAGGGCCAGCGCCAGGGCGACCAGACTTCCCGCGTACGCGGGAAGGACCAGGCAGCCGCCCTCGGCGAAGGCCACCGGCAGCATCACCCGGACGGCGCCGTACCGGTCGACCAGGCGCCCGGTCACCTGCATCCCGGTGATGGCTCCGGCAGCCAGCCCGAGCAGAGCCAGGCTGAGCTGACCGTCGGTCAACCCGAGTCTTTCCTTGATCGCGGGGATCCGGGCGGTCCAGGTGCCGATGGCGACCCCGAACAGCAGGAACAGCAGGGTTACTGCGATCCGGCCGCGACGCAGCGTGGCGCGGTCGCCGAGGGAGAGGCTCACGGGGCGGCCAGTGCGGCGGCCGAGACGACGTCAGGTCGGCGCGGTACGCCAACTATCGAGGAAAGTCGATCAGACACCACCATCTGTTCATATGAACACCTGTCACGTCGGCCGGGCAAGCGGCTCGCCCGCCCGGGTCCGTACCAACGCCTCGATCCCGTCGAGCACTCGTTGCAGGCCGAACTCGAACGAGCGGGCCGGGTCGGAGGGAGCGCCGTACTCGGCACCGGACACACTGCCCACCCGGGCCGCCGTGGGGTAGCGGTCGGGATCGAACACCTGCTCCAGCAGCGGGGCGTACGTCTCCCACCACTGCTCGCCGGTCATCCCCGTGCGCTGCTCGGCCCGCGCGGCCTCGATGACGCTGCGTACCGCGCCGTACACGTAGTCGTGGAGCAGGCTGACCACGAGGTCCATCTCGATCTCGGTCAGGCCGAGCCCGGCGACGGCGGTGAGGTCGCGGTCGTACTTGGCCAGCAGATGCGGACCGAGCACCGGAAGACTCGTCGCGACCTGGAGTAACCAGGGGTGCCGGAGGTAGCGCGCCCAGTTCTCCCGGGCCAGCCGTTCCAGCCCGGTGCGCCAGCCGGTCCCGTCCTCGGTCTCGTCGCCGGCCGGCCGGGGGTCCTCGGCGTGCACCGTGTCCACCATGACGTCGATCAACTCGGCCTTGCCGGGCACGTACGTGTAGAGGGACATCGCCGTCACCCCGAGTTCGTCGGCGACCCGTCGCATCGACAGTCCGGACAGCCCGTCGGCATCGGCGACCTCGATCGCCGCCCGGACTATCCGTGCCACCGAAAGTTTCGGCTTCGGTCCCCGTCGAGGTGGGTCCTGGATGCCCCAGAGGAGTTCCATGCTCCGCTTCGGGTCACCACTGCCGCTGTACTCCGTCGTCACGTCGTCATTCTCTCCGGCTTGAACTCTTTACGCCGTACGCTATAGTATCGATCGTTACTCTATACGGCGTACATGATTTTGGGGGTGGTCATGAGCGACCCAGGCGTGGCGATCCGGGCCGAGGGGCTGCGCAAGCGGTACGGCGACAAGCTCGCCCTGGCCGGGCTCGACCTCACCGTTCCGGCCGGTACCGTCCACGGTCTCCTCGGACCCAACGGCGCGGGCAAGACCACGGCGGTACGGATCCTCGGCACCCTGCTGCGGTGCGACGCCGGGCGGGCCGAGGTGGCCGGGTTCGACGTGGCCCGCCAGGCCGACCAGGTGCGCCTCCGGATCGGGCTGGTGGGCCAGCACGCGGCGGTGGACGAGATCCTGTCCGGCCGGCAGAACCTTGCGATGTTCGGCCGGCTCTACCACCTGCCCGGGGCGGTGGCGGACCGCCGGGCGGACGAACTGCTGGCCCGGTTCGGGCTGGCCGACACGGGAGGCAAGCCGGTCGGGCAGTACTCGGGTGGCATGCGTCGCCGGCTCGACCTGGCAGCCGGCCTGATCCTGGCGCCACCGGTGCTCTTCCTGGACGAACCGACGACCGGGCTCGACCCGCGCAGCCGCAACGAGGTGTGGACCGCCGTCCGGGCACTGGTCAGCGCCGGTACGACGGTGCTGCTCACCACCCAGTACCTGGAGGAGGCGGATCAACTCGCCGACCAGATTTCCGTGATCGACGACGGCCGGATCGTCGCCGAGGGCACCCCGGACGGGCTCAAGACCCTGCTCGGCGGTGACCGGATCGACGTCGTCCTGCACCGGACCGAGGATCTTCCGGCCGCCGCCGCGCTGCTCGGCCGGGTGACCGGCGGTCCCGCCGAACTCGACCAGGACAACCGGCGGGTCAGCGCACCGGTACGGGACCGGATGGCTGCGCTGACCGAGGTGGTACGCGGGCTGGACGACCGGGGCATCACGGCCGAGGACATCGCGCTCCGCCGACCCACCCTGGACGAGGTCTTCCTGCACCTAACCGGCACCGATCCGAGCACCGGCACCGATCCGAGCGCCGATTCGAGTAGCAGCACCGATCCGAGTGCCGGCTCACGTACCGGCACCGGCGCGAGCGGACTCACTCCCGACCCGACCGAGCGAAAGGTGACGCTGTGACAGTCGCGATCCCGAGCCCGCCCCGTACGGCGTTGCACCGGTTGCGTTGGGCGGTCGTGGACGGCTGGACCATCACCCGGCGAGACCTGATCCACTGGGCCCGCCAACCGGTGCAGGTCGTGGTCGGACTGCTGTTTCCGATCATGGTGGTGCTGATGTTCGGCTACCTGTTCGGCGGCGGGATGTCGGTGCCGGGCGGCGGGAACTACCGGGAGTTCCTGATGCCCGGCATGTTCGCCATGACCATGCTCTTCGGTATCGAGGGCACCTACACGGCGGTCGCCACCGACGTCTCGCGCGGCGTCACCGACCGGTTCCGGTCGATGCCGATGGCCGGCTCGGCGGTGGTGGTGGGCCGGAGCACCGCCGACATGCTCAACGCGGTGCTCGGGCTGGTCGTCATGGTCGCCTGCGGACTGTTGGTCGGCTGGCGCTGGCACGGCACCGTCGGCGCGGCGCTGGCCGGATTCGGGTTGCTCCTGCTGCTCAGGTTCGCGCTGCTCTGGGTCGGCATCTACCTGGGACTGTTGCTACGTAACCCGGAGGCGGTGGTCGCGATGCAGATCCTGGTCTGGCCGGTGCTGTTCCTCTCCAACGCCCTCGTCTCGCCGGAGACCATGCCGGGCTGGCTCGGTGCCGTCGCCGAGGGGAACCCGCTGTCCGCGACGGTGTCCGCGACCCGGGAGCTGTTCGGCAACCCCGGCTGGGGAGGCGACTCGTGGCTGCGCCAGCACGCCGTGACGATGGCGCTGGGCTGGCCGGTGCTGCTGATCGGAATCTTCCTCCCGCTCTCCGTCCGGCGGTACCGCCGACTCGACCGGTAACGGATTGGGGCTGGCGGCCCGGGGTAACCGCCCACCGAGTGGCGCCGGGCCGCCAGACCGTGCACTCGGCCTGATACCGCTCGCGAACAGGACATCCAGCCCTTCTCCAGGAGGCCACGATGACCCTCATTCCTCCCGAACCGACCCCGCCCGACACCATCGTGCTGATCCACGGGTTGTGGTTGACATCGCGCAGTTGGGAGCACTGGGCCGACCGGTACCGGAACGCCGGTTTCCGGGTGCTGACCCCGGCCTGGTCCGGAATGGACGACGAGGTCGAAGAGTTGCGGCGGGACTCCAGCCCCGTCGCGGACCTGACCACGACCCAGATCGTCGATCGCTACGAGCGGATCATCCGGGACCTCGACCGCCCGCCGATCATCATGGGGCACTCGTTCGGCGGCGCGTTCACCCAGATGTTGCTCGATCGCGGCTTGGGCGCGGCCGGGGTCGGAATCGACTCGGCCGGGGTCAAGGGCGTCCTACGGCTGCCGTTGTCGACGCTGAAGGTCAGCCTGCCGGTGCTGCGGAACCCGGCGAACCGGCACCGGGCCGTATCCCTGAGCATGGACGAGTTCCACTACGCCTTCACCAACACCATGTCCCGGGAGGAATCCGAGCAGGTGTACCAGCGGTACCACGTACCTGCGCCGGGGGGCGTGCTCTTCGAGGGGGCGCTGGCGAACGTGAATCCGCAGGCGGCACTGCGGGTGGACTTCGGCAACGAGCGGCGGCCGCCGCTCCTGCTGATCGCCGGTGGTGCCGACCACGTGGTGCCGCCCTCGGTCAGCCGGGCGACCGCCGGCCGCTACCGGAAGTCGACCGCCGTCACCGGCTACAAGGAGTTCCCCGGTCGCCCGCACTACACCGTGGGGCAGGCCGGTTGGGAAGAGGTGGCCGACTACGCGCTCAACTGGGCCGTCGAGGCGTCCAAGGCCCGAACGCCGCAGCCCAGCCGGTAGCCGGCCCACGCCCGCCCACCGGTCACCCGTCAGCCGACCGGCCCGCCAGCCGACCGGTGTCCGACGGGTGACCGGTCAGCCGGCCTGCTGACGGACACCGCCGACGACCGGCTGCCAGTGCCGCAGCCCGGCCACGGTCACTCCCGGGGTGCGGTAGTAGGGGTCGGCGTCGACGATCTCGCGCACCACCGGCTCGTCCGCGTCGAACAGCAGCAACGCACCCGAGTCGTCGGACCAGGGCCCGGCCGCCAGGAGACGACCTTCGGCGTGCAGCCGGGCCAGCAGCTCGCGGTGTGCCGGCCGCGCCGCCAGCCGGGCCGGGTCGTCGGTGAAGCTCAGTTCCAGAACGATCATCTTTCGACCGTACGGCCATCAGCCCGGCCGCCGCTGTATCGGCTGATACAGCGACAATTGTGGGATGACGGCGGCGAGGGACCTGGCGCGGCTGGCGGCGGTGCCGGTATTCGCCGGGCTCGGCCCGGCACGGCTCCGGCGGCTGCTCGACCGTTCGGTGGTGCGTACCGCCCCGGCCGGCGCGGTGCTGGCGGTACGGGGCCAGCCCGCGGCGTACGTGATCGTGGTGGAGGCGGGGACCCTGACCGGGGTGCACGAGACGGCCGACGGGCGACGGCTACGGCTCGGCGAGTTCGGCGCCCCGTGCGCGGTCGACAAGAGTGCCGTGCTCGACAGCGGTGGTTACACCGCCACCTGGGTCGCCGCCACCCGGGTGCGGTACCGGTTGGTTCCGGCCGGGGAACTGCTGCGCCTGATCGACGACGTGCCGGCGGTCCGTCGGCACGTTCTAAGTCACCTGGCCGGTCGGCTGCGCGAGCGGCAGCGGGACCTGGTCCGTACCTCCTTTTCCGACGCCGGTACCCGGGTGGCGGCCTGGTTGGTGACGGCGGCCGGCCGTACCGGCCGGCGGGTGCCGCTGCCCGGTGCCCAGCAGGGGCTGGCGGAGTCGATCGGGATGACCCGGGTGTCGGTCAACCGGGCGTTGCGCGCCCTGACCGACGAAGGGCTGGTCAAGGTCGAGCCGGGCATGGTGGTGATCCTGGCGCCCGAACTGCTCGCCGCACGCGCCGCCGACGGCCTCAGCTGATCTCCACGGCGAGCTTGCCGACGGTGCCGCTGCTGTTGAAGTCGGCGAACGCCTGCGGGACCTCGTCCAGCAGATAGGTACGAGCGATCGAGGGACGCAGCCGATCGGAGGCCGCCTCGGTGGCGAGGTGGTCGAGCACTATCCGGTCCGGCATCGCCTCGATCGAACTGGTGCTCAGGTCCCGGTTGCCGAGTTGTCCGGAGTCCACGCCGAGGGTGGACGACATCCGGCCGCCCGCGACGATCAGATCGGCGAGCATCGCCGGGTCGCCGGCCAGGTGCACGACACTGTCCACCCCGTTCGGCGCCAACTCACGCACCTGCGTGGCGAGGTCGGCCCGATGGTCCACGGTGTGTGCGGCACCCATCTCGTGCATCAGGTCGGCCTGCGGCCCCGCCTCGGCCGTGGCGATCACCGTGGCACCCCGACCGGCGGCGATCTGGACGGCGTAGTGGCCGACCCCGCCGGTCGCCCCGGAGATCAGTACCGTCTCGCCGTGCATCGGCGCCACCGCGTCCACGCTGGCCAGCGCCGCCACTCCGGCGAGCCCCAGCACCCCGGCGGCCCGATAGTCCAGCCCGGCGGGCAGCGGCGCGAGCCCGATCTCCTCCGGTACGACCACGTACTCGCTGAACGAGCCGTCGCCGAGCCCGGGCTTGGACACCACGCCGAAAACCTTCTCGCCGGGCATGAATCCGGAGACGCCCGGGCCGACCTCGGTGACGATTCCGGCGAAGTCCCGGCCCAGGATCACCGGGAACTGGTGCTCCATGCCACCCTTCAGGAAACCGGCGGCGAGTTTCGCGTCGAAGCCGTTCATGGACGAGGCCTGCACCTCGATCTTCACCTCCCCGCCTCCCGGCGAGGGCTCCGGCATCTCCCGGACCTCCGGCATGGCCCCAAACGACTCAGACATCACCGCGCGCATCATCGGCCTCCCCGAGCGCTCCCCTGATCCGACACAGGTCCATTCCCGCCGAGGTCGCCCGCATGCCTACCCCGACCGACCAGACTCAGTCGAAGAACCGGGCCAGGTGACCCGGGTCCGGGCCCGGCTCGTCCGCGCTCAGCGGGGTGAGGTCGGCGAAGATCGAGGCGCCGTCGCAACCGGCGTGCAACGGGTACCACCGGGGGGCGCCGGGATGGCGTTGGCAGATGTGCTTGAACGTCTGTACGTCCAGCAGCCGTACGTGGGTCGGGTCGGCCACCGCGTTCACGTGCCCCCACCAGGGGCTCATCACGTGCAGTACCCCGCCCGGCCGAAGGACCCGGTGGCACTCGTCGACGAGGGTCAGGAAGTCGATGAGGTGCTCGAGGATGTGCACCGTGAAGATCACGTCGATCGAGTCGTCGGCCAGCGGCAACGGTCCGGACAGATCCGCCTGGGCGTCGACTCCGGGTGCCACCCGCAGGTCCAGGCCCAGGTTGCCGGGGTACTGCTTGGCCGCACCGCAGCCCAGGTCCATCACCACCGGCTCCCGGCCGGCGACCCGTACCCGGGACCATACGGCCAGTACGCCGTCGAGCCGGCCGATGAGCCGTCGGATCATGGCCAGTTCGTCCCGGTCGCCCACCTCTCCGGTCAGATGTGCGACCCCTCGATCGAACCGGACGTCCACCGCGGTTCCGCGCACCCGGTCGTCGTGTTTGACCAGGTCGGCGTATGCCATGGCGAGGAACTCGTCGATCGCCCGCAACCGGTCTCCGGAAGGCGCCCTGTGCAGTTGCGCGACCATGACCCACCTCCCGGCCGGGCCTACCCGGATCTGGCCGGTGTAGTCCCCCGGTCGGGCCGGTGCGGTCCCCGGTCGGGCCGGGGCGATCCCCGGACGGGTCAGCCGGACGAGGCGCGCCGGCCGACCCGGTTACGGATCCGGGGGCGGGGCGTGGTCGACGGGAGCACCCGTTTCATGTGGTAGCGGTGCAGCTCGGCGCTGCCCTGCATGTTGCCGTCCTCGGTGACCGAGACCAGTTCCCAGCCCTGCACGCCGGCCCGGTTCAGGTGGGCGAGTGCGGTGTCCCCGTACGGGGAGACGTCGAGCACGGCACCGTCCGGGCCGTACCAGGTGTAAGCGAGTTCCCAGCCGGTGTCGTCCAGCCGGGGCTGGCGCCGTCGCACCAACAGGGCGTACTCCCACTTGAGCATGCGGTAGTTCTTGCCCAGCCGGAGTGTCGGAGAAACGGGCGTCGATCGATCGTCCCGGCCTGGTCAGGACTCGGTGACCCGGCCGCCGTCGACCCGGACGTGCCGGTTGGTCTGGACCGTGGCGAGCATCCGCCGATCGTGGGTAACCAGCAGGAGCGTTCCGGGGTACGACGACAGCGCCGACTCCAGTTGCTCGATCGCGGGCAGGTCGAGGTGGTTGGTCGGCTCGTCCAGCACGAGGAGGTTCACGCCCCGGGCCTGGAGCAGGGCCAGCGCCGCCCGGGTGCGTTCGCCCGGCGACAGGGTGTCGGCGGGGCGGAGCACGTGTCCCGCGCGCAGCCCGAACTTCGCCAACAGGGTTCGTACGTCGGCCGGCGGCAGGTCCGGTACGGCGGCACCGAAGGCGTCGAGCAGCGGCTGGTCCCCGACGAAGAGTTCCCGGGCCTGGTCGACCTCGCCGACCACCACCCCGGGGCCGAGCGACGCGTGGCCGGCGTCCAGCGGAAGCCGGCCCAGCAGCGCCGCCAACAGGGTCGACTTGCCCGAGCCGTTGGCGCCGGTGATCACCATCCGGTCGGCCCAGTCGACCTGGAGGTCGACCGGTCCGAGGGTGAACTCGCCCCGGCGCACCACCGCACCACGCAGTGCCGCCACCACCGCACCCGCGCGGGGAGCGGCGGCGATCTCCATCTGGAGCTGCCACTCCTTGCGCGGCTCCTCGACCACGTCGAGCCGTTCGATCAGCCGTTCGGTCTGCCGTGCCTTCGCCGCCTGCTTCTCGGTCGCCTCGGCCCGGAACTTCCGGCCGATCTTGTCGTTGTCGGTCGCCTTCCGGCGGGCGTTCTTGACGCCCTTCTCCATCCAGGCCCGCTGGGTCCGCGCCCGGGCCTCCAGCCCGGCCCTGGTGTCGGCGTACTCCTCGTAGTCGGCACGGGCGTGCCGGCGCGCCACCTCGCGCTCCTCCAGGTAGGCGGCGTAGCCGCCGCCGTAGTGCCGGATCTGCTGCTGGGCCAGGTCAAGTTCGACCACCCGGGTCACCGTCCGGGTCAGGAACTCCCGGTCGTGGCTGACCAGGACGGTGCCGGCGCGTAAGCCGGTGACGAACTCCTCCAGCCGGTCCAGCCCGGCCAGGTCGAGGTCGTTGGTCGGCTCGTCCAGCAGGAAGATGTCGTACCGGCTGAGCAGCAGGGACGCGAGGCCGGCTCGGGCCGCCTGCCCGCCGGAGAGCGCCGTCATCGGCTGGTTCAGGTCGACGGTCAGGCCCAGTTCGGCGGCGACCTGCTCGGCCCGCTCCGCCAGGTCGGCGCCGCCCAGGCCGAGCCAGCGCTCCAGCGCGTCCGCGTACCGGTCGTCGGCGCCCGCCGTTCCGCCCGCCAGCGCCGCGGTCGCCGCGTCGAGTTCGGCCTGCGCGGCGGTCACCCCGGTCCGCCGGCCGAGGAACGCGGCGACGGTCTCGCCCGGCCGGCGTTCGGGCTCCTGCGGCAGGTGGCCGACGGTCGCCGACGGCGGATTGAGCGCGATGCTGCCGTGTTCGACCGGCGCAAGTCCGGCGAGGGTACGCAGCAGCGTCGACTTGCCGGCCCCGTTGACCCCGACCACGCCCACGACGTCACCGGGGGCGACGACGAGTTCGAGATCGGCGAACAGGACCCGGTCACCGTGACCGGCGGCGAGGTCCTTGGCGATGAGTGTGGCGCTCATGAGGGTTCAGATGCTATCCGGCTGGGCGGGCGCGACCCGCCGGTGGGAAGGCAAAATGTTGCTGTGATGACCACGTTGGCGATCGACTGCGGCGGCGGTGGCATCAAGGCGTCCGTACTCGACGACGCCGGCACCATGCGGACCCGGCCGTTGCGGGTGCCGACCCCGTACCCGCTGCCGCCGGCACTCTTCATCAAGACGCTGCTCGGTCTCGGGGGTCAGTTGCCGGCCGCCGACCGGGTGACCGTCGGAATGCCCGGCATGCTCCGGCACGGCGTGGTGGTGGCCACGCCGCACTACGTCACCCGGTCCGGGCCGCGGACGAAACCGGATCCGGCGCTGGTCGCCGAGTGGTCCGGGTTCGACGCGCAGAGCGCGCTCGGCGAGGCGTTCGCCCTGCCGACCCTGGTCCTGAACGACGCCGAGGTGCACGGCGCCGGGGTGGTCGCCGGAACCGGCCTGGAACTGGTGCTGACCCTGGGGACCGGGCTGGGGTGCGCGCTCTTCGACGGCGGGCTGCTCGCCCCGCACCTGGAACTGTCCCAGGCGCCGGTGCGATGGGGGATGAGCTACGACACCTACATCGGCGAACACGAGCGCCGCCGACTCGGCGACGCGTTCTGGTCCCGTCGGGTCCGGGGTGTCGTCGACGGGCTGCGCCCGGTCTTCCTGTGGGACCGGCTCTACCTCGGCGGCGGCAACTCGCGACTGGTCCGGCCGGAGCAACTGGCCCGGATGGGCGACGACGTGGTGGTGGTGCCGAACAGCGCCGGCATCCTCGGCGGCGTACGCGCCTGGGCGCTCCGTCCCGACCGCCGATGACCCCGGTTCCGCCGGCCCGGCCGCGCTCCGTACGCCCGAGCCCGGACAGTCACCCGCAATGTCCTCGAATGGTCCATTCAGCCGGGGGTAACGCACCCGGTGGAACAGTCGCGGGACTGGCGGTGTTGTGCCAGCGTCGAGGCAAGTAGTCGCGATACGAGGAGGTGGGTCTAGTGGATCTTCTGGCCGAGTACCGCCGGGCGACCATGTACTTCGAGACCGGCGACCCGAGCGGGGCTGCCCGGTTGCTGGAGCCCATCGTCGAGGCCGAGCCCGACAACGCCTCGGTACGACAACTGCTGGCCCGTGCCTACTTCCAGTCGGCGCAGCTCGCCCGCGCGGAGGAGCAGTTGCGCGCGCTGGTGGACCGGGATCCGAGCGACCACTACGCGCACCACGTACTGGGCCGGACCCTGGAACGGGTCGGTCGGCCCACGGAGGCCCTCCGGCACCTGCGGATCGCCGCCGCCATGTACGCGGCGAACGACGACTACCGGACGGCGGTGCAGCGGGTGGAGACCCGGGTCGGCGGACGACGGTGATCCTCGCCGGACCGGCCCGCCTACGATGGGTGGCCATGGACCCTGCGCAGCCGGTGGCGGCCCGATGAAGCTCAAGCTCGACCTGCACGACATCTTCAACCGGGGACAGGACATCGACCGGGCCCTGCGGGGGATCATGGACGAGGCCATCGCGAAGAAGGCGTCCATGATCGAGATCATCCCTGGCAAGGGCTCGGGCCAGCTCAAGAAGCGGGTGCTGCGCTTCCTGGACCAGAAGGACGTCAAGCAGCTCTACCACCGGGTGGAGAAGGACTCCAAGAACTTCGGCCGACTTTTCGTACATTTCCGCTGGAAATAGGCCCGGCAGGTCACCGACCTGCCGGGCTGTTCCGCTGTCCCGCCTGTACTGTCCGAACTGGCAGCCCGCCGGAGTAGCGGTCGGCGGGGCGCCGCCCAGATCGCTACCTGGGATGGCTCACCGTGCCCGATGTCGATCCGTACTTTGCCCGAACCCTCCGCCAGCTCCGGCTGGACCGTGGACTGTCGCTGCGTGGACTTGCCCGCCTCGCCCACCGGGGCAAGAGCCACCTGCACGAGCTGGAAACCGGCCAGAAGCAGCCCGGGGTCGAAGTCGCCCAACACCTTGACCGGGTCTTGGGCGCGAACGGCCGGCTCGCCGGACTGGTTACGGAAGCGGCATCAGCCCGAGACGAGGCCGACGCCCTGGAACTGGTCCGCCTGGTCGACACCAGCGACGTCGGCACCCGCATGCTCGACCGTATCGAGCGTGCCGTCGATGACCTTGCGAGCGGGTACGCGACCATCCCGCCAGAGGACCTACTGCCGCAGGTCCGTCGATGGCTGGCTCAGGTCGGCAGACTGTTGGACGGCCGGCGCACGCTCGACCAGCACCGACGGCTGCTCGTAGCCGGCGGGTGGCTGGCCCTGCTACGGGCCACGGTGCACATCGACCTGCGGCACCGGGCGGCGGCGGAGAGGCACCTGGCGGCAGCTTCGCAGCTGGACGACCACGCCGGACAACGAGAGATCAAGGCGTGGTGCCTGGAGACCCGCGCGTGGGACCTGCCGACCCGAGCACCACTACCGGTACGACCCGGGTAAGGCGTTGTCGTACACGGCGACGACTCTTGCTTGGGTCGGCGACCCGGCGGCGGAGGAGTACGCACGTGAAGTGATCGCCGATCTCGACGGGTCCGGCCGCCCGAGGCGTAGCGCCTCGGCCCGACTGGACCTTGGCTTGGCACTGCTCGCCGCGAGCAGACCCGATGAAGCGTCCGCTGTCGCCGAGGCCGCGATCACGTCCGGCCGGGTAGTGGCGTCGAACTGGTGGCGCGCGACCGAGGTTGTCGTCGGTGTCGAGCGCACCGGCATCGGCGAGGCGCGGAACCTTCGCGACGCCTACGAAACGTTCCGACCCTGTCGCTGAGTTGTGTCCGCAGCAGCGGACAGCGCTGGGTGCCAGCGGACAACGTCAGTCTGGCCGCCACCCTGTGTTGCGGACAAGCTACCGACAAGGGACGTTCCGGTTCGTGGCGCTCCGTGATCAGGGATCCGGGGCGCCACGTATCGGAAAGGAGACGACGTGCTGCTGAAGCAGGTACGGCGCTGGCTCCGGGACATGGCCGAGGAGTTTCGCCGGGCCTCGACACATCGGCGCCGCATGGATGACTACTGCTGGGACGGCACCCGCTGGCGGCCCGGCTATGGGCCACACCAGTGAGTATGGTGCCGGAGAGCGCACCTGGCCTGGCGATCACGTGGGCGTGGCAGATCATCGCGGACCATGCCGAGGGACGCCGGCCGTGCGGGTTGCCGGACTGCACCCGGATGCAGGTCGCGGCGACCTGCTTTGAGGTCACGAAGGACGACTATGTCCCGCCGTCGGTGCGGATCCTGATGAAGTCGGCGACTCCGACGCCGGAGCAGCTACGGGAGATCACCGGGATGGGCCTGCCGCCTACCACACCCGGCCTTGATCAGGGCGTTATCCACAGCCATCCGAGTTGTCCACAGGCCGCCGCCGGCTGGTTGCGGCAGCCAGCCTCGCCCGGGCAGGCTCCCGGTGTCGGCGTCGGTCGCTCCTGACGGCCCCGGGGCCCGGGGCCCCGAGCAGGTGGGGTCCTGTTGGCCAGCAGGCGATCGACTCTCCGGAGACCGCAGAAAGCCCGAGGTGAGAAACGGGTCCCACCACAGCCGACCGACTGATCGGCTTGCCATCCATACCGTCCTCGATGCCCGCAATGCCCATCTGTCCGGTTGCCCCATGCGTTTTGTGACGACGGTCTAACTCTCTGAGTGCCAGTGTCCCACTGTGTGGCAAAGAGGTGATCAAGTGGGCTCGGCAGAAGGACTGTGGCGCGACGAAGGAGGGGGTAGGAGCAGATGATGCAGGTACACATCACCCACGAGTTCGCCGTACGCATGCCTGAAGGGTCGCGCCTTCCGACGGAAGACCTACACCAGGAGGGCGAGCGGCTGATGGAAGCCCTGCTCGACCTGGAGAACTGCAACGAGGATGTCGGAGATGTCGCGACGTCCAGTGATGCAGCGCGAGGTGCGGTAGTGGCCGAGTTGGTGGTTACAGCAGTCGATGAGGCTGCCGCGGTCGAGAAGGCGACGACGGTCATTCGTAGCGCAATTCACACCATCGGCGGTTCAACGGCCGGGTGGGATCGGCCGTCTGAGCAGGGCGCTGACTACCACCCCAAGGCTGTGCAGCTCGAACGCGTCTGACTCAGTCGGCAACGCTGTAGGCCCAGGCCCGCCTCTGGGGAGGTCGGGGCCCACAGCGTTGTGGAGTGCAGAGGGCGTCAGGAAGTGCAGGTGTTCAGCATGGCCTGCAGGGCGCTCTTCTCCGAGGACTGCAACCGCAGGCTCCAGATGTACTTGGTGCGGATCCACATCTTGGCGTACGTGCAGCGGTAGGCGGTACGGCTCGGCTGCCAGGTGGACGGGTCCTGGTCACCCTTGGCCTGGTTCACGTTGTCGGTCACCGCGATCAACTGCGGACCGCTGAGATCGTTGGCGAAGGAGCGCCGCCGGCTGGTCGTCCACGAGTTGGCGCCGGAGCGCCAGGCCTCGGCCAGCGGGACGATGTGGTCGATGTCGACGTCGGCCGGGTTGGTCCAGGTCGCCCCGTCGTACGGGCTGTACCAGCTACCCGAGGTCGGGTAGCACGAACCGTCCACTGTCACGCTGCTGCCGTCGCGCCGGAGCACCGTCTCCCGGGTGTTGCAGGTACCGCTGATCGTGATCCAGTGCGGGAACAGGTCCCGGTCGTAGCCACTGCCGGATTCGGCGGCGACGGTCAGCGCGTTCAGGTTCGCCTGCGCGGTCGCCCTGGACGGGATGCCGGGCGGGGCAGCGCTGGCCGGAGCCGTGCCGAGGAGCGACGCGGCCACCGCCGCGATGGTGGTGGCCGCCGTCAGGGCCAGCCGGACGGAGTGACGTCGGGTGCCGAGCATGAGTGCCTCCCGAGGCGTTGCGGGTACGGGAGCCATCAACGTCGCGGAGGGGCATGACCGGCCCGCAATCGTTGCGTGGCCGGGCATCGACATACACCGAAAGGCTCAGTGGTACTCCAGGATGGGATCAGGTTGGTGGCTGGATCGTCCGGGTCAGGTTGAGGGCGTTGCCGTCGGGATCGAGGGTGTGCGCCACCCGCTGGCCCCAGGGCATGTCGTTCGGCGGGCCGAGCACCTTGCCCCCGGCCGCCTCGACGCGGTCGAGCAGGGCGTCGACGTCGTCGACCTCCGCGCTGAGCAGGATGCGTGGCGTCGTACCCACTTCGGTGCTGGCCTCGGCGACCAGGCCGAGTTCCGCGTCACCCAGCCGCAGGCCGACGTAGAAGGTGGGTCCCTCGTCCGGCACCCGGCTGACCTCCGTGGCGCCCAGTACGCGCCGGTAGAAGTCCTGTAGCCGGGGCAGGTCGGGGGTCGAGACGATCGGGAAAATGCTGCTCACGTGTTCCTCCTCGGGACCCGGCCAGGTCACTGGCGCTGCCGCGTCGTCGCGGACGTCGCTGGTCCAGGTCTACCGGTACTACGACCCCGAGCAGTCGAATTCATCGCTATCGGCCGGAGAATCTCGGAGGCCGGGAAATCTACGGCTCGTTCAGCCCGTCCGGCGGCGGACCACCGTGTCGCCAGTCGCCGAAGGTGTGGCGGAACTGCTCGCGGAGGTGGTCCGGAAGCAGCCCGGCGAACAGGTCGCGGGGCAGCGGTGCCGGCTCGTCCGGAATCAGGTCGATGATCAGCGGCCGGACCCGCTCCGCCTGGTAGGCGGCCAACTTGTGGTGCCCGTCGAGCAGATAACGCAGCTCCCGGCCGGCTGGGCCGATCGCGACGGCGGCGGGCCGGATCCCCTTGGCGATCCGACGCCGGTACGCCGCCACGGTCGCCTGGTCCGGCGGCGGCCACGGGCCGGTGGTGACGATCGCGGCGCCCTCTGCCGGCCAGTACCAGGAGGCGACGCCGTGTTCGCCGGGGTCGACGACGACGGTCTCGGCCCAGGCCGGTGCGGTCGCGGTGACGACGTACCGGCCGCGGGCCAGTAACCGGGTGAACGGCTCCAGCGGTTCCACCCGCAGCCCGCGGACGGCGCCGCTGCGCCGATCGACCCGAAGTCCCGGGTCGGCGAGCCAGTCCCGGAGCGCGTCGAGTTCATCCGGTCGGACGGTCTCCCAGGTCGACCGGGCGGCCAGCTGCGCGACGCTGCCACGGCAGTCGTACGCGTGCAGGCGAGCCGGCGAGCCGCTCAGGTAGAGCACGCTGGCGAAGTCGTTACCGAGCAGCTCGACCACGCCGGCGCCGGCACGTACGTCGATCGGCCGGCCGTCCACCCGGCAAGGCTAGCGGCACCGTCCACCGCCTACCTGGGCGGCGTCGCTGCTAGACCGGCTGGCTGCTGCGGGTCTGGGGCTGCGGAGCCCGGCTGCTGCTGGTGCCGTTGGTGGAGACCGCCGGGGCGGCACCGACGCCCACCACGGTCAGCGCGGCCAGGAGCAGCGCGATCCACTCGTTCGAGTCGAGTCCGCCGAGGATGACCGTGGCGAGCACCTGCAGGACACTCAGGGCGACGGCGACGGCGGTCTTGGCCCACCGGTACTGCGGGGTCAGGGGTACCAGGTAGACACTTATCGCGGTGGCGGCGGCGATGGTGATCTGTACGGCCTCGTCCGGCTCGATGCGCTGGTCGCCGGAGAGTGCGCCGTAGGCGACGGTGAGCGCCGCCCCGGCGACGGCCGCGAGGGCCTTGCCGTATTTCCGGATCATGCGGGCCTCCTCGGAACTCCAGAATCGTGCGGTCGCGGAGCGTCAAACGTCGGCACGGGAATGATGGCCAACCGGGTCGGCCTCGTCAGTCGTGAATCTTCCGCCGCAGCGTTCGGTACCCGACAGCGGGCCCCGGCCCGGAAAGGCCGAGCACGCACCGTCGGGAATCCGACACTGCGCTCGGCTCCCGGGTCACCGGGCCCCCGGAGAGGCGCCGGGCCGTGGGGCGTCGACGGGTTCCAGGATGACGGAACACAGAACAGCACCCTGATGATGCTGGCCAGGCCGCCATGAGATTCGGGGATGCTCGGGTTCGTGGCGAATTTCCACGCTCTCACGTGAAATAGCGGGATACTTCAAAATTATACAGAACCTATGATCGAGGTCGATCTCCGTTAATATTGCCGAATGGGAAGCGTTGGGGAGTGGGACGCGCTGGTTGTCGGGGCCGGAGTGTCCGGTCTGACCACCGCGGTCCGCCTCGCCGAGGCCGGTTTGCGGGTCCGGATCCGGGCCGCGCGGCCTCCATTGGAGACCACATCCGCTGCGGCCGGCGCGAGCTGGGGCCCTTATATGGTCAGCGATCCACGGGTTCTTCCGTGGAGTGAGCAGACCCGGCTCGCCCTGGAGAAGCTCGCCGGTGACACCGCGTCCGGGGTGCGCCTGGTGCGTGGGATGGAGGCCGCGCCGGAGCCGATGGAGCCGCCGTCTTGGGTGTTGGGCGTAACCGATTACGAGCCCTGCCGGCCGGAGGAACTGCCGCGTGGTTACGCCAGCGGTTGGCGATACACCATCCCGCTGGTCAACATGCCGCAGTACCTCGATTACCTGGTCCTCAGGTTACGTACGCTCAATGTGTCTATCGAAATCGGCGCCATCTCCTCTTTCAAGGAGTTGAGCGGGGCGGCGAGCATTCTGGTCAACTGCACCGGTCTGGGATCCAGGTATCTGGTGCCGGACGACGAGGTGTTTCCGACTCGCGGACAGCTCGTGGTCGTCGACAATCCTGGAATTGACAACTTCTTCCAGGATCACGCCGAGCACGAGGACCTTACCTATTTTCTACCGCACGGAAGTCGGGTGGTGCTTGGTGGCGATGCGACGCCCGGGTCGGAAGACCTGACGCCCGATCCCGCCGCCGCAGCCGCCATAGTGGAGCGGTGTGCGGCGGTGGAGCCACTGCTGCGGAATGCCAGGGTGCGACAGATTCTGGTGGGATTGCGTCCCACTCGATCCCAGGTCCGGGTCGAAAGTGACTCGATCGACGGGGTCCAGGTCATCCACAACTACGGGCACGGCGGGTCGGGGCTGACCCTGTCCTGGGGCTGCGCGGACGAGGTGTTGACACTGAGTGGTCTGCAGTGAGGTTCTGCGGTAGCTCTGTGTGATCACCGGGCCTCGGTGGGTCGTCCCCTCCGCTCCCGCTCTGTGCTGTCGAAAGTGGCCCGAATGCCCCTCCGGGGCTCGGACTTTCGGGGGATGCAGTCGCCATCCCTCTGGTGAATTGTAGTGACATAGGCGATCCGCGCCTCGGCCAGTCCACATAGGCGCAGGCCCGGCCCGGACGAGGTTGGACGACTCCGCGTTACCAGGCGCCGATCACGCTCGGTGCGGTCGGTGACGAGGTCACAACTGCGAGGGACGGGTCAGATGAGTGCGGTAAGGTCGCGCCGCGAGCGGCCCGACGAGGCGGGGAACCCGCCTTCGGCCCGGTCCTCGATCTCGAACGAGCAGGTCGACTGGGACCACTTCGATTCGGAAGCCTACTTCGCGCACAACTATCGTGCGGTCCGGGACGACGATCGCCAGATAATGGAGATTATTCGCGATTTCTTCGCCGAACAGCCGTTGGATCCGCAGGCCCGCGCGGTCGATGTCGGAACGGGTACCAACCTCTATCCGGCCTTCGCGATGCTCCCGTTCTGCGCGCACCTGGACCTGTGGGAGCGCAGCGCCTCCAACGTCGCCTGGATCCGCCGACAGATCGCCCGTTTCGATGACAACTGGCTTGATTTCTGGGACGTCTATCGGCCGACGACGGCGTACGGGCTGGTTCCCGATCCCCGCGCAGCGCTCGCCGAGCGGGCCGAGGTCCACCGGGCGAGCATCTTCGAACTGCCCAGCCGGAAGTGGGACCTGGGCACGATGTTCTTCGTCGCCTGTTCGATGTCCGCCGACATCGCCGAGTTCCAACAGGGCGTGCAGGCGTTCGTCACCGCGCTCAAGCCGGGGGCGCCGTTCGCCGCCGCCTTCATGGCGCAGTCGCAGGGCTACCAGGTGGGCAAGCACTGGTTTCCCGCGGTCGCCATCGACGTCGACGAGGTCATCCGGGCGATGGCCCCGGTCGCCGTCGACCCGCAGATCACCCGGATCGCGCTCGGCGACCCGCTCCGCGACGGCTACAGCGGCATGCTGGTGGTCACCGGCAGATCCGCTCCGCCGGTCTGACCGGGGTTGACCACCCCCGCCCGCTCCCCGCTACGCGGCTTCTCCGGCGGGCCCCGGATTCGGTCCGCGGTGGCGCTGGTCGACCGACTTTGCCAACCGGACCTGGTCGACCGATCTGGCGGGCCGGAAGACGAGTTCGCCGCGTTCGTCGACGGTGACCGCCTGGACGCCCTCGGCGGACCAGAGGTCGGCGAACTCGCTGATCCGTCGGTTGACCCGTTCCGGATCGGTGACCAGGGTGATGTTGACGATGATCGGGTTGAGCTGGCTGTCGAGACTGGACGCCGTCGTCGTCTGGTAGCTGAGTTTGCGGTCGAAGAGGATGAAGTCGTGTAGTCGAGTGTGCAGGGTGGGCGCGACCGTGGCGTCGAGCGTGCGTACCTCGACCCCGATGCTCAGGTGCATCCGCAGGATCTGATGCAGGTCCTCGATGTTCAGCCCCTTGCGGTCGAGGATGAAGAGGCGCTGCACCCGTACCCCTCGGGTCCGGATGGCGTGCCGCTGGAAGTCGAGGTAACGCTGACCGAAGTCGGTCGACCAGAGCCCGCCGTCGATGAAGCCTCGGCCGCCGGCATCCACCGTGCTCAGGCTGGTCGCCTGGATCTCGCTGCGGGCGACCTTCGTCAGTCCGAGCAGCCAGTCCTGGTCCTCACCCTCGTACGTCAGGTCGTTGCTGTCGCCCATCTGCTTCAGGTACTCCACCAGCCGGGTCATCTCCGCCAGCGCGAAGTCCTGGATGAGCTGCGGCGCCTCGGAGGTGATCTTGGTGCGGTTCCGGACCAGCTTCGCGATCTGCATCATCTCCTCGGCGTCGAGCTGGGACGCCTCGCGGAGTCCGAAGATCTCCTCGGCCAGATGGATTTTCGAGAAGCCCTCCCGCATCTGGCGTTCGGTGGCCTCGGCGCGCTGCCGGACCTGGTCGCCGAGATGCTTCCTGGTGTCGTCGAAACTCTGTAGCAGGGCGTCGAGTTTGCGCTCCACCTCGAAGAGGTAGTGGGCGATGAATACCACGCCCGCGACGAACAGCGAGGCGCCGATGCTCCACGCCATCTCGGGCTTTTCGTCTTTCGGCAAGAGCGTGGATATTCCGAATGCCACCCAGAAGCTGACGACGCCGATGAGTATCTTCGTCAGCAGTCGTCGCTGGCCGTTGGGCTGGGGTCGTCCATCGCGCGGGTCTGGCTGCGCCATAGTTCCTCCGCTCGGCAGGGTCGGGTCGATCTGGGGGAATCTCCCGGCTGGGCCGCGCTGCCCAGGGGGCCGTCGTCGTGTTGTCACCGGCGGCGTGGGGCGGGCGAGCGGAACGGTGATGGTGGCGATCGGTTGCGACTGGTCCGGAGCGGTGAGATGGCGCGGTTGTTGCCCGTCATCAGGATGGGTTCCCCATTTGGCTGAGTGGGCAGTTGTTATGTCCTCCATTATGCTGCTCCGGGTCCATCGACCGCTGCCAGATGTCAGACTCGCTCCACTATGGACGCGTAGAGCCGACTGCCGGCCTTTAGTGGGATTTATGGCAATCGCTGCCGCGCGGCCTCGTCCGGGGCTGTTGACAGGTCGGAAACTCGATGTCAATCTCCCCGTATCCAGTGGGTTGGGAGCGCTTCCATGGATCCCGGTCCACGCCGTACGACACCCCACCCGGCGGTGCCGTTCACCGGTCACCGCACGCCCACCGGAAGGACCTCCGTGCCCAGACCCCACTGGCGACGAACCGTCCCGCTCGCCGCCGTGACCGCCGCGGCGCTGGCCGCCACCGTGCTCACCGCACCGACAGCGTCCGCGTACGCCCCACTGGCGTCCGCCGACGCACCGGAGCAGATCGTCAACGGCACCTTCGACGCCGGCCACGCCCCCTGGTGGGGCACCTCGAACCTCACCCTGGACTCCAGCACCGGACAGCTCTGCACCGACATTCCCGGCGGGACCGTCAACCCGTGGGACGTCATCATCGGCCAGGACAACATCACCCTGGTCGCCGGTGAGACGTACGAGTTCGCGTTCTTCGGCCAGGCGACCCCGGGCCGGGTCGGCAAGGCGCTGATCCAACTGCCGGTAGACCCGTACACGCAGTATCTGTCGGCGAGTCCGGAGCTGAGCGTCTCCGGCAACAACTACCGCTACACCTTCACCTCCCCGGTCGACCTGCCGAACGCCCAGGTCGCCTTCCAACTCGGCGGCAGCGCCGAGCCGTGGAGGATCTGTCTGGACAACATCTCGCTGACAGGCGGCGCCGAGCCGGACGTGTACGTCCCGGACACCGGCCCCCGGGTCCGGGTCAACCAGGTCGGCTACCTGCCGAAGGGGCCGAAGAACGCCACCGTCGTCACCGAGGCGACCGCCGCGCTGCCGTGGCAGCTGCGCGACCGGACCGGCCGGGTCGTCAAGTACGGCCGCAGCACCCCGCGCGGGGTGGACCCCTCCTCCGGGCAGAACGTGCACACCATCGAGTTCGGGCACTACACCCGGGCCGGCACCGGCTACACCCTCACCGCCGACGGTCAGACCAGCCGACCGTTCGACATCGGCGCCGGCTTCTACGAGCAGCTCCGAACCGACGCGCTCAAGTTCTACTACACCCAGCGCAGCGGCACCGAGATCTCCGACGCGCTCCGCCCCGGGTATGGCCGTCCGGCCGGGCACGTCGGAGTGGCGCCGAACACCGGTGACACCGCCGTACCGTGCCAGCCGGGCGTCTGCGACTACACCCTGGACGTCTCCGGCGGCTGGTACGACGCCGGGGACCACGGCAAGTACGTGGTCAACGGCGGCATCTCGGTGCACCAGCTCATGAGCGAGTACGAGCGCTCGGTACGGGCCGACACCGGCCAGCCGTGGCGGCTCGGCGACCGGACACTGAACCTGCCGGAGAGCGGCAACAGGGTGCCGGACATCCTCGACGAGGCGCGCTGGGAGCAGGAGTTCCTGCTCAGCATGCAGGTGCCGGCCGGGAAGCCACTGGCCGGGATGGCCCACCACAAGATCCACGACGACTCGTGGACCGGCCTGCCGCTCCTGCCGCATCTCGACGACAAGCGCCGCGAACTGCACCCGCCGTCGACCGCGGCCACCCTCAACCTGGTCGCGACGGCCGCGCAGGCGGCGCGGGTCTTCAAGGCGTACGACCGGAAGTTCGCCGACCGTAACCTGGCCGCCGCCAGGACGGCCTGGGCCGCCGCGAAGGCCAACCCCCAGCGGTACGCCGACCCGGCGGACGCCAACGGTGGCGGCGCCTACAACGACGCCGACGTCAGCGACGAGTTCTACTGGGCCGCCGCCGAGCTGTACCTGACCACCGGCGCCCGGGAGTACCGGGACTTCGTGCTGGCCTCGCCGCACCACACCGGTGACGTCTGGCGGGAGCGCGGGATGGACTGGGGCAACACCGCCGCGCTCGGCCGGCTGCAACTGGCGACGGTGCCGAACGGGTTGCCGGACCGGTCCCGGGTTCGGGCCTCGGTGGCCCAGGGCGCCGACCGCTACCTAGCCACCCTGACGGCCCACCCGTACGGCATCCCGTACAACCCGTCGGACAACCTCTACGACTGGGGCTCCAACAACCTGGTCATCAACAACGCCATCGTGCTGGCCACCGCGTTCGACCTCACCGGCAAGGACCGGTACCGCGACGGGGTGCTGGAGACGATGGACTACATCTTCGGCCGCAACGCGCTGAACCAGTCGTACGTGACGGGCTACGGCGAGGTGGCCTCGCGCAACCAGCACAGCCGCTGGTACGCCCGCCAGCTCAACCCCGACCTGCCCAACCCGCCCCGGGGCACCCTCTCCGGCGGCCCGAACTCGGCCATCCAGGACCCGGTCGCCCAGCAGAAGTTGCGGGGCTGTGCGCCCCAGTTCTGCTACATCGACGACATCGAGTCCTGGTCCACCAACGAGCTGACCATCAACTGGAACTCCCCCCTCGCCTGGATCGCCGCCTTCATCGCCGACCAGGACAACGGCGACGCCCACTGACGCCGTACCGAACCGGTTAGGAAGGGGCCCTTCTTATACAGAAAGCGATAAGAAGGGGCCCTTCCTTACCCGCCCGTACGCATCCGCTGGCTGGACTGGTAGCCGTGGGGGTTGGCCGGCCAGTGGCGGAGCCCGGTGGTGGAGTTGTCGACCAGCGCCGCCGCCCCGCCGGTCCGTACCATCCGCTGCCAACGGAGTCGACTGCCGAGCAGCGCGGTGACCACCGACTGGACCACGACCAGGTACATCACCTGGCGGTAGACGACCTGTTGCAGCGGCAGGCTCCACAGCGGACCCGCTCGCTCCCCGTCGAGCCGCAGCGCGTACGCCGCGGTCGCCGTCTGCAGGGCGAGCAGTCCGAGCCAGGCCAGGACGAGTTGGCTCCACGGCAGGAAGAACAGCCCGTAGATCGCGAAGGCGTCGACCGCGGGCGCGGTCAGCGGCAACAGGACCTGGAAGACGGCCAGGTAGGGCCAGGCGCGCCGACCCAACCGGCCGCCCGGGCCGGGCTCCACCAGCGCCCGGCGGTGCTTCCACATCGCCTGCATGGTTCCGTAGCACCAGCGGTAACGCTGGCGCCACAACTGCCGCAGTGACGCGGGCGCCTCCGTCCACGCGACGGCCCGACCCTCGTACGGGACGTGCCAGCCGGCGCGCAGTACGGCCATCGTCAGGTCGGTGTCCTCGGCGAGCGTGTCCGCCGGAACTCCGCCCGCGTCCAGTAGGGCCTGTCGACGGAACGCGCCGATCGCACCGGGAATGGTCGGCATGCAACGGAGCACGTCGTACGTCCGACGGTCGAGGTTGAAGCCGATCACGTACTCCAGATGCTGCCACCGGCCGAGCAGCCCTCGCCGGTTGGCCACCTTCGTGTTGCCGGAGATCGCCCCGATGGACGGGTCGGCGAAACCCTGGACGAGCCGGTAGACGGTGTCCGGCTGGAAGACGGTGTCCCCGTCCACCAGGACCAGGAGTTCGGTCCGGGCGTGCTGGATGCCGGTGTTGAGGGCGGCCGGCTTGCCGGCGTTGGCCTGACGGACCACCCGGACACCGGGCAGGCGCATCCGCGCCACGATGTCGGCGGTGCCGTCGGTGGAGCCGTCGTCGACCACGATGACGTGCAGTGCGGGGTACTCGCTGGCCACCAGGGAGAGTACGGTCGCGGCGATGTTCGCGGCCTCGTTGTAGGCCGGCACGATCACCGACACCGGCGCGAGGATCTGCCGTCGGGGGCGGGCCGGGGAGCCGACGCGCAGGCGCCGGCGGTGGATCTCGGCGCAGACGACCTGGACGGCGAGCCGGAGCAGGCCGAGGAGCAGGGCAACGCCGAGTAGCCAGGTCATCGCGACGGCGAGCCAGGCGGCGCCGGTCTGGGCGTACCGGAGCGCGTGGCCGCCCAGCCGGTCCGACCGGGAGGCGGCCAACTCCGAGCGCGGCGTGCCGAGTCCCTCGGAGACGGTGGCGAACCGGTAGCCCTGGCCGGTCATCTCGGGCAGCAGGCGATCGAGGGCGGCGACGGTCTGGGACCGGTCCCCGCCTCCGTCGTGCATCAGGACCACGGCCCCGCTGCCGCGCACCAGGTTCGCCGCGCGGTCGGAGGCGGTGGCGGGCGCCCCGGGGCCGGTCGGGGTCAGCGGGGTCCCGGCGGCCGCGGCCACGATGGCGTCGACGCCGGGGCGACGCCAGTCGACGGTGTCCCGGTCGGCGAGCACGGCGACGTGGCCCGCCCGGGCCGCCGCCCGCAGGGCGGTCGCGTCGTCGACGGTCAGGCTGGTCGGGCCGGACGAGAACGGTGGCCGGAAGAGCGTGGCGTAGCGGCCGGTCGCTCCGGCGATGGCGGTGCGGGTGAGATCGAGTTCGAGGTCGCGCCGCCAGGCCGGCAGCGTGGCGACGTCGGCGTGGGTGAAGGTGTGCGAGCCGAGTTCGTGCCCCTCGGCGAGGATCCGCCGGACCAGTTCCGGATGCTCGTTGACCCGCGCGCCGACGACGAAGAACGTGGCGTGTGCGTGGTGCCGACGCAACACGTCGAGAACCGCGGGTGTCCATCGCGGGTCAGGTCCGTCGTCGAAGGTCAGCGCGATCGTGCCGGCCGGCATCGACCGGCTGACCGGTACCGCACCGTCGAGGCGCAGGACGGGTCCGCTCCGGGTCAGGTCGTCCGCAGCCGGGGCCGGGTCCGACCCGGTCCGTCCGGAGCCGCCGCCCTCGACCGCGACGTAGCCGTGGAACGACAGGGCGGCGATCATCACGACGAGGCCGAGGAGTAGCAGGAACCAGTGGGCGCGAGGATCCTTCCGCGCGACGTGTAGGGCCATCGCTCACCCCGGAGCGCCGGACGACCGGCGGGGTTTGCCCGGCTTGTCCGGGTCGGTGGTTGACTGGACCGCTTTCGGGTTCCGGTGCAGGTCGCCCTGTCCGGGGCGATCCGTGGTCGTCGGGCCCGGAGTCGGTGGTGGTGCCGGCCGGGACGTCGCGACCGGTGGCCTCGCCGAGCCATCCACCGGGGAACCCGTACGGCCGGAGCCGTCGGGTGGTGTGGCGCTCGGCGAGTCGTCCACGCTCAGCCTGCCGACTCCCGCCTCCTCCGGGGCCTGCTCACCCCGAATGTCCGGCCAGCCCGGCACCGTGACGGGCCCACCGGCCAGCAGTCCGAGAGTCAGCAGGCCGAGGCTGACCAGCAGGCCGGCCCCGACGGCGAAACCGGCCAGGACGGTGAGGCGTCTCCGTCGGCCGGTCCGGTCGACGAAGACCGGCCGGACCCGTACGGGTCGGCGCCCGGACGCCGTCAGAAGCGGAGCGCCCTGCGGCAGCACGGTGGCCGCCGCCGGCGCGGGGGTGGCGCCGAGCGCGTTCGGGTCGGATGGCGGGTGGACGGTGACACCGGCGAGCGGGCGCCCGGCGGTGCCATCGTCCACACGACTGGAGTGCTGTTCTCTCATCTCATGCACTACAGCGCCGAAACCACCTCCGGTGTCACATCCGCCGCGACCCGAGCCGGCGGTCCGGCGGGGCGGGACGCCGCCGGCCGGGGGCGGCGGGGCTGTGCGGGCTGGTCAGAGTGGGGGCTGTGCGGGCTGGTCAGAGTGGGTATGTGCGGGCGACCGCGACCAGTTCCGAGTCGTGGGAGCCGACGATGCCGACGCCGGGTGGGCGGGGCCGGAATCCGGGTAGCTCGGAGAGGCCGTCGCTGGCGTCCATCGTGCGTAGCCGGACCGGGCCGCCGCCGGTCGGGCGGAGGTGCAACTCGATCTCGATTCCCTCCGGGGGTGGGGCGTGGAAGACGACGCCGAACGGGGTCGGGCCGTCGACCCGGACCGGGCGGCCGGCTACCCGGGCCTCGACGACGGTGGCCGTCGCGGGGTCCACGTGCAGGGAGACGAGGCGTACCGGGCGTTGGGGGACGAGCCGGACGCGGAGGGTACGCACCCCGGACTCGGTGCTGTCGGCGAGCGGGTCGAGCCGGGGCGGGGGCAGCGGAGCGGCCTGCGCCGGCCCGGCCCGCCGCTCCTCGTCGCCGAGCGCCGGGAACTGGTCGCCGATTCTCGTCGGGCCGTCGACGTACTGGTCGGTCCAGGGCTGGGGGTCGGTCTCGTCGCTGAGCCAACGGGCCGTACCGGTGTCGGTGTCGAGCGCGTACATCAGCTGGGTCGGCACCGGATGTTCGGCGTCGAACCGGTCGACCGCGAGACCCACCCCGGCGAACAGCACGGTGCCGAGGGTCGCCGCGAGCGCCGGCACGGCGCCGGCCCGGCGGGCCCGGAGCGCGGCCATGCCACGCTGGCCACCGGCCGCCGGATGCAGCAGGTCGACGACCGGCAGCGCGGCCAGCCCGAGCAGCACCGTGAAGAGCGCCGCGACACCGCCCATCGCCATGCCGAGCGCCGGGAAGAGCAGCACCACGGTGGGCAGCAGCAGGAGTACGCCGACCGCCGCGGCGGCGGTCACCGCGACGACCGCCCACGGGCCCTCCCTGGGTACGGCGAGTGCGACCAGTCCGCCCAGTACGCCAGCCAGCGCCGGCAGCGTCGCCAGGTACGCCCCACCGGGCGCCACGAAGGCGAGCACCACGCCGAGTACGGCAAGAACGGCGAACCCGCCCACGGCCAGTGCCGCCGGACCGGTGCGTCGGCGGGTGAGCGCGTACCAGGTGAACAGGACGGCGACGGCGAGTGCCACCACCGCCAGCCGGTACCAGAGTGGACGGTACGGGTCGAGCAGCGTCGCGTACCCCGGTCGGATCGCGGTGACCGCCGTCCAGAGCAGTTGTGCCCCGACCGGCGCGACCACGACGGGCACCAGGGCCGACCCGAACCCGGCGGCGAGGCTGGGCCAGGTGGCGCGTCCGCGCCGCCGGGCCGACCAGGCCAGTACGCCGACACCGGCCAGCGCCAGCAGCGCGAGTGGCACGGTGAGCCAGCCGGGATACCGGGCCAGCCCGCCGGGCAGCGGGAAGTAGGTGGCGTCCCCGCCGGCCGTCAGTTCCGTCAGGTCGACCGCGCCGAACTCCCGGGCCAGGGCGAGCGCGTTCTCGCCATGGTGTTGCAGGCTGCCCCGGTCCAGCCGGGCCGGGGTGTCCAGTGGGGTGTGGTAGATCGCCGCGCCGTCGATGTAGGCGGCGTTCAGCCCGGTGAAGCCGTTGTC
The DNA here is from genome assembly GCF_042658085.1 of Plantactinospora solaniradicis. Classification (NCBI taxonomy): domain Bacteria; kingdom Bacillati; phylum Actinomycetota; class Actinomycetes; order Micromonosporales; family Micromonosporaceae; genus Plantactinospora; species Plantactinospora solaniradicis. Next base: position 498,737 of record NZ_JBHSPR010000020.1, on the reverse strand, counting down.
GAGGAAGGCGGTGAAGTCGGTGTCGTTGGGCAGCAGCCGGTAGACCTCGACCGCGAACGAGGTGCCGACCGGGTACGGGGCGGCCCGGCCGAAGACCTCCACCAGACCGGCGTTGCGCAGTGAGGTCTCGAACATGATCACCGGTCCGGTGCTGCCCCGCGCCTCCAGGTTGAGCACCACGCCGCCGTCGGCGGCCAGCGGATGGCTGGACGCGAACGCCGACGCACCGCACAGGCAGGCCTCCTCGGCGTCGGTGAAGACGAAGACGACGTCGTTGCGGGGTCGGGGGCCGGTGCGGAGCGCGCGGGCCACCTCCAGCAACGCCGACGTGCCGGCCGCGTCGTCGTTGCCGCCCGGCCCGACCTGGACCGAGTCGTAGTGCGCGACCAGGAAGACCCGGCCGGTGGGATCGGTTCCGGGTATCCGGGCGACCACGTTGCGTACCCGGGCCAGGGTCGCGCCGCCCGCGGCGCCGCTGAGCTGGCCCGCCTCCGTGGCAACGGTGTCCTGCACCTCCGGGGCGAGACCGAGGCCGCGCAGGGTCGACTCGACATGGATCCGGGCCCGTTCGGCGGCCGGGCTGCCGGCCGCGTGGGTCTCCGCCGCGACCGTCCGGACGTGCTCGTACGCCCGGTCCGCGCTGAACTCGCCGGCCGGCGCGCCGGTGGTGCCCGGGGCCGGCGTGCGCAGTCCGAGCAGGGCGGCGGCGCCGACCCCCAGCAGTACGGCCAGCGCCGCGACGGCGGCCAGCCGGCGGCGACGGGGGCGGGTCAGGGCCCGGTCGGCCGCCGGCAGCGCGGGTGGTCCGCTCGCCGGCCGGCGAGCCCGGGTGTCGGGGGACGGGTCGGGCAAACCCGACGAGAGCGGGACGTCAGAGGTGGACACGGGCGCCTCCAGGAGTGGGCAGCGGGTGTCATCATCGCGTTTCGCGGATCGTCCGGCTGGCCGGGTCACCCCGCCGGTCGTCCGTCGCATAGCGTGATGCGCATGTCTCTTCTCCGGGCTCCGGACCCTGCCGCCGTACTGCGCGACTTCGTGGCACGGGTATCCCCGTACGACCCCGAGCCAGCCGCCGAGCCGGTCGGATCCGTCGATGTCCGCTCCGCCGACGGGGTCGAGACGATCCTGGTCACCCCGTACCTTGCCCGGGCACTGGCGGAGGCATTGGCCGGCTATCGTGACCGGGCGGACCGGGGCACCTGCGCGAGTTGCGGGAGCCGGCGGCTGGACGAGAACCTGCACTGCGCCGACTGCGGCCGACTGCACGGGGTGCTCGGTGAGGTGATCGCCCGCCAGGCCGAGCGGGTACGGCTACGGGGGGCGGCCGGATCGGCGGAAGCCACGCCGTGAGAGCGGGACTTCCCCGGTGCGGATTCCGGCGCTACCTGTGTTGTGTGGCAGCGTTGGGTGGTACAGGATCGGCGCGTCGACGGCACGGCCCGGCGTTCGTGCCGCCGACGGGGGCCGGATACGACCGAGTGGAGCGGGGAGGCGTGGTGACCGAGCGGAGCGGCGAGGTCGGCCGGTGGCCCGGCCGGAGCGGGGCACTGCGGTGACCGGCTCGTCCGTCGTACCGGCGCCGATGTATCCGCATGGTGGGCTGGGGCGGCACGCCAAACTGCCGCCCCGGGAACGGCTGCGGGTGCTGCTGATCGAGGACGACGACGCCGACGCCTTCCTGGTCGGTGAACTCCTCGCCGAGACCGATGCGGGAATCGACCTGCTGATCGCGAACAGCCTGAACACGGCGCGACCGCAGATTCCCGAGGTCGACTGCGTGCTGCTCGACCTGGGCCTGCCGGACGCCCAGGGGCTGGACGGCCTGCGCCAGGTGCTGAACATGTCCACCGGGGCCGCGGTCTGCGTGCTCACCGGCCGCTCCGACGAACACCTCGGGATCGGCGCGGTTGCCGATGGCGCCCAGGACTACCTGGTCAAGGGGCAGGTCGACGGGGTGCTGCTGGCCCGCTCGCTGCGGTACGCGGTGGAGCGGAAGCGGGCCGACGAGAACACCCGGCGGCTGCGCGAGGTGGAGCTGCGCCAGGCGGAGTCCGCCCGGCTGGAGCGTGGTCTGCTGCCGCAGCCGTTGACGGACACCGACCTGGTCAAGGTGCACACCTTCTACCGCCCCGGGCGGCACGAGGCGTTGATCGGCGGCGACTTCTACGACGTGGTGCAGACCACGCCGGACCGGATCGACCTGATCGTCGGCGACGTGTGCGGGCACGGGGTCGAGGAGGCCGCGCTCGGCGTCGAACTGCGGGTCGCCTGGCGGGCGCTGGTGCTCGCCAGGGTCCCCGACGAGCAGGTGCTGCCGGCCCTGGAGCAGGTGCTGATGAGCGAGCGGTCGGCGCGGGAGATCTTCGCCACGGTCGCCACGGTCCGGCTCGACCTGGCCGGCAACCGGGCCACGGTCCGGCTCGCCGGACATCCCCCACCGCTGCTGCTCGCCGCCGGGCGGGTGGTGCCGGTACCCGCGCCGCACGGGTTGCTGCTCGGGGTGCGTCCCCGTCCGCCGGTCGCGTACGACCTGCGATTCGACACCGAGGACTGGTCACTGCTGATGTATACGGACGGACTGATCGAGGGCCGGGTCGGTGCCGGTGACGAACGGCTGGACGTCCCCGGGTTGAGCGAGCTGGTGGCCGACCCGCGTGCCCGGCGGGTGGCGCTGCCGGCGCTGCCGGGCTGGCTGGTCGAGCAGGCCGAGGAGCGCAACGGTGGTCCGCTCTCCGACGACGTGGCGATGCTGCTGGTCAGCCGGGGGGAGGGCCGATGAGGCAACTTCGATGGTCGCTGCGTCGTCGGGTCGCGACGCTGTGTGTCGTGGTTGGCGTGGTGCTGGGGCTGCTGGCCGCCGGTGCGGCGGTGGTCGCCACCGAAAACCGCCAGCATCTGGACACCCTGCTCACCAAGACCGGCCCGCTGCGCACCGATGGGCAGGCGCTGCTCAGCTCGCTGGTCGACCAGCAGACCGGAGTCCGGGGGTACGCGGTGACCGGCGCCGAGGCGGACCTGGCGCCGTACCGGACCGGGGTGGAGCGGGAGGCGGCGCTGATCGCGTCGATGGAGGCGCTGCTCGACGACCAGCCGGAGATCCGCCAGCAGTTGCACACGGTGCGGGACCAGGCCCGGCAGTGGCGGGAAGTGGTGGCCCAGCCGGCCATCCAGGCGACCATGTCGACCGGGACGGAGGCCGCGCAGGCCCACCTCACGGCGCAGGGCAGCGGACGGTTCACCACGTTGCGCGGCGAGGTGGAGACGTTGCAGGGGCTGATTCTCGACCTGCGCAACGCCGTCGCCGACAACGCGCGGCGGACCGGAAACACCCTGGTACTGCTCCTCATCCTGGCCGCGATCGTCGTGGTGCTCGCCGGCATGGCGCTGTTGACCTCGCTGAACCGGCTGGTCATCGGCCCGGTGACCACGCTGGCCGCCCAGGTGCGGGAGGTCGCGCGCGGCGACTACCAGCGCGACATCGAGCGGGTCGGCCCGCCGGAGCTGGCCCGGCTCGCCGGTGACGTCGACGCGATGCGCCGCCGGATCGCCGAGGACCTGTCCGAGGTGCGGCAGGCGCGGGAGCGGATCGAGTGGGTCAACAGCCAGTTGGAGAAACAGGCCGAGGAACTGGTCCGGTCGAACCGGGACCTGGAGCAGTTCGCCTACGTCGCCTCGCACGACCTCCAGGAGCCGCTGCGCAAGGTGGCCAGCTTCTGCCAACTGCTGCAACGCCGGTACGCGGGGAAGCTCGACGAGCGCGCCGACCAGTACATCGCGTTCGCCGTGGACGGCGCCCAGCGGATGCAGCGACTGATTAACGACCTGCTCGCCTTCTCCCGGATCGGACGGCTCACCACCGGCTTCACCGAGGTGGACCTGAACCGGGTGATGACGGACGTTGCGGGACAGACCGAGGCCACCCGCCGGTACGTCGGCGGCGAGCTGACCTGGTCGGACCTTCCCGTGATCCGGGGCGAGGAGACCCTGCTGACCAACCTGCTGGCCAACCTGGTGGGCAACTCGCTCAAGTTCCGCCGACCGGACGTGCCGCCGAAGGTGCACGTCTCCGCCCGGCGGGTTGGTGACGAGTGGGAGATCAGTTGCCAGGACAACGGCATCGGGATCGAACCCGAGTTCGCCGACAAGATCTTCGTGATCTTCCAGCGCCTGCACGCCAAGGACGCCTATCCGGGTACGGGTATCGGGCTGGCCATCGTGAAGAAGATCGTCGAGTACCACGGCGGCCGGGTCTGGGTCGATCCGGAGGTCCCGGAGGGCACACTGATCCAGTTCACCCTGCCCGTGCCGCCGGAGTTGCGGGAGCTGGAGCAGCCGTCCGGAGCCGCGACACCGGGGGAGCAGGACGGCGCCTCCGAGGGTTCCGCGCCGGCCGACGATCCGGTCGCCGAGCGGAGCGGTGGCTCCTCGGGTGAGTCGGCCCGGCCGGCCAGCGAGATGAAGGAAACTGTGTGACGAGTGAGTGGAACCACGAGGAGGGCCGATGACGGCACCAGCGGACGGCAGGAGCCCGATCGAGGTGCTGCTGGTAGAGGACGACCCGGGCGACGTGCTCATGACGCAGGAGGCGTTCGAGGAGCACAAGCTGCGTAACCGGCTGACCGTGGTCTCCGACGGTGCCGAGGCGCTGGCCTATCTGCGCCAGGAGGGCGAGTACGCCGACGCGGTGTCGCCGGACCTGATCCTGCTCGACCTCAACCTGCCCCGCCGGGACGGTCGGGAGGTGCTGGCCGAGATCAAGCGGGACGAGCAGCTCTGCCGGATCCCGGTGGTCGTCCTGACCACCTCGCAGGCCGACGAGGACATTCTGCGGAGCTACCAGTTGCACGCGAACGCGTACGTGACGAAGCCGGTGGACTTCGAGCGCTTCATCTCCGTGGTGCGGCAGATCGACGAGTTCTTCGTCAGCGTCGTGAAACTTCCGCCGCGTGGTTGACCCGTCGCTCGTCGACGGGGTCGGGGCGTTGATGCGCCGCACCGCCGCGGACGCCATCCTGCCGATGTTCCAGCGGCTCCACGACTCCGACGTGACGGAGAAGGCCCCCGGCGAGGTGGTGACGGTGGCCGACCGGCACGCCGAGGAACTGCTCGACGCCGGGCTGCGCCGACTTCTTCCCGACTCCGAGGTGGTCGGTGAGGAGGGGGTTGCCGCCGACCCCACGGTGCTCGAACGTCTCGGTGGGCCGGCGGAGGTGTGGCTGGTCGACCCGCTGGACGGTACGGCGAACTTCGCGGCCGGACGGCAGCCGTTCGCGGTGATGGTGGCGCTGCGTCGGGCCGGGATCACCGAGCTGAGCTGGATCCTCGACCCGATCGCGGACACCCTGATGGTGGCCCGGGCCGGCGCCGGGGCGTACCGGGACGGGGTGGCGGTGCGGTCGGTGGCCGAGGCGCCTGCGGTGGAGACGCTGCGCGGCGTGGTGCCGACCCGGTTCCTGCCGCCCGAACTCCGCGAGACGATCCTCGCGGGCGCCCCGCGCGTCGGCGCCATACTGCCGGGCCAACACTGCGCGGGTCGGGAATATCCGGACATTGTAGCCGGCCGGCAGCACTTCGCGATCTTCTGGCGGACGCTGCCCTGGGACCACGCCCCGGGGGCGCTGCTGGTCGAGGAGGCCGGCGGGGTGGTCCGGCGGCTCGACGGCAGTGCCTACGACCCGGCCGACGACCGGGCCGGGCTGCTGGTCGCGGCCAACGAACAGATCTGGGACGCGGTGCATCGCGCCCTCCTGACGCCCGCCTGATCGGCTGGTGGTCGGCTGGTGATCGGCTGGCTGAGCAAGGGTTGTCGGCAAAATTACCCATCTTGTGGTAATAGATGCACCCCGACGCGGGCCGACAGCGCGGCCGGCTTCCGGTAGGCTGACCGGCGGTCTCCGCCAGGTGGCGTCCCACCGGGTGCCGGCGGTGGCCGCCGCCGAATGGTCACTGTGGATCCTCCGGGGTCGGCGGCCGACGAAAGGAACGACTTTCGTGCGCATGACGGCCATCGTTCGGCTGCGTGGCCCGCGTCGGTTCACGGCACTGCTCGTCGCTGCCGCGGTCCTCGCCGTGACGCCACCGGTCCTGGTCGGAACCGTCGCCGGTCCGGCGTCGGCCGCGCCCAGTTCGCCGGGTGACGAGGGCGGGACGAAGAAGCTCCGGGACGCCCTCGAATCGGCCTCGAAGGGCCACATCGAGGCCACCGCGAAGCTCAACAGTTCCAAGAAGCGGCAGAGCGAGCTCGGCACGCAACTCAAGCAGGTCGAGGCGCGAATCACGACGCTCACCGCGGAGGTCGGTGTGATCGCCGCCGAGACGTACCGCAGGGGACGGCTCACCCCGATCTCGGCGCTGTTGAACAGCGCCTCGCCGCAGTCCTTCCTGGAGCGGGCCGCCGGACTCGAAATGATGGCGCAGCGCGACGACCAGCAACTCCGGGAACTCGCCGAGTCGCTCGACCAGGCGACCCGGGCCAAGAAGGCGATCGACGCCGAGGTGAAGGAACAGCAGCGCCAGGTCGAGGTCATCGCCCGGAAGAAGAAGGACGCCGAGCGTGCGCTCGCGGCCGTCGGGGGCAACCCGACCGGCTCGCTGATCAGCGCCAACTCGCCGCTGGCCAAGCCGGCCCCGCGCAACTCCGACGGGTCGTGGCCCAAGGAGTCCTGCACCATCAACGACCCGACCACCAACGGTTGCATCACGCCACGCACCCTGCACGCGCTGAACCAGGCCAAGGCGGCCAATTACAAGCGGCACACCTCGTGCCACCGCGACGGTGGCGGCGGTGAACATCCGAAGGGGCGTGCCTGCGACTTCTCGGCCGCGGCCGGCGGCTTCGCGAACCGCGACGCGACCGGCGGCGACCGCGCCTACGGCGACGCCGTCACCGCGTTCTACGTCAAGAACGCGAACCGGCTGGGCGTGCTCTACGTGATCTGGTACCGGAAGATCTGGATGCCGGGTACCGGTTGGCGGTCGTACAACGGCGGTGGCGATCCGGCGTCCGATCACACGAACCACGTTCATCTGTCGATGTTGTAGCCCGACGCCGTCCGTCGGATGCGTACCATCGCTGCGATGGAAACTTCACCACCTGAGGTAGCCGACGTCGGCACACCTCCGGACGAGCCGGCCGAGGTTCAGCGGCACGCACTGCCACCTGGCCTGGCCGCCGCGCTGGTCTTCCTGGCCAGCGGGGCCGTGCTCGTCCTGGAGACCGCGTCGCTGCGGCTCGTCGGCCCGTACGTCGGGGTGACCCTCCAGGTCACCAGCTCGGTGATCGGAGTGGCACTCGCGGCGATCGCGTACGGGGCCTGGGTCGGTGGATGGCTCGCCGACCGCCGCGACCCGCGCCCGCTGCTCGCCCCCGCGCTCGTGCTCGCCGGCATCTGCACCGCGCTGACCCTGCCGATCGTCCGGTACGCCGGCGAGGTGCTGCGTGGCGGCGCCGCGGTCGGCATCCTGCTGCTGACCGCGATGGCGATCTTCCTGCCGGCGGCACTGCTCGCCGCGGTGACGCCGCTGGTGGTGAAGCTGCAACTCGGTGACCTGCGCCGGACCGGACAGGTGGTGGGCAGGCTGTCCAGCATCGGCACCCTCGGCGCGATCACCGCGACCCTGGGTACCGGATTCGTGCTCGTCGCCGCCATGCCGAGCACCGCCATCATCATCGGACTCGCGGTACTGCTCGGGGTGACCGGTCTGGCGCTCGGCGTCTACCTGCACCGGCAGGCCGGCAGCACGCTGCCCCGGCCGTCCCGGGCCACCGCCGCGCTCGCGGTACTGGGCCTGGCCGGCGCCTCCCTCTCGGCCGTCGCACCCAATCCGTGCGACATCGAGACCGCCTACCACTGCGCCTCGGTCGAGCCGGACCCGGACAACTCCACCGGACGGCTCCTGGTGCTCAACTCGGCCTGGCACTCCTACGTCGACCTGGCCGACCCGACCCACCTCGAATTCGAGTACACGAAGTGGTTCGGCGCGGTCGCGGACGTGATGAGCCCGGCCGGCGAGCCGCTGGACGCCGTACACCTCGGGGGTGGTGGCTTCACCATGCCCCGCTACCTGACCGCGACCCGGCCCGGGACGCGGAACGAGGTCTACGAGATCGACGGCGGCCTGGTCGAGCTGGGCCGGCGCGAGCTGGACGTACGGCCGGGTCCCGAACTTCGGGCGAGGGTCGGCGACGCCCGGATGCTGATCGGCGAGCGGCCCGACCGCAGCGCGGACCTGGTGGTGGGGGACGCCTTCGGCCATCTGGTGGTGCCCTGGCACCTGTCCACCCGGGAGATGGCCGCCGAGGTCCGCCGGGTGATCCGCCCCGGCGGGATGTACGCCCAGAACGTGATCGACTATCCGCCGCTGCGCTTCATCCGCGCCGAGGTCGCCACCGTGGCGGCCGAGTTCCCCCACGTTGCCCTGATCGCGCCGCCGGACGCGCTGGCCGGCTCCCAGGGGGCGAACTTCGTCATCGTCGCCTCCGACGCGGCGCTGCCGCTGGAGGCGCTGCGCCAGCAGCTCGTCACCTCGGCGGACAGCCCCGTCACCCTGCTCTCCGGCCCCGGACTCGACGAGTTCGTCGACGACGCGATGGTGCTCACCGACGAGTACGCCCCGGTCGACCAACTCCTCGCCACCTCCTGAGTTCCCGTCCGGGAGGTGTAGCCGGCCCGGCGTTGGGCAAGGAAATCCGCATGACCGGGTGGGGCAGGTGGGGCGGGCCGGCGAACGTGCACGGGACCGAGTTGGTCGGTGAACGGTACCGGCTGGTCGAGGAGCTTGGCGAGGGTGGCATGTCGGTGGTCTGGCGTGGCCACGACGAGGTGCTCGGCCGGTCGGTGGCGGTCAAGATGCTCACCCCGCGGCTGGTGAACGACCGGACCTTCCGGCACCAACTCCGGGTCGAGGCGCGGGCCGCCGCCCGACTCTCCCACCCGCACATCACCGGGGTGTACGACTACGGCGAGTCGGTCCGGTTCGGCCGGACCGTCCCGTACGTGGTGATGGAGCTGGTCGACGGGGAGTCCCTGGCGGACCGGCTCGACCGGGAGGGCACACTGCCCTGGCGGGACGCCGTGCTGGTCGCCGCGCAGGTCGCTGCGGCGCTGGCCACCGCGCACGGCCGGGGCGTGGTGCACCGGGACATCACCCCGGCCAACGTCATGCTGACTCCGATGGGTGCCAAGGTCGTCGACTTCGGGATCTCGGCGCTGGTCGGTGAGCGGGACGGTGATGCCGACGGCGAGTTGTACGGCACGCCCGCCTACCTGGCCCCGGAACGACTGAGCCAGGGAGAGGTCTGCCCCGCCACCGACGTGTACGCGCTCGGCCTGCTGCTGTACCGGATGCTGACCGGGCGACTGCCCTGGCGGACGGCGACCCGTACCCAGATGCTGCGGGCCCACCTGCACCGCGAGCCGGCACCGATGCCGCCGGTGCCCGGACTACCGTCCGAGGTGGTCACGCTGGTTGCCCGGACGCTGGCGAAGGTGCCGACGGAGCGGCCGAGCAGCGCCGAACTGGCCCGTACCCTGTCCGGGATCGCCGGAGTGGCGGTGCCGCTGGTCGATCCGGGGTCGAGGCAGGCGGGACAGTCGGGACCGGCGGCGCCGATGCTCGAGGCGGGTACCGCCATCCTGTCCGAAGCGACGGCGAGCGGCGCGCCTCCGCTGGCGGGGCCGCCCCGCCGCCCGCTCTCGGCATGGGCCGGCAACCCCCTGCGGGTCGCCGCCGTCGGGATCGGGCTGCTCGCGGCGACCGGAGCGGTCTGGGCGGCTACCGGCGACACCCCTGGACCGACCGGCGTCACCGCGGGGGCGACGGACCTGGCGGCTGGCGGCTCGGCCCCCTGCGGGGTGGACTATGCACTGCGGAAGGACTCCGGTCGTGCCTTCGAGGCCGAGGTCGCGGTGACCAACCTCGGCGACCGGCCGATCCGCGACTGGACCCTGAGCTTCGCCTTTCCCGGCGATCAGGTGTTACGGGCCCACCCGACGCCCGGTTCCCGGCAGGAGGGCCGGAACGTGGTGCTCCGCCCCGCCGATGCCGGCCCGGAGGCGATCCTGCCGGCCGGCGGTGTCGCCCGGTTCGACCTGGTCGGTACGCACGGCGGCGTCAATCCGCTGCCGGTCGCGTTCCGGCTCGGGGACACCGCCTGCTCCGCCCAGGTTTCCGGCGTGGCGGGGGAGACCGGTGGCGTGGCCGCGAGCGCCGTGGCCGGGACTCAGGCGCCAACCCCCTCGCGGCCGGCCAGCCGTCCCGACGGGGGCGACGGGGACGACGGGGACGACGGAGGCGCCGGGAACGACAGGGACGCCGGGCCCCGGAAGAAGGGCCCGGGTCCGGACGGCGCAGGACCGGCCGGGCCGAAAGGCAAGGCCCCGAAGCACGGCTAGGGCGCCGAAGACCGGCCGCACGACAATTCGCGGGTACGACGACGGGTCGTGAACCGGTCCGGGGGGCCGGACGAGCGAGCGCACCGACTGCTGTCTGCGCCGACCATCCGTTTGCGGTTACTTGTGGGTTTCAGCCACATAGCCCGTGCGTGACGTCACTCCTACCGTGGGCCGACGATGCTTCTCCCCACCCCCCACACACGTGGAGCGACGATGACGGTCCGGACGACGCGGCGGCTGTTTGTCACCGCCACTACGCTGCTGGCCGCGGCGCTCGCCGCGACGGCCTGCGGCAGCCCTCAGGAGACGGCGAGCGGAGGCGGCGACAGTGCCGCCCCGGTCAAGGTCGGTCTGGTCTACTCCCAGTCGGGGGCGCTGGCCAGCTACGGCAAGCAGTACATCGAAGGCTTCAGGGCCGGTCTGGCGTACGCGACCAACGGCAGCAACAAGATCGGCGACCGTACGGTCGAGGTTACCGAGGTCGACGACGCGGGCGACCCGGCGAAGGCGGTCTCGGCGGCGAAGGACCTGATCGGCAAGGGCTACAAGATCCTGGCCGGCTCGACCGCCTCCGGCGTCGCCCTCCAGGTCGCGCCGATCGCCGCGCAGAACAAGGTCCTCTTCGTCTCCGGGCCGGCCGCGACCGACGGCGCGACCGGAGTCAACAAGTACACCTTCCGGTCCGGGCGGCAGTCGTTCCAGGACGTGCTGACGGCGAAGTCGTTCATCGGGGACGCGGCCGGCAAGAAGGTCGTGGTGTTCGCCCAGGACAGCGCCTTCGGCAAGAGCAACGAGGCCGCCGTCAAGGCGGTCATCGGGGGTGCCGGCGCCACGGTGAGCAGCGTGCTCGCCCCGGCGAGCGCCACCGACTTCACCCCGTTCGCCAGCCAACTGACGGCGGCCAAGCCGGACCTGCTCTTCGTGGCCTGGGCCGGCACCACCGCCCCGGCGATGTGGCAGACGCTGGACCAGCAGGGTGTGCTCAGCTCCACCACCGTGGTCACCGGACTGGACATCCGGGCCTCCTGGCCGACCTTCGGGGCGGCCGGCACCAAGATCTCGTTCCTGTCGCACTTCTTCGACGGCGCCGCCGACAACCCGGCCGCGCAGGCGGCCAAGACGGCCGTTCCGGGTGGGGTGCTGGACCTGTTCCACCCGGACGGGTTCACCGCCGCGCAGATGATCGTCCGGGCGGTGCAGGAGGGCGGCGACGACGTCGACAAGATGGTCACCGGCCTGGAGGGCTGGAGCTTCGACGGGGTGAAGGGCAAGATGACGGTCCGCGCCGAGGACCACGCCCTGCTCCAGCCGATGTTCCAGGCGAAGCTCAGCGGCACCGGTGAGGCGATGAAGGCGGAGCCGCAGAAGGTGCTGACCTCGGACGAGACGGCGCCGCCGGCCGTACCGATGAAGGGCTGAGTTGTGCTCGCCACCCGCGATCTGACCTGGCGGATCGGCGAGGTCGCCATCGTGGACGGCGTCGACCTCGACCTGGCACCGGGGGAGTTCCTCGGGGTGATCGGGCCGAACGGCGCCGGCAAGACCTCGCTGTTCAACCTGGTGTCCGGCCTGCGTCGGCCCACCGCCGGCCAGGTGCTGCTGAACGGCACGGACATCAGCGCCCTGCCCCCGTACCGGCGGGCCCGCCTCGGGCTGGGCCGGACGTTCCAGGCATCCTCGGTCTTCGGCTCGCTCAGCGTGCGGGAGAACGTCCGGCTGGCCGTACAGGCGCATCGCGGTGGCTCGATGAGGTTGTGGCGGCGGGCGGCGGCCGACCGGGAGGTGGTCGCCGCCGCCGACGCGGCGCTGGACCGGGTCGGCCTGAGCGGCCGGTCGGCGGCACTGGCCGGCACGCTCGCGCACGGTGAGAAACGGAAGCTGGAGATTGCGCTGCTGCTCGCCGGCGAGCCGACCGTGATGCTGCTCGACGAGCCGATGGCCGGGGTGAGCGCCGAGGACGTACCGGAACTGGTCGCGGTCATCCGGTCGTTGACCGGCGACAGTGGTCGGTCGGTCCTCATGGTGGAGCACCACATGGACGTGATCCTCGGGCTCGCCGACCGGATCGCGGTGATGCATCACGGTGCGCTGCTGGCCTGCGATGTTCCGGCGACGGTGATGGCCAACCCGGTGGTGCAGGAGGCGTACCTAGGTGAATCGCTATGAGTAGTCCTCCGGCGGGCGGCGCGCCGGTCCTCGCGGTGTCGGACCTGTCGGTACGGATCGCCGGCCTGCACATCCTCCAGGGAGTTTCCTTCACCGTGGCGCCGAGCGGGGTGACCGTGCTGCTCGGGCGCAACGGGGTCGGCAAGACCACCACGCTGCGGGCGATCCTCGGCCTCACCCCACGCGGCGGCGAGGTACGCGGCACGGTGCGGATGGAGAACCGGACGCTGGGCGGCGAGCCGACCCACCGGCTGGTCCGGGGCGGGTTGGGCTACGTGCCGGAGGACCGCTGCGTCTTCGCCGGGCTGACCGTGACCGAGAACCTGCGGCTGGCCGAGCGACGCTCCGGCGCCCCGGCGTACGACCGGGTCTTCGAGCTCTTTCCGGAGCTGAAGCGACGTGGCCGGCAGCGGGCCGGCTCGCTCTCCGGCGGGCAGCAGCAGATGCTGGCGATCGGTCGGGTGCTGCTCAACGACAACCGGCTGCTGCTCGTCGACGAGCCGACCAAGGGGCTCGCTCCGAAGGTCGTCACCGAGGTGGCCGAGGTGCTGGAACGGGTCGCGGTCGCCGTACCGGTGCTGCTCGTCGAACAGAACCTGGCGGTGGTACGCCGGCTGGCCCGGGACGCGGTGGTACTGGCCGCCGGGCGGGTCGCCTGGGCCGGTGACGCGAACGAACTGCTGCGGGAGCCGGAGTTGACCAGATCCCTGCTCGGCGTCGGCACGGTCTCCGCCCCGGACGATGCGGAGGTGGTCGGGCAGTGAGCACGATCGTGCTGTTGACGCTGACCGGGTTGGGGCTGGCCGCGCTCTACTTCCTGGTCGCCTCCGGACTGTCCCTGGTGTTCGGGCTGGCCGACGTCCTCAACTTCGCGCACGGGCTGTTCCTGTCCGTGGGCGCGTACGCCACCTGGTGGGCGGCCGGGAACCTGCCCGGTGCCGGCCCGTCCGGATTCGGCTTCGTCCTCGCGGTCGCGTTCGGCGTGCTCGCCGGGGCGGTGGTGGGGATGGCCGTCGAACTGATCATGATCCGTCCGCTCTACTCGCGGACCATCGAGCAGGTGCTGGTGACGGTCGGGCTGTCCCTGGCCGGAGTGGCGTTGCTCCAGGCCACCTGGGGTGCGGACGCCCGCCCGTTCCCCCGGCCGGACTGGACCCAGCAGGTGACCTCGGTGCTCGGCGCCAAGGTGCCGAACTCCGGCCTGCTGCTCATCCTGGCCGCCGCGGTGGTCCTGGCCGCGCTGCTCGGCTTCCTCCGCTACACCAGGTACGGGCTGGTGATCCGGGCCGGGGTGGAGAACCGGGAGATGGTCACCGCGCTCGGCATCGACGTACGGAAGGCGTTCACCCTGGTCTTCGCGATCGGCGGGGCCGCCGCCGCGCTGGCCGGAGCGCTCGGCGGGGTCTACTTCGGTTCGGTCTCGCCCAGCCAGGGCGGGTCGCTGCTGATCTTCGCCTTCATCGTGGTGGTGATCGGCGGAATGGGCTCGGTCGTCGGCTCCGCGTACGCCGCCGTCGCGGTCGGCCTGCTCCAGCAGTTCGTCAACTACTACGGCACCTCCGGCGCGGGGGACATCTGCGTGGTCGCGCTCCTCGCGATCGTGCTGCTGCTCCGCCCGCAGGGCATCGCCGGAAGGGCGGCAACGACATGACCGGGCGCAGCGAGGTCATCGGCCAGCCCGGTTTGCCGGGTCGTGGCGCCAACGGTTTGCCGGGTCGTGGCGCCAACGGTTTGCCGGGTCGTGGTGCCGGCGAGCGCAGCGAGGAGACGACATGACCGAAGTGAGGACGGCGGCGGCCACCCCGCCCGCCGCGCCGCCGACCGCCGACCCCGGGCCGGCACCCCGCCGGGGTTGGCGGTCGGCCCTGCGGACCTGTTCACCGCTGCTGGTACTGCTGCTGTTCGCGGTGCTGCCGTACTCGACGATCTCCGTCCCGGGGATCTTCGACGGGCCGGTCAACGCGCCCGGAACGCTCCAACTGCTCGCCATCTGCCTCGTCTTCGGCGGCCTGGCGGCGGGCTACGACCTGCTGTTCGGCCGGACCGGGATGCTCTCCTTCGGCCACGCGCTCTACTTCGCCGCCGGGGTCTACGGCACCGACATCCTGGTGACCAAGGCAGGTCTGCCGCTGTGGCAGGCGGCGTTGCTGACGCTCACCGGTGGCGCCACCCTGGCCGCACTGCTGGGTGCGATAGCGCTGCGTACCGCCGGCATCGCCTTCGCCATGGTGACCCTGGCGTTTGCCCAGGTCGGCGCGATCCTGGTGGCCCGGGACTTCGGCGGGCTGACCGGCGGCGAGGAGGGCCTGCCGCTGGACGTCTCGGGGCTGCCGGCGATGCTGGTCGGGGTCGCGAACACCGTCAACCTGTACTGGTTGGCGCTCGCCTACCTGGCCGTGGTCGTCTTCGTGGTGCACCGGGTGACCGGTTCACCGACCGGGCGGGTCTTCGCCGGGCTGCGCGACGACGAGCGGCGGATCGGCGTACTCGGGCTGGACCCGTACCGGTTCAAGCTGGTCGCCTTCACCCTGGCCGGTACGTTGGCCACCGGCGGTGGGGTGATCTACTGCCTGCTGGTCGGGGGCGCCTCGCCGCACGTCACCTCCTCCGAACTGACCCTGTCGCTCCTGGTCATGGTGGTGCTGGGCGGCCCGGGTACCCGTTGGGGCCCGGTGCTGGGCGGCATGCTGTACATGTACCTCGATCACCGGCTCACGGCGTTCGGCACCTCGTCGGCGGTGGACTCGCTGCCGGGCGTGCTGAGCGGGCCGCTGTCCCAGCCGCTCTTCGTGCTCGGCACGGTCTTCATCCTGGCGGTCTACTTCTTCCCCGGTGGCCTGGCCGGGCTCGCCACCCGACTCGGCCCCCTCCGCGCGGTCTTCCCCACCCGCCGCCCCGACCCCACGCCGTGACACCGCCATGATCCCGTAACGTCCGGCCTACCCTGACCGGCCGGACGTTACGGGATCATGAGGTCGGCATCGTCTGGGCGTCAGAGCGTCGACCATCGTCGCTCTCCACTCAGCGTCGGGTCACGTTGTCGATCGGCGAGGTGGTGCGGGGCAGCCAGAGGGCGAGTACGGCGCCGAGGGCGACCACGGCCGCGCCCACCGCGACCGCCGGCATCAGGCCGTCCACGAACGACGCGCCGGTGGCGTACCCGCCGTTGGCGGCGAAGACCGAGGCGAGTACGGCGACTCCGACGGCCACGCCGAGTTCCCGGATCGAGTTGTTGGTGCCGGAGGCGACACCACGGGCGGGTGCCGGAACGCTGGCCATGGTCGCGGTGCTGATCGGGGCGAAGGTCAGCCCCATCCCGATGCCGGCCAGCGCCAGCGGTACGGCCAGCACGCCGTAGGCGACGTCGGCCGTACTGACCAGGGCGAGCCAGCCGAGGGCGACGGCCAGCGTCCCCTGACCGGCGACGATCAGGTTGCGGACGCCGAGCCTGCCCACCAGGAGTCCGGCCAGTGGGGCGACCACCATCGGCGCCATGGTCCACGGCATCGTGCGTACTCCGGCCTCCAGCGGGCTCAGGCCCTGTGCCACCTGGAAGAACTGGGCGAGCAGGAACACCGAGCCGAAGACGCCGAGGGAGAAGGTGAACGCCACCGCGTTGACGAGGCTGAAGGTGCGGGAACGGAAGAGCCGCAGCGGCAGCATCGGGGCCGGGGCGTGCCGCTCCCACCAGAGGAAGCCGCAGACCAGCGCGGTGCCGGCGGCCAGCGCCGCCACCACCCCGGTCGAGGTCCAGCCGTGCTCCTCGCCGTGCACGACACCCCAGACCAGGGCCAGCACGCCGGCCGTGGAGAGTGCCAGACCGATCGGGTCCAGCCGGGACGACGGGCCACGTGACTCGCGCAGGGTGATCGCGGCCAGCCCGATCGCGAGCAGTCCGATCGGTACGTTCAACCAGAAGATCCAGGTCCAGTCCAGCCCCTCGACCACCGCTCCCCCGACCAGGGGGCCGACCGCGACGCCGAGGCCGCTGATTCCGCCCCAGATTCCGATGGCGGCGTTGCGCAACCGCTCGGGGACGGCGGCGGCGAGCAGGGTGAGCGACAGCGGCATCACGGCCGCCCCGGCGGCTCCCTGGACCGCCCGGGCCGCGGTGAGCATCCACGGTTCGGTGGCCAGTGCGCAGGCGGCGGAGGCCAGCGTGAACAGCGCGATGCCGGCGAGGAAGAGCCGGCGACGGCCGATCCGGTCGCCGAGTGCGGCGGCGGTGAGCAGCAACGCGGCAAAGGGCAGCGTGTACGCGTTGACGAACCATTGCAGGTCGGTCAGGGAGGCGTCGAGTTCCGTCCTGACCACCGGAAGCGCCGTCGTGACCACGAGATTGTCCAGGGTGACCATGAACATCGGTACGCCGACGGCGGCGAGCACGGCGGCCAGCGGCCGACCGTCGGGCCGGTCGGGTGGGCCGGGAGAGGGCGGGGCGGCGCTATCGGCGACAGCGGCACTGGGCATGGGGAACTCCTTGTTGTTATCGGATGATAACTAGGCTCCCTTGAAAGTAGCTATCGACTGATAACATGTCAACGTCCCCACCGAAGGAGCACCGATGACCAGGACCCGGCTGACCGCCAGCGAGCGCGGTGAACAACTGGTGGCCGCGGCGGTCACGGCGTTCGCCACCGCCGGCTACGCCGGAACCAGCACCGACGACGTGGCCCGGCTGGCCGGCGTCTCGCAGCCGTACGTGATCCGGTTGTTCGGCTCCAAGCAACGCCTGTTCATCGCCACGGTCGAGCACGCCGCCGGCCGGATCGAGCAGGTGTTCCGGCGTGCGGCCGACCTTCAGGCGGACCTGGCGAGCCTGGGCACCGCCTTCGACGAGTTACTGGCCGAGCGGGACCTGCTCGCCGTGCTGCTGCACGGGTACGCGGCCAGCTCCGACCCGGCGATCGGCTCCGCCGTACGCGCCTGCTACGGCCGGATCTACCAGTTGATCCGGGACCTGACCGGCGCGACCGTCGAGGAGACCCGCGAGTTTCTGGCCACCGGGATGCTGCTCACCGTGCTGGCGTCGATCCGCGTCATCGGGCCGGATGCGGTGACCCCGGAACCGTGGATGTCGGAGATCGCCGAGACGATCTACAAACCGGAACCCGAGCCCGAGGGCGGCGAGGCCGCCGACGCTGAGCAGCGACCCGGCGGGTAGCGGTGGGTGGCGGTCGGGCCCGACGGGCCGACCGGCACAATCCCTACCGGCCTGGAAAGTGCGAGAACAGTTCGGCGGGGAGATGGACATGACGCGACGACTGGCGGTAGTCAGCGGGGGCGCCACCGGGATCGGTGCGGCGATCGCCGAGGGACTGGCCGAGGACGGGTACGACATCCTCGTCGTCGGCCGGCGGGCCGAGCTGCTCCGCGAGGCGGCCGGTCGGATCGGGGCCGGCTGCGGTCGACCGGAGGCGATCGAGGCGGTGCCGGCGGATCTGACCGATCCGGCGCAGGTCGTACGGGTCGCCGAGGCGGTGGGCGACCGCGCCGTCGACGTCGTGGTGAACAACGCCGGGGGATACCTCGGCGGC
Organism: Plantactinospora solaniradicis; assembly: GCF_042658085.1. NCBI lineage: Bacteria > Bacillati > Actinomycetota > Actinomycetes > Micromonosporales > Micromonosporaceae > Plantactinospora > Plantactinospora solaniradicis. The sequence continues at coordinate 480,640 of NZ_JBHSPR010000020.1, read as the reverse complement.
GATTCGTCCACCCTGGACGGTGTTGCCGCGCAGTGGCGGGCGAACCTCGACAGCAACGTGCTCACCGCCGTACTCCTGACCGAGGCGCTCCGGCCGGCATTGCGGCGCCCGGGTGGGCGGGTGATCCTGCTGAGTTCGATCGCCGCGCAGCGGGGTGGCGGTGGCCCGTACTCGGCGGCGAAGGCGGCGCTGCACGGCTGGGCGTACCACCTGGCGCAGGAACTCGGGCCGGACCAGGTCACGGTCAACGTGGTGAGCCCCGGCTACGTCGTCGACACCGAGTTCTTCGGTGCCCGGATGACGCCGGAGGGACATCAGCGACGGGTCGACGCGACCCTGGTGGGCCGGGCCGGCGAGCCCGCCGAGATCGCGGCGGCGATCAGATACCTGGCCAGCCCGGCGGCCGGGTACGTGACCGGACAGGTGCTCGGGGTGAACGGCGGGTCCGTGTTCGGCCGCTGAGCCGAGGGACCGCTGAGCCGAAGGAGCGCTGGGCCGAGGGCCGCCGAGCCGCTGGGTTCGACGGCCGCAGACGGCGTCGGGCCGGGTGAGGGCGCCCCCGTGTGGCCCCACCCGGCCCGACCGGCCCGCGAAGATCAGCCGTTGAGCAACTCGTACGCCAGGGCCGGCGCCTTCTGCGCCTGCGCGGCCGCCGGTGCGGTGACCTTCGGTGCCTTGCCGTAGTCCCGGTACTTCACGACGTAGCTGAATGCCTTGGCGGACCCGGCCGCCGGCACGTTGAGGGTGAGCGACGCCAGGTTCTTGTCGTCGCCGACGACGGCGGTGAACGGCACCTGCTTCGCCGCGTCCCCGAGCGCGGTCATCTGCTCCGCCTCGAGCACCTTCGCCGCCTCTCCTGAGGTGAGGTCGATGGTGCCGGAGTACTTCCCCGCCCCGTCGTCGTTGACCGTGGTGGCCGCCTCGATCAGCGGACCCGCGTTGCCCTGGTCGGCGCCCTCGTACTTCGGCATGCCGTCGGCGTCGGTGAACTTCGAAGGGTCGAGCTTCAACCACTTCTTCGGCAGCTTCGGCAGCCCGGTGAGGCCCTCGGTCTCGGTGAACGAGATCTTCGTCCAGGCATCGTCGCCGACGACCCGGAACGCGATGTGCGTGCTGAAGCCGTGCTCCGGATCTTTGATCGACGTCTTCATGTCCAGCGCTTTCGCGGCCGGATCCACCGAGCCGGAGATGTCGGCCGTCACGTCCTTGCCGGTGAACCGGAACGGCCCCTCCGAACCGTCCGGTACCGAGTCCAGCAGCGTCTGCTTGGCCGTGACCTCGGCCAGTCCCTCCTTGACCGTGCCGCAGCCGCCCAGCAAGACGGTCGCGCCGAGCAGCGCGGCCATCGGGCCGGTCATCCGCCGGGCCCACCGCGTCGTGCCGGTATCTCTTCTCATTGCTGTCCCTTCCAGGGGTGTTCACTGTTGCCGGGGGCAATGCTGCACAGCGCCACTGCCGCTTCGCTGACAGTCCTCTGCGGGCCCGGCAATAGCTCGCTGCCGTTATGCTGCCGTCGGACTGCCGTGCGCTGGTCCGAATGGATTTCCGGGGGTGAGGGGCGCATGGGGGGAACGGTGCGTTTCGAGATCCTCGGACCGCAGCGGGCCTGGCAGGACAGCCAGGAGTTGGATCTGGGTCCCGGCAAACAGCGGGCGGTACTGGCGGTCCTGTTGCTGCACGCGGGACGTCCGGTGCCGACGACGCGGATCGTCGACGCCGTCTGGGCCGAGGACCCACCCGCGAACGGACCCAACGTGGTGCAGAAGTACGTGGCCGGACTGCGCAGGGTTCTGGAGCCGGAGCGGTCTCCCCGCACGCCCGGTCAGGTACTGAGCCTGACGGACGCCGGCTACCTGCTGCGGGTCGGTACCGACGATCTCGACCTCCTGCGCTTCGAACAGCGGACCCGACGGGCCCAGGTCGCCCGGGCGGAGGGAAGGTCGTCCGAGGCGGTGGGTGAACTACGGACCGCGCTCGATCTCTGGCGGGGCGATCCGTTCGAGGGGCTGGTCGGATCGTTCTTCGACTCGGCCCGGCACCGGCTCGTCGACATGCGGACCGCCGCCCTGGAGACCTGGGCCGAGTTGGAACTGCAACTCGGACGCCATCAGGAGGTGGTCGGGGAACTGGGCCGGCTGGTGGCACAGTTCCCGGTCCGGGAGCGGCTGCGCTATCTGTTCATCCTGGCGCTCTATCGCGCCGGTCGGCAGGCGGAGGCACTCACCTCGTTTCGGGAGATCCGGTCGTTGCTCCGGGACGACCACGGCCTAGAGCCCGGTGAGCAGCTCCAGGAACTGCACCGCCGCATTCTGCGGTCCGATCCGATGCTGACACTCGCGGAGCAGCTCGCGCCGGAACCGGCGGTCGTCGTGCCGGTTCCGGAGGTCACCGTGCCGGTTCCGGCGGTCACCGTGCCGGTTCCGGAGGTGGTTGTGCCGGGCCCGGGTGCCGTCGCGGCGGAGGCGGGGGGCGTCGCCGCGCCAGCGCCGGCCGTACCGATGGCGGTGCCGGCCGAGGCGCCCGCAGCGCCGACATCCGGCTGGCCCGGGACACCGGTGGACGACAGGGCAGGCACCGTTCCGCCCTTCGGCGGCGGGCCGCCGTTCCCGCTTCCGCCCCTCAGCACGGCCCACCGGCAGCGCCGCGCCTGGCCACTCTGGGTGAGCCACCTCGGCACCGTGCTCGCGGTGTTGACCGTCGTTCTCAGCGTCGGCACCTTCACCTGGCTGGTCATGTTCAGCTACGCGGTACGGCGCCGCAGTTGGCTGCTCGCGGCGACCGGGGCCGGCTATCTGGCGGTGGCGGTCGTCTTCTGCGTCGCGCTGGGCAGCATGGACCCGGATCCCGAGGTGTTGCCGACCGACGCCGAGACGGCCGCGATCTTCGCCGGGCTCCTGCTGGCCTGGTTGGGCGGTGCGGTGCACGTGGTCCTGATCAACCGGGCTGTACGGGGGGTGCTGAACGGGCGCGCGGTCGGGCCCGCCCCGCGGGTCGACGCCGAGCGGCGGGTACGGCGGGAGCAGGCCAGGTACCTGCTCTACCACTACCCGACCGCGCGGACGGAACTCCGGATCGGCCGACCGGATCTGCCGAACGGCTTCGACGACGGTGGACTGGTCGACATCAACTCGGTCGGCGAGCAGGTGATCGTCGGGTTGCCCGGACTCTCCGCGGAGCAGGGCCGACAGATCGTGCTGGATCGCTGGCTGCGCGGCCCGTACTCCTCGCTGGAGGAACTGGTCGCCCGGTGCCTGCTGCCGATGGACGTGGCGGACCTCCTCCGGGACATCCTGCTCTTCCTGCCGCCGTCCGGCCCCGCGCCGTCATTCGGGCAGCCGGCCCCGCCGGCCTTCCCGGCCGGGCCGACCGGCCCCGGCTGACGAATACCTCGGCTGACGAACACCTCGGCTGACGAACACCTCGGCTGACGAATACCTCGGCTGACGAATGCCTCGGCAGGTCACGCCGGCCGGCAGCGCCGGTCGGCCTCGTCGGCGGCCGTACCGCAGTGGAACACCTCGACCGGCTCGGTGTCGACGTCGGTCACCTGGGCCACCCGGACCAGCGAGATTCGCTTGGCCACCGGTTCGCCGGAGTCGGGTGCGAACCGGATCAGGCCGCTGACCCCGGGATAGCCGTTCTCCGCGTTCTGCCGCAGTACCTCGGTGTGTACGCCGACCGGGTTGACCGACCGAGGATTCCACGCCTCCCGTGGACTGGCGTGCCGCAGCCGGGCGGCGAGGCTCTCGACCGCGCGGATCACCATCGTGGCGGCGTCGTAGGCGAGGCTCACCCGCTCGCCGACCGGAACGCTGCCGTCGCCGTCCCGGCACCGGGCCGGGTTGAGCAGGTCGTCGGCCTGGATCCAGGAGAGGAAGCTGCCGCGTACGTCGTCGCGTTGGTCTCGCGCGGTGCGCAGGGCGGCGCAGGTGGCCAGGGCGGCCTTCGACACGTACGTCACCGGGAGGTTGCCGGGTGCGCTCGCCCGAAGCCCCGGATTGGCCATGTACCGGTTGACCGAGTCGTCGCCGATCAGGTGGGCGGGGGGATTGGGTCCGCACTCCTTGAGCCCGCGGAGGAACCCGTCGAACTCGGACCATCGGCCGGCGAAGACCAACATGCCGGGGTAACCGCACTCCTGGGTCAGCCGCTGACCGATCCGCCACTCCTCGACCCGGGTGAGCCGGGTGCCGAAGCGCTGCCGCAGTCCGCTGACCAGCGTGCCGACGTACAGGTCCTCGTCCAGGGAACTGTCCTCCCCGGTGGTGTAGTAGACGTGTGCATCGTCGACCCGCAGCACCTGGCGGGCGTACTCGTCGATCAACGCGACCTGGTCCTGGTTCGGGGCGGAGATTTGCAGGTAGAGCTTGGAGTTCTGGTGCATGCCGTCCGCGGAGAGCGTCGGTGCGAGCGTGGGCAGCCCGATCCGGTTGAGTTCCCGCAGCGCGTGGGCGGTACTGGTCCGGCTGTCGACCAGGCCGACCACGCCGAGCACGGTCGGGTCGTCCCGGACCAGTTCTTCGAGCAACGCCACCGCCCGGCCGGCGTGCCGCATCTGATGGCCACCGTTGGCGACGACGACCCGGAGCAGCGCGGCGCCGTCGGCCCCGGCCGACTCCCGCAGCAGCGCGTACTGCGCGGTCGCCATGCCCTCCAGTTCCTCCCGTTCGGAGACGTACGACTCCTCGTCGGCTCGGGTCCGGTTACCGGTCAGGGTGCCGAGGTAGACGAGGGTGACCAGGGGCCGGCGCTGGGCGCTGCGCTGCCAGACCTGCTCGGCGGCGGCGTTCTGCTGGAAGATCCGCCGCTGGACGTCCCGGAGCAGGTCCTGACCCGGGTCGCGGTTGAAGACGTGCCCGGCCGTGTCGCTGTAGCCGACGCACTCGCCACCGATCAGCTCGACCGAGACCGCGCCGTCGAACGGCCGGGGATGACAGCTCAGGTCCCACCGGGCGTTCACCCACAACCCGGCCGCGACGACCAGCAGCAGGCACAGGGCGGTGGGCAGGAAGCGGCGGGTCCACCAGGGCGGGTTCGGCGGGGTGAAGTTGAGCAGCCCGCCCCTCGGCTCCGAACCGGCGCTCGGGTCGCCCAGCAGCAGCGCGATCAGCCACGCGGCGGGTCGACGCAGTCGCCGCGTCTCCGGCAGCACGTCGACCCACTCGTCGTACGCCTCCTCGGCGTCGACCAGCGAATACGGCTCGGGCAGTTCCGGCGGCGGTCCGGTGCCGGACGCGACCACCAGCAGCGGATCGTTGCGACCCGTCTCGTTGCGGACGTCGTTGACCAGGCGGACCAGGGTGTGGCCCGGCCCGGCCGGCGTCACGTCGTCCAGCAGCAGCACCGGGTACGCCGTCCGGCGCCAACTCGCGGGCCGCCAGACCCGGCGCCGGTACGCCTGCCGGAGGTCCTCCAGGAACGCGTGGACCAGCAGCTTGTTCACCTGGTCCGGCTGCTCGCCGTCCCGCCAGCCGGCGGTGAGCCGCTCGGCGAAGCCGAGGAAGGTCACCGACTGCCGGGGCGCGAGGTACTGCTGGCGCATGAACCACCGGTAGTGGGGTCCGAGCAGCGGTACCCGACCGGAGATCGCCACCCGGAAGACGACACTGGGAATCGCCCGACGAACCAGCCAGAACACGAACTGGTACGCGGTGGAGACCAGGTCGGGGTCGCCGTTTCCGCCACCGGCCGGGTCGCCGGACGGCCGTGGCCCGCGCCGGTCCCGAAGTTGTCGGGCCAGGGCCGGCCGTCGGTCCTCGCCCGCCTCGGCCGGGTCCGCGACGCTCTGGTGCAGCAGCCAGTCGGCGAGCGGGTAGTGCCGGAACCGCAGGCGTTCGCCACCGAACGCCTCCACCGAGAGTTGCCGGTGCATGTCCCGCAGCAGCGTGCCGATCTCCACGCCGGGCTGGGTCGCCAGGTCGAGTGCCGCGTGCGGGATCCGGCGTCGCTGGCCCCGTCCCAACACCCGGCGTAGCAGGGTGATCAGATTCGGGGCACCGTCCGCCCGGACCAGCCAGATCAGCGGTAGCCGGCGGTCTCCCCGCCGGGGTCGACGCAGCAGTCGGGCCAGCAGCCCGAGGAATTCCGACCCGCCGGACGGCAGCCGCTCCCGACCCGAGGTCGGCTGGTTCTGCGCCGCCAGTCCCCTCATGCGCACCTCCGCCGGTCGCTGTGCGTCGCACAAGATGACCACAGTGTCGTGGGCATGGACAAGGGAGAGGGCGCGGCGCGGACGCAGCAGGAGACCCGGCGGGGGACGGCACCGGGGCACGGCGGACGCGGTACCGGCCGGAGTCGGCACCGGTACCGGCCGGAGTCGGCACCGCCGATGCTCGTCGCCTGCTCGGGTAGGTCGGTGGCCGCTGGTAGAAATGCCGGGGGTGGATGATGAGCCGACGATCGGCGCCGGCCGGGCGATAGATCATGATCAAGGCGGAGGCGGGTACCGGATGGCGGACGGGGATCGGGCACTGGTGCGGGAGCGGGCCGAGGCGGTGCTGCGCCGGTTGGCCGGCGAGCACGCCCGGCTCCGGGACGACCAGTGGCGGGCCATCGAGGCGCTGGTGGTCGACCAGCGCCGGGTGCTCTGCGTACAGCGCACGGGGTGGGGGAAGTCGGCGGTCTACTTCGTCGCGACCGCGCTGTTGCGGGAGGCCCCGAGCCGCGCCGCCGGGCAGGTGGCGGGTGCCGGACGGGCTGCGGTCGCGGGTCCGACGGTCATCGTCTCGCCGTTGCTCGCGTTGATGCGCAACCAGGTCGAGGCGGCTGCCCGGGCCGGCATCCGGGCCCGCACCATCAACTCCGCGAACTCCGACGAGTGGGACGAGATCGCCGGGGAGATCGAGACCGGGGCGGTCGACGTACTGCTGATCAGTCCGGAGCGGCTCAATAACCCGGACTTCCGGGACGGGGTGCTGCCCCGGCTGGCGGCCACCACCGGCCTGCTGGTGGTGGACGAGGCGCACTGCGTCTCCGACTGGGGACACGACTTCCGTCCCGACTACCGCCGGCTGCGTACCTTCCTGGCCGGGTTGCCGGCCGGGACGCCGGTGCTGGCCACGACCGCCACCGCCAACAGTCGGGTCACCGACGACGTGGCAGAGCAGCTCGGTGACGCGTTGGTGCTGCGTGGGCCGCTGGAGCGGGAGTCGCTGCGGCTGGCCGTACTCGACCTACCGAGCCCCGTGTACCGGCTCGGCTGGCTCGCCGACCACCTCGACCGGCTTCCCGGATCCGGGATCATCTACACCCTGACCGTCGCCGCAGCCGCCGAGACCGCCGAGTTCCTGCGGGCGCGCGGCTACGCGGTCGCGTCGTACACCGGTCAGGCCGACGACGCCGACCGCCGCGCGGCCGAGCAGGACCTGCTGGACAACAAGCTGAAGGCCCTGGTGGCAACGTCGGCGCTGGGCATGGGGTTCGACAAGCCCGACCTGGGATTCGTGGTGCACCTGGGCGCACCGCCGTCGCCGATCGCCTACTACCAGCAGGTCGGGCGGGCCGGGCGGGCCGTCGGCGAGGCCGAGGTACTGCTGCTGCCCGGCCAGGAGGACCAGGCGATCTGGCGGTACTTCGCCTCGCTGGCCTTCCCGCCGGAGGAGCAGGTGCGGGCGGTGCTCGGCGCGCTGCGTCCGGACCGTCCGCTCTCCACCCCGGCCCTCGAACCGATCGTCGACCTGCGCCGGGCCCGGCTGGAGCTGATGCTCAAGGTGCTCGACGTCGACGGCGCGGTGCGCCGGGTCCGAGGCGGCTGGCTGGCCACGGGCGAGCCGTGGCACTACGACGCGGCCCGGTTGCGCCGGGTGGCGGAGGCGCGCACCGCCGAGCAGCAGGCCATGCGGGAGTACGCCACGACCGACGGCTGCCGGATGGAATTCCTCCGGCGCTGCCTGGACGATCCGGCGGCCACCCCCTGCGGGCGCTGCGACCGCTGCGACGGGCCACGGTTCGGAACCGAGGTGTCGGCGCCCGCACTCGCGGCGGCGCAGGCGTTCCTCGGCCGCCCCGGAGTGGAGATCACCCCGAAGAAGCTCTGGCCGACCGGGCTGGAGGCGATCGGCGTACCGCTGCGCGGCAAGATCGGTCCCGGTGAGCAGGCGTATCCCGGGCGGGCCGTCGGACGGCTGTCCGATCTCGGTTGGGGTGGGCGGCTGCGCGCCCTGACCGGCCCGGACGCGTCGGACGCGGCCCTGCCGGACGACGTGGCGGCCGCCGTGATCGAGGTGCTGAAGGCCTGGGCGCACGGCGACGATCCCTGGCCGGACCGGCCGGTCGGGGTGGTGGCCGTCGGCTCGCGCCGTCGCGCCCGGCTGGTGCGCGGGCTGGCCGGACGGATCGCCGAGGTCGGCCGGCTGCCGCTGCTCGGCGAGGTGGCCGCCCGGACCGGGGAGCCGGCCGGCCCGGGTCCGCGGGGCAACAGCGCCCAGCGGGTACGCGCACTGCACGGCGCCTTCGAGGTGCCGGAGCCGCTGGCGGAGGCCCTCGCCGGGCTGACCGGTCCGGTGCTGCTGGTCGACGATCTGGTCGACTCGGGCTGGACCATGACGATGGTCGCCCGGCTGCTGCGCCAGGCGGGCGCACCCGGCGTACTGCCGCTGGCGCTCGCGGTGGCGGGCTGAGCAGGCAGGTCAGCCGGGTCGGCCGTAGCCACGGATCGGTTGGTAGTCGACCCGGTCGATCCGGATCCTCGCGCCGGTGCGGGGAGCGTGGATGATCTTGCCCTCGCCGATGTAGATCGCGACATGGTGCAGGTCGCGGTAGTAGAAGACCAGGTCCCCCGCCTGCCGCGCGGCCCGGCTGACCTGGGGTACGGCTCTCCACTGCCGGGCCGCGTTGTGCGGCAGCCGTACGCCGGCAGCCGCCCACGCGGCCGAGGTCAGGCCGGAGCAGTCGTACCCGTCGGGGCCGGATCCGCCCCACCGGTACCGCTTGCCGAGCTGGGCGTACGCGAACCGCACCGCCTTTCCGGCGGCTCCGGTGACCGGCTCGGGCAGCCGGGGTGTGGCCTCGGTCGGCAGGCCCGCCGAGGGATCGGGCAGGTGGGACAGCCGGGCCAGCTCGGTCTCGATGGCGAGCTTCCGGGCGGCGAGCTGCCGCTCCTGGCCACGTTGGCGGACGGCCAGCGCCTCGGCGGTACGCCGGGCCGCCGCCAGCCGCGCGTGGGACTCGGCCAACCGCGAGATGACCCGGTGCTGCTCCCGGCTGAGCCGGTCGAGCAGGATCAGCGGGTCCACCAGGTTGTCCGGTGTCGCGGCGCTGAGCAGCGTACCCACGACACCCAGCGAGCGGGCGTCACCGGTCCGGTAGGCGTGCGCCGCCAACAGGCTGGCCTCGGCCCGGTGCGCCTCGATCGAGCGCTCCAGCGGCCCCATCTCGGCGTGGATCGCCGCGCTGCTCGCCCGGGTTTCGCGTAGCTCCTCGCGCAGGTCGTTGTACTGCTCGACGACGATCTCCAACTGCTCCGCCATGGCGTCGAGCTGCTGTTCGATCGGATCGGCGACCGGAGCTGCCCGGCCCGGAGTCGGGGTGAGGGCCAACGCCACGGTCATCCCGGCGGCGAGGGCAGCGGCGCGACGTGGCAATGCGATGGTCGGCACGACCCTTCAACGATCGACGCCCGGCCCAGGCCACGCCTTGCCGAGAGAATCTGTCCAGACGCGTACCGTAATCGGAACCGTCGGTTGGATACGGTCGGTGACCGGAAGTGCGCCGCGACATGACCGGGGGGTAACCTGCCCGGCGTGACCCAGGAGCAGCCAGCGGAAGCCGCGACGAGCCGGACGGACGCGGCGGCGGCCGGTAGCCGGGCGGAGCGGGCGGTGCCGAACTCCGCACGGACCCGGCAACGGCCGGCCGCCGGCAAGCCGGGCACGGGCGGCTCCGGTGCTGCCGACGGGGCGGACGGCTCCGGTGTTGCCGACACATCGGCGGCGGACGTGTCCGCCGTGCCGGACCGGGGCACCATCCGACTCGCGCTCACCCTGGGCGGCCTGGTCCTGGCCCTGCTCGCCGGCTTCGGCCTCGGCCGGCTGGACACCGGGAGCACTGCCGCACGGGTCACCGGCCCGCTGCCGAGCAGTACCGACGACGGACACAGTCATCCGCCGGGGATGGGCCCGCACGAGCACCCGACCGGTGCCGCCAGCCCGGGACCCGGCGGCGACCCGGGCGGCCTGGCGGTGAGCGCCGCCGGGTACACACTGGTTCCCACGGGTACCTCCCTGACCGCCGGCCGCCGCCAGGACTTCCGGTTCCAGGTGCGTGGGGCGGATCGGCGCGCGGTCACCGGGTTCGCCGTCGTGCACGAGAAGCCGCTGCACATGATCGTGGTCCGTCGGGACCTCACCGGCTACCAGCACCTGCACCCGACGATGGCGCCGGACGGGACCTGGAGCGTGCCGCTCACCCTGCCGACCCCGGGCGCCTGGCGGGCGTACGCCGACTTCACCGTGCTGGACGGCGCGGCGGGGCAGGTTCCGGTGACGCTCGGCGTCGACCTGGTGGCCGCCGGCGCGTACGCTCCGCAGCCGCTTCCCCCGGCGGCCCGGGAGGCCACGGTCGACGGGTTCACCGTCACCTACGAGGGCACACCGCAGGTCGGTGCCACCCAGCCGCTGCTGTTCCGGGTCTTCTCCGGCGGCAACCCCGTCTCCGCACTGGAGCCCTACCTCGGCGCGTACGGGCACCTGGTGGCGCTGCGGGAGGGCGACCTGGGCTACGTGCACGTCCACCCGGAGACCGAGCTGGCGGGCGGGGCGGTGAAGTTCTGGCTGGCCGCGCCGAGTCCCGGCCGCTATCGGCTGTACTTCGACTTCCAGGTTGCCGGTGCGGTACACACCGCCGAGTTCACCCTGACCGTCGCCTGACCCGTCGCCTGACCCGTCGTCTGACCCGTCGTCTGACCCGTCGTTCTGTCCGGCTCGCTGCCTGAGTGGGCCTATCCGGCTCGCCGGACCTGGCGATGGGCCAGGTAGCGCAGCATGTCGCGGATCAGCTTCTTCTCCTCGGGCGCCACGGCGGGATCGGTGAGCCGGGTCATGATCACCCTCAGGTCGGCATCCACCGGCGGCTCGACGCGGTCCTTCCGGGCGAGGCTGGTCGGCTCGCCGTCGGGCAGCCCGAGCGCCCGGAACGCCGCACCGACCGGTACGTCGAGGGCGGAGCAGAACCCGCGTACCTTGGCCAGCTCCGGATAGTCCTGCCAGTCGCCGGCCAGCCAGCGGAAGACGGTCGAGCGGCCGACCCCGGTCTGGGCGGCCACGTCGCTGACCGTCCAGCCGTGCTCGCTCTTGGCGTCGTCGATGGCACGCCGCACGAAGCGGGCGAACGCTGCCTGTGGCGAGTCTTGTGCAGCACCGATGCTCAGCGGAAATCCCTTTCGCCAGACCTCGGGTGGTCGTTTTGAGACTAGTCCGCGAGGGTGGTGGAGAAATCCGACTGACCGACCATCCCGCCGGTACCCTCGGCCAGATATCGCATCCGGTCACCGGCCGACCACGCCGTTATCGGCAGCCGCCCCATGGTCGTGGCGCCGGCCCCGGCTTCCGCCCGGGCCCGGACTACCCGGACCGGGCCTGTCGGTCGAGCAGGGTCTGGAGTCGGGGGGTGAGCTGCCATTCGCCGATCAGTGCGCGGTACTCGTCCCGTTGCTGGGCGGTCGGTTCGGCTCCGGTGTACCGGGCCCGCAGCAGCAGATTGCGCGGGGTGTGCTGGGAGTCGACGAATTCGACCACCTCGACCCGGTAGCCGTGCAGTCGCAGCAGCGCCGCCCGGAGGGCATCGGTGAGCACGTCGGCGAAGCGTTCCCGCAGGATGCCCTGCCGGACCAGCGGGTCGTACGGGCCCGGGGCCGGATGGGCCCGCAGTTGCGCGGCGAGGTCGTGGTGGCAGCACGGGGCGGCCAGCACCCACCGTGCCCGCCAGCCCACCGCCCGGGCCAGAGCCTCGTCGGTCGCGGTGTCACACGCGTGCAGGGCCAGGACGAGATCGGGTGCCGGTTCCACCGCCGCGTCCAGAATCGTGCCGGCCACGAACCGGACCTGGTCGGCGCAGCCGAGTTCACCGGCGAGCGCGGTGTTGCGCTGGCGCTGGTCCTCGCGTACGTCCACGCCGACCAGTTCGACGTCGAGGCCCCGACCGGCCAGATAGCGGTACGCGGCGAAGGTCAGGTACGCGTTCCCGCAGCCGAGGTCGACTACCCGCAACGGGCCGGTCAGGTCGTCGGGCAGGGTCGCAGCCAGGGCGCGCAGGAACGCGTCGACCTGACGTCGCTTGGCGGCGCTGCCGCCGATCGCCGCGAACAGCGGATCGCCGGGATCGAGGAGGTGCTCCTTGGCGCGGTCGTGCGAGCCGGTCGGATCCGTTCCGCGCTGTGCGGCGGCCCGGTGCACCTGTGCCTCGCCCCGCTTAGTCACCCGGAGTTGCAGGGTCGCCGTCGCCGTCTCGACGTGCCAGTTGCCGAACGGTTCGGCCAGCAGCGCGTCCACGGCGGCGTCCGCCTCGGGCCCGGGTTCGACGTTCCGGGTGTACGGGCGGGCACCGTCGTCGGTGACGATCTGCAACCGGGAGCCCGACTTGAGGGCCACCGGGCGGAGTTCGGCGCGTACCACCGTGGGCGGTTCCCCCCGTCGTCGCCCGGCGGCGACGGCGCGGGTCAGTCCAGGGTCGAGCAGCAGCGCCCGTACTTCGGCGAGCGCCACGTCGAGATGCTGGGGCATTTTTCCATTCTCCGCCGGTCTTCCCCGGCCTGGTCGCCGGTCGCCGGCGTCAGCGGAGGTGTCCGGTGCCGGGCGTTTCCGGCAGGTACCGGTGGCCGGGGCGGAACCCGACCACCTCACTCGGCGTGCTGTTCTCAGTTGTCGGTCGACTGCTCGCCGGCGGTACCGGATCCCCGCCGCCGACGTCGCCGCCGACGCGGCTTGCCGGCCGCATCGCCGTCGACCACTGTCGGCGCGCCGCCAGCGGTGCCGTCGGTGGTCTCGGTTGCCAGGCCGACCCCGGCCTCCACGGTCTCCGGCGTTCCGGCCGTTCCCGCCGTCTCGGCGACGACCTCGCCGGCACGACGCCGGCGGCGTTGCCGCCGTCGTGGTTCGTCCGAACCGGTGACCTCGGCTTCCGGTCCGACCGGCTCGGCCGGGCTGGTGCTCCGGCTACTGCCACCACGCCGGTCGCGGGAACGTCCCGCACCCTCGCCGCGACCCGGGCCCGGGCCGCGACGACCGGCCGTACCCCGGGACCGGCCACCGCCGAGGTCCTCCTCGACCTCGGCGGAGAGCCCGGCCCGGGTCCGCTCGGCGGACGGCAGCGTGCCGGCGACGTCGGTCGGGATGTCGAGGTCCGTGTAGAGATGGGCCGAGGTGTGGTACGTCTCCTGCGGTTCCGGCATCTCCAGCCCGAGGGTCTTGTCGATGATCCGCCAACGGGGCATGTCGTCCCAGTCGACGAAGGTCACCGCGACACCCGTCGCGCCGGCCCGACCGGTACGGCCGATCCGGTGCGTGTAGGTGTCCTGGTCCTCGGGACAGTCGTAGTTGATGACGTGGGTGACGCCGGTGACGTCGAGCCCGCGCGCCGCCACGTCGGTGGCGACCAGTACGTCGATCTTTCCGGCCCGGAACGCCCGCAGCGCCCGCTCCCGGGCACCCTGACCCAGGTCGCCGTGTACGGCCGCGACCGCGAACCCGCGGAAGTCGAGGTCCTCGGCGACCCGGTCGGCGGCCCGCTTGGTACGGGTGAAGATCATGGTCAGGCCACGTCCCCGGGCCTGCATGATCCGGGCGACGATCTCGATCTTGTTCATCGAGTGGGTGCGGTAGACCAACTGCTCGGTCTGCGGCGACGGTCCGGTCTCGGCGGTGTGGCCGGCGTGGATGGTCACCGGCTGGCGGAGGAAACGCCGGGACAGCGCGACGATGGGATCCGGCATGGTGGCCGAGAAGAGCATCGTCTGCCGGTCCTCCGGCAGCATCGCCAGGATCTTCTCGACGTCGTCGAGGAAGCCCAGGTCGAGCATCCGGTCCGCCTCGTCGAGGACCAGTGCGTGCACCCGGTCCAGTCGCAGATGCTTCTGCTTGGCCAGGTCCAGCAACCGGCCGGGCGTACCGACCAGGATCTCGATGCCCTTGCGGAGCGCGTCGACCTGCGGCTCGTACGCCACACCGCCGTAGATCGGCAGTACCCGTACGCCCCGGGTCTTGCCGGCCGCGGCGAGATCCTTCGCGACCTGCAGGCCCAGCTCACGGGTGGGTACGACGACCAGTGCCTGCGGCAGCCCGTCGCTGCCCTCGCCGGGCGCGAAGACCCGGTCCAGCAGTGGTACGCCGAAACCGAGGGTCTTGCCGGTGCCGGTGGGTGCCTGGCCGATCAGGTCCGTGCCGCGCAGCCCGATCGGCAGCGCGTACTCCTGGATGGCGAAGGCCCGGGTGATGCCGACCGCAGCGAGTGCGGCGACCGTTTCCTCACGTGCTCCGAGCTCCGCGAACGTGGGAGCCTCGGGGCGGACTGGTGCGTCGGCGGCCAGCGCCTCGCCGGCCATGACGTCTTCGATGTGATCGCTCATGTGGTTGTGGGGGTGCCCTCTCGTGGTGCGCCCCGTTCGTCCGAAGGGCGCGATGTCGGTATGGCGCGGGCCACACGGTTGACGGCTGAACCGCCGAGAAAGACCGGGCCGCACGCGCGCCGCGGAGCAGAATTTTGCGGGGACCGACAGGACCCTTGGATCTCTGCCGCCTGCGGCAACTGATCCATGCTACCTGAGCCGGGTAAATGTCGCCTCCGGTCGGTCAGGTTCGCCTTCGACCGGGGTGGGTCGATGTGATGTCCGTTACATCCGGTCGGCGCGGGTGAACCGTCCCGGATGTCCGTTACGGGCCCTCGAGTCGCCGCGTTCGGAATCCGTCCGGCTCCTCCGCTAGGGGCCCGGCGGACGTCGTCGGGCGGTAACCTGCGGGCGTGTCCGCCCCCGCAGAGCCCACCCGCGCCACATCGGCCGCATCGGTTCCCGCTGTCCCGGTTGTCGCCGACCCCGTCGACCCGCCGACTTCGGCGGCCGTCGTCGACCTGCTCGGCCTGGTCGCCTACGGCGAACTGGTCGCCTTCGACCGGATGGCCGCAGACGCCCGGTTGGCACCTGACCTGGCGCGACGTGCCGTACTGAGCGAGATGGCCGCCGTGGAGATCACGAACTACCGGAGGCTCGCCGATCGGCTCACCGAACTCGGCGTGGCGCCCGGCGAGGCGATGTCCCCGTTCGTGCCGGCGTTGCAGTCGTACCACGACTCGACCGAGCCCAAGGACTGGCTGGAGGCGCTGACCAAGGCGTACGTCGGCGACGGCATCGCGGACGACTTCTTCCGGGAGATGGCGGTCTTCCTCGCCGAACCCGACCGGCAACTCGTGCTCGACGTCCTGCACGACTCCCGGTACGACGAGTTCGCCGGTCAGGAGATCCGACTGGCGATCGCGGCCGACCCGAAGGTGGCGAACCGACTGTCGATGTGGGCACGCCGACTGGTCGGGGAGGGATTGTCCCAGGCCGTACGGATGGCCGCCGAGCGGATGACACTGACCGGCCTGATCGCCCGCGGATTCGACGATCAGGCCGGGGTGCAGGTCCTGTTCAAGCGAATCACCGCCGCACACACCATCCGGATGTCCGCGGTGGGGCTGAACAACTGACCTACGACGCCAAACTGGCCTACGGCGCCGACCGACCTACGGCACCCACCCGCCATGGCGGGGACGGAATCAGCGGGAGACGAACCCGACCGCCCGGGGCGACGCCTCGGCGATCTCGACGTAGGCCACCTTGTCGACGGGCACGATGACCCGTCGGCCCTTCTCGTCCGTCAGCGACAGCGTGCCGTTGTTGGTGAGGGCGTCCGTCACGATCTGCTCGATCTCGGCCGGCGTCTGCGCGCTCTCCAGGACCAGCTCGCGCGGCGCGTACTGCACGCCGATCTTGACCTCCACGGGGCCTCCTCATTCGGGGCGAAAGATCCGCCGTCGGCAAGGCTATCCGATTGGCGGGGGTAACCGTCAGGCCGACTCGCCCTGCAGCGGAAAGCTCGCGATTCCCCGCCAGGACAGGCCGGTGAGCAGCGCCTCCGCCTCGGCCTTCGGCACCTTCCGGCCGCCGGCCAACCAGAACTGGGCCGCCGTCTCCGCCGCGCCGACCAGCCCGGAGGCGAGCAGCTCGGCGCGCGACCGGCTCACTCCGGTGTCCGAGATGATGGTGTCGGTGATCGCCGCGATGCAGCCCTGCTCCACCCGCTCGACCCGCTCGCGTACGGCCGGCTCGTTGCGCAGGTCCGACTCGAAGACCAGCCGGAACGCCCCGCTCTCGTGGTCGACGAAGTCGAAGTAGGCCCGGACGGCTCCGCTGACCCGTTCCTTGTTGTCGCTGGTCGCCGCCATGGCTTCCCGGACCTTCGCCACGATCGCGTCGCAGTGCGTGTCCAGCAACGCCAGATAGAGCTCCAGCTTTCCGGGAAAGTGCTGGTAGAGGACGGGCTTGGAGACCCCGGCCCGCTCGGCGATGTCGTCCATCGCGGCCGAGTGGTACCCCTGGGCGACGAACACCTCCTGGGCCGCCGCGAGCAGCTGCTTACGCCGTGCCGAGCGCGGCAGACGAGTTGGCCGGCCGGCTGTCTGCGCGCCGTTTCCCACCTGGGTCATGGTCACCTCCGCTTCACCTCGCACGCCACCGACCTCACCCACGAACCGGGCGGGGTACCTGACTCGACTGCCGAATTAGCCCGCCGCTGTAACTTATCGGCACTGCCACCACACGGTAGCCTCAGCGGGGGCGACCAAGGAGCGCACGGTGGACGAAACAGGGCAACCCGGAGCCCCCACACCGGGAGAGCACGCTAACGGGGCAGGTCCGCAGGGTGATCCGGCCCGCTCGGCCAATGGCTGGGCGGCCGATGCGGGCTGGTCCGGTGCTGAGATCGGCGTCGATCCGAACGGACGGCAGTGGCATCAGCCGGCCGAGCCGGTGGTGACCCACGGTTGGGGTGACCGTTCCGCGCAGTATGTTCCCCGGCCGCTACCGGCATCGCCCGGCATTCCGATCCGCGAGATCCGGCAACCGGTCAACGGCGTACACCTGGGTGAGGCGCAGGAGGCCGAGCGCGGGTGGGCCGGCGGGCGGACGGTGCCCGGCGAGGCGGTCTATCCGTACGAGGCGGACGGCGCCGACCCGTCCGACCGGCGGGCACCCGGGCCGGACCCGTCGAGCGGCGCGGGGACGGACTATTCCGGTCATCCGCTGTCGCAGCCCCACTACGACGAGGTGGACGCCGCCGGAACGCCACGGCACGCCTTCGGGGACCAGGAGCGTGGCGCCGGACAGGTAGCTCAGCCGCCGCCCTGGCGCGATTCGGGCCAGCCCGGTCAACCGCTGCCGACCTCTGCTCCGCCGGCCAGTTTCCCCGCGCCCTTCTCGGCGCCGCCGGCAGCGGTATCCGCCCCGCCGGCCAGTTTCCCCGCGCCTTTCTCCGCACCGCCGGCAACGGTGTCGGGCCCACCGGCCGCGATGTCCGGTCCGTCCCCGGCCGCGGTCTCCGGTCCGCCGGCCGCGACATCGGGTCAGCCGGGCGCAGTCTCGGCCGCCCCGGCCGGCCCCGCGTCGGAGTACCTGGTGCCGGCGGACTTCGAGCGCCCCCACTACGACCGACCGGTGTCCGAGCGGACCGCGCTGATGCCCGCGGTTCCCCGCCAGCCCGACCACGGTCCGAACCACGTTCCCGGTGCTGACCAGGGCGGATCGCCCGTTCGAGGCTGGCGCGACGCCCAGCAGGAGGAGCGCCAGGCACCGCCGGCCGCTCCCGCCGACGTCCGGAGCGGAGATGCCGGAGCCTGGTCGCCCGGCTGGGCGCCGCCCTGGGCCTCCGGCGGGGCGGTCGCCGACCAGCAGGGTCCCCGGGACGGGGAGAGTTCCCACCGCGCCGAGTCCGCCCCAGAGGCCGAGCAGGGCCGGGACGCGGAGGCGCCCCGGGAGCGCGAGCACTGGTCGCCGTCGACCTGGGCCGATCAACCGGCACAGCGGGCGCCCGAGCAGCCACCGCAGGCCGCCCGGGCCTCCGGGTTCCAGGACGGCTATCCCCAGGCGCTGAACGGGCCCGGCTATTCCGGAGGTCCGGCTGTCGCCAGAGGCGTACCGGCGGCGACCCCGGAGGCGCCCGCCTACCGGTCCGGGACGAACGACTTCGGCGGCCCTGCCGGGCCCGCCGCCCTGACAACCGCGCCAGGTCCGGAGTCGCCGGGTTATCTACCGGGGCCGGGCGGGTTGTCCGGTAATTCCGGTACATCCGGCACGTCGGGTGCGGAATCGGCCGGTTACCTGCCGGGGCCCGGCGGGTTGTCGGCCCCGCCCAGCCCGTCGTCGCCGGGTTATCTGCCCGGGCCGGGCGGACTGGTCGCCGGCGGACCGAACGCCGATCCGGCGAGCTATCCAGTCGACCCGGCGAGCTATCCAGTCGACCCGGTGAGCTATCCAGCAGAACCGGCGAGCTATCCACCCGCATCGCCCGGAGCCGGGTTCCCGCCCGGCCGGGAGCCCTCGGGCTATCCATCGGGGCCGACCGGGTCGGCGCCCCCGCCGTCGGTCGCGGACGCCTCGGGTTATCCGTCCGCGCATGGTGGTGCCGGAGTTCCGTCGGGTGGCGAGTCGTCGGGCTACCCGTCCGCACCCAGCGGCGCCGGGCACGGGCCCGCTGCCGACCCGCCGGGTTATTCGCCCCGACCGGGCGGGACCGGGCCCTCGGCGCCGGCACCGGAGCCATCGAACTATCCGGCCGGGCTCGGCGGTGCCGGGCTTCCGCCGGGCGCCGAGTCGTCGGGCTATCCAACCGGGCCGGGCCCCGTCAGGCCGTCGCCGGCTTCGGAGTCGCCGGGATATCCGACCAGCGGCCGGTCGGCCGCCTATCCACCCCGCCGGGAAGCCCTGGCGTTGCCGACGGCGCCGAGCCAGCCAGGACAGGCGTACCGGTATCCGGAGTCGGCACCGGCGGAACCCGCGTCCCGGCCAGCGGACTCCAGCCTGGACGTGCTTCCGCAACGGGTGCCCGCCGAGCCGGACGTACCGACCGTGCCGGAGCCGCCAGCCGCGGAGCCTCCCGCCGAGACGCCGGAACTCGCCCGAATCGCAACCCACCTGCGTCGGGAGGATGGAGCGGCACAACTGCACGAGCGACCGGACGGTTTCGACGTCAACGCGATCCTCGCTGCGGTCCGGGGCGTGCCCGGGGTACGGGACGCCTCGTTGCGTACCACTCCGGCCGGGGCACACAGCCTCCGGCTGGACCTCTCCGACGGCGCCGACCCCGCCGAGGTGAGCCGCCAGGTGGCACGGCTGCTCCAGGAGCGGATGGGGCTGGCCGCCGCACCACAGAATCTGCCCGGCCCGCCTGCCGCGGGTCCGCCCGGCTTCGGCGCACCGCCGTCCGCCGCCCCCGCGCCCGGCTACGGGTCCGGACAGGCGCGGCAGTCCCCGGCCGAGCCCCGGGAGGCCGCGCCGGCCACCCATGCCGAGCCGTCGACCGAGGAGCCCCGTCGACGCCGGCAGGCACCGAGCCACCGGGGGCGGGCCGCCGTCGGGGAGCAGCCCGCGGGGGCGCCGACCGAGACCCTCCGGGGCGCCCCGGCCGGTACGACCGGAGTCAGCCCCGTTACGGCCGGCACCTCGTACTCCGGCAGTCAGGTGACGACGACCGAGACGGCACCGTCCCGGCCGCTCAACCCGGGATCACCGCCGGGACCCCGCGTGATCATCGATCACGTGCAGGTGAGCACGTTCGGCCTGGACGCCACCGTCGAGGTCCGGCTCGCCGCCGGGGAACATCCGGCGACCGGGTTGGCCACCGGTCCGGCGGTCGACGGGTACGTCCTGCGTCTCTGCGCGGTCGCGGCGGCGGCGGCGATCGACGAGCTGCTCAGCGCCTCGACCCGGGTGACCGAACGGGGCCGCTGCTTCGTGGAGCACGCCGCGGTCGTACCGTTCGGCAGTTGCGAGGTGGCCACCGTGGTGGTCCTGCTGGTCTGCGACGGCTGGGTCGAGCAACTCGCCGGATCGGCGCTGGTCGCCGGTGACCCACGCCAGGCGGTGGTCCGCGCCACCCTGGCCGCGGTGAACCGTCGGCTTGAGGCGTTGCTCACCTGACCCGGCGACGGGACCTGCGGAACGGCAGCGCAATCGTGACGACCGGGGAGGAGGCGCGCACATGGTGTCTCCGCCCCGGTGCCCCCGCGGTCGGACCTCCCGCAGCAGCCCGCACGATCGTCGTGCCCCCGGCACACTTGACAGATGAAACGTGCGCTGCTGGAGGCGGACGAGTCGATCGCCCGGGACGAGCTGCCGCCGCCGTGGCCCGGCCGGGCCGTACGGATCGACGGGTCCGTCACGTACGTCCGGGACACCCCGGCGACCCGGGCGGACGCCGAGCCGGCGCTGTACGTGCACGGACTCGGCGGCTCGGCGCAGAACTGGACAGATCTCGCCGGCCTGCTCGCCGACCGCCTGGACGGCCAGGCCATCGATCTGCCCGGCTTCGGCCGGAGTGACCCGGGTCATCGGTACACCATCCCCGCCTTCGCCGATCGGGTCATCCGGTACATAGAACATTCCGATCGGGGTCCGGTGCACCTGTTCGGGAACTCGCTCGGCGGTGCCATCTCGGTACGGGTCGCCGGCCTGCGCCCCGACCTCGTGCGCACGCTCACCCTGATCTCGCCCGCGATGCCGTTCCTCGATCCCCGGCGGTCGTTGCAGGGTCGGATGGTGCCGCTGCTGGCGGTGCCCGGGGCGGAACGGTTCGCCTCGCGATGGCTGACCCAGTTGCCGCCGGAGGAGATGGCCCGCCAGGTGATGGAGGCCTGCGTGGCCGACACGCGGCGGATCTGTGACCAGCGGCGCCAGGAGGCGATCGACGAGATCCGGATCCGGTACACCGCCGAGCACTACGCCTCGGCCTACCTGCGTACGCTGCGCGGGCTGGTCGGCAGTTTCGTCCGGGCGTACCTGCCCGGTGCCGGTTCGCTGTGGCGGATCGCCGGTCTGATCACCGCGCCGACCCTGGTCGTCGGCGGTACGCAGGACCGGCTGGTCGACGTCCGGGTGCCGGCCCAGGTGGCTCGACTGATCCCGGACAGCCGACTGCTGGTGCTGGACGGCGTCGGGCACGTGCCGCAGATGGAGGTGCCCCGGACGGTGGCCCGGGCGGCCGCCGCGCTGCTGGCCGAGACGGCCCCCGTCTCGGCTGCTGGATAGGACCGGCCACCAGTTGGGAGGCACCGGCGTCAGCCGAGCGCGGTGGCACTTCCGAGCTGGCCCGATGTCACCAAAGATGCAACCAAACTGATGGGCCTGGCGTACTAAGTAGGCGTGTGGATCAACGTTCGGCCCGACCCCTCGGCACCCGGCTCCGCCCCGCCGTCCGATGAGACGGATTCGGGACCACGGGAAGCCCGGCGGCGCCGTTCCCGACGCGGTCACCTGCTCGCGGTGTCCCTGTCGGGCGTGGCCGCCACGGTCGCGGTCGTCGCGTTGCTGGTGCCGCCGGCCGACCATTCGGCCGCCGAGGAAGCGCCGACGTCGGCTCCACCCGCCGGGCCGACGGCTCCGGTCAGCGTCGTCACCCCGACGCCTACGCCCACGCCTACCCCGGTCGTACCGCCACCGCCCGTCCTGCGGCTCGCCGGTCCGGTCCCGCCGACGGGGTCGGGCAAGTTCAGCTACGCGACCGGTCGGGGCGAGGTGCTCGGCCGCGCCGGAACCCTGCGCCGCTACCGGGTGGCGATGGAGCGGGGCGCCAACGAGGACCTCGAGGAGTTCGCCGCGAAGGTGGACGCCTCGTTGGCCGACCCGCGCAGTTGGATCGGCAGCGGGCGGCTGCGGTTGCAGCGGGTCCCCGACGGCGCCGGACACGACTTCACGATCTATCTCGCCACCGCCAACACGACCCGGACGATGTGCGCCCGGTCCGGGGTGAACATCCAGGTCAACGGCAGGCCGTACACCTCCTGCCGGGGCACTGGACGGGTGATCCTCAATCTCGACCGCTGGCGGCTCTCCGTCCCGCACTTCGTCTCCGCCAAGGTGCCCCTGGAGGTGTACCGGACCTACGTCGTCAACCACGAGGTGGGACACGAGCTGGGGCACGGACACGAGCAGTGCCCGCGTACCGGCCGGGCCGCGCCGGTCATGATGCAGCAGACGCTGTTCCTCAGGGGTTGCCTGGCGAACCCGTGGCCGTACCTGCGGGGGAAGCGGCACGCCGGCCCATCGCTGTGACGCGGAGCCGCCCGGTCCGTTCCGTCGGTCGGCTTATTCCCGCTCCCGGATTTCGGGCAGGTGTTTCACCTCATGGTCGGTTTCGGGTCCGGCGAGCGACAATGGCCCGACATGCCACTGTCGATGCGCTCAGCCGCCGGCTGAGCGACGATCGGAACCGGGGAGTCCACCGTGTCACTGCCCCCGCTCGTCGAACCCGCCGCCGAGCTGACCGTTGACGAGATCCGCCGCTACTCGCGCCACCTGATCATCCCGGACGTAGGGGTCGAGGGGCAGAAGCGGTTGAAGAATGCCCGGGTGCTCTGTGTCGGGGCCGGTGGCCTCGGCTCGCCCGCGCTGATGTACCTGGCCGCGGCCGGAGTCGGCACGCTCGGCATCATCGACTTCGACACCGTCGACGAGTCCAACCTGCAACGGCAGATCATCCACGGCCAGTCGGACGTCGGCCGGCCGAAGGCCGAGTCTGCGGCGGCCACCATTCGGGAGATCAACCCCCTGGTCCAGGTGGAGATCCACAACACCGCCCTGGACCGGGACAACGTCAAGGAGATCTTCAGCCAGTACGACCTGATCGTCGACGGGACGGACAACTTCGCCACCCGGTACATGGTCAACGACGCGGCGGTGCTGCTCGGCAAGCCGTACGTCTGGGGGTCGATCTACCGCTTCGACGGTCAGGCGTCGGTGTTCTGGGCCGAGCACGGTCCCTGCTACCGCTGCCTCTACCCGGAGCCGCCGCCGCCCGGGATGGTGCCGTCCTGCGCCGAGGGCGGCGTGCTCGGCGTGCTCTGCGCGTCGATCGGCGCGATCCAGGTCACCGAGGCGATCAAGCTGCTCACCGGAATCGGTGAGCCGCTGGTCGGCCGGCTGATGGTGTACGACGCACTGGAGATGTCGTACCGGAAGATCAAGGTCCGTAAGGATCCGGCCTGTGCGCTGTGCGGGGAGAACCCCACCGTGACCGAGCTGCTGGAGGACTACGAGGACTTCTGCGGCGCCGTCTCGCCCGAGGCGGAGGCGGCGGTGGCGGAGTCCACCATCACCGCCCGGGAGCTGAAGGACTGGCAGGACGCCGGCAAGGACATCTTCCTGGTCGACGTCCGGGAGCCGGCGGAGTACGAGATCGTCCGCATTCCCGGCGCGACGTTGATCCCGAAGGGTGACATCCTCTCCGGCGCGGCCCTGGCCACGCTGCCGCAGGACAAGCAGCTCGTGCTGCACTGCAAGTCGGGCGTACGGTCCGCCGAGGCGCTGGCCGCGGTGAAGGCCGCCGGGTTCCGCGACGCGGTGCACGTCCAGGGTGGGGTGCTCTCCTGGATCAAGCAGATCGACCCGTCCCTGCCCGCCTACTGAGGTCCACCCCGGCAGCCGGCGACACCGCCTGATCGCGGGGCAGCTCCCTTCCTGGAGCTGCCCCGCGACGCGTTTTCCCGGCGGATCGTCGTCCTACGGATGCTCGGCGAATATCTCTTGCCGGCGCACGATGTAGTAGATGTACTATCTTCTCGCGTAGGAGTTAGACGGGGAGGTGTAGCTCTATGACCATCGTCGGACAGCCGGAACGGACACCTGAGCCGGCCGGAGTGTTGGCGGAGCGGCCCGTGCTGGACGTGCGTGACCTGCGGATGAGGTACGGCAGCACGGACGTGCTGACCGGGGTGACCTTCACCGCCCGCCCCGGCGAGGTGCTGACGCTGCTGGGTCCGAACGGCGCGGGCAAGACCACGACGATCGAGATCCTGGAGGGGTTCCGGATGCGCTCGGCCGGCGAGGTCACCGTGTTGGGTGTGGACCCGGCCCACGGTGACGAGCGGTGGCGGGCGCGGCTGGGCGTGGTGCTCCAGTCCTGGCGGGACCATTCCAAGTGGCGGGTACGCGAGCTGCTCGGCCACCTCGGTTCGTACTACCCGCCGTACTCGACGGAGCAGATCCGGCGGCCCTGGGACGTCGACGAACTGGTGGACGTGGTCGGGCTGACCCCGCACGCGCACAAGCGGGTCGGCCAGCTCTCCGGCGGGCAGCGGCGGCGACTGGACGTCGCGATCGGCATCGTCGGCCGACCCGAGCTGCTGTTCCTCGACGAGCCGACGGCGGGATTCGACCCGGAGGCCCGCCGCGAGTTCCACGACCTGGTGCACCGCCTGACCGACCTGGAGCAGACCACGATCCTGCTGACCACCCACGATCTGGACGAGGCGGAGAAACTGGCCGACCGGATCCTGATCCTGGCCGGCGGTTCGATCATCGCCGACGGGTCGGCCGAGCAGTTGGCCCGGCGGATGTCGTCGGAGGCCGAGGTGAAGTGGAGTCAGGGCGGCCAGCGTTTCGTGCACGCCACCACCGACGCCACCCGCTACGTCCGGGAGTTGTTCCAGCAGCACGGCGACGGCATCACCGACCTGGAGGTCCGGCGGGCCACCCTGGAGGACACCTACATGGCGCTGGTGCGCGAGTTCGAGTCCGGCCAGGGCGCCGCCGCGCTCCGCGAGTTCGAGGGGGCGAACCGGTGAATCCGAGCCTGGTAGCGGTCCGAGCCGGCGTGACGCGTGGCGGGATCGAGGTGCGGCAGAGCCTGACCAACGTGCAGGACTTGTGGAACTACTTCTTCCCGAACTTCGCCTTCCTGGTCGTCATGTTCTTCATGCGGGGTGCCACGGTCCCCGGCACGAACTTCTCCCTCGGCGCCCGTACGCTGCCGAGCGTGCTCGGCGGGGGGCTGGCGTTCGGAGCGCTGGTGACGATGATGATGACCCTCACCGTCGAACGCGAGGACGGCACCCTGCTCCGGGCCAAGGCGGTCCCGAACGGCATGCTCGGCTACCTGGTCGGCAAGGTGGTGCAGGTGGCCGGGATGAGCCTGATCGGCTCCGCCATCCTGGTGATCCCGGGGGTGTTCCTGGTGGACGGCCTGGCGCCCGGCGGCCCCGGCTCCTGGCTGATCCTGCTCTGCGTGGTGGTCCTGGGCCTGGTCGCCTGCCTGCCTCTTGGCGCCATCTTCGGTTCGCTGTTCGCCAACCCGCGCAACGTCGGGGTGATCATGCTGCCTATCATGGGCCTCGTCGCCACCTCGGGGATCTTCTATCCGATCACCAGCTTCCCGGTCTGGTTGCAGTGGATCGGCCAGGCGTTTCCGGTCTACTGGCTCGGCCTGGGAATGCGCTCGGCGCTGTTGCCCGACGAACTGGCGGCGGTGGAGCTCGGCGGGTCCTGGCGGCATCTGGAGACGTTCGGCGTACTCGGTGCCTGGGCCGTGGTGGGCGTGGTGGTGGCGCCGATCGTGTTGCGCCGGATGGCCCGCCGGGAGTCCGGGTCGAGCGTGGCGGCCCGCAAGGAGAAGGCGTTGCAGAGGGTCAACTGATGAGTGAGGCGATCTACAACCGGATCGCGGTGCTGCGGGCGGAACGCGGGATCTCGCGCCGGGACCTCGCCGACGCGCTCGGGGTGCACTACCAGACGATCGGTTACCTGGAGCGGGGCGAGTACAACCCCAGCCTGCACCTGGCGCTGCGCATCGCGGAGTACTTCGAGGTGACGGTGGAGGTGGTCTTCTCCACCCGACCCTTCCCCCGGATCGGCGCCGCGGAGCGGGCCACGGCCTGAGCGCCGTCGTCTCGCCCGCCGCCCCGCCCGATCCGAGTCCAAATTGGACCGGATAGCCTTCGCGCCATGGCTGAGGTCGGCGGCGGTGCGCGGTCCGTGCCGGGATCCAGCGGATTCCCGGTGACCCGTGCCCGCCGCTGACCCGTCCGAGCGGCCCCGGCAGCCGTTCCGGGCCTTCGTCGGGCGCCACCAGGGGCTCATCGGGACGACGCTCTTCGTCGTGCTGGGCGGCGGCGGTATCGCCGCCTGGCACCGCTGGGACCTGTGGTGGCTGGAGAATTCCCTGGTCCAGGCGCTGCTGATCGGCATCGCCAGCGTGGGCATGGCGGTGCTGTTCTTCTGGGGCGAGGGCGGATTGCCGGGGACGGCGGGCCGCTCCCGCCCGCGCCGACCCCGGGCCGAGCGGGAAACCGCGCGCCCCCACGGCTGGCGCCGCAGCAGCGGCCGGCGGTCCGTCCGGCGCCGCCGGGCAAAGTAGGTCCGGCCCGGTAGGTCAGAGGAGCACCAGGTCGTCGCGGTGCACGACCTCGCGCTCGTACGCCGGGCCGAGCGCGGCGGCGAGTTCCGAGGTGGACCGGCCGAGCAGGCTGGGCAGTTCCACCGCGTCGTAGTTGACCAGACCCCGGGCCACCGCGGCGCCGGCCGCGTCCACCAGGTCGACCGGGTCCCCGGCGGTGAACGTGCCGTCCACGGCGGTGATTCCGGCGGGTAGCAGCGACTTCCGCCGGCCCACCACCGCCTGCACCGCTCCCGGGTCGAGGTGCAGCCGGCCCCGGGGCGAGGTGGCATGGGCGAGCCAGAACAGCCGGGCGGTCGGCCGCTGCCGGACCCGGTGGAAGAAGGTGCCGACCTCGGCGCCGGCGAGTGCGTCCGGCGCCAGCGACGCGGAGGTCAGCACCACCGGGATGCCGAAGCCGGTCGCGATCCGGGCCGCCTCGACCTTGGTGACCATGCCCCCGGTGCCGACCCCGGCCCGTCCGGCCCGGCCGACAGCGACGTGGGCGAGGTCCTGCTCGTCGCGGACCTCCTCGATCCGTACCGTGCCGGGCCGGGCCGGGTCACCGGTGTAGAGCGCGTCGACGTCGGAGAGCAGCACCAGCAGGTCGGCGTGGACCAGCGCCGCCACCAGCGCGGCCAGCCGGTCGTTGTCACCGAACCGGATCTCGTCGGTGGCCACCGTGTCGTTCTCGTTCACGATCGGCACCGCGCCGAGGTCGAGAAGTTTGCGCAGGGTGCGGTAGGCGTTGCGGTAGTGGGCCCGCCGGGTGACGTCGTCGACGGTCAGCAGCACCTGGCCGACCGTACGGCCG
Organism: Plantactinospora solaniradicis; assembly: GCF_042658085.1. Classification (NCBI taxonomy): domain Bacteria; kingdom Bacillati; phylum Actinomycetota; class Actinomycetes; order Micromonosporales; family Micromonosporaceae; genus Plantactinospora; species Plantactinospora solaniradicis. The sequence goes on along the minus strand of NZ_JBHSPR010000020.1, from coordinate 453,439 downwards.
TGCCGGGCGAGACCGGCCGAGTAGCGCCCGATCAGCAGTCCCTGCCCGACGCTGGCCGCCGCCTGCTGGGTGGCCAGGTCGCGGGGGCGGCGGGGCAGCCCGAGCGGGGCCAGGCCGGCGGCGATCGCTCCGGACGACACCAGCACCAGCTCGCGGTCCGCCGGAACCGCACGCCGACGACCGGACCCGGCCGGTCGCGGGGCGGCCTCCGTCGGCTCGACACCGGGCGACCCACCGGCCAGCCAGCCGGCGAGTACGTCGGCCAGCACGTCGACCCGTTCCGTGTCCAGCCCACCGGCGGCCGTGGTGAGCGACGACGAGCCGACCTTCACCACGATCCGGCGTGCTGTGTTGACTGCTTCCCGCACCCGCCCATTCTGCTCGGCCGCCCCCCTCGGCCGGGGCACCGGCCGGCGGCTCCCATATCGTGGCGGTTCATGACGCCGGAGGAGTACGTCGAAGAGGTGCTCGCGTTGGTCGAGCGCATCCCACCGGGGCGGGTCATGTCGTACGGCGGGATCGCCGATCACCTGGCCGACCGGTCCGGCCGGGCGTCGGCCCGACTGGTCGGTTCGATCATGGCCCGGCACGGTGCCGCGGTGCCCTGGTACCGGGTGGTCAACTCGGCGGGCCGGCTGCCGCCGGGACACGAGAACGAGGCACGCGCCCGGTTGATCGCCGAGGGGACTCCGCTGCGCGGCGCCGGGGTCGACATGTCGGCGGCCGACTGGCACCCGACCGGTTGACGCTGCCCGACCGGCTCCCGCCGCCGGAGGCGACGGCGTCGCCGTCAGCTCGCGGGGACGGGTACCGGCCGGCTGCTGTGCCGCAGGATGCGTTCCTTGTCCGGGCCACCGGGCACGGTCACCAGCAGGCAACCCGAGCGCGGCGCGACCGAGGCCGCCGAGCCGAGCAACTGGGCGCCCCGGACCAGGACGGCGGCGAGTTCGGTGTCGTTGAGACGTACGCCCAGGATGTTGGTCCGGACGTGCCGGCCGGCGGCCAGCAGCGCGGCCCGCCACGCGGCGGCGGCCAGGGCCTGCCGGCGGGCGTGCCGGGGCGCGGACGCACCGACGGCGGCCGGATCGAGCAGGGCGGTACGCCCCTGCCGCCAGCCGCCGGTCAGCACGGCGGGCTGGCCCGGCTGGGTGATGTGCAGGCGGTGCAGTTCGTACCGGCGCCGAACCCCGGCGGTGACCCGCTCCGGAAAGACCGGCGTGCCCAGCCGGACCAGAAGTTCGGCGAGGCGAGCGGCGGCGGCCGCCGAGCTGAACTCGGCCAGGACGGTGGTCGGCTGCCGCACGCTCTCCACTCGGGTGCACCTGATCAGGCACGCCGCCTCGAAGGCATCGGCCAGCGAGGTTCGGTCCAGCAGGCTGGTTCCGCCGGACGGCCGGACGGGCGGCCGCGTGGAGACGTACGCCCCGGTGCTCCAGATCATTTCTGTCGCCCCCCGTAGTCGCGACAACCAACTACGTCAACGGTGGCTGTATCCGCCGTCAGGCGGTAGACATCGCTTGAAGGCTTGAGGAAAATTTGCGCTGAGTGTCGATCTTCGCCGGGGTGGTGGTGGGGTGGGCGGGGCACGGTCGCACCGACGCGCTGGCCGAGGACTGGCCGGCCGGCGGCTCCACACGCTTGCCGTGGCGGTTGCCGTGGTTTCCACCGTGCTGCCCCTCACCGCCGCCTGTACGTCTGAAGTGGCCGAGCCGACCAGGCTGCGGATCGCCACCGGCAGCGCGACGGCGGTGTACTACGCGGTCGGTCAGTCCCTGGCCAGCATCCTCAACCGGGAACTGCCCGACGTGACCGCGAGCGTGGTGGTCACCGCCGCGTCGGCGGAGAACGTCTCGCTGGTTTCCAGCGGCCGGGCCGAGCTGGGCTTCACCCAGGCCGACATCCTGCCCGTCGACGCACCGGCCGGCGGCGGGATGAGCGCCATCGCGCGGGTCTACGACGACCTGCTGCACCTGGTCACCCGGGCGCAGGGGCCGATCCGCCAGCTCCAGGACCTGCGCGGTCGCCGGGTGGCGATCGGGGCGCCGGGCTCGGGCACCGCGGTCACGGCCGGCCGGCTGCTCGCGGTGGCCGAGGTGGACGACGAACTGGCCGAGACGCTGCGCCTCGGCATCGACGACTCGGTGGCGGCACTGCGGGCCGGCAAGATCGACGCGTTCTTCTTCTCCGGCGGCCTGCCGGTCAAGGCCGTGGCGGACTTCGCCGCCGAGACCCCGGCCCGGTTCGTCGGCCTCGGCCAGTGGGTCGAGCCGCTGCGCAAGTCGTACCGGGAGGTGTACGTCGGCCGGGACATCCCCACCTCGGCGTACGGCACGGAACCGGTGACGACGGTGGCGGTGCCGAACTATCTGGTGGTGGCCACGGCGTTGCCGGAACAACTCGTCTACGACGTGACCCGACTGCTGATGCAGCGACGCGACGAACTCAGCAGCGCCCATCCGGCCGCCGCCCGGCTGAACGCACAGTCGGCGATCACCACGACTCCGCTCGCCCTCCATCCCGGCGCGGCGCGGTACTACCAGACCCACAAACCCTGAGCCGGGTCAGGCGGGCCCGGGTGGTTCCACCGGCCGGGGCGGTGCCGGCGGTTCGGCCGCCCGGAACCACACCTGCGCGGCGAGCCCGGTCGGTTCGGCCTGCCGCATCGTCAGCCGGCCGCCGGAGGCGTCGACCAGCACCGCCACGATGGTCAGGCCGAGGCCGGCACCGTCGATGTTCTGGGTGTCCGGCGCCCGCCAGAACCGTTCGGTCGACGATTCGAGCTGTGTGTCGGTCATTCCGGGGCCGTCGTCGGTGACCTCGACGACCACCCCCTCGTCGCGGTGGTGGACCGAGACGTCGACCCGCCCGCCGGAATGGCCGAACTTGACCGCGTTGTCGATCAGAGCGTCCAGCACCTGGTCGACCGCGGTCCGCACCGCGCGGGCGTACGCCGGGCCGCCGTCGCCCGGCCGCAGCCGCAGCGCGATGCCGTGCCGGTTGGCCAACGGCTGCCAGGCGGCGACCCGGGACGCGGCCACCGCCGCGGCGTTCACCACCACCATCGTGTGCTGGGCCCGTTCGGCGCGGGCCAGGGTGAGCAGCCCGTCGAGTACCTGGGCCAGCCGGTCGGTCTCCTCCAGGGCCAGCTTGTGCTCGTCTCGGCCGTACTCGTCGGTCAGGCTCGGGCCGAGTTCCTCGACCCGCAGCCGCAACGCGGTCAGCGGGTTGCGCAACTGGTGACTCGCGTGCGCGACGAACGCCCGTTGGCGTTCCAGGGCGTCGGCGACCGCGTCCGCCATCTCGTTGAAGCTGGTGGCGAGCCGGCGCAGCTCGGGCGGCCCCTGCTGGGTCGGTACCCGGGCCAGGCCGTCTCCGGCGGCGATGTCATGGGTCACCACGTCGAGGACGGTGACCGGGCGCAACACCCAGCCGGCCAGCCGGAACGCGGTCATCACCCCGGCGGAGACGGCCAGCAGCCCGATCGTGGCCAGCGCCGCCCACCAGACGGCGACGGTCCGGCGGACCCGGTTGGTCGACGAGACCGTGACGACCGCCCCGATCACCTCGCCGCCGTCGTTCACCGGCACCGCCACCACCAGCAGGTCGGCCTGCCAGGGCCAGACCACCTCCGGAATGGTCATCTGCCGGCCGGCCAGGGCACCGAAGACCGCCGGATCGGTCAACTCCGAACCGACGTGCAGGCCACCGGTGGCCACCACCGACCGTCGTTCCCGGTCGATCACGGCGGCGGTGATCCCGTACAACTCCCGGTAGCGCCGCAGTTCGTCGTCGATCGCGCTGACCGCACCGCTGCGCAGCGCGGGGCCGGAGAGTGACGCGAACCGGTTGGCGTCGGCCAACCGGTCCGCCCTGAGCTGTTCGGTCTCCCGGTTGGCCAGGGTGACGGCCAGCGGCGTCTCCAGGGCGAGCAGGACCAGGATCATGAGCAGCGAGTAGCTGAAGACCAGGCGGCGGCGCACGTCGGCTCCGGACTACTCGGCCCGGAGCCGGTAGCCGATGCCGCGCACGGTCTGCACCAGGTCGGGGTCGCCGAGCTTGCCGCGCAGCGAGCCGACGTGCACCTCGACGGTGTGCCGGGCCGCGCCGGTGGTCGGCCAGACGTCGAGGACGATGCGCTCGTGCGGCACCACCGAACCCGGTTGCCGGGCCACCGACACCAGGATGTCGAACTCCTTGCGGGTCAGCGTCACCGGCTGCCCGCCCACGGTGACGAGTCGGGCCGCGACGTCGATCCAGATCGGACCGACCTCGATGATCTCCGGACGGGGTGCCCCGGCCCTGGCCCGACGCAGCACGGCGACGATCCGGGCCTCCAGTTCGGCCATCGAGAACGGTTTCACCACGTAGTCGTCGGCGCCCATCCGCAGCCCCAGGACCCGGTCGCGTTCCTCACCGCGCGCGGTGACCGCGATGATGCCGAGCTGCGCGCTGCGCTGGCGCAGGGCCCGGCACACCTCCACGCCGTCGCCGTCGGGCAGGGTGAGGTCGAGCAGCACCAGGTCACAGGGCGCGGCGGCGAGCGCGGCGGCGGCGGTCGCGGCCCGCTCCACGTCGTACCCGCGCCGGGACAGGGCGGACGCCATCGCGCCGGCCACCCGGGCGTCGTCCTCGACCAACAGGATCCGCATACCCGCCCGCTCCTCGTCTGGTGGTACCAGCACTGCGATCATCGCGCATCCAGCAGCCAGGACAGAATGCCGGGATTCTCAAGATTGCCTCAACTTCGTACATCGATGTTCCTGACCTGCGATGAGACGGGTTAGATCAAGGTCATCCGAGTTGGCGCGGCCGCCCCTGTCGGACCCTTTTCGTCGTACATCGTCGTATGAAGGGGTTATCAGGTGAACCGAAGACTCTCCGGAATCGCACTGCCGACCGCGATCGCCGTGGCCCTGCTGGGCACCCCGGTCCTGACGTCCGCGACCGCGGACGCGGCGAACGCCGCGGGCCGGGTGCCCAAGCCGCAGTCCGTGCTCGGCTGGGTGCCGTGTGCCGACTACAAGCTGGCCACCTACGAACAGATCGCCGACTACTACCGGAAACTGGACCAGGCCAGCGACCGGATGAAGCTGGTTGAGATCGGGAAGACCAGCGAGGGACGGCCGCAACTGATGGCCATCGTCTCCTCCGAGGAGAACCTCAAGGACAGCAACCTGAACCGGTACCGGGAGACCTCGGTCCGGCTCTCCCAGGGCGACGGGCTCTCCGAGTCGGTGGCCCGGGGCCTGGCGCAGAGCGGCAAGGCGGTCGCCTGGGTCGACTTCGGCATCCACTCCACCGAGGTGGCCGGGCACCAGACCGCCCCGCAGTTCGCGTACGACCTGCTGACCAGCGAGACGCCGGAGGCGCGGGCGATCCGGGACAACGTCATCACGCTGCTGGTCCCGAACACCAACCCGGACGGCGGCACCAAGGTCGCCGAGTGGTACCGGCAGAACCTGGGCGGGCCGTACCAGGACGCCGGCTATCCGGAGCTGTACCAGAAGTACGCCGGGCACGACAACAACCGTGACTGGTACATGTTCAACCTCCAGGAGACCCAGAACGTCGGCCGGCAACTGTTCCACGAGTGGCTGCCGCAGGTGATGCACAACGTGCACCAGACGGCGGTCTTCCCGGCCCGGATCAGCATCCCGCCGTTCGAGGACCCGCTGAACCCGAACATCCACCCGCAGGTGGTGCGGGGCGTCAACATCGTCGGTGACGCGATGGGACAACGGCTGGAGCGCGAGGACAAGGGCGGCGCGCTGGCCCGGCAGTCGTACGACATCTGGTGGAACGGCGGGGCCCGGACCGCGCCGTACTACCACAACCAGATCGGCATCCTGACCGAGACCGCACACGCCTCGGCGACCCCGAGGGTGTACGACCCGAAGGACTTCCCGGCCACGTTCGCCGACGGCACCTCGACGAGCAAGCCGTCGGTCTTCTACCCGAGCCCGTGGCAGGGCGGCGAGTGGCACCTGTCGCAGAGCTGCGACTACATCAAGACCGCCTCCTGGGCGATGCTCCGGCTGGCCAGCGACGACCGCGAGGGCTGGCTCTACGGGGCGTACCAGATGGCCCGGGACGGCGCCAGGGACGGTGCCGGCACCACCTACGTGATCCCGGCCGACCAGGCGGACTTCCCGACCGCCACCAAGCTGGTCGACAAGCTGCGCTGGAACAACATCCGGGTCGAGCAGGCGCTCGCCTCGTTCAAGGTGGGCAAGCGCACCTACCCGGCCGGCAGCTACCTGGTCCGGGAGGCCCAGCCGTACCGGGCGGCCGTGCTGGACCTGCTCAACCCGCAGGTCTACCCGGACCGCCGGCTCTACCCGGGCGGCCCGCTGGAGCCGCCGTACGACATCACCGGCTACACCCTGTCGTTCCAGATGGGCGTCACCGTCGACAAGCTCGACAAGACGGTCCGGGTCAGCGCCGCCGAGGTCGGTTGGCCGAAGGTCCCGACCGGGACGGTGGCCGGGGCGCCGAAGCACGCGTACGCGCTCGACCCCCGGGTCAACGACAGCTCGACCGCGGTGAACGCGCTGCTGGCGGCGGGGGAGAAGGTCTCCCGCAGCACGGGTGAGGTGACCACCCGTACCGGCAAGCTGCCGGCCGGCACCTTCCTGGTGAAGACCGGCCCGGAGACCGGTGACCGGGTCACCGCCCTCGCCACCGAACTGGGGCTCAGTATCGCGGCGGTGGACGCCAAGCCGGCACAGGCTAAGGCGCTGGCCGCACCCCGGATCGGCCTGTACGACGGGTTCAACAACTACGACGAGGGCTGGACCCGGCTGATCCTGGACCAGTTCCGGTTCCCGTACCAGAAGCTGACCAATGCGGCGGTGCGGGCCGGGAACCTGCGGGCGGCGTACGACACGATCGTGCTGCCCGACGCCACGTACAACTCGATGCGCAACGGTCGGGCGGCCGGCTCGCTGCCGGACGCGTACACCGGTGGGATGACCGACGCGGGTGTGGCCAACCTCAAGGCGTTCGTCGAGGCGGGCGGCACCGTGGTCACCCTGAACCGGGCGGCGCAGTTGCCGATCCAGGCGTTCGGCGTACCTGTGAAGGACGTCACCGCCGGGGTGGAGGAGACCGAACTCAACATCCCGGGTTCGGTGCTGAACCTGAACGTCGACGCCAGCGACCCGGTGGCGGCCGGCTTCGGCGCGACCGCCTCGGCGTTCGTGGCGGACGGCCCGGCGTTCGAGGTGAACCCCGGTGCCAAGGGCGTCTCGGTGGCGGCGACCTGGCCGACGGAGAACCTGCTGAAGAGCGGGTTCCTGCTCGGTGAGGACGTCATCGGCGGCAAGAGCGCCGTGGTGACCGCGAAGGTGGGTGACGGGCAGGTGGTGATGATCGGCTTCAAGCCGCAGCACCGGGCGCAGTCGCACGGCACCTACCGGCTGCTGTTCAACGCGATGTACCTGGGTGGTCAGCGCTGACCTGAGACTCAGGCTGGGGGTGGCCGGTCGGCACTACGCCGATCGGCCACCACTACCGCACGAACGCCGGAGCCCGGACAAGATCGGTGCGGATAACATTCCGGCGCATGGATGCCCCGCCGCCGTCCCGGGCCCCCCTCCTGCCCCGGCGGGTGCATGCCGGGTACGCCCTCGGATCGCTGGCCACCGGTGCCTTCGGTACGGTCCCCGGCCTGGTGCTGTTGCCGTACCTGACCGACACCCTGGGCGTGGCCGCCGGGCTGGCCGCCCTGCTGGTCCTGCTGCCGAAGGCCTGGGACGTGCTGGTGAACCCGGTCGCCGGCCGGATCTCGGACCGGACCCGGTCCCGTTGGGGCGCCCGGCGGCCATACCTGTTGGCCGGCGGTCTCGCCCTGGCCGTCCTCTTCGCCTCGATCTTCGCCGCGCCGTTCGACGCGGGTCCGGCCGCCGCCGGGTACGTCGCGGTGGCGTTCCTGCTCACCGCGACCGCGTTCGCCTTCTTCCAGGTCCCGTACGTGGCGATGCCGGCCGAGCTGACCGACGACTACGCCGAGCGGACCCGGTTGATGACCTGGCGGGTCGCCGTGCTGGCGCTGGCCATCCTGGTCTCCGGCGCGCTGGCCCCGGTGGTGGTGAGCGCCGGTGGTGACGGCGTAGCCGGACACCGTTGGCTGGGACTGTTCGTGGCGGTGCTGATCGTGGCCGGGGCGGTCGGCGCGTTCCTCGGCACCCGGTCCGCCCCGACCGGCGTCGTGGTGGCGAGCGAGCCGAGCCTGCGGGCCCAGCTCGCGGTCGCCATCGCCAACCGGCCGTTCCGGCTCCTGCTGATCTGCTTCGTCGTCCAGTCGGCCGGCGTCGCGACCGTGCTGGCCGGGGTCAGCTACTTCGCCACACACGTGCTGCGCGACCCGGACACCGGGTCCACCCTGCTGTTCGCCTGCTTCGTCGGCCCGGCCCTGCTGGTGATGCCGCTCTGGAGCCGGGCCGGTGGCCGGCTGGGCAAGGCGCGGGCGTTCGGCGTCGCGTCGCTGCTCTTCGCGGTCGGCGCGCTGGCGCTGGCCGCCGCGCCGGTGCTGCCGTCGCCGGCGGTCTACCTGGTGGTCGCGCTGATCGGCTGCGGCTACGCCGGTCAGCAGGTCTTCGCGCTGGCCATGCTGCCGGACTGCATCGCGTACGACACCGCGCGGACCGGTCGCCGGCAGGCCGGGGTCTTCACCGGGCTCTGGACGGCCGGCGAGACGTTCGGGCTGGCGCTCGGACCGGGCATCTACGGCCTGGTGCTCCAGGTGTTCGGTTACGTCTCCTCGGCCACCGGCTCGGCGGCGGCGCAGTCCGACACCGCCCGCACCGGGGTGCTGCTCGGCTTCACGGTGCTGCCGGCGCTGCTGGTCGGGCTGGCCCTGTTCGCGATGCGCGGCTACGACCTGACACCGGAGCGGTTGGCCTCGGCCGCCGATCCGGCAACATGACCGCGATCCGGTAACCGGGCGATTACCCTGTATTGATGGTCGAACCGGACGATTCACCGACCGGGCCCGGCTCGCCCGGTACCGCCGGGCGGGTGTCCGAGATCGACCGGGTGAAGGCGTTCAGCGACGCCGTCATCGCCATCGTCATCACCCTGCTGGTGTTGGAGTTGCGCGTACCCGAGCACGAACCGGGGGGTCTGCTCCGGGGGCTGCGCGAGGAGTGGCCGTCCTACCTGGCGTTCGTGGTGTCCTTCATCTACATCGGCGTCATCTGGCTCAACCACCACGCGTTGCTGCGGCTGATCCGGGGCATGACCCTCGGCCTCAACTGGATCAACCTCGGGATCCTGTTCGGTGCGGTGATCATCCCGTTTCCGACCACCGTGCTCGCCTCGGCCCTGGGCCACGGCAGTGACAACTACGACCGGCGGGTGGCGGTCGCGCTCTACGCGCTCTCCGCGATGTTGATGTCGGCTCCCTGGATGGTCTTCTTCGGTTACCTGCGGCGCCACCCCGAACTGCTCGCCCCGGGGGTGACCCGCCGGTACGTCCGGACCCAGACTCCCCGTCCGCTCACCGGCCTGGTGCTGTACGGCCTGAGCGGGCTGCTCGGCTGGTTCGTCAACCCGGTGTTGGGGCTGGTCGGGATCATCGTGATGATCCTCTACCACGCGCTCACCAGCGAGGGGCTGCGCGAGGGGCCGCTCGGCCGGCTGTTCGGCAGAACTCCGACCTGATCCCACGGGTCGGTTCCACGGCACGGATCCCGGCCGTGCAGCGGGTTCGCGTCGGGGCCACCTGCGCGTTGTCGGCTGTTACGGTGCACGCCATGATCGAGGCGTTGCCGCCGGAGGGCGTACCCGCGGACAAGGTCCTGGCCGAGCTGCGCGACCTGCGTGCGGCAGACCTGCCTACGCACGGCGGGCGGCTGTTCGCCTACGTCTACGACTCCGCGCTGCCCGGCCTGGACGACCTGGCGATGTCGGCGTACGCCCTGGCGGCGCACGTCAACGGGCTCGACCCGACCGCCTTTCCGTCCGTACTGGGGCTGGAGAACGCGCTGGTCGGCGCGGCGTCCCGGCTGCTCGGCGGCGGGCCGGGTACGGCCGCGCCGGACGTCGTCGGCAGCGTCACCAGCGGTGGCACCGAGTCGCTGATCCTGGCCGTCAAGGCGGCCCGGGACGCCCGGCCGGAGGTGGCCCGCCCCCGGTTGGTGGTGCCGACGACCGGGCACGCGGCGTTCGCCAAGGCGGCGCACTATCTCGGGGTCGCGCTCGACCAGGTGCCGGTGTCGGCGCGGACGCTCCGCCCCGAGGTCGGTGAGGTGGCGGCGGCGATCGGCCCGGACACCGTACTGGTGGGGTGCTCGGCGCCGTCGTACCCGTACGGGGTGGTGGATCCGGTCGCCGAGATCGCCGGGGCCGCCGCCGGGGTCGGGGTCCGGTGCCACGTGGACGCCTGCTTCGGCGGGTGGACCCTGCCGTTCCTGCGCCGGCTCGGCGTCGCGGTGCCGCCGTTCGACTTCGGCCTGCCGGGCGTCACCTCGATCTCGGTGGACCTGCACAAGTACGCGTACGCCCCGAAGGGGGTGTCGGTGCTGCTGCACCGGGATGCCGAACTGCGCCGTCCGCAGTACTTCGCGTTCGCCGGCTGGCCCGGGTACACCCTGGTCAACCCGGTGATCTCGTCCACCCGGTCGGGCGGGCCGCTGGCCGCCGCGTACGCCACGCTGCGGCATCTCGGCGAGGCCGGTTACCTGGCCCTGGCCGAGCGCACCCTGGCGGCGGTACGCGGACTGGCCGCCCAGGTGTCCGGTGTGGAGGGGCTGCGGCTGCTCGTCGATCCGGAGTCGACCGTGGTCTGCTTCGTCAGCACCGATCCCGGACTCGACCTGTTCGTCCTCGCCGACGAGCTGACCGCGCGCGGCTGGCACACCCAACCCCAGTTGTCGTACGGCGGAGTGCCGGCGAACATCCACCTGTCGGTGACCGCCTCGGTGGCGCCCCGGGTGGTCGAGTTCGGCGCGGACCTGCGGGACGCGGTCCGGGCCGCCCGGGGTGCCGGCCCGGTGCGGCTCCCCGCCGAGCTGCTGGGCACGCTCGGTGCGCTGGCCCCCGAGCAGCTCACCCCGGACCTGGTCGCCGGCATCGCCGCCGGGCTGGGGCTGGACCCGGCCGCCGCCGGTCGGCCGCCGGAGCGGATGGCGCCGGTGAACGCCCTGCTGGACGCCGCTCCGGTGCCGGTACGGGAACGCCTGCTGGCCGAGTTCCTCGGCGTCCTGCAACGGCCGACGTACTGATTTCGTTTGATCGATGTTTTTCTGTCCGTAGATATTTACTGTTAATAATCCTTACTTTATCTTGAGGGTACCTTCCCGATGAAGTAAGGAGCCCACGATGCGAAGAACCGTGGTCCTGGCGCTGACTACCGTCGCCGCCGTCCTCTCCGCTCTCGTCGTCGCCGTGCCGGCGGCCCAGGCGCACGGCTACATCTCGTCGCCACCCAGCCGGCAGGCGCTCTGCGCGCAGGGCCGGGTCGCCAACTGCGGCCAGATCCAGTACGAGCCGCAGAGCGTGGAGGGACCGAAGGGGCTGCGCAACTGCCACGCCAACATCGGCCACTTCGCGGTGCTGAGCGACGAGAGCCGGAACTGGCCGGCCACCTCGGTCGGCAACTCGGTGACGTTCAACTGGGTGCTGACCGCCCGGCACGCCACCAGCACCTGGGAGTACTACATCGGCAACTCCCGGATCGCCGTGTTCGACGACGGCGGGCGGCAGCCGGGTGCCACCGTCTCACACAACGTCAGCATGGGCGGGCGGACCGGCCGGCAGAAGCTGCTGGCGATCTGGAACATCGCCGACACGGCGAACGCCTTCTACGCCTGCGTCGACCTCCAGATCGGTGGCGGCGGAAGCAACCCTCCGAACCCGACCCCCACGCCCACCCGGACGGCGAACCCGACCACCCCGCCGCCCACCACCGCACCGCCACCGGTCGGCGGAACCTGGCAGGCCGGTACGACGTACCAGGTCGGCAGCCAGGTGACCTACGGCGGGGCGACCTACCGCTGCCGGCAGGCACACACCGCCATCGCCGGCTGGGAACCGCCGAACGTTCCGGCCCTCTGGCAACGCGTCTGAGCTAGCCCCGGGCGGGGCGTACCCGTCGCGGATACGGACCCATACCCCCTGTGGGTCCGTATCCGCCACAGGTCCGCCACCCGCACCCGCAGCCCACCCGCACACCGGCTCAGAAGTAACCGCGTACCGGAGACGAGGCCATGACCCGCTACCGCCGTACCGTGATCGTCGCGACGCTGTTGCTGCTCGGCGGCTGCGCGTCCGCTCCGGAGGGGACCGGCGCCGCACCCGCCGTCCCCGCACCGGCACCGACCGGCTCCGCCGTGCCGGCCCCGGCCGACGCGACCGGTGCGTTCAACGAGGCGGACGTGATGTTCCTGCAGATGATGGTGACCCATCACGGTCAGGGGCTGGAACTGGTACGCCTCGTGGAGAGCCGGGCCCGGCGGACCGAGGTGAAGACCCTGGCCGCCGCGATCGACGTCACCCAGGACGCCGAGCGGGAGACCATGCGGGACTGGCTGAGCGGTTGGGGCCGGAGCACCTCGGCGGACCCGGACGTCCACGCGCACGCAGACCACGGCGGAATGCCGGCGACCGGGCCGGAGCAGATCGCCGCGCTGGCCCGGACCACCGGCACCGAGTTCGAGACCGCCTTCCTCAACCTGCTGATCGCGCACCAGCACAACGCCGTCGAGATGGCCCGGGTCGAAACCCGGTCCGGTACCCACGCGGGCGCCCTTGACCTGGCCCGGCGGATCGACCTGTCCCGAACCGCGCAGATCAACCAGATGTTGGCACTGCTTCCACCGGCGACGCTCCGGTAGGGGGCAGTTGGTCCGGGAGCGCGAGAAAGTTCTTTGGAGATTGTTTCGGCCGGCGGCAACCTGCGGGCCTTGGATCGCTTGTACCCGGATGTAAGCAAACATCGCCACCATCCGGGGGATCTGAGATGTCCGCACGTCACGGCCTACTGCTGCCAGTCGCCGCCATCGTCCTCGGACTCACCGGCTGCGGTTCGACGCCGGCTCCCGCTCCGATCTCGGCTGCTCCGCCCTCGGTGGTTCCCACCTCGGCACGCCCTGCCGTCACCGAGTCGCCGGCACGGAAGGCCGGGGGCGGGGCTGGGGCTGGGGCCGGGAAGTGCCCCTCGGCAAAGGCCCTCGAGAAGCTGGCCGACCTGCCGAGGGGCTGGCACATCGTTGCGTCGAGTGTGGAGTGCTGGAAGGAATGGGCGACGGCCGACCCGGAGGGTCCGACCGTCGGCGACGGCGTCTACCTGTTCCGGTACAAGGCCGGTTCGGGGTGGCGTTACCACAGCCAGGGGAGCGGGTACCACTGCAAGGATCTTGGCATCAACGAGGCTGCGCCGTTCTGCCAGTACCCCTGAGCTCGGCTACCGAGAGGTAGTGCGATGGTCCGCACTGCTTACGGTGTACGGCGCGGGCGGCCGGACGTATCGACATTGCCGCCGCCTGAGCGAAATTCGGCGCGCGGGGAGCAGGAGCCGGGCATGTCCAACTCCATAGACGACCTCTTCTGCGAGTTCGTCCGGACCCGGTCGCCGGCGTTGCTGCGGACGGCGTTCCTGCTGACCGGCGACCGACACCTCGCCGAGGACCTGGTGCAGGACGCGCTGGCCCGTACCCATCGGGGCCGGCATCGGCTGGATGACCCCGGGCATTTCGAGGCTTACACCCGTACGGCGATGTACCACCAGCATGTGAGCTGGTGGCGACGCCGCAAGGTGACCGAGTCCCTGCCCGGCGAGCTGGCCGACGTGGTTCAGCCGGGCAGCGACCACGCCCGCCGCAGCGACCTCAAGCTCGCCCTGCATCAGGTCCTCGACCAGCTCACCCGGCGGCAACGTGCGGTGCTGGTGCTGCGGTTCTTCGAGGATCGCAGCGAGGCCGAGGCCGCGGACCTGCTGCACTGCTCGGTCGGCACGATCAAGAGCCAGACCAGCAAGGCGCTGGCCCGCATCCGGGAGATGGCGCCCGACCTGCTCTCGGCCGTGATGGAGGAAGCCTGATGACCGACAACCTCGGGTCGCTGCGTCAGGCCATGTCCGATCTGGCCGAGCACGGCGGCAGCGCCGACATGTACGAGCGGTCCCTGCACAAGTCTCGGCAGGTGCAGCGACGCGCCCGGGTCGCCACGGCCGCCACGGCCGCGGTGGCGGTATTCGCCATCGGTGGTGCGGTCGCCCTCGGCACCGCCAACCGGCCGAGTCCGCCGGCCCCGGGGGCGACCCAGACGCCGTCACCCAGCATCGCACCGACTCCTGCGGTGCCGAGCAGGACACCGCCGTCGTCGCCGCACTCGTCCACCCGTACCAGTAATCGACCTCGGTATCCGGACTGCCCCTCCGCGACGACCCTGGAGAAGCTCGCCGACCTGCCGAAGGACTGGCGGTTCGTTCCCTCGCGGGTGAAGTGCTGGAAGAACTGGGCAACGGCCGATGCGGAGGGTCCGACGGCCGGCGACGGCGTCTACCTGTTCCAGTACAAGGCCGGCACGGGCTGGCGGTACCACAGCCAGGGCAGCGGCTTCTATTGCGAAGACCTGGGGATCACCAGCGGCAATCCGCCGTTCTGCGAGATGAATTAGCCGGGCCGCCACCAACCGCGCGCGGACCGCCGTCCCGGCGCCGGTGCTGCCGGCGGTGCAGGACCACCAGTGCGACCAGCGACGGTCCCAGCTCGGTACCGCCGGCGACCTCGTGCAGCACCAGAGCGTCCGGCACCGCCGGAGCCCGCCGCAGCCGTTCCACCATGACGCGCTGGCGTAACCCGAACATCCGTACGTCCCTCGATGTCCTCGCGAGTCAGGCCGGGAGGGTCACCACCCTGCCGGTGCGGCGGGCCCGCTCGGCGGCCCACACGACGCGGTGGCCCGCCAGGCTCTCCCGGGCGTCGGAACTCAGCAGCGACCCGTCGCCGGTGGCGATCGCCGCCACGAACGCGTCGGCGAGCGCGTCGTCACCACCGCCGTGACCATGCGCCTCGGCGTCGGCACCGGTCTCGACCGTCCGCACATCACCGGTGACGAAGTCGGAGACGGTCAGCCGGTGCCCGTCACCCTCGATGGCGCCACGGGTACCGAAGATCCGGGTCTGTCGGCCGGAGTGCGGGGTGAAGGCGGTCACGGTGAACGAGGCGGTTCTGCCGGACCCGAACTCCAGGTTCACCACCTGGTGGTCCACCACGTCGTTGTCGCTGGCGTACACACACCGCCCGTACGGCCCGGTCCGCAGCGCGGCCCGTACGCCGGCCTCGGTGGGATCGTGGGTCACCGCACCGAGCGGCCAGACCTCCCGACGCGGATCGCCCAGACAGGACAGGTAGAGCCGGGTCGCGGAGTAGGCGCAGTCCGGCTCCACCGGACAGTCGAGGCATCGGTCGGCGGCACCGGCTGGCCGGTTCTCCGGGCGGAAGTGGGACAGCCGGCCGAACGAGGCGACCCGGACCGGGACCTCACCCAGCAGATGGATGATCCAGTCGATGTCGTGACAGGACTTGGTCAGCAACACCGGGCCCGATTCGTCGGCCCGGCGCCAGTTGCCCCGGACGTACGAGTGGGCGAAGTGCCACCAGCCGACCGGCTCCAGGTGCTGCACACTGATCGGCTCGCCGATCCGACCCTGCGCGACGAGTTCCCGGATCCGGCGGGTGTAGGGCGTGTACCGGAGCACATGACAGACGGCGAGCATGGTCCCGGCCCGCTCCACGGCCTCGACGATCCGGAGGCAGTCGGCCTCGGTGGTGGCCATCGGCTTCTCCAGCAGGATGTGGTAGCCGAGGCCGGCGAACCGCACCGCGGGTTGCGCGTGCTCGGTGTCCTGGGTCGCGATGACGATGCCGTCCGCGATCCGGCCCGCCGCCGCCAGTTCCCGCCAGTCCGCGAAGACCAGCTCCGGCGCCAGGTCGAACTCGGCGGCGAACCTGGCCCGACGTACCGGATCGGGCTCGGCGACCCCGACGATGGTCGCCCCGGTCGTCCGGGCGCGTCGGGCATAGCCCGTTCCGCGCAGCCCCGCCCCCGCCACGACGAGCGACACTTCCGCCATCCGCACCACCTGCCCATCTCCGCCCATGATCCCACCGGGCGTCGGATCAACCCAGCCGTGCTGTGGTTCACTGTCCCGTGGAGGACGGGAGAGGAGGCGGCCGTGCAGCTACCGGCGGTGCTCGGTGAGCCGATCCGGTTCGTGCTGAACTGGGGGCGGCGCTACTCACTCTGGGTCTTCAACTTCGGGCTGGCCTGCTGCGCGATCGAGTTCATCGCGACGAGCATGGGTCGGCACGACTTCATCCGGCTCGGCGTGATCCCGTTCGCGCACGGTCCGCGCCAGGCCGACCTGATGGTGGTCTCCGGGACGGTCACCGACAAGATGGCGCCGGCGATCAAGCGGCTCTACGACCAGATGCCCGAGCCGAAGTACGTCATCTCGTTCGGCGCCTGCTCGAACTGCGGCGGGCCGTACTGGGACTCGTACTCGGTGACCAAGGGCGTCGATCAGATCATCCCGGTCGACGTCTACGTTCCGGGCTGCCCGCCGCGTCCGGAGGCGCTGCTGCACGGCATCCTCCGCCTTCAGGAGAAGATCGCCGCCGAGCAGTCCGGGATCGGTGGCGTCGCCCGGCCCGACGCGCTGGAATCGCCGGCCGACCGTGCCGGGCCGCCGGCCGGCCGGAGCGTCGAGTCGCTGACCGCCGCCCCGGTGCCGTCACCCGTGCCGCCACCGGTCGGAGATCGCTGACCACTGCCCGTCGCCCGTCCGTCCGAGCCGCCCTTCCGTCGGAATTGGCGGGTTGACCGATTGAGCCGGTATCGCGACGCTCTCGCGGTTACTCTCGCGACTCATGAGACTGCGCAGAGTTATTGGGGCGACTGGGGCAGTTGTGGCGATCGTCGTGATGACGGTCGGCGGTCCGGCGGTGGCCGTACCGGTCGGTTCGGTCGGTTCGGTGCCCTCGACCGGCTACACCGGAGTGGTCGGCGACGAGTCCGGCCAGCCGGTCGCCGGGGCCTGCCTCACCCTGCTTCGTACCGAGACCGAGGCGCAGGGCGAGTTCTGCGCCGATGCGCAGGGTCGCTACGCCATCAGCGGCGTGCCCACCGATGTCGGCTACCGGGTCCGGGTGACGGCGCCCGGTTACCGGACGCACTGGTGGCCCGACGCGCCCGACCACCTCAACGCCGAGACCGTCTGGGTCCCCGGCACGACCCTGGTACGGCGGAACGTCACCGTCGGACGGGGTTCCGGCACCATCCGGGGCCGGATCGTGGACGACTCCGAAGCCCCGGCGGACGCCACGGTCAGCATCTGGTCCCTCGATCGGGAATGGCGGGCGCTGGCGTACGCCACGCCGGGTGGTGACGGCCGGTACGAGCTGCCCAACCTGCCGCCGGGGCAGTACCAGGCCGCCCTCTTCAGCGACGTGTACGGCACCCAGTGGATGCCGGGCAGCCAGGACCGGACCGCCGCGTCCGCGTATTCGCTCGGCGACGGGCAGACCCTGGTGCTGGACGAGCGCTGGCTGCCGCTCGGCACGGTCGAGGTGCGGGTGACCGACACGGTGACCGGGCTGCCCGTACCCCGGCCGTGTGCCCGGATCGACACCCCACTGCGAACCCTGGACGCCTGCGGTGCCGCCGGCCTGGTCCGGCTCGGGCAGGTACCGCCGGGTCGCTGGGCGGTGGCCGTCGACGCCGTACCCTCGCACTTCGCGGCCGAGCAGCCGGTACCGGTCGACGTCGTCCGGGGTGCGGTCGCCCCGCTGGCCGTGGAGTTGGTGGCCGGCGCCGGGGTGACCACCACCGTGCGGGACGCGGCGACCGGCGAACCGGCGGACCGGGTCTGCGTCCGGCTCGTCGCGCCGAAGTGGGATGGCCAGTCCACCGGCCAGGGCGGCTACTGCTCCGACGAGACGGGCCGGCTCGCGATCGGGCCATTGACGACCTCGACCACCGCCCAGCTCTACGCGTACCAGGCGGTCGATCCGTACGACCCGCCGGCCCGGCGGTACGGCGCCCAGTGGGTCACCGCGAACGGCGGCTCGGGGGACCAACGCGCCGCGCTCCGGGTGGCGATCCGGCAGGGTACGACCGTCGCCATCCCACCGATCCGGATGGATCCACCCGGCGCGGTCAGCGGGACCGTCTCGGACGCGACGACCGGCGCGCCGGTGCCGGACGTCTGCGCCCACCCGTACGCCTTCCGGCCGGACCAGGGACCGGGGCACGGTCGGCACTGCTCGGCGGCCGACGGCCGGTACACCATCGACGACCTCGGCCCGTACCAGTGGCCGGTGCAGTTCGTGCCGCCGCCGGGCAGCCCGTACGCCTGGCAGTGGTCGGGCGACGCGGCCGACCGGTTCAGCGCCAGCCTGGCCCGGGTGCCCGTCGGCGGCACCGCCACCGTGCCCGCCCGGCTCGTCGCCGGGGGCACGCTGGCCGGCACGGTCACCCGGGACGGCGGTCCAGCCGGTTCCGGGTACGTCTGGACGTACCACCGCCGCACCGGAGACGTCGCCGGGGCGGGGCCGGCGTACCTGCGGCCGGACGGCGGATTCGCCCTGCCCGGCCACCGCACCCAGCAGGTGTACGTCGAGTACCGCGACCCGGCCACCACCTGCTGGTACGGCGTTCCGGCGGTGCCGTCGGTCGCGACGGCGGTCGGGGTGACCGCCGGAGACACCACGACGGTGGCGCTGGACCTGCGCGACACGTGTGCGCCCCGACCGGCCGGTTAGGCAGGACACAGCCGGCCGGTTAGCCAGGCCACAGCCGCTGGTGGTGCAGCAGGTCTACCCTGCGGATCATGACCGACAACACCGAGCGGCGAGCGGAGTGGCTGGTCGACGTCCTGATCGCCGAATTCGGTGAGTCGATGACCGTCGATCCGGCCGCGTTCCGGCGCAAGTTCCGCAAGATGGCCGCCTCACCGTTCGCGTTCTACCGGGGCAGCGCGTCCGTCTTCTACGCCGACCTCTCCGGCGATTTCGCCGACGACCGGTTCCTCGACGCCCGGACCAGCCGGGTCTGGATCCACGGGGACCTGCACGCCGAGAACTTCGGCACGTACATGAACGGCTCCGGCCAACTGGTGTTCAACGTCAACGACTTCGACGAGGCGTACGTCGGGCCGTTCTCCTGGGACCTGAAGCGGTTCGCCGCCAGCGTCGCCCTGCTCGGGTACGGCAAGGCGCTCTCCGACACCGCGATCGGCGACCTGGTCACCCGGTTCGCCACCGCGTACCTCACCGAGCTGCGGGCCATCGCCGGCGGCGGGGACGACGCGATCGGGTCGATCATGCTGGACAACGCCGACGGCGTGCTGCGCCGGGTGCTCCAGCAGGCCCGGCTCAGCACCCGGGTCGACCTGCTCGCCGCACAGACCACCATCGACCAGTACGAGCGCCGGTTCTCCCTCGGCGACGGCGTGTACGAGGTCGACCGCGAGGTCCGGACAGCCGTGATCGAGGCGTTCGAGCGGTACCTGAACACCCTGCCCCCGGCCAGCGCCGACGTCCGCCCGGTCTCGGTGCAGATCAAGGACGTCGTGCTCCGCAAGGGCGTCGGAATCGGCTCGGCCGGGCTGCCGTCGTACAACCTGCTGCTGGAGGGGCACACCCAGGCGCTGGAGAACGACGTGGTCATCTACATGAAGCGCGCCCAGGTGCCGGCGGTGGCCCGGTACGTCGACGACGAGGGCGTCCGGGACTACTTCCGGCACCAGGGCCACCGGACCGCCGAGTCGCAGCGGGCGTTGCAGGCGCACGCCGACCCGTGGCTGGGCTTCACGGAGCTGGACGGGCACGGCCAGCTCGTCGCCGAGGTCTCCCCGTACGCCGCCGACCTGGACTGGTCCGACGTGAACGAGCCGGAGGAACTGGCCGGGGTACTCGGTGACCTGGGTCGGGCGGTGGCCCGGATGCACTCGGTGGCCGACGACGAGTCGAGCCACGACCTGGTCGACTTCTCCACCGAGGAGGCGATCGTCGCCTCGGTGGAGACCGACGAGGACGGCTTCGTGGCGCACCTGGTCGAGTTCGCGCACGCGTACGGGGCACGGGCCCGGCAGGACCATCAGATCTTCGTGGACCTGTTCCGCAACGGCCAACTGCCGGGGATCTGAGTCCCGACGCCGCCGGGGTCGTGCGGGGGCATTCCCGTCGGTCGCGCTCGTTAGGATCCGCCGATCGAATTGGTGGCGACCGGACGGGGGCGACGTGTTCGCGGGACTGGACGAGATCGACTGGGCGTCGATGAACCACGCGTACGGGCCGGCCGTCGAGGTGCCCGAGCTGCTGCGGGGACTGGTCAGCGACGACCCCGCAGTCCGGGAGACCGCCCTCGACGGGATGGACGGTGCGGTGCACCACCAGGGCGATGTCTACGAGTGCACGCTCGCCTGTGTCCCGTACCTCTTCGAGGCGGCCACCCGGCCGGGTGGGCCCGACCGGGGCCCGATCGTGAAGCTGCTCGCCAGCATCGGCTGTGCCGAGGTCGACGACCTGGATGAGCTGTTCAGGTCGGTAGCGGCCGACGCGGACCGGGAGGGTGCGGACGAGGAGGACTGGGCGGACAACTACCGGCGGGCCCAGTTGGCGGTCGCGGCCGGTTATCCGGTGTTCCTGGAGCTGCTCGCCGACCCGGACCCGGAGGTCCGACGGGCCGTCCCCGAGGCGCTGCTGGTGTGCCGGGCCGAGGCGTCCGCGGTGCTCGGCACGCTCCGGCGGCGGCTGCCGGTCGAACCGGATCCCGAGGCCCGGACCGCCCTGGTCGAAGCGGTCGGCACGCTCGTCCGCCGGGCCGCCGCCGGCCAACTGACCACCGTGGACGAGCCGGAGTTGCGCGCGGCGACGGAGTGGCTGGTCGACCTCGTCGGCGGCTCGCCCGATCCGGCGGTCGGCGGTCGTGCAGAAGCGTCGGGCGGCGGCGATCATCTCGATCCGGTGCTGCGGCTGACCGCGCTCACCGCCGTCAGCGGCGGAACGCCGGCCATGTTGCCGGCCGATCTGGTGCCGCGCGCCCTCGCCCTGCTCGACGCGGCGTACCAGCCGGACGGGCCGGTTCCCGCGCCGGCCGGATTCCACACCGACACCCTGCGCGGTGCCGTACGCGAGCTTCGGGAAGCCGATGTCGCCGGGCGGCACAACCCACGGCTCGGCCCGGCCGTCAGCGACCTGAGCCGTGCCCTCGGTGACCGGGTGCCGGACCGGATCCAGCTCCTCGGCGCCCTGCTCCGCTCGTCCGACTGGGAACGTCGGATGGACGCCATCCGGGCCACCGGCAATCTGGTCGACGGCTGGCGGGGCGACTACCGGGATCTGGTCGCCGGGATCGGCCGGCAGTTGTCGGACCCGGATCCGCGACTCTCCCGGGCGGCGGGCCGGGTGCTCGTCCATCTCGGCGAGCTGAACCGGCCCGTGGTCGACGTGCTCGCCGAGAGCGTGGCCGGTGCGGCACCCGAGGAGTCGCACCGCCGGAACGGCGGCCCACCGGCCTGGATCACGGTGTGGCCGAGTCACGCACCCACCGTCGGCGACACGCTGAACGCCCTCGCCCGGCTCGGCGATCCACGGGCGGTCCCGCCCCTGCGGTGGGCGTTGGAGCGCGACGATCCGCCGAAGGACGTCGGCGCCGCAGTGAGTTCACTCGGTCCGACCGCCGTCGCGCTGCTGCCGCTGATCCGGCACCAGTTGCGCATCCTTCCCGAGTCGGCCTCCGATCTCGCCGTCCGCCGCCAGGACCTGACGCGCGCGGTATGCAGCTTCGGCCCGGCCGGTGCGGCGGCCCTGCCGGAACTGCTGCCGCTGGCCACCCACGAGTACGTGATCCGACCGCTCGGGCGGCTCGGCCCGGCCGCACGGGACGCCGTACCGGTGCTGCGACCGCTGCTCGACGCGCCGGAACGGGGCCTGGCGCTCGCCGCCGTCTCGTCGCTGTACCGGATCACCGCAGATCCGGCGCCGGTGCTTCCGGTGCTCGGCCGGTTCCTCGACGGCGACCGGTACGCCGCGACGGCGGCGGCCGGCGAGATCGCCGAGATCGGGCCGGCCGCCGCCGGTCAGCTTCCCCGGCTCCGCGCCCTGCTGGCGGAGCCGGACCCGCACGGTTGGCTGCACCTGCGGGCTGCGCAGGCACTCTGGCGGGTCGCCGGGGACGCCGACGCCGTCCTGCCGGTGCTGGCCGAACTGTGGGACCGCAACGTCTCCACCCGGACGACGGTGGCGACGATCTGGGCGGAGATCGGGCCGCCCGCCGCCGCCGCGTTGCCGTTGCTCCGGGCCGAGCAGGCCCGGCCCCGTCGGCACACCGCTCGGGACAACGGCTGGAGCAGCAGTCAGGTGACCGAGGACGAGGAGCTGCTGCGGCTGATGGCCGGTACGGTCGACGCGCTCCAGCCGGCCGGCGGGTAACGCCGCCCCGGGTGGTCACCGCTCGAAGTCGAGGACCACCTTGATGTCGTCGGCCTCCGGGCTG
The DNA here is from genome assembly GCF_042658085.1 of Plantactinospora solaniradicis. Classification (NCBI taxonomy): domain Bacteria; kingdom Bacillati; phylum Actinomycetota; class Actinomycetes; order Micromonosporales; family Micromonosporaceae; genus Plantactinospora; species Plantactinospora solaniradicis. The sequence goes on along the minus strand of NZ_JBHSPR010000020.1, from coordinate 430,936 downwards.
TACGCCTTCGACCACTCGCTGACCGGAACCCGTCGGGTGATCATCCTGCCGAGCCAATCGGGGTCGGCGGCGGCCAGCGCCTCGGCGGCCAGCTCCCAGTGCCGCCGGTTCGCGTTGACGGTGCCGAAAACGACGTTGTTCTCCAGCACCAACGCCCGGTTGAGCGCGCCCGCGTCGAAGTCGATCGTCCGGCCGCCCGAGGAGACACCGGTCAGGCAGACGATGCCGTTCGGCGCCGCCTGGCACATCGAGTCGAGGACCACCGGTGGGGCGCCGGTGCACTCCAGCACGATGTCGAACTCGCGGCCCAACTCGTGGACGGTGCCGGTGTGGAACTGGCCGCCGAGCGCTTCCACCAGGGCCGGCTTCTCGCCGTTGGCCGAGCGGTTCAGCACGTGCACCTCGAAGCCACGCTGCGCGGCGAGTAGGGAGGCGAGCAGGCCGATCGGCCCGGCACCGGCGACCAGTACGGTCTTCGGCTCCCAATTGGCACGGCCACCGATCCGTTCGATGTGCTCCCACGCCTTGGCCACCACGCTGGTCGGTTCGAGCAGCATGCCCAGCTCGGCCAGTTTCGGGTCGAGCCGTACGGCGAACTTCGGCGGGATCCGCCACCGGTCCCGGGCGAAGCCCTGCAACCCCTTGATGCCGTGCTCGGTGTACTGGCCGTTACGGCACATGTCCCATTCGCCGGCGGCACAGTTGGTGCAGGGTACCGGATCGGGGTACCGCACGATTCCCGCCACCAGGTCACCCGGGGACAGCGCCCCGGTGGGATCGTCGACGACCCGGCCGAGCGACTCGTGCCCGAGCACGAGTTCGGTCGAGCCGGGTGCCGGCTCGCCGTACTCGCCACGAATGATCTCGTGATCGGTGCCGCAGACGCCGACCGCGACCGCCTCGACCAGCACCGCACCCTCGTCGGCATCCGGCTCGGGGAAGTCCTCGACCAGCCGTACCGAGTTGGGCTTACCCGGAGTAACGGTTATCGCGCGCACCCGGCTCATTCTTCCCGGTCGACCCGTCCGGTACGCCCGAACCGAGCTTTGTGGCACGGCAATCTCCGTCGCGCCGACCGAGGTTGGCCCGGTTCGGAGCGATCCGGGCCGGCTCCGCCGGTCGATGGCCGGCGACGTCCGGGCCGGATGGCCATAGGATCGCGGGCATGACGCCGGAACAGGTCGGTAACCGGTTGGCCGCCCTGCTCGCCCACCCGGGCGCGACGGAGGAGACACCCGCGGCCCCGGGCGCGACGCACGCTGGCCCCACCGTGGGCGCCCAGGCGCAGGTGTCCGGCGGCCAGGTGTCGGTCGGCCAGTCCGGCGGCCAGGCGTACGCGCGGGCGACCGTAGACGTTCCGCCGGCCAGTTGGCGGGACGCCGTCCGGGCCGCCCGGGACGATGCCGAGCTGGCCTGCGACTTCTTCGACTGGCTCTCCGCCGTCGACGAGCTGGCCGACGGGTTCGACGTGGTCGTGCACCTCTGGTCGACCGCGCACCGGCACGGCGTACTGCTCCGGACCCGGGTGCCCCGGGACGCCGCCGCCATCCCGTCCGTGGTGGACCTGTTCCCCGGGGCGGCCTGGCACGAGCGGGAGACCCACGAGATGTTCGGCATCGACTTCGAGGGGCACCCCGACCTCGCACCGCTGCTGTTGCCGCCGGAGTTCGAGGGGCATCCGCTGCGCAAGGAGTTCGTCCTCGCCTCCCGGGTCGCGAAGGCCTGGCCGGGCGCGAAGGAGCCCGGCGAGTCCGAGGCAGGTACGACGCGCCGACAGGCGATGCGGCCACCGGGCGTACCGGCTCCGGGCGAGTGGGGTCCGGCGGCGGCCGTACCCGGAACCGAGAGCCCGCCGGAGCGGCCGGCCCGGCGCCGTCCCACGGCCGGCCCGCCCGGCCGCCCGTCCCCGGCCGCGACCAGACCAGAGGGCGAACCGGAGCCGGGGCCGCCGGCTCGGCCCGACGCGACCGACGGCAGCGGAGGTTCCTGATGCCGCTCTGGCTGGAGTTGCTGATCCGGGTCGGCGGGGTGGTCGCCGCGTTCCTGGTCCTGCCGCTGGTCGTGGGGCAGGCCGAACACAAGGTGATGGCGCACATGCAGGGCCGGCTCGGCCCGATGTACGCGGGCGGGTTCCACGGCTGGGCCCAGCTCATCGCCGACGGGGTCAAGTTCGTGCAGAAGGAGGACATCACGCCCCGCGAGGCGGACCGGGCGGTGTTCCGGCTCGCTCCCGTGGTGGCGCTGGTGCCGTACCTGCTGGCCCTGCTGGTCATTCCACTCGGCCCGAACGACCTGGTCGGGCAGCCGCTGGACATCGGGCTGTTCTTCGTGCTCGCGGTGGTCGGGATAGGGGTGGTCGCCGTACTGATGTCGGCCTGGGCCTCGGCCAACAAGTACAGCCTGCTCGGTGGGATCCGGGGCGCGGCGCAGCTGCTCGGCTACGAACTGCCGCTGGTGCTCGCGGCGGCCAGTGTCGCGATGGCCGCCGGTACGTTGAGCCTGCCCGGCATCGTCACCGCCTGGGAGCCGTGGTGGCTGCTCTGGCAGGCGCCCGCGATGATCGTCTTCTTCATCGCCGGGGTCGCCGAGATCCGCCGCCCGCCGTTCGACATGCCGATCGCCGACTCCGAGCTGGTCTTCGGTTACATGACCGAGTACACCGGCCTGCGGTTCGCGTTCTTCCTGCTCGCCGAGTACGTCGGGATCGTGGTGATCGCCGCGCTGACCACCGTGCTCTTTCTCGGTGGCTGGCAGGGGCCGTTCGGCGACGAATACCTCGGCTGGCTCTGGACCCTGATCAAGGTGTTCCTGGTTTCCTTCGTGATCATCTGGTTCCGGGTGACGTACCCGCGACTGCGGGAGGACCAGTTGCAGCGGCTCTGCTGGCTGGTGCTGGTGCCGGTGGCGCTCGGCCAACTCGTCCTGACCGTCGGAGTCAGGCTCGCCCTCGACTGACGGCATCTCCGTCACCGCTCCGGTGCGGTCGCTGCCCGATGATCCGGGATCGTGGAGTCGGGCCGTCGTTGCCGCGACGGTCCGACTCCACGACCCCGGATCCTGACTGCCCGGTCCGGGGACTCAGGGGCGGTCCGATGCCGGGGGATCGGGGAGCGGTAGCGGGTTTTGCCGGCACCATTCCATCGCTACCGCGCCCTTGAAGCACCGGCCCTCCGGGCCGGCCCGTTCGCCGCACGCCTGACATAACCCGCCGATCATCCGATGCCGCCGCAGCACCTCGACCAGGTGTGTCCAGACGATCTCCGGCGGAATCGGCTCCCCGTGGGCCGCGACCTCCAGATGGCCAGTGAGAATCAGTGCCTCTCGGGAGTCGAGTCGCTCCACCAGCCTCGCATCTCCTCGTCGCGGTGCGCCCAGCGATGACCGGGCGGCAGTACGCAGGTTCGGCCGTTAGTTCGGTTGGTCGCGCCGCACTCCGGGTCCAGCGCGCGTGGTGGCTCGGCGCCCTCAACCACGTCGCCAGATGTCACGCCGATTCCTCCCGGACGACTCTGCCGGCGAATGCGGACCCGTCAGCGTGGACAGCTCGTTCCGCGCTGGCACGGCGCCGCTCAGCCGCCGCTCGGCGACCTCACGGATCCAGCACCACCCCGACTCGCCCACCGCCGAGTCGCAGCTCAGGCAGTGGCCGTTCAGGGGTACGTGTCGGTCGGCCACGTCGGCCATCGCCTCCAACTCGGCCCCAGCCGGTACGGCCTCGCGCGTGTCGAACAGCGCGACGGAGTCGGCGGTCAACCGCATCGTCGTGGTCCTTTCCGTCGCCGTGGCTTCCACCGAGCAGTGTGCGGCTCCCGAGTGGGGACCCCTCACCCTCGTTGTCCGTCATGGCTGGCCCGGCTCCGGCCGAGTGGACAGGTAGCGACTGCTGACGGAGCAGAGCCGGACCGCCACTCACTTTGTGGTTGCTGCTGCCAGTTGTCAACTAGCAACTTGTCAACCACGCAAGTTGCTGATTGATTTCCACCAGAACGGGAAGATCCCGCCGTGCGGTTGATGGGAATGGCCGAGGTGGTCGAACGACTCGGCGTGTCCCGACAGCGTGTCGGCCACTTGATCGAACGGCCAGACTTCCCACGCCCCATCGCCGTGTTGAAGGCCGGCCGGATCTGGAATGCCGACGACATCGAGGCGTGGATCACCGAACATCAGCCCTGGAAAGCCGGCGAGTAATCCGCTTCGGCTGTCTCCATTGATCACGTGAAATTTGGCTCGTTATAGCCGGCCGGACTTTACGCGATCATGGAATGGGGCACCGAGTGCCTAGAGGTGCCGAGGGGTCAGGCGGCTGATCGGTACACGTAGACCTCGTCCATTGGGCGATCCGGTGGGTGTGCACGACCAGCCCGCCGTCGGTCTCGATGCGTCAGCAGTAGGGGGCTCCATCGAGAAGCTCGCGGCGGTGGCCGTCGTCGGGCAGGGCGTCGAGGTAGTCGGTGGTCCAGCCGCCGGCCGGCGGGTAGGGATCGCTCAGGGCCGCGGTCATGGTGCTGCTCCTCGTCGCGGGTGGGTGGCGGTCACCCAGAGCCACGGTACCGCCTCAACTGGCCGGGGGTGGTCGCGCCGGGACGGCCGACACGGCAGGATGGGGCGCATGAGCGAGCGCAGCGAGGCCGCGCCACGCACCGGCGGGGCGAGGATATGAGCATCCCGGGCGAGGGGCTGGCAAAGGGGCTGGCCGTCACCCTGAAGACGATGACCCGTCGCTCGCACACCCAGCAGTACCCCGACGTCGCCCCCGAGCTGCCGCCACGCTCCCGGGGCGTCATCGCGCTGTCGGAGGAGAACTGCACGGTCTGCATGCTCTGCGCCCGGGAGTGCCCGGACTGGTGCATCTACATCGACTCCCACAAGGAGGAGGTGGCGGTGCCCGGCGCGGCCCGGCCGCGTCAGCGCAACGTGCTGGACAAGTTCGACATCGACTTCTCGCTCTGCATGTACTGCGGCATCTGCATCGAGGTCTGCCCCTTCGACGCGCTCTACTGGTCCCCGGAGTTCGAGTACGCCGAGTACGACATCCGGAACCTGCTGCACGACAAGGAGCACCTCGGGGAGTGGATGGCCACCGTGCCGCCGCCGCCCGCGCACGACCCGAACGGTGAGCCGGCGAAGGAGGAGGCCGCCGCGCGCAAGGCGGCCACGTCCGGCGCGGCCGGAGACCGGTCGGCCGGCCCGGCGGTACGCACCCAGCGCCCGGCCCGCCCTGCGTCCGCTCCGCCGGCTGCCGACCGTCCCAGTTCGGCTCCACCAGCGAATGAGGAGCCGCCGTGACGGCCGCGGACCTCCTGATGATCGCCCTGGGGGCGGTCGCGGTCGGTGCCGGCGTGCTGGTGGTGTCCACCCGGCACCTGGTCCGGGCCGGCCTCTACCTGGTGGTGTGCCTCGGCGCGGTCGCCGGGCTCTACCTCGTGCTCACCGCCGAACTAGTGGCCTGGGTGCAGTTGCTGATCTACGTTGGTGCGGTCGTGGTGCTGCTGCTCTTCGCGGTGATGCTGACCCGGGCACCGATCGGCGCCGCCGACGACCTCGACCGACCCGGCTGGCCGGCCGCGCTGATCGGTGGCGGGAGCGGGCTGGGCCTGGCCGCCCTGCTGGTCGACGCGTTCCGCTGGTCCATAGTCGACCTGCCGGCGCCGGGGACCGCCGAGCGGTTGGGCACCGAACTCTTCCAGTCCTGGGTGCTGCCGTTCGAGGTGCTCTCCGTACTGCTGCTCTCCGCCCTGGTCGGTGCGATCGCGATCAGCGTACGGATTCCGGGGCGGCGGCAATGAGGCCCGTCATCCCGTACGTCATCGCCGCCGCCCTCTTCGGACTGGGCGTGTACGGCGTACTGCGCCGCCGCAACGCCGTCCTGGTGCTGATGGCGGTGGAGTTGATGCTCAACGCGGTCAACCTGCTCCTGGTCACCGCGAACGCCGCCCCGCTGCACGCGGCCCTCGGCACGGCGGCACCGGCCGGCAGCCCCGGCGCCCCCGGCACCGTCGACGCCGGTGCGCTGCCGTTCACCGGACAGGCGTTCACGCTCTTCGTCATCGTGATCGCCGCCGCCGAGGTCGGGGTGGGGCTGGCGATCGTGCTCCAGCTCTACCGGCTGCGCGGCACGGTGGCGATCGACGACGTACGCCTCGACGAGCACACCCCCGACGCCGGTCCACGGGCGATCATGGAGGCGCCGGCGAGGACGGGAGCGGCGATGGGGCCGGCGACGGGACCGGTCCGATGACCGGCGCACAGACGCTCGGCGCGCTGCTGCCGACCGTACCCTTCGGACTGGCCCTGGTCGGGCTGCTGCTGCCGCAGCGGTCCCGGGCGGTCGCGGCGGGCCTCGGCATCACGGGCGCGGCGGCGGCGCTGGTCTGCGCGGTGGCGCTCGCCATCACCATCGACCACGGGATCACCGAGTCGGCCGCCGAGTGGATCGATTTCGGCGGGCTGTCGGTCACGCTCAGCGTCCGGCTCGACCCGGCCACCGCGCTGGTGGCGATCGCGGTGGCGGTGGTGGCGCTGGCCGTGCAGGTCTACTCGGTCGGCTACCTGCACGACGACGACCGGTACGCCCCGTACGCCGCGCAGATCAGCCTCTTCACCGCCGCGATGCTGCTGGTCGTGGTCGCCGGTGACCTGATCATGTTGCTGGTCGGCTGGGAGGTGATGGGCATCTGCTCCTATCTCCTCATCGGCCACGACCGCCGGCTGCCGGAGGCGCCCGCCGCTGCCGTGAAGGCGTTCCTGGTGACCCGGGTCGGCGACGTCGGCTTCCTACTCGGCATCGTGGTGCTCGGCGTCTCGGCCGGGAGTTTCCGGATCTCCGACGTGCTGGCCCACGATTTCAGCCCCGGTACGCTGACCGCCGCCTGCCTGCTCCTGCTCGCCGGAGTGGCCGGAAAGAGCGCCCAGTTCCCGCTGCACACCTGGCTGCCGGACGCGATGGCCGGCCCGACACCGATCTCGGCACTGATCCATGCCGCGACGATGGTGGCCGCCGGGATCTACGCGGTGACCCGGCTCTTCCCGCTGTTCGAGCGGGCGCCGGCCGCGCTGGCGGTGCTCGGCGTGATGGCCGCGGTCACCCTGCTGCTCGGGGCGCTCGCCGCCACCGCGCAGGACGACATCAAGCGGGTACTGGCCTGGTCGACCGTCTCCCAGCTCGGCTACATGGCCGGGGCGCTCGCCGTCGGCTCGCCGCCCGCCGCACTGTTCCACCTGCTCAGTCACGCCGCCTTCAAGGCGCTGCTGTTCCTCGCCGCCGGAGCGGTGATCCACTCCGTCGGCAGCAACCTGATGTCCGCGATGGGCGGGCTGCGCCGGCCGATGCCGGTCACCTTCTGGTGTACCGCGATCGGGTTGGGCGCGCTGGCCGGGGTGCCGCCGCTGGCCGGGTTCTGGAGCAAGGACGGCATCCTGGTCGTCGCCGAGCAGGCGGCCCGGCACCACACCGGCCCGGCCGCCGCCTGGGTGGGCTGGCTGGTCTGGATCGCCGGGCTGGTCGGGGTCGGCCTGACCGCCTGGTACGCCGCCCGCCTGCTGCTGCGTACCTTCCTCGGCGCGTCCCGCGCCCAGACCCACCCGATGGACGAGTCGGCCGGCATCGACGCGCCGGCCACCACACCGGCGCACACCCCGGTCGGTACGCCGCACGATCCGCCCGGACTGCTGCGCTGGCCGGTACTGCTGCTCGCGGTGCCGAGTGTGGCGCTCGGCTTCGCGGTCTTCGTCGCCCCGTTCCGGTCCGCGCTCGCCCTGGACGAGGCACACCTGGACGCCTTCCTGATCATCCCGGTGGCGCTGCTGCTGCTCGGGGCGGGCCTCGCCTGGTGGCGCTGGCGGGCCGATCCGGCCGCCGATCCCGCGACCGGCCTGGGTCCGCTGCGCCCGGCCTTCGCCCGGGCCTTCTGGCTCGACGAGGTCCAGCACGCGCTCGTCGTACGCCCGGTGCGGGCGCTCGGCCGACTCGCCCGCCGGATCGACGAGACGGTGGTGGACGGCGCGGTCGAGGGGACCGGTCGGGGTACGACGGGCCTGGGTGGCGGGCTGGACCTGCTGCACCGGGCCGGGGTGCCCCGGGCGGTGGTCGCGGTGCTGGCCGGGGCGCTGCTGCTCGGCATCGCCGCCGTGGCACTGGGAGGCTCGGCATGAGCGAGCGGGGAGCCTCGGCATGAGCGAGCTGGGATGCTCGGCATGAGCGGACGTGGCGGGGTGTCGGCATGAGTCTCGGCGCGGTCGGACTGGTCGCCGTACTGGCGCTGCCCGCACTGGGCGCGGCGGTGCTCGCCGTACTGCCGGCCCGGGTGGACCGGGCGGCCCGGATCACCGGTACGGCCTTCGCCGCGGCCGCCTTCGTGATCAGTGTGCTGCTGGCGCTCGGCGCCCACGACAACTGGTTCGGCTACCGGCCGCGGACCGCCGGCGGACCCGGCGTACGGCCGTGGCACGAACTCGACCTGACCTGGGTACCCGGACTCGACCTGCGGTTCCACCTCGGCGTCGACGGCGTGTCCTATCCGCTCGTGGTGCTGACCGCGCTGCTGACCCTGCTCTGCTGCGCGTACACGGCGTGGCGGGTGCCGGCACCGGGGCGGGGCCGGACCCTGGTCGCGCTGCTGCTGATCGTCGAGGTCGGCATCCTGGGCACCTTCCTCGCCCTCGACCTCGTGCTGTTCTTCCTGTTCTTCGAGGTCGTGCTGCTACCGATGTACGCGATCATCGCGATCTGGGGTGGCGAGGACCGGCAGCACGCGGCCCGGAAGTTCGCCCTCTACACCCTCTTCGGCTCGGTGCTGCTGCTCGTCGGCGTCTTCACCGTGGTCACCGCCGCCGGCACCGCCGACCTGGTCGACCTGACGGGTGGCGGCGAGCTGTCCCGGGGCACCCAGCTGGCCGCCTTCACCCTGCTCGCGATCGCGTTCGCGGTGAAGAGTCCGCTCTGGCCGCTGCACTCCTGGCTGCCGGACGCGCACACCCAGGCACCGACGGTGGGCAGCGTCATCCTGGCCGGGGTGCTGCTGAAGATGGGCACGTACGGGCTGATCCGGGTCGCGGTCGGAGTCGCCCCCGAGGGCGCCCGGTGGGCCGCACCGGTGCTCGGGACGCTCGCCGTGGCGGCGATCATCGTCGGCTCGCTGGTCTGCCTGGCGCAGAGCGAGTTGAAGCGACTGATCGCCTACTCCAGCGTCGGGCACATGGGTTTCGTGCTGCTCGGGGTCGCCACGCTGACCGCCACCGGCATCCAGGCCGCCCTGATCGGCAACATCGCGCACGGCGTCATCACCGGACTGCTCTTCTTCCTCGCCGGAGCGATCAAGGACCGCGCACACACCGGAGCGCTGGCCGAACTGGGCGGGCTGCGCGAGAGCACGCCCCGGCTGGCCGGTCTGCTCGGCTTCGCCGCGATCGCCTCGCTCGGGCTGCCCGGACTCGCCGGGTTCTGGGGGGAGGCGTTCGCGGTGGTCGCCGCGTGGCGGGTCGGCGGACCGCTCTGGACCACGCTGGCGGTGCTCGCCGCGCTGGGCGGGGCGCTCACGGCGGCGTACCTGCTGCGGCTGCTGCGTCGGGTCACCCACGGGCCGGCAGCTCCGGCGGTGCTGACCCTGACGCCGGGGCTGACCGGAGCCGAGCTGGCCGCCTGGGGACCGCTGGTGCTGCTCGCCCTCGCGATCGGGTTGGCCCCGACACTGGTGCTCGGCTACGCCGAGGTGCCGGTCGGGGCGCTGCTGGAGGCGATCCGATGAGTCCCGTTACCCGGTGGATGCCGTGATCCAGACCGTCGACAACGTGGCACTGCTGCCGGCGTACCTGGCGGCCGGTACCGCCGTACTCGTGTTGCTGGCCGACCTGCTGGTCGCCCGGCGCGGCGCGACGGTGGCGGTCTTCGCCGTCGGGGCGGCCGCCACCGCGCTCGGCGCGGTCCTGGTCGGCGCCGCCGGTACGCGTCGGACATTCTGCGTCGGCGACGCCTGCTCCTATCTGGCAGGTGGTCGGGCGGCCCTGGTCGGTTGCCTGTTCGCGCTGCTCATCCTCGGGGTGCTGGCGCTCTCCGCACCGCTGCTGCGGGCCGGCGAGGTGCCGCCGGGGGAGTACTGCTTCCTGCTCGCCTGCTCGATGACCGGCGGTGTGGTGCTCGGCGCGGCCGGCGACCTGATCACCCTGGTCGTGGCGCTGGAGACGCTGACGCTGCCGCTGTACGTGCTGGTCGGGCTCCGGCACCGCAGCGTGGCCGGTGCCGAGGCGGCGCTGACCTTCTTCGTGGTCAGTGTGGTGGCGACCGCGGTGACCCTGCTCGGCGCCGCGCTGCTCTACGCGGTCACCGGCGCGGTGCACCTGAGCCGGCTCGGTGCCGTCTTCGGAGTCGAGGGGTCGGCGGTCGAGGGGTCGGCGGTCGACGCGTCCGGCGGGGCGGTGGCGGTCGATCCGGGGCTACTGGACCTGCCGCTCACCGTGGTCGCGGTCGCGCTGGTGGTGCTCGGGCTGGCCTTCAAGGTGGCGGCGGTACCGTTCCACGCCTGGGCCCCGGCCACCTACGACGGGGCGCCGGTACCGGTGGCCGCGTACCTCTCCACCGCCTCGAAGCTCGGTGGGGTGGTCGCGCTGCTCGCGGTCACCGCGACCGCGCTGCCGGCGAGCGTCACCGGGCCGGTGCTGGCGGCGGTGGCCGTACTCACCATGACCGTCGGGAACCTCGTGGCGCTGCGGCAGCGCCGGATGGTCCGGCTGCTGGCCTGGTCGTCGGTGGCCCAGGCCGGCTACATCGTCGCCCCGCTGGGCGCGCTGGCGTTGTCCGCCGGCCGGACCCCGGAGGCGTTCGACACGGCGGTGGCCGCCGCGGTGGCGTACACGGTCTTCTACGTGGTGCTGGAACTGGCCGCCTTCGCGGCCGTCGTCGCGCTGCGCCCGGCGGTGGCCGACGGCGGCGAGATCGAGGACTACCGGGGCGCGGCCCGGCGCCGGCCGTGGGTCGGCGCGGCGTTCGTGCTCGCGCTGGTCGGGCTGGCCGGACTGCCGCCGGGGCTGGCCGGACTGTTCGCGAAGGTCACCATCGTGCGGTCGCTGCTGGACGGTGGAGCCGGCTGGCTCGCCGTGGTGGTGGCGCTGAACGCGGTGGTCGGGCTCGCCTACTACGTACGGGTCGCCGCGATGCTCTACGCCTCGGAGCCGGTGGCGCCCCGGGCCGGGGATGCCGCCGCCGCGCCGGTCGTCCCCGCCGACCCGGGCGCCCCGGCCCTGCCCGTGGGCGCACCCGTGCCGTCGGCCGGCCCGGTCCGGCCGAGCTGGGCGGTTGTCGCCGCGCTGGCCGTCGCCACCGTGGTCGCGATCGTCGTCGGGTTCGCCCCACAACTCATCCTGGACGTCGCCGGACTGTGACAATCGTTCGCTTTCCCAGGTAACTCACAGTCATATCTGGATTGTTGACGGGGTATCCCGTTGTTGAACCGGTCAGCGGGTCCACCTACCCGCGCACCGAAGGAGTTACCGTGCATAGCCATCACAACCGGCTCAAGACGGCCGCGCTACTTGGCCTGCTCACCGCTCTGATCCTCGGCGTCGGTTACTGGTTCGGCGGAAGTGGCGGTCTGGTGATCGCCGTACTGCTGTCGCTGGCCATGAACGCCGGCAGCTACTTTTGGTCGGACAAGCTCGCGCTGCGGTCAATGCGGGCGCAACCGGTCACCGAGGCCGAGTTCCCCGCGCTGTACCAGATGGTCCGGGAGCTGGCCACCGAGGCCGGTCAGCCGATGCCCCGGCTGTACGTCAGCCCGACCATGCAGCCCAACGCGTTCGCCACGGGACGCAATCCCCAGCACGCGGCGGTCGCCGTGACAACGGGCATCACGCAGATCCTGGACTACCGGGAGCTGCGGGGCGTCATCGGTCACGAGTTGTCCCACGTCTACAACCGGGACATCCTGATCTCCAGCGTCGCCGCCGGCCTCGCCGGCATCATCACCACGCTCGCCTACCTGGCCTGGTTCATTCCGCTGGGCGGCGGGGACGACGAGGACTCGCCGAACCCGGCGGCCCTGCTGCTGATGCTGATCCTCGGCCCGATCGCGGCCTCGGTCATCCAGTTGGCGATCAGCCGTAACCGCGAGTTCCAGGCGGACGCCTCCGGCGCGACCCTGACCAAGGACCCACTGGCCCTGGCCAGCGCCCTCCGGAAGATCCACAACGGGACCCAGCGGATGCCGCTGCCAGCCGACAACCGGCTGACCAGCACCGCCCACCTGATGATCGACAACCCCTTCCGGGGTGGTGGGATGGCGAACCTCTTCTCCACCCACCCGAAGATGGAGGAGCGGGTACGCCGCCTGGAGCAGATGGCCGTCAACAGCGGTCCGGTCCAGTTCCAGCGCTGACCTGCCCTCGTTCCCGCCCGTAAGCCAGTCGGCCCCCGGCTCCTACGAAAGTAGCCGGGGGCCGACTTCGTACGTCCTCAGCGGTACCAGTGCATATGCGTCGGGTGCATATGCGTCGGGTTCGGGTGGTGACGTAGCGCCTAATCCGGTTCAACCCGTGCAGGGCTCACGTTAGGGTCGGTAGGTCTTCCGCTCGTTACCGTACGACCGACCCGAGGGGGTTCCACCCGTGACCGCGCTGCGTCAGTACCTGGGAGTCTGGCGGATTCCAGGTGCGCCGATGCTGCTGATCGCCGGCATCGTCGGCCGGCTCGGTATCGGCATGACCCCACTGGCGCTGCTGATGGTCGTCGAACAGGTCACCGGCCGGTACGCGCTGGCCGCCGTCGCCGGTGGGGTGTACGCACTCGCCGGTGCCGCGCTGAGCCCGATCGCCGGCCGGATCGCCGACCGGGTGGGGCCGAGCCGGGTACTGCTGATCACCGCCGTGGCGCATCCGGTGGCGCTGATCGGGCTGCTGCTCGCCAGCCGAGCCGGCTCGGACGGCTTGACGCTGATCTTCATCGCCTCGGCGGTGGCCGGGGCGACGTACCCGCCGTTGACCGCCGCCATCCGGGGTGCCTGGAACGACCTCACCGACCCCGCCTCCGGCCGGTACGCCCTGCGTAACACCGCACTCGCCGCCGAGACCTCGCTGTTCGAGCTGGTCTTCGTCATCGGCCCCACGCTGGTCGCGGTCTTCGTACTGGTTGCCGATGCTGCGGCGGCACTGATCGGGGCGGCGGTGGTCACACTGATCGGTACCGCCATCGTGGCCCTCGGCCCGGTGATGCGCGGTTGGCGCCCGCACCCGACCGACAGCCACGCCAAGGGCCTCGGCCCGCTGCGGGTGGGCGGATTCCCCGCCCTGCTGTTCTGCGTGGCCGGACTCGGCATCGCGTTCGGCGCGGCCGGGGTGGCCGTCCCGGCGTACGCCTCCGCGCACGACGTGGACAACGCGGAGAGCGTCGCCGGAATCCTGCTCGCCATGTGGGGCACCGGCAGCGCGATCGGCGGCGTCTGGTTCGGCACCCGCAAACCGTCCCGCAACGCCGCCCGGCAGTTCGCCCAACTTCTCGGCCTGCTCGCGGCCACCTTCGCGGTCTTCGCGGTGATGCCCGGTCCGATCGCGCTCGGCGTCGCGCTGGTGGTCGGCGGTGCGACCATCGCCCCCGCACTCACCCTGGAGAACACCATGGTCGGGCGGATCTCGCCGGCCAGCATGCTCAACGAGGCGTACACCTGGGTCGTCACCGTGGCGGTCGCGTCCAGTGCCGCCGGTGGCGCCGGAGCCGGGATCCTGGCCGACCAGGTCGGCGTACCGTGGGCGTTCCTCTTCGCCGGTGCGGCGGTGGCGGCCGCCGCAGTGGTCGCGGCGATGCCCGCCGGCTCGATCGCCCGAGCCGAAGCCCAAGCCGAGGTACGCCTGGAGCAGGCCCTCGCCGCCGACCCGACGTAGCTCGGGGCGGCGGACGGGGGCCG
>NZ_JBHSPR010000020.1:0-417034 GCF_042658085.1 Plantactinospora solaniradicis | reverse complement strand
GGGATCCTCGATGATCCCGGGCGCCGGAGTCCGGGCGGGGCTTAGCGGTAGTTCGTAAACTGGAGGGCGAGGCCGAAGTCCTCGGTCTTCAGCAGGGAGATGACGGCCTGTAGGTCGTCCTTCTTCTTGCCGGTCACCCGAAGCTGGTCGCCCTGGATCTGCGCCTGTACGCCCTTGGGGCCCTCGTCGCGAATCTTCTTGCTGATCGCCTTGGCCTTGTCCGAGTCGATGCCCTGGATGACCTTGCAGTCGATCTTGTGCACCTTGCCGGACGGACGCGCCTCGCCGGCGTCCAGGGACTTCAGCGAGATGTTCCGCTTCACCAGCTTCTCTTTGAAGACCTCCAGGGCCGCCTTGACCCGTTCCTCCGTCTCGGCCTGGAGGCTGATCCCCTCCTCGCCCGACCAGGAGATGTCGGCGCCGGTGCCACGGAAGTCGAAGCGGGTGGAGAGCTCCTTCTCCGTCTGCCGGAGGGCGTTGTCGATCTCCTGCCGGTCGACCTTGCTGACGATGTCGAACGACGGGTTGGCTGCCATGATCCGCTCCTGCTGTATACGACATGAAGGTGTACCGGTGCCGCCGAGCGGCGGTCCGACATGCCGACCGTACCCGCTTGCGCGACTGCCCGGTGCAACCGCTATCCTTGCTTCCGCTGCCGCGTTGTACGTGGCGGCACGCCCTGGCGGGTTGCCCGAGCGGCCAATGGGAGCGGACTGTAAATCCGTCGCGAAAGCTTCAGAGGTTCGAATCCTCTACCCGCCACCAGGTGCGAAAACAGCCCTTGACCAGGCATAACGCCGGTCGAGGGCTGTTCTCGTCTGTCCAGCCGTCAACGGCGCTGCCCGGCCGTCAACGGGTGCCCACGGAGAATGCGCGGAGAAGTTTCCGGGGACTCAGGTGGTCCCGTCGCCCTGGTCGTCGTCGGGGTTCAGCGCCTCCTCGATCCGGCGCCGGGCAAGCTCGTCCTGCCCCACGATGCACTTCGCGTAGGTCCGTCAGGCTTGCTCGGCGGAACGCTGGCCAGCAGGGGAGCCGCAGATCCTCACGATGCGCTTGAGTCGGCCATGACCTCGTCGATCGTGTACTTGGCCTCGGCTGCCAGGGTGGGTTCGATATCCCGGTAGTAGTGGAGCCCGCCGAGTGATATCGACAGTGCGCGGGCACGGGCTCGTGCCCAGATGGCTTCATCGCATCCGACTCTCGATCGGAAGGCCCGTCGGACGCTGGCGGGCAGAACGGTCCAGGCGACGATCAGGTCGCATGCCGGATCGCCGATGCCGACGGTCGCGAAATCGATGACCGCGCTGAGCCGACCATCCAGGGTCAGGATATTGCCGGGTAACAGGTCCGCGTGGACCCAGGTGGGCGGACCGTCCCATGAGGGAATGTCCAGTGCCTCGTCCCAGATGGCAGTGGCCGTGTCGGTGTCGATCGTGCCTTTCAATCCCGCAATGGCGCCTCGCGTCTGCCCATCCATGCGCGCCAGTGGTCCGCCGCGGTAGGCCCTGGGTCCGTCGGGGATGTCGATGGCGCGAAAGGCGCTGACGAACTCGGCCAGGTCGTCGGTGAGATTGGCAGGCGCGGTGAGGTTGCCGGGGACTGGGTTCGAGCCAGGAAGCCAGCGAAGGATCGACCAGGTCCAGGGGTATTCGTCGGTAGGCTGACCCACGGCGACAGGGGCAGGGATGGCGACGGGCAGGTAGGGGGCCAGTTGCCGCAGCCATCGTTGCTCCTCGGCCTCGTCGCCCGCTGCCCATGGCACGCGGCACAGCCGCACAACCAGGTCAGGTCCCAACCGGAACAGCGCGTTGACGGTGCCGGTTGAGGGCACTCGTCGCAGGGGAAGACCCGCCCAGTGGGGAAACTGTCCGGCGATCAGCCGTGCGACGGTGTCGACCGAGATGTCGATCTCATCGGCGTGCATCTTCCGATCGGGCAGAACACCCTCCTGATGAAGCGCGGTCGTCGCGTCGAGCATCTCCAAGTAGCGATCCCGAGGCAACCGAATCCCGTCTCGAAGACAGGATCCACCGATTCCGCAAGGTCGACCGTCGACATGGCGGGAACACCTCGGGCCGCTACCCGGGCATGGCAGGGCGCAGGCACGGCGTGAGAGTGGGGTCACTGACGGGTGTCGGGGCCTTCCGGAGCCCGCGTGGATGAGTGGCAGGGCGCGTGGCAGGCTCGTGCCCCATGATCGATGAATTCGCGAAAGAGTACCTACACAGCGACCTGCGACGCCTCCGCGAGACGATGCTGTGGAAGCTCGACGGGTTGTCCGAGTACGACGTCCGCCGCCCTCTGACCTCGACGGGAACCAACCTTCTCGGGTTGGTCAAGCACCTGTCGGTATGCGAGTCCAGGTACTTCGGTGAGGTCTTCGACCGGCCGTTCCCCGAGCCTCTGCCGAGGTGGGACGACCTGGGGGCGAGGGGTTTCGACATGTGGGTGACTGAGCAGGAGACGCGTGAGGACATAATCGACCGCTACCGTCGCGCATGGGAGCACTCGGACACGACGATCAGCGCCCTCGCCATCGACTCGCCTGGCCACGTGCCGTGGTGGCCACGTCCCGATGTGAAGCTGTTCAACATCCTGGTCCATGTGCTCAGGGAGACCAGCCGGCACGCCGGTCACGCCGACATCTTGCGCGAACATCTCGACGGCTCGACAGGGACGTCGGCCGAGTACGCGAACTCCGAGCGCGACGCGGCGTTCTGGGAAGCTAGGTGCGAGGCGATTGAGCGGGCTGCCAAGGCGGCGGTGGTTCCATCAACGCGCACGGCTGAACCGGACTGACGCCCTGATCAGCTAGCCACGCTTGCCCACCCACTCAGCAACGTCGCCTGGCCGAAGCGACGGGGCCGGCTTCCGTGTCTACATGCGGGCTTGGCGGCGGCTCGCGATCGTGCTGGCAGCGAGCGTGGCCGCCATGAGGCCGGTGAGGATTAGGAGAGGGGTACCGGAAATACTCATCACAGGGGCGTTTCCGATACACAAGACGTGGTATGTAGCGCGGGTCAGGGCCGGGATCAGGAGAAGCGTGAAGGCGACAATCGGCACCCGTGCATCGATCGGTGCGGCGATGATGGCTAACACCGCGAACGCGTAGAGGGACATGGTTGGAACGCCCGACCAATCGTTGATTGGATTTGGCGTCAATGCCGCGACTGCTAGCGCGCCGAGAAGCAGCCAGATCCACGGCTTTGTTACGGCCCTTCGCGGTGCCCGGAGAAGTGGGAGCAAGGTCAGCAAGGGCAGCAGCAGAGACCAAAGAAGGATGTCTGACATATACCAGAGCTCTTCGGCACGCGAAGTGGACGCCCAAGGTCTCACCCCCCACAGAGAGGTCAGCACAGCCAGTACCATGGCGCCAAGTGCTAGCTTGTACCTACCCCACGCCGTCGTGAGAACTGCTATGGCCAGCATCGTGAGCACGACGACGACCCACGGGGGTATGTGGTACGCGTACTCTGATGACAGAACCGACACCCAATAGATCGGCTGTTCGGCCCAACGCGTTACGCCATAGATAAGTAACGCCAGTGTGCATAGCCGCAACGTGGAGTGGCGCGCCGCCTGGGCGTCGAGTCGGTCGGCGCCTGTGCGAGCGCGAAGACCGCCGATCACCAGGGCCCACGATTCTCGTAGGCTCGGTCGCCGGTGCCCTTCGTCGGCTGGGGCTAGCACGATCTCCAAGATTTCGTCTGCGCGGTACTCGCGATAGGAGCGCGGGTACGCCTTCAGTAGCCACCGGTAATGACGTTCGAGGTCGGTCACGTCAGCGCCGTCCGAGCCACCGCAACCGACCGCGCTTGGCGACCGCGCACCGCTTGTGCGGCGGCGACCATCCGCTCTGCTTCCGCATGCAGTGCGGACAGACCCCGGTCGGTCAGCTCGTAGGTGCGGCGGGCGCGACCGTTGACCACGGACTCATCCGCCACCCGCACCATCTCTTCGCTGGTGAGCCGGTCCAACGCGGTGTAAAGGGTGCCCGCCAACAGGCGCACCCGCCCCCCAGACAACTCCTCCGCCCGCTTGACGATCGCGTAGCCGTGCAACGGCTCATCCTGCAAGGCGGCCAGGATGAAGTAGGTGGGCTCGCGCATCGGCCCCGGCCTTCCAGTCATGGCGTCAATATATACAGATGATCGAAGTATCGGTCAAGCATGACTCAACGCCCCGTGGGCGAACGTCCGTGGTGATCGCGATCGCGGGCAAGGACAGTGGCCACCCAAACGCTGTCGGGGGCCTTCGTCGTTCTGTCCCACCATGTCCCGCTGGACGTCGTTGACGCTCGCCGTTAGGGGCGTATCCGGGGGAAGATCACCGCGGTCAGCCGTCTGGCCTCTGCTCACGATCGCGTCCGGAACGGGGCAAGGGTGGCCCGGATCTGGTCGCCCGCGCCCCAGTCGTCGTCGAACTGGGCCAGCACGGCGAGGTGTTGTCGCAGCTGGACAATCGGCATCCGGGCCCGCCAGTCGCCGTCAAGCGAGGTCAGGTCCGCGTAGACCTCGAAGAACCGTTGTGCCTCGGGCGGGGGCGAGGTCGTCCACACATGGGCGAGGTCGACCTCGGCCCACATGTAGGACACGGCCGGGTCGATCAACGCGGGCTGCCCGTCCGGGGTGGCCAGGATGTTCTGTGCCCACAGGTCGCCATGCGTCAAGCACGCCGGCCGGTCCGGCAGCAGGTCGGGCAGTCGGTGACACAGCCGCTCCAGCGCCGCCCGGTCTCCGGCGTCGAGTGCCGCCTCGACGCGGGGCTCCCCGAGCCACCGAAGCAGCCGGTGCTGTGCGAAAAATACGAAGCCGTCGTCATCCCAGGTATTGATCTGGCGGCGGCGGCCCAGCCAGTTGTCGCGGTGCCATCCGAAGCGAGGATGGGTCGTGCTCATGTGCATGCGGGCGAGCGCGTGCGCGAACTGCTCCCAGAAGATCTCGCTGTGCGGCCTGGGCCGCAGCACCGACAAGACAAGCAGTTCCCGGTGCGCCAGGATCACCTCGGGCGTCGCCACGCCACCGAGCTCGCGCAGGGCGGCCAGCCCTTCGGCCTCCGCGGCGAAGACGTCGTCGGCCGGCGGGTCGACGAAGGCCTTGACGAACACCGACGGCGCGTCCCGGCGGGTGGCTATGCCCGCGAGCGCCGCGAGCCCGCCCGTCGCCGGCTCCACGGTGATGACCTCGCGCATCCCGGCCCGGAGCAGGCGCTCCAGCAGGAACGTCGAGCGCATCAGGACGAACTCCTCTTGTCCGGGGTGCTGGTTCGCCAGAGCTTATGTGAACAACAGTCGACGGCCTCCCGAGGATTGGCGTCCGACCCAAGGTCAGACGACACAACATGCCGTGATCCGCGCCCCTGCCGCAGACCGTGGGGGCCTCCACGGGCGTCTTGACGATCATGTCTGCGTCAACCGCTGTCCGTCCAAGCGGCCACCACTTGAGTCGGGCTACCGTGCCGGGCATGCGTGTTCCCGGCTGGCTCGACGACACCCGGACCTCGTACGACGCCGTGGCGGTCAGTTACGCCGATCTGCTGCGCGACGCACTCGCATGCGAGCCGTTCCAGCGGGGCATCCTGGCGCTCTTCGCCGAGCTGGTGCGCGCTCAGGGGAACGGGCCGGTCGCCGATGTCGGCTGCGGTCCGGGCCGGATCACCGGCTACCTGCACGATGCCGGCCTGGACACGTTCGGCGTCGACCTGTCGCCCGCGATGATCGACGTGGCGCGGCGGGACCATCCCGGCTTGCGATTCGAGGTCGGTTCCATGACGGGTCTCGAACTGCCCGACGGTCGCCTGACCGGCCTGCTCGCCTGGTTCTCCTTGATCCACGTCCCCGATGACGAGGTACCGGCGGTCCTCGCCGAGTTCTTTCGGGTAATGCGGCCCGGTGGGGCGCTGCTGGTGGGCTTCCATGCCGGTGAGGGCAGCAACCTCAAGACGGAGGGCTACGGCGGGCACCCGATGAACGTCTATGTACACCGTCGCTCACCGGCGCGGGTCGCGGCCTGGCTGGAAGCTGCCGGCTTCACCGTCGAGGCCGAGATGTTGCATCGCCCGGCCCCGGACCTCGAAGGTGGATTCGTCTTCGCCAACCGGTGAGGGTGCCGAGACTGCGGCGTCGACCTGGCCGAACTGCTCGTAGTCCGGCCGTCGACGGTATGCCAACACGAGAAGATCGAGCCCGGCTGGGCCGCATGGTCCTGGCCGAGACGAAGCCGCCGCTAGCGGTGTCGTCACCGGCGGCTGGGCCAGCGCCGCCAGCGCCACCGCCCGGTGCTCGGGTCGACGTACTTGAGGCGGTACACCAGGGTGTCCCAGCCCATGTCCCCGAGCAGGGATCCCGAGTGGTAGTGGCGCCACGAATCGTCCTTCGATCCGAGGTGCCAGGCGATCGCGGCCACGAATCCGCCGGCGACACCGATGGCCATCCCGCCGACAGCTCCCACCACCGCGCTCCGGCCGAGGCCGACCGCGTCAACGAACAACCCGCCGAGGACGGTCAGGGGGAGAGCGACTATCAGGCCTGCCATCCCACCTCGCAGGAGCGCTGCGGGCATCTTCCACCGGCCCGCCTGGGTGTAGCAGCTGAACCCGGCGGAAATGGCCGGAATCAGTGCGAGCGGAGCAGGGATCAGTACCAGCAGCCAGGCCGGCCACGCGAACAGGTTGATCAGTTGGCGCCATAGCTCGGCCACGCCACGAGACTATCCAGCACGGTCCATCGATGTCATGCCCGACGAGGTCCTCAGCTCAGTCCATACAGGACCCGCAGGTCAAGTAGATGGTGGCCGTAGACCGTATCGTGCCGCAGGTCGAGGACCAGTACGAGGAACACGTTCGGTGTCTCACAACTGATGAGCACATGCTGGTGATTCGAGATCGGCATGGTCCAGGCGTGGGTGACAACGCCTGCGGAGAAGTCATGGCCGTCGAGATCGCTGTCGTCGATCGAGTCGAAGTAGGGCCAGAAGTCGAACGGTGGAGGGCTGTCCTGGTCGACGCGCACCGGGTGCGGGTCCATGGTGGCGCGGTACTGGGACTCGGTTAGCTGGACCACGCCTCGTCCTCCCTGACTAGACTTCCGCCATGCTGATCATCGAAGGTGCGGGGGTGTGGACCGCGCCTGCCGAGGCGGCCAACGACTGGGTGGAGCACCTGCGGGTGCCGGACCTGTCGGTGGGAACGTACTGCATCCCGGCGGGCGGTCTCGACGATCAGAGCCCGCACACCGAGGATGAGATCTACGTGGTCACCGCGGGCCGGGCCAGGATCGTGACGCCGGACGGTACGGCCGAGGTGGGCCCCGGTTCGGTGATCTTCGTTCCGGCGGGCGAGGAGCACCGGTTCGAGGAGGTGACCGAGGACCTGGCGCTGCTGGTGGTGTTCGGTCCGGCGTACGGCTCGCGCGCGCCGGACCAGCGAGCCAAGTAGGCCCAGGTCGGCTGCTAACGGATCGGATTTCTCCACCACCAATAGGGGTAGTAAGCGGCTACTGACCAGATCCGGCAGGGCCCGTAGCTCGGGCCCGGCGTTCTATTCCTCGCCGTCCGGTGGAGAGCTACGGGGTCCGACCGGGCGTGCCAGCCGACTGGCGGAGTTGTCGAGCGCGAGTACCCGCGCCGACCGTTCCCACCGGTGCACCGCCGCCACCGCGACCGCCAGCGTCGACAGCGGGACCAGCGCCAGCAGCAGCCACTGGGTCAGGTTCAGACCGGCCGGAACTCCCGCGTCGAACGGTCTGTCCATAACCGACGAGTACCTGAGCCCGACCCGGCTGAGCAGCAACGACGCGCCGACCGGGACGAGTAGCGCGAGGATCCGCCGTCGCAACGTCGCGTTGAGGCTCAGCACCGTGAGGAGGCCGATCGTGTATCCGACGGAGAGCAGCAGCGCTTCCAGATAGGTGACGTTGTTGGTGAAGATCCAGGGAGTCCGGAAATTGCCGACGTCCGTGACGGAGAAGGACGGCAGGACGATCGCCGCGATCGCGGGCGCGCTGCCGAGCATCAGTGTGGCAAGGGCCAGCAGAGCGAGCCGCCAGCGCCCGAGCAGGATCGCGCCCGAGCGGGGTCCTGCCACGGTCAGCGCCACCGCGGCCAGCACGGCAAGCGCCGTGGGCCACAGGTTGAACACGGACAGGTAGTCGTACCGGCCGTCCGCCCGTGCCACCTCGAGTGCGGCGGCGGGCCAGGCCAGTACGGCTGCCGGCCGGTGCCATCCGATCGCGGCCAGTACGGCCACGGTCAGCCAGATTGACGCCCAGGTGAAAGGTAGGGGAGAGTCGACCCATCCCTGGCTGAGGTACAACAGCGGCAGACGCGCGGTGTACGCGAACATGACGAGCGGGGCGAGCAGGCCCAGTATCGCCGCCGCATTCCGCCACGGCTGCTCGGACAGTCTGGTGGCGGTGCATCGGAAATGGGCCCGCAGCGCGCTTCCCAGCAGGTCGAGTACGTCCCGAACCCGTGGCCGGCGCTGCTGGGGACCGGCGTCGTCGAGCAGTACGCCGAGCAGCTCTTCCTCGTACTCCCGGCGGTATTCCCACGGGTAGCAGGCCAGCAGGCGGCGGTATCCGCGTTCCAGTGTCATGCCACACCACCATCGGCGAGCAGGCCGGCACGGCGTAGCCGTACCGTGGCGGCGTCGACGTTGCTGCGCAGCCGGGCGGTCTCCTCGGCCAGGCGGCGGGCGCCCAGTGCGGTGAGCCGGTAGTAGCGGCGCAGCCGTGACTGCACCAGTTCCTCGCGCTCGACCTCGGCCAGCCCGTCGGCGCGCAGCCGGTCGAGCACGGCGTACAGCGTGCCGGCGCGCAGGTTGACCCGCCCGTCGGAGATCCGCCGGACCTCCTCCAGAAGCGCGTATCCGTGCTGGGGCGCCTCGACCAGGGCGGCGAGGATCAGATAGGTGGGTTCCCTCATGGGCGGGTCACTCATCGCAGTAGCATATACCTTCCACAGGTATATGCAACGTCCTTGCGCCCGCAGGGAGCCCGGCCCGGCCGGCGGCCTCTTCCCGGTCAGGGGACGACCACGACAGGCCAGCGGCCGAGCCGGACCAGACGGGTCGCGATGGACCCGACGAACCGATGCCCGGCCTGGGCGGACACCCCGACGACCACCAGGTCGGCCCGGACCCGGTCCGCGGCCTGCCGCAGCTCCAGGTAGGGGTCGCCGCGCCGGGTCACGAAGGTGGTCGGGACGCGGTACTCGTCGGCGATGAGGCGGACCTCGGCCCGCAGGTCGGCTGCGAGTTCCTGACATGCCTTCTCCCGCGCCTCGGCGGCGACCCCGGACATCGCGGCGACGAAGGACGCGGGTGCGACCACGAAGACGACGACCAGACGGCACCGCTGCCGTCTGGCCATCCCACAGGCGTACGACGCCGCGTGCATCGACGTCGGGCTCCCGTCGATCCCCACCATGATCACTCGCGGTCCGTCGAAGCCCCGTTCGACGATCAGTTGCTGCTCTGTGGGTCCGTAGTGTTCGTCCTCCGGGGTGGCAACGGGCATGTCCATCTGCCTTCGTCCTCCGCGTAGATCGATCGTGGGGGCGGTTGCCGGACGGCCGCCCGCCGGCACTCGGCACCCGGCGAGCGGCTTCAGGCGTACTCCGGCGGCTCAGCTCCCGGATGGCCGCCGCGTCGCCGCCTCGGTGGCCTGCGGTTCGGTGCTGGCCAGGTCGGTCGGCGGCGCCCCGTCGACGGCGCCGGCGGCGGTGGCGGTCGTGTGCCCCGCATCGGGCAGGTCCAGGCTGGACCGGAGGAAGATCGGCCTGAGCAGGGCCGCGGCGATCACGCCGACGAGCGCGATCGCGGCGGAGATAAGGAAGATGTGCCCGGTGGCGTCGCCGTACGCGTTGCGCACGATGTGCCGCACCGCGTCCGGCAGCCCGTTCAGGTTGAGGCTCCCGCCGGCGTTGCCGGAGGCCGAGGCCGGAACACCGGCGGCGGACAGATCGTGGGTGATCTGGTCGGTGACCCGGCGGGCCAGGACCGCGCCGAGGACGGAGACGCCGATCGTGCCGCCGAGAGAGCGGAAGAACGCGACCGTGGCGCTGGCGGCGCCGATGTCGCGCAGCGGTACGGCGTTCTGCACGGCGAGCACCAGGTTCTGCATGGTCATCCCGACTCCGATGCCGACGAGCAGCATCGCCGCGCCGACGAAGACCAGGGACGTCTCGTGGTCGATGGTGCCGAGCATGAGGAAGCCCGCGACGAGGATGATCGAACCGGTGACGATGTACGGCTTGATGCGCCCGGACCTGGTGATCAGGCGACCCGCGATGATCGACGAGGCGAGCACGCCGGCCATCATCGGGATGGTGAGCAGGCCGGCCTCGGTCGGGGTGTAGCCGCGCCCGATCTGGAAGTACTGGCCGAGGAAGACGGCTCCGCCGAACATGGCCATCCCGACCGCGAGGCTGGCGATGATGGCGAGCGCGGTCGTGCGCTGCCTGACGATGTCGAGCGGTACGACCGGTTCGGCGGCCCGGGACTCGACGAGCACGGCGAGGGCGAGCAGGACCAGCGAGCCGCCGACCATCACCCCGGTCTGCCAGGAGACCCAGCCGAACGAGCTGTCGACGAACGAGATCCAGATGAGCAGCAGGCTGACCCCGGCGGCGATCAGGGCGGCGCCGAGGTAGTCGATCTTGACGTTCTCGCGCCGGACGGTGGGCAGCCGCAGGGTGGCCTGGAGGACGATCATGGCGATGATCGCGATCGGTACGCCGACGAAGAAGCACCAGCGCCAGCCGAGCCACGAGGTGTCGACGATCAGGCCGCCGAGCAGCGGCCCGCCGACGGTCGCGACCGCCATCACGCCGCCGAGGTAGCCGTTGTACCGGCCGCGCTCGCGGGGCGGGATCATCGCGGCGATGACGACCTGGACGAGGGCCTGCAAGCCGCCGACGCCGATGCCCTGGAAGGCGCGGGCGGTGATGAGTTGACCGGCGTTCTGGCTGAGGCCGCTCACGATCGAGCCGAGCACGAAGATGACGATCGCGGCCTGGACGAGGGTCTTCTTGTTGAACAGGTCGGCGAGCTTGCCCCAGATCGGCGTGGTCGCGGTCGCCGTGAGCAGGGTGGCGGTGACCACCCAGGTGTACTGCGTCTGCGAGCCGTCCAGTGCGCCGATGATCTTCGGCAGCGCGGTCGAGACGACCGTACTGCTGATCATGGCGACGAACAGCACCAGCAGTAGGCCGCTCAGCGCCTCCAGCGTTCGCCGCCGGTCCAACGGCTCCGCAGTCGGCGCGGCGGTCGTGGTTGTGGGTGCGCTCATCGTGCGGTCTCCTGCCTGTGCTGGGAGCTGGGCGGCTCGGTGGGCCGGTCGAGGCTGGCCCCGATGCCCGCGCCGCCTCCCTCGCTCCCGATCGTGTTTTCCCATACGAGCTTCACGGGTTCTTGCTCATTGCGCAAGTTTGCTCACTGGGAAATAAGTCACCGCCACGTAGGCTTGTTCCCGATGGACACGACGGTCGGACGCCGGGAGCGTAAGAAGGCCGCGACCCGGCAGACTCTGCACGAGGTCGCGCTCCGGCTCGCCGCCGAACAGGGACTTGACCGGGTCACCGTCGAGGCCATCGCGGACGCCGCTGACGTCTCCCGGCGTACCTTCTCGAACTACTTCGCGAACAAGGAAGAAGCGCTCTTTCACGCCGATCTGGTCCGGATCCGCCGGCTACTGGAACTGGTGCGCGGCCGGCCCGCGGACGAACGCCCCTGGACCGCCCTGAGCCGGGCCGGCGAGGAGCTGACCGCCGGGAGTGACTACCTGGACCCGCAGTGGCTGGCCCAGCGCCGCCTGATCCGCGCCCACCCGAGCCTCGCGGCGCACCAGATCACGGTGTACGGCACGGTCGAGCGGGAACTGACCGCCGAGATCTCCCGACGGCTGCCGGACAGTCCGGATTCGCCGCTGCGGGCGCGGGTGCTCGCCGCGGCATTCCTCAACGCGCTCCGCGCTGCCACGCAGCACTGGATCGATCATCCGGACCGACCCCTCGCCGAACTGGTCCATGACGCCCTCACGTATCTCACGGACCGGTGACCGGCCGGCCGGAGCGGGCCGTCGACCGACGGCCGACGGCAGGAATAATTTTGCGTGGCCCGCATCTTTGCGTGTCACGCAAGAAGAGCTAGGGTGGATGACGTGAGCATCGAAGGCGGCGGGCGGGTCGGACTCCGGCAGCGGAAGAAGGCCGAGACCAGGGCGATGCTCAGTTGGGCCGCCATCCGGCTCGCGGTCGAACGGGGGTTCGACAACGTACGGGTGGAGGACATCGCCGAGGCGGCCGGCGTGTCTCCACGTACCTTCAACAACTACTTCTCCAGCAAGGGCGAGGCGATCGTCGCCCGTCATCTCGACCGTTCCCTCAGGGTGGCGGCGGAACTGCGCCGCCGGCCCGCGTCCGAGCCGCTCTGGGAGTCGATCGTCCACGCGGTGCTCGTACAGCTCGATCCGGGACCGGAACTGGCCGGGCAGCCGATGCCGGAGCACCAACAGTGGGTCGCCGGCACTCGGCTGATGATCGCCGAGCCGTCGGTGCAGGGCGAGTTCCTGCGGGCGAGCGCGCTCGCCGAGGCCGAGATCGCCACGGCCGTCGCCGAGCGCACCGGCACCGACGTCCGGCGCGACCTGTATCCGCAACTCGTGGCCGCCGCCGTCATGGCGGCCACCAACGTGGCAACGCAGCACTGGATGCGCGCCGATCCGCCGGTCGACATGAAACCGCTGCTGACCGAGGCTCTCCACCAGCTCGCTGCGGGACTGCCGACGCCGTAACCCCGGCACCTCACCCGTTCACCTCAACCCGGCACCGCCGGGCCGATGCCCCCTGCGTCGATGCCCCTGCGGTCGATGCCCCGTGCGCCGACGACCCGCCGCGTCGACGGCCCCGCACCGACACATCTCACTCGACACATCTCACGTCGACACACCCCTCGTCGACGCAGCCCGCGCGAACAGCGGATCCCACCCACGGAGGTTTCACCATGTCCGACGATGTCTCATCGCCGGCGCCGGGCCGAACGGCCTGATGCTGGCCTGCGAACTGGCCCTGGCCGGCGTGCGACCGCTGGTGCTGGAGCGGCTGACCGGCCCCACCGACGAGCAGCGGGCCAACGGGCTCGTCGGCCAGGTCGTCCGGATGCTCGATCGTCGAGGGCTGCACGAACGGCTCAGTGGCAGCCCGGCAGCACCGCGCCCGGCACCGTCCTACATGTTCGGTGCGTTTCCGCTCGACCTGTCCGTACTCTCCGACAATCCGGTCTACCTGCTGATGGTGCCGCAGCGTCGGCTCGAACAGATGCTGGCGGAGCGGGCCGCCGAGCTCGGCGTCGAGATCCGCCGCGGGCACGAGGTGACCGGACTGGTCCGGCAGCCCGACGCGGTCACGGTCGAGGTGACGGGGCCGGCTGGCCCGTACCGGATCGAGACCCGGTTTCTGGTCGGGGCCGACGGCGGGCGCAGTGTGGTCCGCAAGCTCGCCGGCATCGGCTTCCCGGGCGTGACCACGGACCGTACGGTCGCCCGGAGCGGCCACGTCAGCGTGCCCGCCGAGCTGATCGATCCGGCGAGCGGTGGTCTGGCGATACCCGGATACGGAATCGTTCCGCCGTTCCTGCACCACCGCACCGAGCGGGGGCTGCTCGCCTGGGCGCCGTTCCCGAGCGGCCCGCCCGCGCTGAACACCCTGGAGCTGCGACCACCCGGCGACGAGGGCCGGGACTTCCCGGAGCCGCTCACCATCGCCGAGCTGCGGGAGAGCGCACGGCGGGTACTCGGCGTCGACCTGCCGCTCGGGCCACCGGAAGGCGCCGGCCCGCACATGCTGCGCAGGCTGACCGGCGGCAACACCCGACTGGCCGACCGGTACCGCGACGGCCGGATCCTGCTGCTCGGCGACGCCGCGCACGTGCACTCGGCGATCGGCGGACCCGGGCTGAACCTGGGTCTGCAGGACGCGGTCAACCTGGGTTGGAAGCTCGCCGCCGAGGTGCGCGGATGGGCGCCACCGGGACTGCTGGACAGCTACGAGAGCGAGCGCCGGCCAGCCGGCGAACGGGTCACCATGCACACCCAGGCGCAGGGCGTGCTGGCCGGGCCGGGCATCGACATCAGCGCCCTGCGTGCGCTGTTCAGCGAACTGCTGGCGGACCGACGTACGGTGCGGCATCTCGCGGACCTGTTGGCCGGCGCGGACATCCGGTACGACATGGGGCCGGACCTCGCCGCCGAATCGTCCCCGCCGATCGGCCGTTGGGCGCCCGATCTGCTGCTGCACACCGAAACCGGCCCGGTACGGCTGGCCGAACTCACCCGCCGGGCCCGGCCCCTGCTCCTGGACCTCAGCGACGGCGGCACGCTGACCGGCGACGCCGCCAGCTGGCGTGACCGGGTCGACGTGGTGACCGCACGGGCGGAGGATCCGACCGTCACCGCGCTGCTACTGCGGCCGGACTGCTACGTCGCCTGGGCGACGGCGTCTCCCCGGCCGGACGACCGGGACCGCGAGGCGCTGCGATCGGCCCTCGTCCGCTGGTTCGGTGCTCCGGCCGAGACCGCCGGTAGCTGACGGAGTGCCGCCCGATCACGGCGTCAGCCGGGCGATGCCGCCGATCTCCAGGGCCACCCAGATCGCCCCGTCCGGGCCGACCGTTATCCCGTGCGGTTCGGAACCGGGCGTCGGCAGGTCGTACCCCCAGATCTCGCCCTCGACCGTGACCCGCCCGACCCGGTTGGCGCCCCACTCGGTGAACCAGCAGCCACCGGCCGGGTCCGCGACGATGGCGTGCGGCCGGGCGGCCCGGTCCGGCAGCGGAAACTCCTGGATCCGGCCGTCCGGAGTGATCCTGCCGAGCTGACCGGCCCCGATCTCGACGAACCAGACGGCGCCGTCGGACCCGGCGGTGATGCCGACCGGTGCGGCGCCCGGCGTGGGCAGCGGATGCAGGGCCGGTACGCCGCCCGGGCCGAGCCGGCCGATCGAGTTCGCCTGGTTGAGGGTGAACCACAGCGCGCCGTCGGGCCCGGCTGTGATCACACTGGGCAGCCCTCCGGAGGTGGGTAGCGGATACTCCGTGACCGTTCCGTCGGTGCTGATCCGGCCGATCCGGTCGGTGTTCATCTCGGTGAACCAGAGCGCACCGTCGGGGCCGGTCGTGATGCCGAACGGCCCACAGTCCGGCGTCGGCAGCGGGTACGAGGTGACCTCGCCCCGGGTGGTGATCCGACCGATCCGATGGTCCCGGAACCGGGTGAACCAGAGCGCACCGTCCGGGCCGGAGGCGATGACCGACGGCCCGCACGACGGATCGTCGAGCGGGTAGCTGTCGACGTGGCCGTCCACGCCGAGTCGGACAATCCGGCCGGCATGCACCAGGGTGCTCCAGAGCGCGCCGTCCGGCCCGGCCGTGATGCCGTACGGCCCCGCGTCAGGGCCTGACACCGGCATTTCCTGGATCGACGGTGGGACGTGTCGTCGCATCGCATTTCCTTCCTACCTCGAAAGTCTTCCTCGAACGCGTGAATCCGAGTCCGTCTCCAGCCGCCCGTCGGTCATCGCGCGGTGCTCGCCACGCCACCGTTGGCGCAGTCGCCGGTCGTGGCTCACCACGAGCAGCGCGCCCGGATAGTCCGCGAGCGCCGCCTCCAGTTCCTCCACCAGACCGGGGGAGAGGTGGTTGGTCGGTTCGTCGAGTAGCAGCAGGTCGGCGGGCCGACTGAGCAGCCGTGCGAGGGCGAGCCGTTGTCGCTGCCCGGTGGAGAGGTCCGACACGGGTACGTCGAGCCGGTCGCGTTCGAACAGCCCCAGGGACAGCAGTCGGTCGCGGTGTGTGTCCGGCGGTCCGGGCAGCCCCCGGCCGAAGGCCGTCAGCAGGGTCTCCCGGGGACGTGTGACCGACGTCGTCTCCTGGGGCAGGTATCCGATCCGGGCCCGGCGGTCCAACCGGCCCGCGTCCGGGGCGAGTTCACCGGCCAGCACCCGCAGCAGGGTGCTCTTCCCCGCCCCGTTCGGCCCGCCGATCAGCAACCGGTCCCCGCCGCGCACGGTCAGCCGGACATCGAGAAGCCGGCCGGCGACCGTGACTCCCGAGACGTCCAGCAGGATGCCGTCGGTCGCCGTGCCGGGCAGCGGCGGAGTGAACCGGAGCGGCTCCGGAGGCGGCGGCACCG
The DNA here is from genome assembly GCF_042658085.1 of Plantactinospora solaniradicis. Lineage (NCBI taxonomy): Bacteria > Bacillati > Actinomycetota > Actinomycetes > Micromonosporales > Micromonosporaceae > Plantactinospora > Plantactinospora solaniradicis. Next base: position 400,851 of record NZ_JBHSPR010000020.1, on the reverse strand, counting down.
GTTGGTCGTACAGGCGCCGTAGCCGTTGTTCGGCGTTGCGGACCCGGCTCGCGACGGACTGTTGGACCCGGCCGGCGTCGCGGTCGTACGCCATCTTGTTGCGGTCCTTCATCAGCCGGCCCGGTGCCACCTGGCGCGCGGTGGTCGCCGCGGCCTCACGTGTCCGGTCGACCTCGGTCCGCCATCGGAGGTGGGCCTCCGCCCAGCGCCGCCGCGCCGCCGCCCGTTCGGCCAGGTAGCCGGCGTACCCGTCGCCGTACCGGGTCAGGGTGTGGCGGTCACCGTCCACGTCGATCAATGTGCTGGTGACCCGTTCGAGGAAGAGGCGGTCGTGCGACACGACGACGGTGGTCCCGACTCTGCCCCTTAGGTGCTCCTCCAGCCAGGTCAGCGAATCGTCGTCGAGATGGTTGGTCGGCTCGTCGAGCAGCAACACCTCGGAGCCGGCGGCCAGGACCGCCGCCAGGTGCAGCCGGGCCCGCTCGCCCCCGGAGAGGCTGTCGAGCCGCCGCTCGTGGTCGACACCGGCCAGGCCGAGCGCGTGCAGGGTGCGCGCCACCCGGGCGTCGGCGCCGTACCCACCACGCAGTTCGAAGACCGTCGCCAGGTCGCCGTACTCGGTCAGCTGCCGGTCGTCGCCGTCGGCGAGCAGCGGCTCCAACTCCCGCAGCCGGGCCTCGATCGCGCGTAGTTCGGCGAGGGCGCCGTCGATGACCTGCCGCACCCGCAGGTACGTCGGCAGCGGTGCTTCCTGTCCGAGCTACCCGACACCGGCGGTGGCGACGACGGTCACCTGTCCCTCGTCGGGCCTCTCCCGACCGGCGAGCAGACGCAGCAGCGTGGACTTGCCCGAACCGTTCTCGCCGATGATCCCGGCGCGTTCGCCGGGGGCGACGGTGCAGGTGACCCCGTCCAGCACGGTCCGGTCGCCGTAGGTCTTGCTGACGGCGTGCAGGCTGATCTGGGTAGGCATTCCGATACTCCTGTACTCCTGGGCGTCGAGCGGTCGGCGTCCGTCGAGGTGACGGCACGGGACGCGGTGAACGCTTCACAGGAGCATCGGAGAGACCTCGCTTAAGGCGACGGATGTAGCAATAAGATACTGCCATGACCCCGCAGCGACCGCCAAGCGACTTCTCCGCCGTACCGGCCGGAGCGGTGCGGCCGGGGCCGGCCCGGCGGCCGGGTGGACGTACCGCGCAGGTGCGCCGCCGGGTGCTCGACGCCGTCCGTGCCCACCTGCTGGAGTACGGATACGACGCCCTGGCCGTGGACGCCGTGGCGGACCGGGCGGGCGTGCACCGCACCACGGTCTACCGGCGCTGGCGTGATGTCGGCGGGCTGCTCGCCGACGTTCTCGCCGAGGCCGCCGACGACGGGTGGCACCCGCCGGACACGGGCTCGCTCGAAGGCGATCTGATCGCGGTCAACCGGGAGGTGTACGCCGCACTGACCGGCGGTTCGCCGATCACGATTGCGCTGATCTCCGCGTCGTTCCGGTCGCCGCAGGCCGCGGAGGCGCTCCGCGCGTTCTGGACCGACCGGTACGCCCGTTGCGAGGTCATCGTGCGGCGGGCCGTGGCGCGGGGCGACATACCGGCGGAAAGTGCCGCACGTCGGCTGATCGTCGCGGCCACCGCGCCGCTCTACCACGAACTGGTGCTCCTGCGGTCGCCTGCCGACGGGCAGCTTGCCGAGCGGGCGGCCCGGGACGCCGCCGCAGCAGCTCGTGCGGGCGCATTCACGGAGGGTGACTCTTCCCGTCCCGTCCAGGCCACCGGCCGATCCGGCGAACACTGAGCGCTCCGCAGTGGACAGCTGCCTCTACTCTGCGGTCGAGGAGGCCGTCGATGGAGACTCCGTCCGTAATGGGCAGAGTCAGATAGATAAAGCGGTTTAACCGATATCTGTCGACGACGGTATTTGATGTAGCTGACCATGTACGGGTGGTGAGTCTTATTGAGCAGTGAGTGAATCATGTCGGCCATTTGCCGGCGAGGTGGTTGCGGCCGGCCGGGGGAGTTGTCCCTACCGAACGGTTAGACTTCGGCGATCCCCGGGTGGTCGCTCTTCCGATGGCTTTGCCGGTTCACCGGACTGTGGCACCATCATGGAACATCTAGCTTCTATGACACATCACTCGACGGGAGCAACCAATGCCTGCATGGAGGTTGGGCCGGTTCGTTGGCTCCCTTCTTGTGCTCGCCGTGCTCGCCGTAGGTGGTTCAGTCGTGAGCGTGGGCGTGATCGACGGGGCGGGCATGAGGGTAGTGACGGCCTCGGAGACGTCTGACGAGGGTATGCAGCCCACCCCTAGGGGCGCCTTCCAGGCCTTCGGCTTCGAGTGGACATAAGAGGGCCGTCCTCGCCGAGGAGCGATCCCCCATAGACGGGGAGTGATATGCCTAGGGGCTCTGCAGTGACACGTCGGTCTCCCGAGCATGCCTGGCTCGTTACCGGTCCGCTCGGAATCCTTGCCGTCGTGCTGACGGCGGCACTCGGCGTACTTGGCGAGAGTCCCATCGGCGAGTGGCCCTTGGCCGCCCTGATCTTCGGCTTGGTCCTGGTCTCCGAGATACCGATGTTCCACTTCGTCGTCCGGCGCCAGACGATGTCGTTCACCATCACCGAGATCCCGCTGCTCTTCGCGCTCTTTGCGCTGCCGCCGCTGACCGTGGTGCTGGTCTTCACCCTGGGCTCGCTCATCACCCAGGTGCGCCGCCGGTTCGCCCAACCCAAGGGCTGGTTCAACGTCGCAAAGGCGGCGACAGCCAGTTCGATGGCCAGCCTCGTCCTACTGGCCCTGCCGGACATGCGCGGGTTCGGGCCGGGCACCTGGGCCATCCTGTTCGCCGCCGTCGGCAGTCACACCCTGGTCACGCTCGGGGCCGTCGTCGCGGTGATCGCCGTGATCCACGGGGCACCGGCCGGCTGGGAGATGATTCGTTCCTCCGGACCGGGACTGGTCGCCGCCACGATCAACGTCGCGGTGGGCCTGGTCGTCATGCTCTGCATCCGGACCACCTGGTGGTCCGCGCTGCTGCTGCTCGCGCTCGCCTGCGCCGTGGCGGTGCTGTACCGGTCGTACGCACAGTTCTTCCGCCAGCACCGCACGCTGGCCGACGTCTACGAGATGACCAAGGCGATGAGCGAGCGCGGCCAGGACGGGACGCTGGCCGACTCGCTGCTGGTGCGGGTCCGGGCCATCATGCAGGCCGAGGCCGCCACCCTCTGGCTGCCGGCCCAGGGGCGCCACCCGGAGGTGCTGTTGACCGCCCGGGTCGACGAGCGCGGGCTGCTCGACATCTCCCGCACCCCGGTCATTGCCCGGCAGCGGGCGTGCGACGAAGGTCGCACGGTTGCCGCCGGCGCCAGGGTGGGCGGGGATCGGGATGTCCGGGAGGCACTGCGTGGGGCGGGAGTCAAGGACGTCATCGTCACCCCGTTGCGATCCGGCCAGGCGGTCATCGGCTCCCTGGAGGTGGTGAACCGACTCGGCGATATCGGCCACTTCACAACGGGCGACCTGCCGATCCTCGAAACGATCGCGGCACACGTGGCGGTGGCACTCGAGAACTCGCGACTGGTTGACCGGCTGCGCCACGACGCTTACCACGACGGGCTGACCAACCTGCCGAACCGGCGACGGGTGAGCGACGCGCTCGAGAAGGCGGTCGGAGTACGCGCCCCCGGCGAGGTGGTGGCCGTGATGCTGTTCGATGTGGACTCACTCCGCCAGGTCAACGAGTCGGTGGGGCACGCGGCGGGTGACCAGGTGCTGACCGAGGTGGCGAACCGACTGCGCGCCTCGGCGCCACCGGCCGCGTTGGTCGGCCGGATCGGCAGCGACGAGTTCGTGGTGACCCTGCGGATGGAGAGCGTGGACGCGGTGCTCGAACTGGCCGCGCAGTTGCGTGAGCAGATCCGTGACCGGATGGTCTTCGACGCGCTGGTCCTCGATGTCGACACCGTGGTCGGAGTGGCAGTGCATCCCGACCACGGCAGTGACTCGGCCACCCTGCTGCAACGGGCCGATCTCGCCGTGACCAAGGCCAAGTCGGCCCCGGACGGGATCCAGTTGTTCAGCCCCGGGCTGGAGTCGCGGTCGTCACACCGGCTCGGTCTCGCCGGGGACCTGCGGCGGGCGCTGGACAACGCCGAGGTACAGGTCTACTACCAGCCCAAGGTCACGCTGCGGAACCGGCGGTTCGTCGGGGTGGAGTGCCTGGCCCGTTGGGAGCATCCGGCACACGGTGCGGTCGCTCCGGAGGACTTCGTGGCGGTGGCCGAGCACACCGGCCAACTCGGCCGGCTGACCGAGCTGGTCCTCCGGGAGGCGCTCCGGCGCAGTCGTGACTGGAGCATCGGTGGTGAGCCGCTGGCGGTCTCGGTGAACGTCTCCGCGCGGACCCTCGGCGACCAGCAGTTCCCCGCCCAGGTGCAGGAACTGCTCACCGAGTACGGCGTCGCCCCGGAACTGCTCACCCTCGAGATCAAGGAAGCCGGTGTGCTGGACGGCACCGAACGCGCGGTGCCGGGGCTGCGCCGGCTGCGTGACATCGGGGTACGTCTGGCGGTCGACGACTTCGGCACCGGCCACTCCTCGCTCTCCTACCTGCGCCGGCTGCCGGTCAACGAGGTCAAGGTCGACCGCTCCTTCGTGCAGGGCATGGCGACCGACCCGGTGGACCTGGCGATCGTGAACGCGGTGGTGACGCTCTCCCAGCAATTCGGTCTGGCCGTGGTCGCCGAGGGCGTGGAGAGCGAACTCACCCTGGAACTGCTACAGGACATCGGCTGCCAGATCGGGCAGGGATTCCTGTTCAGCCGTCCGCTGCCGTACGAGCGGCTGGAGGCGTGGTTCGCCGCCCAGTCGGAGTCCGAGGCCCACCCGAGCGGCGCCGACGTACGGCGGCTGCGGGCGGTGCCGTGAGCCGGTCCACCGGCCGGTTCGATGCCCCGGAACGCTACCGGGGATCTGATTTCACCTCGTGCCGTACGCCGTGTACTCTTACCTCTGCGCGCCAGCGGGAAAGATCGCGCGGTGCCCCCTTAGCTCAGTCGGCAGAGCGTCTCCATGGTAAGGAGAAGGTCTACGGTTCGATTCCGTAAGGGGGCTCAGAGGGTTCAGCTGGACCCGCTCACAGCGGTGTAGCTCAGTTGGTAGAGCAAACGGCTCATAATCGTTGTGTCGCCGGTTCAAGTCCGGCCACCGCTACTCTCGGTCGCCGGTTAGCCCCGGGGGCTGGACCGGGGGGCGCCACTGGTGCCCGCTTTGCAGATCCGCGTGGCAGGCGTCTACGCTGGTACATCGTTAGTCGAAACCGTTGATGAGGAAGGCGCCCCACCGTGGCCAAGGCGACTGATGTCCGTCCGAAGATCACTTTGGCGTGTGTGGAGTGCAAAGAGCGCAACTACATCACGCGCAAGAACCGCCGTAACGACCCGGACCGCATCGAGCTGAAGAAGTTCTGCCCCCGGGACGGCAAGCACACTCTCCACCGCGAGACCCGCTGACGCGGGCCGACGCGAGTCGGCTCACCCAGAACCAGGATCGCCGTTCCGATCCCGGCGAGCGCGCCCCAGGCCCGCTCCGCCGGTGGTCGGGGCGGCGATTTGTTGTGTTCAACGCCGGTTATCCGGTTTCGGTGGCGTTCGTCCCGGTCGCTCCGTGATATCCGGGCGGCTCGCCGGCGCCGTGTAGGTTCGGCGACATGTCCCTGGACCCGTCCTTCGTCGGCCGTACCTACCCGCCGACGGCGCCCTACCAGGTGGGGCGCGAGAAGATCCGAGAGTTCGCCACGGCGATCGGGGCCGAGGAGCCGGCGTACCACGATCCGGACGCCGCCCGGGCCCTCGGCCACCCCGACGTGCTGGCGCCGCCGACCTTCCCGATGACGATCACCATGGCGGCCAGCCGCCAGATCGTCGAGGACCCGGAACTCGGCATCGACTACAGCCGGGTGGTCCACGGCGACCAGCGGTTCCGTTACACCCGGCCGGTGGTGGCCGGCGACGAGCTGGTCTGCGTCAACACGGTCGAGGACATCGTCTCGCGTGGCGGACACGGCTTCCTGACCACCCGTACCGAGGTCAGCACGACGGCCGGGGAACCGGTGGTCACCGTCTGGTCCAAGCTCGTCGTACGCGGAGAGGGCTGACATGGATCTGTCTCCCCGGACCTACCGGATCACCCGCGCGGACCTGGTCCGCTACGCGGGAGCCTCGGGTGACTTCAACCCGATCCACTGGAGCGACCGGATCGCGACCAAGGTGGGCCTGCCCGGGGTGATCGCGCACGGCATGTTCACCATGGCGCTCGTCGGACGCGCGGTGACCGAGTGGGCCGGCTCCCCGGACGCGGTGGTCGAGTACGGCGTCCGGTTCACCCGGCCGGTCGTGGTGCCGGACGACGACGAGGGCACCGAGATCGAGGTGACCGCCGTCGCCCGGGACGCGGGTGAGCCCGGACTGACCCGGCTCGACCTGACCGCCACCTGCCTGGGCGAGAAGGTGCTGGCCCAGGCCCGAGCCGTGATCCGTACGCCGGCCTGACGGTCGTGGCGGTGGGGCCGGGGGTCCGGCGTGGGTCCGTGGCCGTCCGGGACCTGGCCGGCAGGTCGGAGCGGTGTCTCACCGGCACGCTTCGGCGCACCGGTTGGGAAACTCGTGCCTCTACCCGTACACTGGTCCGCCGTGGGGCAAGTGGCCTCTACTCAGGCGTGCGTGCCCGAGTGGGGTCCGGCTGCCCGCACAGGGGTGTAGCTCAATTGGCAGAGCAGCGGTCTCCAAAACCGCAGGCTGCAGGTTCAAGTCCTGTCACCCCTGCGCCTACGGCCTGACCGGTCCCGGGATCGGCGTCGTCATCATTTGGCGACCGGCTCGTGTTGGTGGTAACGGCGGGGTCGACCCGAGGTGGCAATGTCCGCCAGGGTCCGCTCCATCGGGTCCGCCGGTCGCGGGCCGTTCCGGGGGACGGTCGTCCGGGGGTTCGGTCGCGGGCGGTCGGTGCCCGTGGCGGAGACCCCGGTTCCGGCCGGCGTGACCAGCGCAGCGCGCGTTCACCGACGCGCGTACCAACCACCCGGCGACGGAGGGCGAAGTGGCCGAGAAGAATCGGCGCGACGAGGACGACAACGACCGTCTCGAGGACGAGGCGATCGATGACGTCGTCGACGATGACGCCGACGACGACGAGGATGAGGACGAGCCGGTCTCGCGTGGTGGTACTGCCACCCGGGCCCGTACCAAGGCCGACTCGGCGGACAGTCGCCCCAAGACCAAGACGGAAACGGGCCGGGTCGGAATATTCGGCCGGCTTGCCCGGTTCTTCCGCGAGGTCGTGGCAGAGCTGCGTAAGGTCATCTGGCCGACCCGTAAGGAGCTGCTGACCTACACCGCCGTGGTGGTCGTGTTCGTCGCCGTCGTGCTGACGATCGTGGCCGGGTTGGACTACGCCTTCGCCAGAGGCGTGCTGTGGGTCTTCGGCGGCTCCAGCTGACCACCTGCCCCACCTGATAGTGACGGAAGTGAGCGAGCGTGCCTGAGTACGACGAGAGCGCCGAGGCCCCGGACGAGCAGTCCGCGGTGGCGACGGCGGGCAGTGCCGAGTCGGTCGAGGCCGCAAACGAGTCGGAGTTCCCCACGGCGGAGCCGGAGCCGGACGAGGACTTCGATCCGGTCGCCGAGCTGCGGCAGAAGCTGCGCTACGCGCCGGGTGACTGGTACGTGGTCCACTCGTACGCCGGTTACGAGAACAAGGTCAAGACGAACCTGGAGACCCGGATCACGAGCCTCGACATGGAGGAGTTCATCTACCAGGTCGAGGTGCCGACCCGGGAAGAGGTCGAGGTCAAGAACGGCAAGCGCCTCCAGGTCCAGAACAAGGTCTTCCCGGGCTACATCCTGGTCCGGATGGAGCTGACTCCGGAGTCGTACTCCTGTGTCCGCAACACCCCCGGGGTGACCGGCTTCGTCGGCGCGACCGACCGGGCGGACCGGCCGGCGCCGCTCTCGCTCGACGAGGTGCTGAAGTGGCTCGCCCCGGCGGTGGAGACCGAGGCTGCCAAGAAGGCCAAGCCGGAGATCAAGGTGTTGGACTTCGAGGTCGGCGACTCGGTCACGGTCACGGACGGCGCCTTCGCGTCGCTGCCCGCCACGATCAGCGAGATCAACGCCGATCAGCAGAAGCTCAAGGTCCTGGTGTCGATCTTCGGTCGGGAGACCCCGGTCGAACTCAACTTCAACCAGGTCGCCAAGATCTGATTCTGGCTGCCGATCCCGGCGGTCGGCGCCCGGCAGATGCCGTACGGCGTACCGACCGCCCGGGTGGCGCTCCCGCACCGCAGCGACCGCCCGGGTGGCCTCGGCCGACCTCGGCGCGTCGCCCGAGGCGGTCCTGCGCTACTCTTGAACGTCGCCCCACGCGAGGCGCGCTTGACCGTGCGCGCCGACGGGTGACCTCAGGTGCACGTTCCCCAGTTTCAAGCCCAGGAAGAGACATGCCTCCGAAGAAGAAGCTCGTCAAGACGTTCACGCTTCAGCTGCCGGCGGGCCAGGCCACTCCGGCACCGCCGGTTGGCCCGGCGTTGGGCCAGCACGGCGTCAACATCATGGAGTTCTGCAAGTCGTACAACTCGCAGACCGAGTCGCAGCGCGGTGACATCGTGCCGGCCGAGATCAGCGTGTACGAGGACCGGACCTTCACCTTCGTGCTGAAGACCCCGCCCGCCGCCCGGCTGCTGATCAAGGCCGCCGGCGTGCAGAAGGGCTCCGGCGTCCCGCAGAGCCAGAAGGTCGGCTCGGTCACCCGCGCACAGCTGCGCGAGATCGCCGAGAAGAAGATGTCCGACCTCAACGCCAACGACGTGGAACAGGCCGAGAAGATCATCGCCGGCACCGCCCGGTCGATGGGCATCACGGTCAAGGAATAGCTCCACCCCCACCTCCAGCACGATCAGTTCGTGGGAGGGCACGCGGCACCCGCGTACCCGCCAGACACCACAGGAGTGTTCAGACATGCAGCGCAGCAAGAGCTACCGCAAGGCAGCCGAAGCCATCGACCGGGACAAGCTCTACACCCCGGTCGAGGCCGTACGGCTGGCCAAGGGGAGCAGCAACGTCAAGTTCGACGCCACGGTCGAGGTCGCGATGCGCCTCGGCGTCGACCCCCGTAAGGCCGACCAGATGGTCCGGGGCACGGTCAACCTGCCGCACGGTACCGGCAAGACCGCCCGCGTGATCGTCTTCGCGGCCGGCGCCAAGGCCGACGAGGCGACCGCCGCCGGGGCGGACGTGGTCGGTACCGACGAGCTGGTGGCCCGGATCCAGGAGGGTTGGCTGGAGTTCGACGCGGCGATCGCCACGCCGGACCAGATGGCCAAGATCGGCCGGATCGCGCGGATCCTGGGCCCGCGCGGTCTCATGCCGAACCCGAAGACCGGCACGGTGACCATGGACGTCACCAAGGCGGTGTCGGAGATCAAGGGTGGAAAGATCACCTTCCGGGTGGACAAGCACTCGAACCTGCACCTGATCATCGGCAAGGCGTCGTTCACCGAGGCGCAGCTGGTCGACAACTACGCCGCGGTGCTCGACGAGGTCCTCCGGACCAAGCCGTCCGCGTCCAAGGGCAAGTACCTGCGCAAGGTCACCCTGGCCACCACCATGGGTCCGGGCGTTCCGGTCGACCCGAACGTGGTGAAGAACCTGCGGGAGGGGACCGAGGCCTGAGCCTCGCCCGACCCGTAGCTCGTTCAGCCCGACACGGGGCGCCCAGCGGAGATCGCGGGCGCCCCGTGTCGGCATTTCCGGTGCCGCTGTGGCAGTCTCCTTTCCGTGCGTCTGGATCAGGTCTGGCTGCGGTACGGCACGCGTGCGCCGTGGGTGCTGCGCGCCGTCGAGGTCGAGATCGGCCCCGGCCAGAGCGCGGTGGTGCTCGGCCGGAACGGCGCCGGCAAGTCGACGCTGCTCCAGGTGGCCGCCGGGGTGCTCACCCCGAGCCGGGGTGTGGTCCGGGACCGCCCACGGACGATCGGTTGGGTGCCGGAGCGGTTTCCCGCCGACCAGCCGTTCACCGTCGCGCAGTACCTCACCGCGATGGCCAGGATCCGCGCGCTCTCCGGTCCGACGCTGACCCGGACCGTGGACGGCTGGATCGAGCGCCTCGGCATCGCCCCGTACCGGGACGTCCGGCTGCCCGCCCTGTCCAAGGGGACGGCCCAGAAGGTGGGTCTCGCCCAGGCGCTGCTCCGGTCGCCTGATCTGCTCGTCCTCGACGAGCCCTGGGAAGGGCTGGACGCGGCGACCCGTGAGCTGGTCCCGGAGTTGATCAGGGAGGTCCGCGAGGCCGGCGGCGCCGTGCTGGTCAGTGACCACCGGGGCGAGACGATCCGGCTCCCCGACGCGCAGCAGTGGAGCGTCGCCGACGGCACCGTCGCGGTCGTCGTTCCGGCGACCGGCAACGGCGCGAGTTCCGGGGCCGGGTCCGAGACGATGTCCGTCGTGGAGATCGCGGTCCCGGCCGCCCGTGCGGCCGCGACCGTCGCCGACCTGCGCGCCGCCGGCCACCAGGTGCTGCGGGTACGGCCACCCGACCCGGCCGCCCCACCCGCCCGGCCGGATCGGTTCCCCGCTCCGGCCGAGTCCACTCCGCCGGCCGGTCCGGCCCAGCCGGGTCAGCGGGCCGCATCGGTCGGGGCGGACGGCACCGGGAAGGTGGTGCCGTGATCCCGCTGATCGGGATGCGGTTGGCCGGGTTCGTCCGGTCCGCCCGGGCGCTGCCTCCGTTGATCGCCGGACTCGTGGCACTCACCGTGCTGCACGGGGGCACGGGGGCACAGGCAGCCGAGGCGTACGGGGTCTCCGCCGTCGTACTGTTCCCGATCCTGGCCTGGCAGAGCCGGCTGCTGCTGGACACCGAGCCGGACGTCCAGCGCCGGCTCGCGGGAGTCGTCGCCGGTCGGCGGACGGAACTCGCGGCCGGCGTACTCGCCGCCGTGGCGGCCGGGTTGGCCTTCGCGCCGATCGCGTTGCTCGTGCCGTGGCTGGTCGGCGGGGTCACCGGCCCGGAGCGGCCCGGCGATCTGCCGATCATGCTGGGGCTGGCGGTCGGGCTGTGGGCGTACCTGCTGATCCTGCCGGCGGCGATCGCCTTGGGCGCGCTGGCCAGCCGGGCGGCGACGGCGAGTCCGCTCTACGGGTTGGCCGTCCTGGTCTGCGGGGTGGTCGGCGCGTTCGTGTTCGGGCTGAAGACCTCGGTGGTGCCCTGGCTCGCACCGCCGGTGCTGGCGACCGCCCGGGCGAGTACGGCAGGCCCGACCGCGGGCACGCTGACCCTGCTGACGGCGCACGCGCTGGCCTGGAGTGCCGTGGCGCTGGCGGGCTACGCCTGGTTGCGCCGTCGGCGGGCGTGACCGGGACCACCTCGGGTGATTTGGCCGTCACCCGTGACGTACCGTAGGCTGTGATTCTGTCCGTGTTTCTGCGGGCGGAAATCGTAATCACCCAGAGACCGCTGGTCACCGTGCTTCGGCATGGTCGAAGGTCCCGTTGAACGGGGCGGCCCGCGCAGGGCGAGACGGATAGCGTGCCAGGTCATGATCATGTGATCTTCCCGCCCCGTGCGCCGTGCGCCGGGGCGTTTCTCGTTGTGGCGGAGCCTCCGACGCTCCCGTTGCCCGATCGAGCCCGAGGGCCGATCGGTGTCGATGGTGACCAGCCTGGAGCAACGAGAGAGGAGGGACATGGCGGACAAGCCGGTTCGGGCCGACAAGGCCACCGCCGTCGCCGAGCTCACCGAGTACTTCCGCAACTCGGGCGCCACCGTGCTGACCGAATACCGTGGTCTGACGGTTTCCCAGCTGACCCAGTTGCGTCGCTCGCTCGGTCGGGACACGACCTACGAGGTCGCGAAGAACACGCTGGCGAAGCGTGCCGCGACGGATGCTGGCATTGCCGGCCTCGACGAGCTGTTCACCGGTCCTACCGCGCTGACCTTCGTCTCCGGGGACGTGGTCGAGGCGGCGAAGGGTCTGCGGGAGTTCGCGAAGGCCAACCCGAAGCTCGTCATCAAGGGTGGCGTCTTCGAGGGCCGGGCGATCACCGCGGACGAGGTCAACAAGCTCGCCGACCTTGAGTCCCGTGAGGTGCTGCTGGCCAAGATGGCCGGCGCGATGAAGGGCAGCCTGAGCAAGGCCGCTGCCCTGTTCCAGGCGCCGCTGGCGCAGACCGCCCGGTTGGCGGCTGCCCTGCAGGACAAGCGTGAGAAGGAGGGGCAGGCCTGAGGCCAGCCCCGCCGATACCCCGATATTCGTGTAACAGATTGAGGAAAGGACGCCAGACATCATGGCGAAGCTCAGCACCGACGAGCTGCTCGACGCGTTCAAGGAGATGACGCTGATCGAGCTGTCGGAGTTCGTGAAGCAGTTCGAGACGACCTTCGAGGTCACCGCCGCGGCACCGGTCGCGGTCGCCGCCGCCGGTGGCGGTGCGGCACCGGCCGAGGCCGAGCCGGAGCAGGACGAGTTCGACGTGATCCTCGACGCCGACGGTGGCAAGAAGATCCAGGTCATCAAGGTCGTCCGCGAGCTGACCGGCCTGGGCCTCAAGGAGGCCAAGGACCTGGTCGAGGCCGCGCCGAAGGCCGTCCTGGAGAAGGCCAACAAGGAGACCGCCGACAAGGCCAAGGCGAAGCTCGAGGCCGAGGGCGCCAAGGTCACCCTCAAGTAGTTCGCACCACGGCATCCGTCCGGCCCGACCGTTCCGTCCCCGCTCCGCCGAGTGGGACCCGACGGGGTACGGGCCGCGGCGGGTGTCCGCGTCGGGTCGAGTGAGCTGACGCACAGCAATTCGCCACGGGCGGTGATCCGGCGCCGGATCGCCGCCCGTTCCCGTCCGCTGACAGGCTGCGACCGTCGATGATCAGGGCTTTGGTGCCTCCGAGCGTGGGCGTACGGCCGCCCGGGCGGCCAGCGTCGGATGGCGACCCGGGTAAAGACGTCGCCCGACCCGGGCATCAGGCCTTGACGCGGCACGAAGCGGCAGGCACGCTGACATCAGCAAGACCTTCCGCGCTTGCGACGGCCGACACCTGGGTAAGAGCCGACGGCAGCACCACGAGCCGCTGGTATCAGACAGGCCTAGCGGGATGCGTGCGGGAACGTGTAAGCGCGCTCAGCGCGCGCCGACCGAGTGTCGGCGACACGTTCTGCAACGCCCTGCCGTGGTGGGCTGGACAGCGGTTAGCCGCTCGGCTACACTGCTAGTTTGCGCTGCCTTCCGACTTGACCCCTGCTCGGAATGTCCGATTATGGATATTTGGAGTGGGGCCATTGGAGTGCACGCGTAACAGCCGTTCTGCAGCACCGGTCCTCGGAAGGACGCATCTTGGCAGCTTCCCGCCCTGCGAAGACCAGTCGTACGTCGAGCGCTTTCGCGCCCCGCCGAATTTCCTTCGGCAGGATTACCGAACACCTCGAGGTCCCCAACCTCCTTGCCATCCAGAACGAGTCGTTTGACTGGCTGGTCGGCAACGAGGCTTGGCAGGGCCGGTCGGCCGACGACCCGCACGCTCGATCGGGTCTCGCTGAGATCCTCGACGAGATCAGTCCCATTGAGGACTTTTCTGGCACTATGTCGCTATCTTTCTCCGCGCCGCGCTTCGACGAGGTCAAGGCCTCGATCGAGGAGTGCAAGGAGAAGGACCTGACCTACTGCGCCCCGCTGTTCGTGACCGCGGAGTTCACCAACAACACCACTGGCGAGATCAAGAGCCAGACGGTGTTCATGGGCGACTTCCCGATGATGACGCCGAAGGGCACCTTCATCATCAACGGCACCGAGCGCGTGGTGGTCAGCCAGCTCGTCCGGTCCCCGGGCGTCTACTTCGACAAGCAGCCGGACAAGACCTCCGACCGCGACCTCTCCAGCGTCAAGGTCATCCCGAGTCGGGGTGCCTGGCTGGAGTTCGACATCGACAAGCGAGACACCGTAGGTGTCCGCATCGACCGCAAGCGCCGGCAGGCCGTCACCGTCCTGCTCAAGGCCATCGGTTGGACCAACGAGCAGATCCGCGAGCGGTTCGGCTGGTCCGAGCTGATGATGACCACCCTGGAGAAGGACCACATCGCCGGGGTGGACGAGGCGCTGCTCGACATCTACCGCAAGCTCCGGCCGGGCGAGCCCCCGACGCGGGAGAACGCCCAGACCCTGCTCGACAACCTCTTCTTCAACCCGAAGCGGTATGACGTAGCCAAGGTCGGCCGATACAAGTTCAACAAGAAGCTCGAAGTCGGCGTACCCATGAACAAGGGCACGCTGACCGAGGACGACATCGTCGCAACCGTGGAATACCTCTGCCGGCTGCACGCCGGTGAGGAGGGCTACGAGGCCGACGACATCGACCACTTCGGCAACCGCCGGCTCCGTACCGTGGGCGAACTGATCCAGAACCAGGTTCGGGTCGGCCTGTCCCGGATGGAGCGGGTCGTCCGGGAGCGGATGACCACCCAGGACGTCGAGGCGATCACGCCGCAGACCCTGATCAACATCCGCCCGGTGGTGGCGGCGATCAAGGAGTTCTTCGGTACGTCGCAGCTGTCCCAGTTCATGGACCAGACCAACCCGCTGGCGGGCCTGACCCACCGGCGCCGGCTGAGCGCGCTCGGCCCGGGTGGTCTGTCCCGGGAGCGGGCCGGCTTCGAGGTCCGGGACGTGCACCCGTCCCACTACGGCCGGATGTGCCCGATCGAGACGCCGGAAGGCCCGAACATCGGCCTGATCGGCGCGCTGTCCACCTTCGGCCGGGTGAACCCGTTCGGGTTCATCGAGACGCCGTACCGGAAGGTCGTCGAGGGCCGGGTCACCGACCAGATCGACTACCTGACCGCGGACGAGGAGGACCGGTTCGTCAAGGCGCAGGCCAACACCGCGGTGCGGGCCGACGGCGCCTTCGCCGAGGACCGGGTCCTGGTCCGGCGGAAGGGCGGCGAGATCGACTACGTCGCACCGGGCGCCGTCGACTACATGGACGTGTCGCCGCGCCAGATGGTGTCGGTGGCTACGGCCATGATCCCGTTCCTGGAGCACGACGACGCCAACCGGGCACTGATGGGCGCCAACATGCAGCGCCAGGCGGTGCCGCTGGTCAAGGCCGAGTCGCCGCTGGTGGGTACGGGCATGGAGTACCGGGCCGCGGTCGACGCCGGTGACGTTGTCGTCGCCGAGGTCGGCGGTGTGGTCGAGGACCTCTGCGCCGACTACGTGACGGTGCACCAGGACGACGGCCACCGGCGTACCTACCTCCTGCACAAGTTCCGCCGCTCGAACGCCGGCTCCTGCGTCAACCAGAAGCCGGTCGTCTTCGAGGGCGACCGGGTGGAGGCCGGGCAGGTCATCGCCGACGGTCCCTGCACCGACGAGGGCGAGATGGCGCTCGGGCGTAACCTGCTCGTCGCGTTCATGCCCTGGGAGGGCCACAACTACGAGGACGCGATCATCCTGTCGCAGCGCCTCGTGCAGCAGGACGCCCTCACCTCGATCCACATCGAGGAGCACGAGGTCGACGCCCGCGACACCAAGCTGGGCCCGGAAGAGATCACCCGCGACATCCCGAACGTCAGCGAGGAAATGCTCGCCGACCTCGACGAGCGCGGCATCATCCGGATCGGCGCGGAGGTCGTGACCGGCGACATCCTGGTCGGCAAGGTCACGCCCAAGGGCGAGACCGAGCTGACCCCGGAGGAGCGGCTGCTCCGGGCGATCTTCGGTGAGAAGGCGCGTGAGGTCCGGGACACCTCGTTGAAGGTTCCGCACGGCGAGACCGGCACGGTCATCGGCGTACGGACCTTCTCCCGGGAGGACGGCGACGAGCTGCCTCCGGGCGTGAACGAGCTGGTCCGGGTCTACGTCGCCCAGAAGCGGAAGATCCAGGACGGCGACAAGCTCGCCGGCCGGCACGGCAACAAGGGCGTCATCTCCAAGATCCTGCCTGTCGAGGACATGCCGTTCCTGGAGGACGGCACGCCGGTCGACATCGTGCTCAACCCGCTCGGCGTGCCGAGCCGGATGAACATCGGCCAGGTACTGGAGACCCACCTCGGGTGGGTGGCCAAGACCGGTTGGAAGGTCGATGGCGAGGACGCCGACTGGAAGAACGCGCTGCGCGCGATCGACGCCCACGAGTCCGAGCCGGACACCAACGTGGCGACGCCGGTCTTCGACGGCGCCAAGGAGGAGGAGATCTCCGGTCTGCTCTCGTCGACCCTGCCCAACCGGGACGGCAAGCAGCTGATCGGCGCGAGCGGAAAGGCGCAGCTCTTCGACGGACGCTCCGGCGAGCCGCTGCCCGATCCGATCGCGGTCGGCTACATCTACATCCTCAAGCTGAACCACCTGGTCGACGACAAGATCCACGCTCGGTCGACCGGCCCGTACTCGATGATCACGCAGCAGCCGCTGGGTGGTAAGGCGCAGTTCGGTGGACAGCGGTTCGGCGAGATGGAGTGCTGGGCGATGCAGGCGTACGGCGCCGCGTACGCCCTGCAGGAGTTGCTGACGATCAAGTCCGACGACGTCCTCGGCCGGGTCAAGGTGTACGAGGCCATCGTCAAGGGCGAGAACATTCCCGAACCGGGCATCCCGGAATCCTTCAAGGTGCTGCTCAAGGAGCTGCAGTCGCTGTGCCTCAATGTTGAGGTGCTCTCCAGCGACGGTGTGGCCCTGGAGATGCGCGAGACCGACGACGAGGTCTTCCGCGCTGCGGAGGAACTCGGCATCGACCTGTCCCGGCGCGAGCCGAGCTCGGTCGAAGAGGTGTAGGTGGGTGGTGGGTTTGGGGCGGCACAACCCGCTCTGGGCGGTCAGGCTTGATCCCGACGCGGGTTGCGCCGCCCCAAACCCCAGCCCCGGTGAGCTAGCGGTAAAAACGACACGACACGAGGGACATATAACGTGCTCGACGTCAACTTCTTCGACGAGTTGCGGATTGGTCTGGCCACCGCTGACGACATTCGTCAGTGGTCGCATGGCGAGGTCAAGAAGCCTGAAACGATCAACTACCGCACCCTGAAGCCGGAAAAGGACGGACTCTTCTGCGAGAAGATCTTCGGTCCGCAGCGGGACTGGGAGTGCTACTGCGGTAAGTACAAGCGGGTCCGGTTCAAGGGCATCATCTGCGAGCGCTGCGGCGTCGAGGTGACCCGCTCCAAGGTGCGTCGTGAGCGGATGGGCCACATCGAACTGGCCGCGTCGGTCACGCACATCTGGTACTTCAAGGGTGTGCCGAGCCGGCTGGGCTACCTGCTCGACCTGGCGCCCAAGGACCTCGAAAAGATCATCTACTTCGCGTCGTACGTGGTCACCAGCGTGGACGCGGAGGCGCGGCACCGTGACCTCTCGACGGTGGAGAACGAGATTCTCGCCGAGAAGCGGCAGGCCGAGAACAGCCGCGACTCCGAGATCGAGAAGCGGGCCGCCAAGCTCGAGGCCGACCTGGCCGAGCTGGAGGCCGAGGGTGCCAAGGCCGACGTGCGGCGCAAGGTCAAAGAGGGCGGCGAGCGCGAGATGCGCCAGATCCGCGACCGGGCGCAGCGCGAGATCGATCGTCTCGACGAGGTGCTGGACACGTTCCGCAAGCTGGAGCCGAAGCAGCTGGTCACCGACGAGCTGCTCTACCGCGAGCTGCGGGACCGGTTCGGCGAGTACTTCACCGGCGGGATGGGTGCCGAGGCGATCAAGGCGCTGGTCCAGAACATGGACCTGGACGCCGAGGCCGACAACCTCCGCGAGATCATCCGGTCCGGCAAGGGCCAGCGGAAGATCCGGGCGCTCAAGCGGCTCAAGGTCGTCGCGGCGTTCCTGAACACCCGGAACTCGCCGCTCGGCATGGTGCTGGACTGCGTACCGGTGATCCCGCCGGACCTGCGCCCGATGGTGCAGCTCGACGGTGGCCGGTTCGCGACCTCGGACCTGAACGACCTGTACCGGCGTGTGATCAACCGGAACAACCGACTCAAGCGGCTGATCGACCTCGGGGCACCCGAGATCATCGTCAACAACGAGAAGCGGATGCTCCAGGAGGCCGTGGACGCCCTGTTCGACAACGGGCGGCGCGGACGGCCGGTCACCGGGCCGGGTAACCGGCCGCTGAAGTCCCTGTCGGACATGCTCAAGGGCAAGCAGGGGCGGTTCCGGCAGAACCTGCTGGGCAAGCGGGTCGACTACTCCGGTCGTTCCGTCATCGTGGTCGGTCCGCAGCTCAAGCTGCACCAGTGCGGCCTGCCCAAGCAGATGGCGCTGGAGCTGTTCAAGCCGTTCGTGATGAAGCGGCTGGTCGACCTGAACCACGCGCAGAACATCAAGTCCGCGAAGCGGATGGTGGAGCGGCAGCGGCCGGTCGTCTGGGACGTGCTGGAAGAGGTCATCGGCGAGCACCCGGTTCTGCTGAACCGGGCGCCGACCCTGCACCGGCTGGGCATCCAGGCGTTCGAGCCGCAGCTGGTCGAGGGTAAGGCGATCCAGATCCACCCGCTCGTCTGCACCGCGTTCAACGCGGACTTCGACGGTGACCAGATGGCGGTGCACGTGCCGCTGTCCGCCGAGGCGCAGGCCGAGGCGCGGATCCTGATGCTCTCGTCGAACAACATCCTCAAGCCGGCGGACGGCAAGCCGGTCACCATGCCCACCCAGGACATGGTCATCGGCCTCTACCACCTGACCCACCTGACTCCGGGTGAGGTGGGCGAGGGCCGGGCGTTCAGCTCGGACGCCGAGGCGCGGATGGCGTTCGACAACGGCGAGCTGCACCTGCAGACGCCGGTGCGGATCCGGCTGCGTGGCGTGACCGAGGTGGACAACGGCGCCGGTGCGCAGCGGTGGACCGAGCCCGAGGGCTGGACCCCGGGTGAGCCGTTGACCGTGGAGACCACCCTGGGTCGGGTGCTGTTCAACGAGACGCTGCCGAAGGGCTACCGTTTCGTGAACTACGAGATCCGCAAGGGGCAGCTCTCCGCGATCGTCAACGACCTCGCCGAGCGGTTCCCGAAGGTGGCGCTGGCCGCGACCCTCGACGGGCTCAAGGAGGCCGGTTTCCACTGGGCCACCTGGTCCGGCGTGACGATCGGCATGGAGGACGTCATCGCGCCGCCGCGCAAGCGGGAGATCCTGGAGCGGTACGAGAAGGAAGCCGAGCGGATCGACAAGCAGTACCAGCGTGGTCTGATGACCGCCGAGGAACGTCGCGGCGAGCTCATCGAGATCTGGACCAAGGCGACCAACGAGGTCGCCAAGGAGATGGAGACCGCGCTGCCGCAGGAGAACCCGCTGTGGAAGATGATCAACTCGGGTGCTCGCGGTAACCTGCTCCAGCTCCGGCAGATCGCGGCGATCCGTGGTCTGGTGGCCAACCCGAAGGGCGAGATCATCCCGCGGCCGATCAAGGCCAGCTACCGGGAGGGTCTCTCCGTACTGGAGTACTTCATCTCCACCCACGGTGCCCGGAAGGGTCTGGCGGACACCGCGCTGCGGACCGCCGACTCGGGTTACCTGACCCGTCGTCTGGTGGACGTCTCGCAGGACGTGATCATCCGCGAGGAGGACTGCGGGACCGACCGCGCCATCTCGATGCAGATCGCGGTTCAGCTCGACGGCAAGCTGGTGGCACACGAGCACGTGGAGACCGGGGTGCACGCCCGTACCCTGGCCGACGACATCAAGGGGCCGGACGGCAACCTGGTGGCGGAGCGGGGTGTCGACCTCAACTCGATCTCGGTTGACAAGATCGTGGCTGCCGGGGTCGACACGGTCCGGGTCCGCAGCGTGCTCACCTGCGAGTCGAAGCTGGGCGTCTGCGGTGCGTGCTACGGCCGCTCGCTGCCGACCGGCAAGACCGTGGACGTCGGCGAGGCGGTCGGCATCATCGCCGCCCAGTCGATCGGTGAGCCGGGTACCCAGCTGACGATGCGTACCTTCCACACCGGTGGCGTCGCGGGTGAGGACATCACCCAGGGTCTGCCCCGGGTCCAGGAAATCTTCGAGGCCCGGGTCCCCAAGGGCAAGGCGCCGATCGCCGACACCCCTGGTCGGATCCGGATCGAGGACGGCGAGCGGTCGCGGAAGATCATCATCGTGCCGGACGACGGCACCGACGAGATCGTCCACGACAAGATCTCGAAGCGGGTCCGGCTCCGGCCGGGCGTGCACGACGGCGCGCACGTCGCGGTCGGCGAGAAGCTCACCGAGGGCACGATCGACCCGCACGAACTGCTGCGGATCCTCGGCCCGCGGGCGGTCCAGGTCCACCTGACCCAGGAGGTCCAGGAGGTCTACCGGTCGCAGGGTGTGCTCATCCACGACAAGCACATCGAGATCATCATCCGCCAGATGCTCAAGCGGGTGACGGTGATCGACTCCGGCGCGACCGAGTTCCTGCCGGGCGTGCTGGTCGACCGGGCGCTCTTCGAGTCGGAGAACCGCCGACTCGTCTCCGAGGGTGGCGAGCCCGCGGCGGGGCGGCCGGTGCTGATGGGCATCACCAAGGCGTCGCTGGCCACCGACTCGTGGCTGTCGGCGGCCTCCTTCCAGGAGACCACCCGGGTGCTCACCGACGCGGCGATCCACGCCCGGAGCGACTCGCTGATCGGTCTCAAGGAGAACGTCATCATCGGAAAGCTCATCCCGGCCGGTACGGGCATCAGCAAGTACCGCAACATCCGGGTGGAGCCGACCGAGGAGGCGAAGGCCAAGGTCTACTCGATGACCGGCTACCCGGAGACCGACTACGGATTCGGGCCGGCCAGCGGGCAGGCAGTGCCGCTGGACGACTTCGATTTCGGGTCGTACCGCTAGGCAGGGTGAAGGCAGGGAGGCGCCCCGCTCGTCGTTCGACGGCGAGCGGGGCGCCTCGCGTTCGGAATCGGGTTGTCGGGTTTGTAGGCTGTCATCGTGAAGACGATGCCGGTCGCCGGCGCCGTCCCGACGATGCGCCATCCGCTCGACCCGGATCCGGTGCGCTCCACCAAGTCGCGGACGGTGTTCGCGCTCGGCCTTGCCGCCGTGCTGACCGGCCTGTTCGTCGGGGGCATCGTTCCCGCGACGGTCGCGCTGATGCTGGCCCGGCAGGCCCGCCGCGAGGCGTACGCCTCGGGTGGTTATCTCACCGGGGCCGCCTGGCTGCGTCGGGGTGAGCAGTTGGCCTGGGTCGCGATCGCGCTGGCCGCCACCGCGGTGGTGGTGGCGACCGTCATCGGCGTGATCAATCTGGCCGACAGTTCCGTCGGCCGGGATTTCGCGCCCGGAGTCGACTAGGCGGCGCACCCACGCGTCACCACGGGGCACATGGGGATTGGGCGTGCGGCGGTAGCCTGGCGCTTGACAGGGGCACCGGTGCCGGTACGGCTGCGGTGGTCGTCCGATCGGCTCCGGCGCGCGGTAGGCGACGGCTCGGTGGTCATCAGGGGGGATGTTCGTGACGGAGGAGGCGCAGCCACCGGCGGTGGACCGCCCGGCGGAACACACGCCGGAGACGCCGCCCGGATACCAGCCCCGCTACCTCGAACCCTCGTACACCCTGCCGGCGGATTCCGCGTTTGCGGCGGAGTCCGTGTCCGCGCCGGGGTCCGCGTCCGCGCCGGATTCCGTGTCCGTGACCCCGACGGAGCGGGTGGGCCAGCCGAGCGCGTGGGCCCGTCCGGTGTCGGACGGGTCAGCAGGCGCGGCGGTACCGGGATCCGGCGGTGGTCCGACGCCAGGGTCGACGGCGGTTCCGGCGTATGGCCCGGAACCGGTTTCCGCGCAGGCTCAGGCACCGGTCTCCGGTGCGACCCCGACGGCGTTCGCCGGTACGCCGTACCCGGTGACCGGCACTCCGGTCCGGGCCGCCGTCCCTGGCTCGTACCCGTCGCCGTCCGGTATGGGACCGGTGCCGACGTACCCGGGAGCGGCCGGACGGCAGGCCGGCGGAGTTCAACCGTCGCAGGTGCCGGCGCCGCCCCGGGAGTCCCTACGGGCACCCCGGCGCGTCGACGCCGTGCCGGGTACACCGTTCGGCCTGGTGTACCTCGACGTGGCGCCGGTCACCTCGGGGCCGGCGGTCGCGGCCCTGGTCACCGGGATCGCCTCGGTGCTCGTCGCGTTCGGGGCGGGCTGCATGGGGCTGCTCGGTCTCAGTGGCGGTTGGGGTGGCTGGGCGGCGGGCGCCTTCGCGGTGCTCGCCGGGCTGCTCGGCATCGTCGGGGTGCTCCTGGGGGAACTGGGCCGGCGGCAGACCACGGCGGCGGGCTCGGCGGCCCGGCCCGGCGCGAAGCGGCGACCGGTGGCGTGGCCACCGGTTGCCGAGGGCGCCCCACCGGTCCGGTACACCGGGCACGGTCTGGCGGTGGCGGGACTGATCTGCGGTGGCGTGGGTCTCGCGCTGACGGTCCTGGCGCTCGCGGTGTCGGTGTTGTTGCAGGTGGCCTGAGCGACCGGGGCGGTCCGGCCGGCCCGGATGACCGGCCCGCCGAGCCGTTCCGCGAACGAGCCGGTACACTGGAAGGCCGGTGGTGCTTGCCGGCAGTGACGCGAGGATCCGGGCCTGGAAGAGGGTTGTTGACAACCTTCCGAAGTTCTGTTTTGACGTGCCCACTTACGGTAGGTACTCTTTCCTCTCGTGCCCGGGCATGCCCGGGCAACTCGTGCGTGCGCCCGAGCCCATCTGCGGCGATCGGGTGACCACGACAAAGTCGAAAAGGTCGGCCACGTACACGCGTGCCGACCGGCTGGAATCCGGCGCCGGGAACGACGTCGGAAACCGTGAGCGGGCGACACGCCCGACCGCGGGTGCCGGGACCACCCCGAGGTGGCCCTGGTTGGAAGGTAAGAGAGTCACCCGAGAGGGCGGCTAGAGACTCACAGCGCGGCCGCAGACAGACGGCCGAAGGGAGCGGAGAAACCCGGTGCCCACGATCCAGCAGCTGGTCCGAAAGGGCCGTCAGGCGAAGACGAGTAAGACCAAGACGCCAGCGCTGAAGGGAAGCCCTCAGCGGCGCGGCGTCTGCACGCGCGTCTACACCACCACCCCCAAGAAGCCGAACTCCGCGCTGCGCAAGGTCGCTCGTGTGAAGCTCAGCAGCCAGATCGAGGTGACCGCCTACATCCCGGGCGTGGGTCACAACCTCCAGGAACACTCCCTCGTGCTGGTCCGTGGTGGCCGGGTGAAGGACCTTCCGGGCGTGCGTTACAAGATCGTCCGCGGCTCGCTGGACACCCAGGGTGTCCGCAACCGCAAGCAGGCACGCAGCCGCTACGGCGCGAAGAAGGAGAAGAGCTGACATGCCGCGTAAAGGCCCCGCTCCGCGCCGGCCGCTGGTCGCGGACCCGGTATACAACTCGCCGCTGGTGACCCAGCTGGTGAACAAGATCCTGCTCCGTGGCAAGCGTCAGCTCGCCGAGCGCATCGTGTACGGCGCGCTGGAGGGGTGCCGGGAGAAGTCCGGCACCGACCCCGTAGTCACCCTCAAGCGGGCGATGGACAACGTGAAGCCGACCCTCGAGGTCCGCAGCCGCCGTGTCGGTGGCGCGACCTACCAGGTGCCGGTCGAGGTGAAGCCGACCCGGGCGACCACGCTCGGGCTGCGTTGGCTGGTCACCTACTCCCGCGCCCGCCGCGAGAAGACCATGATCGAGCGGCTGATGAACGAGTTGCTCGACGCGAGCAACGGTCTTGGTGCCGCCGTCAAGCGGCGCGAGGACACCCACAAGATGGCCGAGTCCAACAAGGCCTTCGCGCACTACCGCTGGTAAGGACCTTCGGGTTCCGGTGCGGTCCGCCGCACCGGAACCCGGTAACGGTCGCGATTCACGCCGACGAGACGACGATAAGTAGGGATTGAAGTGGCCGCCGCAGACGCGCTCGCCAAGGTACGCAACATCGGCATCATGGCGCACATCGATGCCGGTAAGACCACGACCACTGAGCGGATCCTGTTCTACACCGGTATCACGTACAAGATCGGTGAGGTCCACGAGGGCGCTGCCGTCATGGACTGGATGGAGCAGGAGCAGGAGCGGGGAATCACCATCACCTCCGCCGCCACGAAGTGTGAGTGGAAGGGCCACACGATCCAGATCATCGACACGCCCGGCCACGTGGACTTCACGGTCGAGGTCGAGCGGTCGCTGCGGGTGCTCGACGGTGCCGTCGCCGTCTACGACGGTGTCGCCGGGGTCGAGCCGCAGACCGAGAACGTCTGGCGGCAGGCCGACAAGTACAACGTCCCCCGGATGTGCTTCGTCAACAAGCTCGACCGGACCGGCGCGGACTTCGACCGCTGCGTGCAGATGATGATCGAGCGGTTGAACGCCACGCCGCTGGTGCTGCAGGTGCCGATCGGGCTCGAGGGTGACCACATCGGTGTCGTCGACCTGATCGGGATGCGTGCGCTGACCTGGCGTGGCGAGACCCAGAAGGGCGAGGACTACGCGGTCGAGGAGATCCCGGCCGATCTCATCGACGCGGCCACCGCGGCGCGGGAGAAGCTGATCGAGACCCTCGCCGACGTTGACGACGCGGTGATGGAGAAGTACCTCGAGGAAGCGGAACTCTCGGTCGAGGAGATCAAGGCCGCGATCCGCCGGGCCACCATCGCCGGCAAGGCCAACCCGGTGCTCTGCGGTTCGGCCTTCAAGAACAAGGGCGTCCAGCCGATGCTCGACGCGGTGGTCGACTTCCTGCCGTCGCCGCTGGACGTTCCGGCGATCGAGGGCACCGCGACCGACGGCGAGACCCCGCTGCTGCGTAAGCCGGACAAGAGCGAGCCGTTCTCCGGGCTGGCCTTCAAGATCCAGACCGACAAGCACCTCGGCAAGCTGACCTACGTGCGGGTCTACTCCGGCACGGTCGAATCCGGTTCCCAGGTGATCAACTCCACCAAGGACCGCAAGGAGCGGATCGGCAAGATCTACCAGATGCACGCCAACAAGCGGGAAGAGCGCAGCTCGGCCCAGGCTGGCGACATCATCGCGGTGCAGGGGCTCAAGCAGACCACCACCGGCGACACCCTGTGCGACCCGGCTCACCCGGTCATCCTGGAGTCGATGACGTTCCCGGAGCCGGTCATCGAGGTCGCGATCGAGCCGAAGACAAAGGCCGACCAGGAGAAGCTCGGCACCGCCATCCAGCGGCTCGCCGAGGAGGACCCGACGTTCCGGGTCAAGCTCGACCAGGAGACCGGCCAGACGGTCATCTCCGGCATGGGCGAGCTGCACCTGGACATCCTGGTCGACCGGATGCGCCGCGAGTTCAACGTCGAGGCCAACATCGGCAAGCCGCAGGTGGCGTACCGCGAGACCATCCGCCGCAAGGTGGACAAGGTCGAGTACACCCACAAGAAGCAGACCGGTGGATCGGGCCAGTACGCCCGGGTCATCGTCAGCGTCGAGCCGCTGCCGCTGGACAACGAGTCGCCCACGTACGAATTCGCCAACGCGGTCACCGGTGGTCGGATCCCGCGGGAGTTCATCCCCTCGGTGGACGCCGGCGCCCAGGACGCCATGCAGTACGGCATCCTGGCCGGCTTCCCGCTGGTGGGTGTGAAGCTGACCCTGCTCGACGGCCAGTACCACGAGGTTGACTCGTCGGAAATGGCATTCAAGATCGCCGGCTCGATGGTGCTGAAGGACGCGGCCCGCAAGGCCGATCCGGCACTGCTCGAGCCGATGATGTCCGTCGAGGTCACGACGCCCGAGGAGAACATGGGCGACGTGATCGGCGACCTCAACTCCCGCCGTGGCATCATCCAGGCGATGGAAGAGCGCAGCGGCGCTCGCATCGTCCGGGCACTGGTGCCGCTTTCGGAGATGTTCGGCTATGTCGGCGACCTGCGGTCGAAGACCCAGGGCCGGGCTAGCTACAGCATGCAGTTCGACTCCTACGCCGAGGTTCCCGCGAGCGTGGCGAAGGAGATCATCGCGAAGGCGACGGGTGAGTGAGCGGAAACGCCGCACTCACCCGGTGCCGGGCCGGTGATACCGCGAGCGTGGCGGGCGGGTAATCTCGCCCGCGGCGCTCACGGGCCGGGCTGCGAGACCGGGCCTGAAGGTTTCACCGCCGCAAGACCCACATGACTTCCCGATCGGGAGTACCTCGGTCGGAAAGGCTGTCGACAGAGTCCTAAGCGCCAGGTGGCGCGCCGGGCGTACGAACCAAGAAGTCCACAGGAGGACACCAGTGGCGAAGGCGAAGTTCGAGCGGACTAAGCCGCACGTCAACATCGGCACCATTGGTCACATCGACCACGGTAAGACGACGCTGACGGCGGCCATCACTAAGGTCCTGCACGACAAGATGCCGGACCTGAACCCGTACACGCCGTTCGACGAGATCGACAAGGCGCCGGAGGAGAAGGCCCGCGGCATCACGATCTCGATCGCACACGTCGAGTACCAGACCGAGGCGCGGCACTACGCACACGTGGACTGCCCCGGTCACGCCGACTACATCAAGAACATGATCACCGGTGCCGCGCAGATGGACGGCGCGATCCTGGTGGTCGCGGCGACCGACGGCCCGATGCCGCAGACCCGCGAGCACGTGCTGCTGGCCCGTCAGGTCGGCGTGCCCTACATCGTGGTGGCGCTCAACAAGAGCGACATGGTCGATGACGAGGAGCTGCTCGAGCTGGTCGAGCTCGAGGTCCGCGAGCTGCTGTCGGCGCAGGAGTACCCCGGCGACGACCTGCCGGTCGTGCGGGTCTCGGCGCTCAAGGCGCTCGAGGGTGACCCGGAGTGGACCGACAAGCTCATGGACCTGATGAGCGCTGTCGACACCGCGATCCCGCAGCCGGAGCGCGAGACCGAGAAGCCGTTCCTGATGCCGGTCGAGGACGTGTTCACGATCACCGGTCGTGGCACGGTCGTCACCGGTCGGGTGGAGCGCGGTGTGCTCCTGCCGAACGAGGACGTCGAGCTGGTCGGTATCAAGGAAAAGGGCTTCAAGACCAAGGTCACCGCGATCGAGATGTTCCGCAAGACCCTGGACGACGCTCGCGCAGGCGAGAACGTCGGCCTGCTGCTGCGTGGTACCAAGCGCGACGAGGTCGAGCGCGGCATGGTCGTGGTGAAGCCGGGTACGAACACCCCGCACACCGAGTTCGAGGCGACCGTCTACATCCTCTCCAAGGAGGAGGGTGGCCGGCACACCCCGTTCTTCCAGAACTACCGTCCGCAGTTCTACTTCCGGACCACGGACGTCACCGGCGTCGTCACGCTGCCCGAGGGCACCGAGATGGTCATGCCGGGCGACAACACCTCGATGACCGTGAAGCTCATCCAGCCGATCGCGATGGAGGACAACCTCAAGTTCGCGATCCGCGAGGGTGGCCGTACGGTCGGCGCGGGTTTTGTTAGCAAGATCCTCAAGTAATCGAGTAATCAAGGTAACCCCGATTAGCGCTGCCGTGCGGTAGTACGGCATACTGGTCAGGTTGCGTACCGGCAGGGTGGCTGGCTGCCCGGCAGTCAGCCACCCTTGCTGGGCGTCTGGGGCGTGGTCCGCCACTCCCGGCGCCGCCGAACTTCCCGCAGGGGCGGGGCCGCTTCGGATTTCCGTGGTGGAGTCTGGCCCCGGGGTGCGACACGCCCGACCGCGGGGGTCGGACAACACGGGAAATCGGCAGCGTCCGGGCCAGGCAGGGAAGATTCCGCTCCAGAAGCGGGCTCCGTTGGGGCGGGCGTGCGGACGGACAAGGCGAGAGAAGGAACAGAGGGCACCATGGCGGGACAGAAGATCCGCATTCGGCTCAAGGCATACGACCACGAGGTGGTCGACTCCTCGGCGCGCAAGATTGTTGAGACGGTGACGCGTACCGGGGCTCAGGTCGCGGGTCCGGTGCCGCTGCCCACGGAGATCAATCGCTTCTGCGTGATCCGTTCGCCGCACAAGTACAAGGACTCGCGTGAGCACTTCGAGATGCGCACGCACAAGCGTCTGATCGACATCATCGACCCGACCCCCAAGACGGTCGACTCGCTCATGCGCCTCGACCTGCCGGCTGGCGTCGACATCGAGATCAAGCTGTAGGGACCGGACTAATGGACAGGGAAGTTAAGGGCATCCTGGGCGCCAAGCTCGGCATGACCCAGATCTGGGACAACAACCGTGTTGTCCCGGTGACGGTGGTGCAGGCCGGGCCGTGTGTCGTGACCCAGGTCCGCACGGCTGACAAGGACGGCTACTCCGCGGTCCAGTTGGCCTACGGCGTGGTCGACCCCCGGAAGGTCAAGAAGCCGATCAGCGGCCACTACGCCAAGGCGAACGTGGCGCCGCGCCGGCACATCGTCGAGCTGCGCACCGTCGACGCCGGCGACTACGAGCTGGGCCAGGAGGTCAACGTCGAGACGTTCGCCGCCGGCAGCACCATCGACGTGACCGGCCGGACCAAGGGCAAGGGCTTCGCCGGTGTGATGAAGCGGCACGGCTTCCACGGTCTGCGCGCGAGCCACGGTGTCGAGCGCAAGCACCGCTCGCCCGGCTCCATCGGCGCCTGCGCGACCCCGGGTCGCGTCTTCAAGGGCGTCAAGATGGCCGGCCGGATGGGTGGCGTGCGCTTCACCGTGCAGAACCTGACCGTCCAGGCGGTCGACGTGGACAACAACCTGCTGCTCGTCCGGGGCGCCATCCCCGGCCCCAAGGGCGCGCTGGTGCTGGTCCGGTCGGCAGCCAAGGCCGAGGCGAAGAAGGGTGGTGCTGCCAAGTGACCACCGTTGACGTGCTGAACGTCGAGGGTGCCAAGAGCGGCTCCGTCGAGCTGCCCGCCGCCGTCTTCGACGTACAGGCGAACATCGCGCTGATGCACCAGGTCGTGGTCGCACAGCTCGCCGCCGCGCGGCAGGGCACGCACAAGGTGAAGACCCGCGGCGAGGTCGCCGGCGGCGGCAAGAAGCCGTACAAGCAGAAGGGCACCGGTCGGGCCCGCCAGGGTTCGATCCGCGCGCCGCAGTTCGCCGGTGGTGGCGTCGTGCACGGGCCGGTCCCGCGCGACTACAGCCAGCGGACCCCGAAGAAGATGAAGGCCGCCGCGCTGCGCGGTGCCCTGTCGGACCGGGCCCGCAACGGCCAGGTGCACGTGGTGGAGAGCTTCGTCAGCGGCGACAAGCCGTCGACCAAGGCGGCCATCACCGCACTGGAGAAGGCGACCTCGGCCAAGCGGGTCCTGGTGGTGCTGAGCAGCACCGACGAGCTGAACTGGCTGTCGCTGCGCAACGAGCCCCGGGTGCACCTGCTGGAGGCTGGCCAGCTCAACACGTACGACGTGCTGGTGGCCGACGATGTGGTCTTCACCAAGGAGGCCCTGGACGAGTTCCTGGGTGTCCGCGGTGGGGCGCAGGACGAGGAGAGCGAGAAGTGACCACGATCGCCGACCCGCGAGACATCATCTTCGCGCCGGTCGTCTCGGAGAAGAGCTACAGCGAGCTGAACCAGAACTGGTACACCTTTCTGGTGCACCCGGACGCCAACAAGACGGCGATCAAGATTGCGATTCAGCAGATCTTCAACGTCCGCGTCCTGACGGTGAACACGCTCAACCGCGAAGGTAAGCGCAAGCGGACCCGTACCGGGTACGGCAAGCGCAAGAACACCAAGCGGGCGATGGTGAAGCTGGCTGACGGTGACCGCATCGAGGCCTTCGGCGGCCCGGTCAGCTGAGGGGTATAGACAACAATGGCTATCCGTAAGTACAAGCCGACGACGCCGGGCCGGCGTGGCTCAAGCGTCGCCGACTTCGCTGAGATCACCCGGTCGACCCCGGAGAAGTCGCTGCTGGTTCCGCTGCCGAAGAAGGGCGGGCGTAACGCCCACGGCCGGATCACCACGCGGCACCACGGTGGTGGGCACAAGCGCCAGTACCGTCTGATCGACTTCAAGCGGGTCGACAAGGACGGCGTACCGGCGAAGGTCGCGCACATCGAGTACGACCCGAACCGCACCGCGCGGATCGCGCTGCTGCACTACGCCGACGGCGAGAAGCGGTACATCCTCGCGCCGAAGGACCTGAAGCAGGGCGACCGGGTGGAGTCCGGCCCGGGCGCCGACATCAAGCCGGGCAACAACCTGCCGCTGCGCAACATCCCGGTGGGTTCCACGATCCACGGGGTGGAGCTGCGTCCCGGCGGTGGCGCCAAGTTGGCGCGGTCGGCCGGCGTCGGCATCCAGCTGCTGGGCCGGGAAGGCGCGTACGCCACGCTGCGGATGCCCTCCGGCGAGATCCGGCGGGTGGACGTGCGTTGCCGGGCGACGATCGGTGAGATCGGCAACGCCGACCAGTCAAACATCAACTGGGGTAAGGCTGGCCGGATGCGGTGGAAGGGCCGGCGCCCGACCGTTCGTGGTGTGGCGATGAACCCGGTCGACCACCCGCACGGTGGTGGTGAGGGTAAGACCTCCGGTGGTCGTCACCCGGTGAACCCGCAGGGTAAGCCCGAGGGTCGTACCCGTCAGAAGGGCAAGGCGAGCGACCGCCTCATCGTCCGCCGCCGCTACGCCACCCGCAAGCGCGGCTAAGGGAGATAGGTAGACATGCCTCGCAGCCTGAAGAAGGGCCCGTTCATCGACGACCACCTGCTCAAGAAGGTGGAGACGCAGAACGAAAAGGGCTCGAAGAACGTCATCAAGACCTGGTCGCGCCGCTCGACGATCATCCCGGACATGCTCGGGCACACGATCGCTGTGCACGACGGGCGCAAGCACGTCCCGGTGTTCATCACCGAGGCGATGGTCGGGCACAAGCTCGGCGAGTTTGCGCTGACCCGCACGTTCAAGGGTCACGAGAAGGACGACCGGAAGAGCCGCCGGCGCTGAGCGCCGACCACGGATTAAGGATCAAGGGGTTTCAGCGATGCCAGTAAAGGGCGACGCTCCGGTGCTTCCGGGCGCGCGGGCGGTTGCGCGACACGTGCGCATCTCGCCGACAAAGGCGCGCCGGGTGGTCAACCTCGTCCGCGGTCTGCCCGCGAAAGAGGCGCTCACGGTGCTGCAGTTCGCGCCGCAGGCGGCGAGTGAGCAGGTCTACAAGGTGCTCGCGAGCGCGATCGCCAACGCGGAGAACAACGAGCGGCTGGACCCCGACGCGTTGCTCGTCAGCGAGGCGTTCGTCGACGAGGGCCCGACGATGAAGCGCTTCCAGCCACGGGCGCAGGGCCGGGCGTACCGGATCCGCAAGCGGACCTGCCACATCACCATCGTGGTCGAGGCCGTCGCGCCGGCCACGCCGGCGAAGCGGGCCGCGGCGAAGAAGGCCGCACCGGCCAAGTCGACCGAGTCGGCGCAGGCCGCACCGGCGGCCGAGACCGGGGCCGGCGAGACGCAGAGCAAGACGGAGGGTGCCGAGTAATGGGTCAGAAGGTTCACCCGCACGGGTTCCGGCTCGGCATCTCGACCGACTGGAAGTCCCGCTGGTACGCGGACAAGCTCTACAAGGACTACATCGCCGAGGATGTCAAGATCCGGCGGATGATGTCCAAGGGCCTGGAGCGGGCCGGCATTTCCAAGGTCGACATCGAGCGGACCCGGGACCGGGTCCGGGTCGACATCCACACCGCGCGGCCGGGCATCGTCATCGGCCGTAAGGGCGCCGAGGCGGACCGGATCCGTGGCGAGCTGGAGAAGTTGACCGGCAAGCAGGTGCAGCTCAACATCCTCGAGGTGAAGAGCCCGGAGTCGGACGCGCAGCTTGTCGCGCAGGGCGTGGCGGAGCAGCTGTCCAGCCGGGTGAGCTTCCGGCGGGCGATGCGTAAGGCCATGCAGTCGGCGATGAAGAACCCGCTCGTCAAGGGCATCCGGGTGCAGGTCTCGGGTCGTCTCGGCGGCGCGGAAATGAGCCGCACCGAGTTCTACCGCGAGGGTCGGGTTCCGCTGCACACGCTGCGGGCCAACATCGAGTACGGCTTCTTCGAGGCCCGGACCACCTTCGGCCGGATCGGCGTGAAGGTCTGGATCTACAAGGGCGACGCCGTACCCGGTCGGGAGGCACCGGCCGAGACGGGCCCGGCGCGTCCGCGCCGCGAGCGTGGCGACCGTCCCGAGCGGCCGCGTCGCGGCCGGTCCGGATCGTCCGGCACGACCGCCGGCGGCACCGAGGCCGGTCGGGCGGCGGCGGCGGAGATCTCCGGCGTCCCCGCTGAGGCCACGAACGAAAACGCCGCGCCGGCCACGGCCGCGCCGGCCGCACCGGCCGCTCCGGCCGGGGCGGACAGCTCAGCGCAGGAGGGCTGACAGATGCTGATGCCGCGCAAGCCCCCGAAGGGCTTCCGCAAGCCGCACCACCCCGACCGCCACGGCGCGGCCAAGGGTGGCACCCGGGTGGTGTTCGGCGAGTTCGGAATCCAGGCGCTCGAGTCCGCGTACCTGACCAACCGGCAGATCGAAGCGGCCCGTATCGCGATGACCCGGCACATCAAGCGTGGTGGCAAGGTCTGGATCACGGTGTTCCCGGACCAGGCCCTGACCAAGAAGCCGGCCGAAACCCGGATGGGTTCCGGTAAGGGTTCGCCCGAGTGGTGGGTGGCCAACATTAAGCCGGGGCGGGTGCTCTTCGAGATGTCCTTCCCCAACGAGCAGATCGCGCGAGAGGCGATGCGTCGCGCGATCCACAAGCTCCCGATGAAGTGCCGCATTGTGACGCGCGAAGTGGGTGAAAGCTGATGGCCGCGGGCGTTAAGGCCGGCGAGCTGCGTGAACTCTCCGAGGAGGAGCTGGTCAGCAGGCTGCGGGAGGCCAAGGCGGAGCTGTTCAACCTTCGCGTTCAGTCGGCGACCGGCCAACTGGACAACAACCGCCGGCTGCAGGTCATCCGTCGGGAGATCGCCCGGATCTACACGATCATGCGTGAGCGCGAGCTGGGGCTTTCGGCCGCGCCGACTGAGGTGACTGCATCATGAGTGAAGAGACCACCACCGCGACGCCGCGGGCCCAGCGCAAGGTCCGCGAGGGCCTCGTGGTGAGCGACAAGATGGACAAGACCGTGGTCGTCGAGGTCGAGGACCGGGTGAAGCACGCGCTGTACGGCAAGGTCCTGCGCCGCACCAGCAAGCTGAAGGTGCACGACGAGCAGAACGCGTGTGGTACCGGTGACCGGGTCCTGATCATGGAGACCCGTCCGCTGTCCGCCACCAAGCGCTGGCGGATCGTGGAGATCCTCGAGAAGGCCAAGTAAGAGCCGTACCGCAGGCTCAGGGTTCCGCCAAGCTCAGTCGGCACAGGTCTTCGGTTCGGAAGGCACGGGTCGGAGAGACTGCCGGCTGAGAACTGGCAGACATAGGAGATAGACGTGATTCAGCAGGAGTCGCGACTGCGCGTCGCCGACAACACGGGTGCCAGGGAGATCTTGTGCATCCGGGTCCTCGGTGGCTCCGGTCGGCGCTACGCGAGCATCGGCGACGTCATCGTGGCCACGGTCAAGGACGCCATCCCCGGTGCCGGTGTGAAGAAGGGCGACGTCGTCAAGGCGGTCATCGTCCGCACCGCGAAGGAGAAGCGGCGGCCGGATGGCTCGTACATCCGATTCGACGAGAACGCGGCCGTGATCATCAAGGATGGTGGCGACCCGCGCGGTACCCGTATCTTCGGCCCGGTGGGCCGTGAGCTGCGGGACAAGCGGTTCATGAAGATCATCTCGCTCGCGCCGGAGGTGTTGTAAACCGTGAAGGTCAAAAAGGGCGACACGGTGATCGTCATCGCCGGCAAGGACAAGGGTGCCAAGGGCAAGGTCATCGCGGCCTACCCGAGGCAGGACAAGGTCCTGGTCGAGGGCGTGAACCGGGTCAAGAAGCACACCCGTATCCGCACCACCCAGCGCGGTGCGAAGACCGGTGGCATCGTCACCCAGGAGGCCGCGATCCACGTCTCGAACGTGCAGGTCGTGGACTCCGACGGCAACCCGACTCGGGTCGGGTACCGGATCGACGAGAGTGGCCAGAAGGTCCGCATCGCGCGTAGCACCGGTAAGGACCTGTGATGACGGCAACCGAGACCAAGACCCTGCCGCGGCTCAAGGAGCGGTACCGCAACGAGATCGCGGCCCAGCTGCGCGAGCAGTTCAACTACGGCAACCCGATGCAGGTGCCGGGCCTGGTCAAGATCGTCGTCAACATGGGCGTCGGTGAGGCCGCGCGGGACGCGAAGCTGATCGACGGCGCCATGCGGGACCTGGCCACCATCTCCGGTCAGAAGCCGCAGGTGCGCCGGGCCCGGAAGTCCATCGCGCAGTTCAAGCTCCGCGAGGGCATGCCGATCGGCGCCAAGGTCACCCTGCGGGGCGACCGGATGTGGGAGTTCCTCGACCGCCTGCTCTCGATCGCGCTGCCCCGAATCCGCGACTTCCGCGGTCTGGACGGGCGCAAGCTCGACGGGAACGGCAACTACACGTTCGGGTTGACCGAGCAGTCGGTGTTCCACGAGATCGACCAGGACCGGATCGATCGGGTACGGGGCATGGACATCACGGTGGTAACCACCGCGACGACCGACGACGAGGGCCGGGCGCTACTCAAGCTCCTGGGCTTCCCGTTCAAGGAGAACTGAGATGGCGAAGAAGGCGCTGATCCTCAAGGCGGCCGCGAAGCCGAAGTTCTCGGTTCGCGCGTACACCCGCTGCCAGCGGTGCGGGCGGCCGAAGGCGGTCTACCGCAAGTTCGGCCTCTGCCGGGTGTGCATCCGGGAGATGGCCCACCGCGGCGAACTGCCCGGCGTGTCGAAGGCTTCCTGGTGACACTGCGCCCCATCCGCGGGTGGTGGAGCGAGGACCGCGACACGACCTGGTTTGGGCCCAGCCGCGTCCCGACTGATGTTCGGGGCGAGGATCGCAACGCCGTAGGCCTGGGCTACTGCCCCGGGAACCCCGGCGAGAAAGGCTGACGAGATCCATGACGATGACCGACCCGATCGCAGACATGCTGACGCGTCTGCGTAACGCCAACCAGGCGTACCACGACCGGGTGACGATGCCCTACTCGAAGATCAAGGCGAACATCGCCGAGGTCCTCAAGTCCGAGGGTTACATCGCCACCTGGTTGGTCGAGGAGCCCGAGGAGGGCGCCGTCGGCAAGCGACTGGTCGTCGAGCTGAAGTACGGCCAGAACCGCGAGCGGAGCCTGGCCGGCATCAAGCGCGTATCCAAGCCCGGTCTGCGGGTGTACGCCAAGTCGGACGGGCTCCCGCGGGTGCTCGGTGGGCTGGGCGTGGCGATCATTTCGACGTCCCAGGGGCTGCTCACCGACCGGCAGGCCCGCAAGCGGAGCGTTGGCGGGGAAGTCCTCGCCTTCGTCTGGTAACGGGAGACAGGTAGAAATGTCGCGTATTGGACGTAAGTCGATCCCGGTGCCGTCCGGTGTCGAGGTGACCATCGACGGTTCGACCGTCAAGGTCAAGGGCCCCAAGGGCGAGCTCGCGCACACCCTGGCCGAGCCGATCACGGCGGAGCGGGGCGAGGACGGTCAGTTGCACGTCAACCGGCCGAACGACGAGCGGCGGGCCAAGGAACTGCACGGGCTCAGCCGTACCCTTGTGGCGAACATGATCACGGGTGTGACCGAGGGCTACCGCAAGACCCTGGAGATCGCCGGTACCGGTTACCGGGTGACCGCCAAGGGCAGCGACCTCGAGTTCGCGCTCGGGTTCTCGCACCCGGTGCAGGTGAAGGCCCCGAACGGGATCACCTTCACGGTCGAACGGCCCACGCTGTTCCACGTGGCCGGCATCGACAAGCAGCAGGTCGGCGAGGTCGCCGCAAACATCCGGAAGATCCGCCCGCCGGAGCCCTACAAGGGCAAGGGCGTCAAGTACCAGGGCGAGATCATCCGTCGCAAGGCTGGAAAGGCAGGTAAGAAGTGACCGCCACGCTGCTCAAGCGCCGCCGCGGCGTCGCCGCCCAGCGCGCCATCGGGCGGGCGCGTCGGCACTTCCGGGTCCGCAAGAACGTCACCGGAACGGCCGAGCGTCCGCGCCTGGTCGTCACCCGTTCGCTGCGCCACATCACCGCCCAGATCGTGGACGACGGCCGGGGGCACACCCTGGCTGCCGCCTCGTCCCTGGACGTGTCGATCAGGGGCTCCGAGGGTGACAAGCGTGCCGTTGCCGGTAAGGTCGGCGCACTGCTCGCCGACCGGGCCAAGGCGGCCGGGATCTCCAAGGTCGTCTTCGACCGCGGTGGCAACCAGTACGCGGGCCGGATCGCCGCGCTGGCCGACGCTGCCCGCGAAGCCGGGCTTGAGTTCTAGAACCCCGTCACGATGAGAGAGGAAGGCTGCTGATGCCAGGTCAACAGCGCCGTGGCGGCGGGTCCGGTGGCAACGAGGGTGGTCGCCGCGACAACCGCCGTGAGGGCGGCCGCGGAAACGCGCCCGCCGAGAAGACCCCGCATCTTGAGCGGGTCGTCGCTATCAACCGTGTCGCCAAGGTCGTGAAGGGTGGTCGTCGCTTCAGCTTCACCGCCCTCGTGATCGTGGGCGACGGCGACGGCACGGTCGGTGTGGGCTACGGAAAGGCCAAGGAGGTGCCCGCGGCCATCGCCAAGGGCGTCGAGGAGGCCAAGAAGCACTTTTTCAAGGTGCCGAGGATCGGTGCCTCGATTCCGCACCCGGTGACGGGCGAGGACGCCGCTGGCGTGGTTCTGCTCAAGCCGGCCAGTGCCGGTACGGGTGTCATCGCCGGTGGTCCGGTGCGTGCCGTGCTGGAGTGCGCGGGCATCCACGACGTGCTCTCCAAGAGCCTCGGATCGTCGAACCCGATCAACATCGTGCACGCCACGGTCGCGGCCCTGAAGGGGCTGGAGTCGCCGGAGGCGGTCGCGAAGCGTCGGGGTCTGCCGGTCGAGGACGTAGCGCCGGCCGCGATGCTCGCGGCTCAGGCGGGGGTGACGTCCTGATGGCACGTCTGAAGGTGACCCAGGTCCGGTCCGGGATCGGGACCAAGCACAACCAGCGCGAGTCGCTGCGTTCGCTAGGTCTCAAGCGGATCAACGACGTGGTGGTCAAGGAGGACCGCCCCGAGATTCGGGGCATGATCTTCACCGTGAGCCACCTCGTGAAGGTCGAGGAGGTCGAGTAATGACGATCAAGGTCCACCACCTGCGCCCGGCTCCCGGGTCCAAGACCGCGAAGACCCGGGTGGGTCGCGGTGAGGGCTCGAAGGGGAAGACCGCCGGTCGAGGCACCAAGGGTTCCAAGGCCCGGAAGAACATCTCGGCGGCGTTCGAGGGTGGGCAGATGCCCATCCACATGCGCCTGCCGAAGCTGAAGGGCTTCAAGAATAAGTTCAAGGTCGTCTTCCAGGTCGTCAACCTGGACCGGCTCGCCGAGCTGTTCCCGCAGGGCGGCCAGGTCGGCCCGCAGGAGCTGGTCGAGGCCGGCGCCGTCCGTAAGGGTCAGCCAGTCAAGGTTCTCGGTACCGGGGACCTGGGCGGGGTCACTCTCCAGGTGTCGGCGCAGGCGTTCAGCGCGTCGGCCAAGGAGAAGATCGCCGCTGCTGGCGGCTCGACCACGGAGCTGTAAGGACAACGCGGTCGCGGCGCTCGTTCAGTTCTCGGCAACTGGCGGGCGCCACGGTCTACTAGGGGGCCCATTCGCCCCGTTAATATCGGAAGCGGTGAATGTTCTCCGGGTGGATCTGCCCGGGAGCGCGCCGGACTGTTAGAGTCCGATCCCAGCATGGGTATCGGGTCGATCGCCCGACAGCCACCCCGTCCCGCCACGAACCACCGGCGGCCCGCCTCGCGCAGGAGGAAGAAGTTGCTCTCCGCCTTTCTCAGTGCGTTCCGCACGCCTGACCTGCGCAAGAAGCTGCTGTTTACAGTAGCCATCATCGCGGTCTACCGGCTCGGGGCGACACTGCCCAGCCCCGGCGTCTCGTACGGGAACGTCCAGCAGTGCATCAAGACCATGGAGTCGGGCGAGGGCAACGGTGTCTTCAACCTGCTCAACCTGTTCTCCGGCGGGGCGCTGCTCTCGCTGTCGGTCTTCGCGCTGGGCATCATGCCCTACATCACCGCGTCGATCATCCTGCAGCTGCTCACCGTGGTCATTCCCCGGCTTGAGCAGCTCCGCAAGGAGGGTCAGTCCGGTCAGGCGAAGATCACCCAGTACACCCGGTACCTGACCCTCGGCCTGGGTGTCCTGCAGGCCTCGGCGTTCGTGGCGCTGGCCCGGTCCGGGCAGCTCTTCAACGGCATGTGCCAGGAGTTCCCGATCATCCCGGAGGGCCACGGCCTGCCGGGCTGGCTCACCGTCAGCGTTCTGGTGATCACCATGACCGCCGGTACCGGCATGGTCATGTGGCTCGGTGAGCTGATCACCGACCGGGGCGTGGGCAACGGCATGTCGGTGCTGATCTTCACCTCGATCGCGGCCCGGCTGCCCAGCGAGGGCTGGACCATCAAGAACAACAAGGGCTGGGGCATGTTCGCCCTGGTACTGGTGCTGGTCCTGGTGGTCATCACCGCGGTGGTCTTCATCGAGCAGGCGCAGCGCCGGATCCCGGTGCAGTACGCGAAGCGCATGATCGGCCGTCGGATGTACGGCGGGACCTCCACCTACATCCCGCTGAAGGTCAACCAGGCGGGTGTGATCCCGGTCATCTTCGGCTCGTCGCTGCTCTACCTGCCGACGCTGCTGCTCCAGTTCTTCGACCAGAACAACCTGAACAGCTGGCAGACCTGGGTACAGAACCACCTGGTGCAGCCGGACAGCCCGACGTACATCAGCGTCTACTTCCTGCTGATCATCTTCTTCACGTACTTCTACGTCTCGATCACGTTCAACCCGACCGAGGTCGCGGACAACATGAAGAAGTACGGCGGGTTCGTGCCGGGCATCCGGCCGGGCAAGCCCACCGCCGACTACCTCGACTTCATCCTGAGCCGGATCACCCTCCCGGGCGCGCTCTACCTGGGTCTGATCTCGATCCTGCCGAACTTCTTCTTCATCTGGCTGGACAACCAGCAGTTCCAGAACTTCCCGTTCGGTGGTACCGCTGTGCTGATCATGGTCGGCGTCGGTCTGGAGACCGTGAAGCAGATCGAGAGCCAGCTCATGCAGCGGAACTACGAAGGGTTCCTGCGCTAGATGCGACTCGTTCTGGTTGGTCCCCCCGGGGCGGGCAAGGGGACCCAGGCCGAGTTCATCGCCGCCCACCTGGCCGTGCCCAAGATCTCGACCGGGGACATCTTCCGGGCCAACGTCACCCAGGGCACGCCCCTGGGGGTCGAGGCCAAGCGGTACATGGACGCCGGCAAGCTGGTGCCCGACGAGGTGACCATCAACATGGTCCGGGAGCGGCTGGCCCGGGCGGACGCGGCCGAGGGATTCCTGCTCGACGGTTTCCCTCGGACGACCCCGCAGGCGGCCGCCCTGGACAAGCTGCTGGCCGATCTGGGCACCGCCCTGGATCTGGTCATGGAGCTGGTGGTCGACGACGACGAGGTCATCCGGCGGCTCTCCGGTCGGCGTACCTGCCGGGGCTGCGAGAAGGTCTGGCACATCGAGTTCGACGCACCCTCCGTGCCGGGGGTCTGCGACCGGTGTGGCGGGGAGCTGTTCCAGCGGGACGACGACAAGGCGGAGACGATCGCCGAGCGGCTGCGGGAGTACGCGAACAAGACCGCGCCGTTGATCGACTACTACGGTGCTCAGGGCAAGCTCGTCGGGATCGACGCGACCGGGCCGGTGGAGGATGTCACCGTCCGGGCTATCGACGCCCTGCGCTCGTACGGCGGATAGGCTGGGTTTCATGCGCCGTTCCCAGCTGGACATCCAGCTGAAGACCCCGGAGCAGATCGACCTGATGCGGGCCGCCGGGCTCGTCGTCGCGGCGGCCCTGGACCGGATGCGCGCGGCCGTGGCGCCGGGCGTCTCCACCGCCGACCTCGACGAGATCGCCGAGTCGGTGATCCGCGAGGCCGGAGCCGTCCCCTCCTTCAAGGGCTACCACGGCTTTCCCGCGTCGATCTGCTCGTCCGTCAACGAGCAGGTCGTGCACGCGATCCCGGCCAAGAGCCAGGTGCTCCGCGACGGCGACCTGATCTCCATCGACTGCGGTGCCGTGCTGGACGGCTGGCACGGCGACGCCGCGATCACGGTCGGCGTCGGCGAGGTGCGGCCGGAACTGCTCCGGATGGCGACGGTGGCCGAGGACGCGATGTGGGCCGGGATCCGCGCCGCCGCGCGCGGCATGCTCAGCGGGCGGGGCCGGCTGACCGACATCTCGTACGCGGTGGAGCGTGCGGTCCGGGCCGCCGGCCGGTACGGCATCGTGGAGGGGTACGGCGGGCACGGCATCGGCACCGAGATGCACCAGGATCCGCACGTGCTCAACCACGGTCGACCGGGCCGTGGGCCGCGTCTGGTGCAGGGGCTGGCGCTGGCGATCGAGCCGATGCTGACCATGGGCTCGCCCCGGACGGTGGAACTCGACGACGGCTGGACGGTGGTCACCCGGGACGGGTCGGTCGCGGCCCACGTCGAGCACTCGATGGCACTGCTGGAGGACGGCGTCTGGGTGTTGACCGCGTCGGATGGTGGTCGGGCCCGGCTCGGTGACCTGGTGACCGCCCGGGAGCCCGCTGAGTCCTCCTCAGCCGGCTAGCGGCCCACTCCGGTAGGGGGCCTGGTCCCCCCTTCCGCGCCGATCGCGGGAGCCGGAGCCGACGGTCGGACGATCGCTCGGCGATCCGGGGCTTCGCGGATGTTGGACCGGTGGTGGCATGCTCGTAGTCATGGACCGGCGGGAGCAGATGCGCGCTGCGGACTCGGATCGGGCGGCCGTGGCCGAGCAACTTCTCCGGGCGCTGAACGAGGGCCGGCTCGACCTGGCCGAGTACGAGGACCGGCTGCAACGGGTGTACGCCGCGAAGACGTACGGGGATCTCAACAGCAGCGGGTTGCTCGACGACCTGCCGGGGACGGTGCCGGTCGGCCAGGCACAGGTGGTGCCGATCGGCGAGGGCGGCGCACCGGGCCTGGTGCCGGGTCCGGACGGCCGCTACCCGGGCGCGACGCGGAACTGGCTGGCCGAGACCTGGAACGGCTACTTCGGCGTCGTGACGATCGTCGTGACCATCTGGGCGATCACCTCCCTGGTCTCCGCCGAGTTGCTCTACTTCTGGCCGATCTGGGTGGGTGGACCGTGGGGGGCCGTGCTGCTGCTCGGTACCGTACGCGGGCTGGCGACCGGGGAGCCGCAGCGTTGGGCCGCCAGGCGGGCGGCGAAGCGGCAGGCCAAGATCGAGAAGCGGAATCGCTGGCGCGCTGAGCAGGCCGAAGAGGGCGAACCCGCCTGATATAGTCGCGTTCGTCCGGTCAGCCAGCCCGAGAGTCCCCGGGTTGGCGCTGACGTGCGGGCGCGCGTACACTGGCAGATCGGCGCACAGCGTCCACTCCGGCATGCCCACCCGCGCTTCGGTGGGGCCGGAGCCGCGGCTGGCTCGGGTGCACTCCACCCGGGAAAGGCGTTGTGAGCCGTCCGGAGTAACCGACGTCAGGACAGCGGAGGACATGCCGAAAAAAGACGGAGCCATCGAGATCGAGGGCCGGGTGATCGAGCCACTCCCGAACGCCATGTTCCGGGTGGAGCTCGCCAATGGTCACAAGGTGCTGGCTCACATCAGCGGCAAGATGCGGCAGCACTACATCCGCATCCTGCCCGAGGACCGGGTCGTCGTTGAACTTTCACCGTACGACCTGACCCGAGGGCGCATCGTCTACCGCTACAAGTGAACATTGCCGGGCCGGCCCGTCGGTCCGGGAAGTTTGCGAATCGCCTGATGACGGCCGGGTGTCCGTGTCCGTCCTCAAGACTCGTCGGCGTCAGCGCGCTGCCGGGCAAAGATGGGAAAGTAAGGCAACCGTGAAGGTCAAGCCGAGCGTCAAGCGGATCTGCAACAAGTGCCGGGTTATCCGCCGGCACGGCCGGGTCATGGTGATCTGCAGCGACCCGCGCCACAAGCAGCGCCAGGGCTGATCCGTGTCCGCCGGCCGGGAGAACGGGCCGGCGGAGCAGACGGAACAGCCGGGTCGTAGATCCGTACAACAACACAAGCTCGTCCCAGCCGCGAGCAGCGAAGATCGCCTAGCATGCGTGACCCGCAGTCGTGGCTGACCCCCGGTCGGAGGCCGGGGCCCGTCGGTTCAGGGCAGGCGGGGTGGGGCGGGTCCACACCTCCGTGAGAAAACATGAGGAGTACGCCCGCACATGGCACGGCTAGCTGGCGTCGATCTTCCCCGCGACAAGCGGCTGGAGATCGCGCTCACCTACATTTTCGGGGTCGGACGGACCCGGGCGGTCGAGACGCTCGCCGCCACCGGCATCTCCCCGGACAAGCGCGCCAAGGACCTCACGGACGAGGAGCTGGTCCAGCTCCGGAACCACATCGAGGCCAACTACAAGGTAGAGGGCGACCTGCGCCGCGAGGTCGCCGCTGACATCCGCCGCAAGGTCGAGATCGGCTGCTACGCGGGCATCCGGCACCGCCGGGGACTGCCCGTTCGTGGCCAGCGGACCCGTACCAACGCGCGGACCCGGAAGGGCCCGAAGCGGACCGTCGCCGGCAAGAAGAAGCCCGGCAAGAAGTAATAACTAGGAGCGCACAGACTTATGCCACCGAAGGCTCGTGCCGGGGCCGCCGTCAAGAAGGTCCGGCGCAAGGAACGCAAGAACGTCGCCCACGGGCAGGCGCACATCAAGAGCACCTTCAACAACACCATCGTCTCCATCACGGACCCGACCGGTGCGGTCATCTCCTGGGCCTCCGCCGGCCAGGTTGGCTTCAAGGGGTCCCGCAAGTCGACTCCGTTCGCCGCGCAGCTGGCCGCCGAGGCCGCCGCGCGTCGGGCCATGGAGCACGGCATGCGCAAGGTCGACGTGTTCGTCAAGGGTCCCGGCTCCGGCCGGGAGACAGCCATCCGTTCGCTGCAGGCCGTCGGTCTGGAGGTCGGCCAGATCGCCGACGTCACGCCGCAGCCGCACAACGGGTGCCGTCCGCCGAAGCGTCGTCGGGTCTGAGAGGTAGTAGACAAAGATGGCTCGTTACACCGGTCCCGACTGCCGCCGTTGCCGTCGGGAGAAGATGAAGCTGTTCCTCAAGGGCAGCAAGTGCGATGGCCCGAAGTGCCCGTTCGAGTCCCGGCCGTTCCCGCCCGGGCAGCACGGTCGTGGGCGTACCAAGGAGACCGAGTACCTGCTCCAGCTTCGTGAGAAGCAGAAGGCCCGCCGGGTGTACGGCGTGCTGGAGAAGCAGTTCCGCGGTTACTACGAGGAGGCCGTCGCCAAGAAGGGCAAGACCGGCGAGATCCTCCTGCAGATCCTCGAGTCGCGGCTCGACAACGTCGTGTACCGGTCCGGCCTGGCGAAGTCGCGTGACCACGCGCGGCAGCTCGTCAAGCACGGTCACCTGACGGTGAACGGCCGCAAGGTCGACATCCCGTCGTACCGGGTCAAGGAGCACGACATCGTCGAGGTCCGGGCCAAGTCCAAGGAGATGACGCCGTTCATCGTGGCGCAGGCCGAGGCTGGCTCGAAGACCGTCCCGGCATGGCTGGAGGCGATCCCGAGCCAGATGAAGGTGCTGGTCCACTCGCTTCCGGCCCGGGGTGTCATCGACACCCAGGTCCAGGAGCAGCTGATCGTCGAGCTCTACTCGAAGTAGTTCTCCGGCATCGCCGGTGGTTGGCTCCGGTGGGCGCGTGCCCGACCGGAGCCAACCACCGAGTGCCGAACAGTTTGGGCATCAAATAGCGGGTGCCCCGAACGAAAAGGAAACAACATGCTCATCACCCAGCGGCCGACCCTCACCGAGGAGTCGATCAGCGAGACCCGGTCCCGGTTCACCATCGAGCCGCTCGAGCCGGGTTTCGGTTACACCCTGGGCAACTCCCTGCGGCGTACCCTGCTCTCCTCGATCCCCGGCGCGGCCGTCACGTCGATCAAGGTCGACGGCGTGCTGCACGAGTTCACCACCATTCCGGGCGTCAAGGAGGACGTGGTCGAGCTCGTCATGAACGTGAAGGAGCTCTGCGTCAGCTCCGACCACGACGAGCCGGTCAGCATGTACCTGCGCAAGCAGGGCCCCGGCGACGTCACCGCCGGTGACATCCAGCCTCCGGCCGGTGTCTCCGTGCACAACGCCGACCTGAAGCTCGCCACCCTGAACGGCAAGGGCCGGCTCGACATGGAGCTGACCGTCGAGCGGGGTCGCGGTTACGTCACCGCGGCGCAGAACAAGCAGGCCGGTGCCGAGATCGGCC
The DNA here is from genome assembly GCF_042658085.1 of Plantactinospora solaniradicis. Taxonomy (NCBI): domain Bacteria; kingdom Bacillati; phylum Actinomycetota; class Actinomycetes; order Micromonosporales; family Micromonosporaceae; genus Plantactinospora; species Plantactinospora solaniradicis. The sequence goes on along the minus strand of NZ_JBHSPR010000020.1, from coordinate 356,589 downwards.
GGATCCCGGTTGACTCGATCTACTCGCCGGTGCTGAAGGTGACGTACCGGGTCGAGGCGACCCGGGTCGAGCAGCGTACCGACTTCGACCGCCTGATCATCGACGTCGAGACCAAGGCGTCGATCGGGCCGCGTACCGCGCTCGCCTCCGCCGGTTCCACCCTGGTCGAACTCTTCGGGCTGGCCCGGGAGCTGGACGAGAGCGCCGAGGGCATCGACATCGGCCCGTCGCCGCAGGACGCGCAGCTGGCCGCCGACCTGGCGCTGCCGATCGAGGAGCTCGACCTCACGGTCCGCTCCTACAACTGCCTCAAGCGCGAGGGCATCAACACGGTTGGCGAGCTCATCGGGCGTACCGAGGCCGATCTGCTCGACATTCGGAACTTCGGTCAGAAGTCGATCGACGAGGTCAAGATGAAGCTCGCGGGCATGGGGCTGGGCCTGAAGGACTCGGCGCCCAACTTCGACCCGGCGCACGTCGTGGACTCCTTCAGCGAGGCGGACTACGACACCGACGACTACCGCGAGACCGAGCAGCTTTAGTCCGGGGCTAGCCGGAGATCCGGCCACCCACTGGAGATCCGGCCACCCACTATTGAGGAGCACCAAGAATGCCCACGCCCACCAAGGGCTCCCGCCTCGGCGGTAGCCCCGCGCACGAGCGGCTGATCCTGGCCAACCTGGCCACCGCGCTGTTCCAGCACGGCCGAATCACCACGACCCACACCAAGGCCAAGCGGCTGCGCCCGCTCGCGGAGCAGCTCATCACCAAGGCCAAGCGGGGCGACCTGGCGGCCCGCCGCCGGGTGCTGACCGTCGTACGGGACAAGGACGTGGTCTTCAACCTGTTCGACCAGATCGCGCCCCGGTTCGCCAACCGCAACGGTGGCTACACCCGGATCGTGAAGACCGTCCCGCGCAAGGGCGACAACGCGCCGATGGCCATCATCGAGCTGGTCGAGGAACTGGTCGTCGCGCCGGAGGCCCCGGCGAAGAAGACGGCCGCGCGCAAGGCGGCACAGCAGAACAAGGTCGAGGCGCTCGCCCCGGACGAGGAGACCCCGCGTGCCTCGTCAAGCGCCGACCAGGACGCCGAGGCACCGGAGTCGGTCTCCGGTGACACCGCGGCGGCCCGGGAGGACACGGACGAGGCGGACAACAGCAAGTCCTGAGTACGGACCCGCCGTGGCCCGGCATCCCTCGCGGGGTGTCGGGCCACGGCATTTTCCCAGCCGGTTCATCGAGCAGCAGGTGGTCGTGGAGCAGCAGATGGTCGTCGAACACGAGGTGGACGGAAACACCCGGGTACGGCTGGACGTCGCCTACGCCGGAGCCGACTTCTCCGGCTGGGCCGCCCAGCCCGGTCGACGTACCGTCGCGGGGGTTCTGACCGACGCGCTCGGGATGATCGTCGGAGCGGGTCGGGCGACGGGGCTGACCGTGGCGGGGCGTACCGACGCCGGGGTGCACGCCACCGGACAGGTCTGTCACGTCGACCTGCCGACCGGGGTGTGGCGACAGTGGTCGGAGACGCTGCTGCGCCGGCTCGCCGGAGTGCTTCCTCCCGATGTCCGGGTACGCGCCGTCACCGAGGTGCCGGCCGAGTTCGACGCCCGGTTCTCCGCGACCTTCCGCCGGTACGAGTACCGGGTCACCGACGCGCCGTACGGCGCCGAGCCGCTGCGCCGGCACGAGGTGCTCGCCTGGCCCCGTCCACTGGACCTGGCGGCGTTGAACCGCGCGGCGGCGGGACTGGTCGGCGAGCACGACTTCGCGGCGTACTGCCGGCGCAAGGAGCACGCGACGACGGTGCGGGAACTGACCCGGCTGGACTGGCGGCGGGACCCGGACGGCGTACTGGTCGCGACCGTGCAGGCCGACGCGTTCTGTCAGTCGATGGTGCGGAGCCTGGTCGGGGCGATGCTGGTGGCCGGTGACGGGCGACGTCCGGTCGAATGGCCGGGCGGCCTGCTCGGGCGCCGGGAGCGGGCCAGCGAGGTGACCGTCGCACCGCCGCACGGGCTCGCCCTGGTCGCGGTCGGCTACCCGGAGAACGCGGCCGAGTACGCGAGCCGGGCACTACGGACCCGTCGGCTGCGCCTGCCCGCGTCGTCCTGACCCGACGGCGGCCACGACGGCCGGCGTCGCCCTCTGTCGTCGCGGCCCTCTGTCGTCGAGGAACCGCGCGTCTAGTTGGGGGACTGCGCGGGGTCGGCTGGCGCGGACGGCGCGGTGGCGCGCTGCTCCAGGACCTTGCCCCGCAGGTGTGCCTCGATCATGTCGGTGAGGACCTGCCGGGCGAAGACGTCCTCTTCGCCGATGGTGCTGCCGTTGGCCTTGGCGACGACACAGTAGATCAGGAAGTGCCCGCGTTCGTGCCAGCCGGCCTGCGCCGAGTCGCGCGTGACGGCCTCGGTGCCCCGACCAGCGGACAGGCCCAGGAAACGCCCCTTCTTGCCGGCCACGATCGGCTCGATCTTCTCGTGTGCCGAACTCGCCCCTGCCGCGTCCGTCAGGTTGACGATGCCGGCCGTCGCCAGGTACGCGCCGGTGGGAGAGCGTACGGTGCCCCGGACGAACTGGCTGCATCCGAGGTCGACCAGGAGGGCGCCGAGTTCACCGTCGGCGGCCAACTCGCAGTCCTCCGACGCCTGCGTCTTGAGCAGCTCGTACTTCGATTCCTCGGCGGCGATCACGACTTCCTTGCCGGGGAACACCTCTTTGACGGTGAGCGGCGTCGGATCGGCGGCCCGGGAGCTGATGTCCCGGGTCAGGTTGGCCGGCGGCGGTGTGCTGTCGGCGGTACGGGCGTCCCGACCGTATGGCTCGTCGACCACGAAGAAGTAGGAACTCAGCCCGCAGATTCCGAGTAGCACTAGTACGCCGAGCGAGCCGACGACCCACTGCCAGGTTCGTTTGGAGGTCCGCAGCGCCCCTCCGGCGGCCCCGGACGGCACGAGCGCGGTCGAGGGTGCCTCGGCCGGTTTGGTCGGCGTGGCGACCGTCTTGACGGCCGGCGCGGGTGCCGGTGCCGGCGCGCGATCCGGACCCGCCGGTCGGGCCGGGGGCTGCGACCGTGGTGCGGTCGGCGGCGCGGAGCGTGCGCCCGGTGCCGGCCCGGGCCGGGCGCCGCCGGGTGGTCCGGAGCGTGGTCCGACGGGTGATCCTGGCGGGCGGTCCAGGGGTGCGGCGCCGGGTGGTCCGGAGCGGGCGGCGTCGGGTGGTCCGGAGCGGGCGCCGCCGGGTGGTCCGGATCGGGCGCCCGGGGCCGGTCCGGAGCGGGTACCGGGGGCCGGTGGCCCGGAGCGGACGCCGCCGGGTGGTCCGGAGCGTGGTCCGACGGGTGATCCCGGTGGGCGGTCCAGGGGTGCGGCGCCGGGTGGTCCGGAGCGGGCGGCGCCGGGTGGTCCGGAGCGTGGTCCGACCGGTGATCCCGGTGCCCGGTCCGGTGGCGCGGCGCCGGGTGGTCCGGTGCGCCCGGATCTGCCCCGCTCACCGACGGGTCGGGGACCACCTTCCGCCCCGGGGCCGGTCGGTCGGGTACGCGGCGGCGGAACCGGGTTCCGGGACGCTCCGGGTTCCGGGCCCGGCCGGAGCTGTCCGGGGGAATTCCGGGTACCCGCCTGACCTGCCGGCGAGTCGGGTGGGACCGGTCTACCCGGTCGCCGCCCGGAGGGGCGCTCGCTACCCGGTGGTGGTGGCGCCGTCCGCCCCATCGACGCGCGGGGCGGCAGTCCCCGGTCATCGCGACGGTCCGCGGGTCCGGCGCCCGATGTCGGGCCCGTCCGGTCGGCCGATCTGCGTCCGGTGGATGGCGGGATGGGCTCGGGCAGGACCGGGCGGGCCGGATTCTGCTCGGCCGAGGGGGCACGGCGCTGCCGTGGTGCCGGCGTGGACCGACGACCGGACGTCCACGGCTCTTCGGGGCCGGGGCGGAACGGCGCGTCCGGTCCCATCGGATCGGGCTGGGCGCGGCGCCGGCCCCCGCCCGGGGCACGGTCTCCGGGCTCGACCGTGCGGGGTGGAAGCGAGCCCGACGTGGGGGTGCGGATCGGAGCCCTCGGCTCACCGGAGGGGCGCGGCTCGCCAATCGTCGGCGACCGTCCATCGGGGAACGGACGCGTACCGGCCGGAGCCGTCCGGTCGGCGGGAGCCGGCCTGGCGCCCGGGACCGGTTGGCCGCCGGGAACCGACCTGCCTCCCGGAACGGGCCGCCCGGCGGCACCGGGCCGACCTCCGTGGACGGGCCGATCGTCGGGGGCGGACCTGCTGCCGGGGATGGGACGACCGGGGGGCATCGACCTGCCGCCCGGAACGGGCCGACCCGGAGCATCGGGGCGGTCCGCCGGAGTGGCCAGGTGGCGTCCGCCGTCGGCCGGACGTGACGGACGACCTGGCCTGCCGAGCGGCGGATAGCCGCCGGCCGGGCCGAGGACGTCGGGTTCCGGTGCCCCGTGCCGGGATCGCCGCGACCGGCCCGGGCCGTCGGCCGACCCGGTCAGGCCGTCGGCCTGTCGGCCGTACGGGGTGGCCGGTGGACGTGGGTCCGAGATGGACGGATCGAAGGGCGGGACCGGCGGCGACCCCTCCGGCCGCTCGGCGCCGGAACGGCGCCGGGCGGCCCGTCCGGCCGGCGGACCGGCCGCCGTTTCCGGGTCGACCGAGGGCTGATCGGCGCGATCTCGCCGTGACCGTGGCGGCTCCCCGCCCGGTCCAGATCCGCGCCCGTAAACCATGTCGCACAGGGTAACGGAAATAAATGAGAGCGGGCTTCCGCGGATGAATCACGGTTGGTGAACGAGCGGGCATTTGGCCGGTAAGCGGGGCGAAGCCGGTGGCCTGACCACCGGGCAGGGCCGTCGGCACGGTAGGCGAGAATGCGTGGCGTGACCGGCGACCACTATTTCAGCATCGATCCCGCAGTCAGTGCCCAGCGGCGCGAGGTGACGTTCTCCGTCGAGGGGCACGACTACTCGTTGACCTCGTCGACCGGGGTCTTCTCCGCCGACCGGCTCGATGCGGGAACCGCCGTACTCCTGCGCAAGGCCGAGCTGCCCGGGCCGGAGACCTCGGGAGCGCTGCTCGACCTGGGCTGCGGGTACGGGCCGATCGCCTGCGTACTCGCCACCCGGGCGCCGCAGGCGCAGGTCTGGGCGGTCGACGTCAACGCCCGGGCCCGCGAACTCACGGTGGAGAACGCCGCGCGGCTCGGCGTCGCCGACCGGGTCCGGGTCAACGCGCCGGACGAGGTTCCGGACGACGTCACCTTCACCCAACTCTGGTCGAATCCGCCGATCCGGGTCGGCAAGGAGGAACTGCACGGCATGCTGCGGCGCTGGCTCCCCAGGCTGGCGCCGGACGGGGTGGCCTGGCTGGTGGTGGCCCGGCATCTCGGCGGCGACTCGCTGCAGCGCTGGCTCGTCGAGAACGACTGGCGGGTCGAGCGGCATGCCAGTCAGAAGGGTTACCGGGTGCTCCGGGTCAGCCGGTGACCGCGGCCGACGGCCCGACCCGGGCGCGCCGGCGGATGCCCGACCGGCCGGAGTGCAAAACTCGCTGTCCGTAACCGGCGCGGTTCGGGCAGGATGCCGGCGTGGGATACGTGGACGTGGCCGGAGTCGGATACACGCTGCCGGACGGCCGGCAGCTGTTCTCCGAGGTGTCCTTCCGGGTCGGTGAGGGCGCCAAGATCGCCCTGGTCGGGCCGAACGGCGCCGGCAAGACGACGCTGCTCCGGATGGTGGCCGGCGACCTGCCCACCCGAGCCGGTGCCATCGCCCGGTCCGGCGGTCTGGGCGTGATGCGGCAGTTCATCGGCATGATCGGCGACGAGTCGACGCTGCACGACCTCGTACTGTCGCTGTCGCCGCCGGCACTGCGCGCGGCGGGGGAGCGGCTCGCGGCGGCCGAGACCGCACTGCACGCCGCCGAGGTGCGCGGCAAGTTCAGCAGCGCGGCCGGCAAGGCCCAACTGGCGTACGCGGAGGCGCTGGCCGCCTGGGGCGAGGCCGGAGGGTACGACGCCGAGGTGCTCTTCGACACCGTCTCCACGATCGTGCTGGACCTGCCCTGGGAACGGAGCCGGACCCGCCCGGTACGCACGCTCTCCGGTGGCCAGCAGAAGCGGTTCGCCCTGGAGTTGCTGCTCCAGGGCGCCGACGAGGTGCTGCTGCTCGACGAGCCGGACAACTTCCTCGACGTACCGGGGAAAAGGTGGTTGGAGGGGCGGCTGCGCGAGTCGCCGAAGTCGGTGCTGTACGTCTCGCACGACCGTGAGTTGCTGGCCCGGACCGCGGACCGGGTGGTCGCCGTGGAGGGCGGCAGCGCGTGGGTGCATCCCGGCGGGTTCGACAGTTGGCACGCTGCCCGGTCCAGCCGGCACGACCGGCTGGAGGAGCAGCGTCGACGGTGGGACGAGGAGCATCAGAAGCTGCGCGAGCTGATGCTGATGTACAAGCAGAAGGCGGCCTACAACAGTGGCATGGCCTCGCGGTACCAGGCGGCGCAGACCCGGCTGCGCAAGTTCGAGGAGGCCGGGCCGCCGCCCGTACCACCGAAGGACCAGGACATCCGGATGCGGCTGACCGGCGGGCGTACCGGTAAGCGGGCCGTCGTCTGTGAACAGGTGGAGATGGAGGACCTGACCTTCCCGTTCGACCTGGAGGTCTGGTACGGCGACCGGGTCGCCGTGCTCGGCGCCAACGGAACGGGAAAGTCGCACTTCCTCCGGCTGCTCGCCCGGGGCGGCACCGACCCCGATCCGGCCAACGCACCGGTGGACGGCGCTCCGGTGCTGGCTCCGGTCCGGCATGGCGGCGTGGCCCGGCTGGGGGCGCGGGTCCGGCCCGGCCACTTCTCGCAGACGCATGACCGGCCGGAGCTGCTGGACCGCACGCTGGTCGAGGTGCTGTGGCGGGGCGACGACCATCGGGCCGGGATGGACCGACACGCCGCGATGCGGGCGTTGAACCGGTACGAACTGGCCGGGCAGGGTGATCAGCGGTTCGGGACCCTGTCCGGCGGTCAGCAGGCCCGGTTCCTGGTACTGCTGCTGGAACTGTCCGGGGCGACGCTGCTGTTGCTCGACGAGCCCACCGACAACCTGGACCTGGCCTCGGCCGAGGCCCTGGAGACCGGCCTGCGGGCCTTCGAGGGGACGGTGCTGGCGGTCACCCACGACCGGTGGTTCACCCGTTCGTTCGACCGCTTCCTGCTCTTCCGGGGCGACGGCGACGTGATCGAGACGCCGGAACCCGTCTGGGACGTCGGGGGCTGATCGTCGCCCGGCCGGTCCCGTCGGTCCCGCGTGGCCGGCGGGCCGGTGGCCCCGAGCCCGGTATCGTGCCAGCTGTGACGCTGCCCACACCCGGCAGATCGCGGTTGGTCCGGCGGATCCTGCAGGTCGGGATCACCGTGGCGTTCCTCGGCTTTCTCGGCTGGTCGCTGGCGCAGCGGTGGGCCGAGGTTCCGGAGGTACTCGCCGACCTCTCGGTCTCCGGGCTGGTACTGGCCGGGCTGGCCGCCATGGCGGGCGGCTGCTGCGGGTTCCTGGCCTGGCGGGCGATCCTGGCGGACTTCGGCGTCGACCTGCCGGCCAGCGCAGCCATGCGGATCTTCTTCGTCGGGCAGTTGGCCAAGTACGTCCCGGGCAAGGTCTGGCCGATCCTGCTCCAGGCCCGGCTGGGCCGGGGGTACGGGGTGCCGGGGCGGGCATCGGCCGCGGCGGCGCTGCTGGCCATGCTCATCACCCTGGGGACCGGCCTGCTGCTGACCGCCGGAGCGCTGCCGCTGCTCGACGACCGGGCGTTCGCGCGCTTCTGGTGGACCCTGCTGACCGTTCCGTTGGCCCTGACCGTGCTCTGGCCGCCCCTGCTCAACCGGATCATCGGCCGGCTGCTGCGGCTGACCCGCCGCGACCCGTTGCCCCGGCCGCTGACCCTGCGCGGCGTCGGTGGGGCCGTCGGCTGGTCGCTGGCGACCTGGCTCGGGTACGGCGTGCACCTCTGGGTGCTTCTCGTCGACATCGGCGCGGACGGGCCGGACCTGTTGGCCCGGTCGATCGGTGCCTTCGCCGGGTCCTGGTCGATCGGATTCTTGCTCGCCGTCGCGCCGGCCGGCGTCGGGCCAAGGGAGGTGGCGCTGCCGCTGCTGCTGGGTTCGACCGTCGCCCAGCCGGCGGCACTGGTCGTCGCGGTTGTGTCCCGGTTGCTGCTGACCGCCGCAGACCTGGCACTTCCGGTCCTGGCGGTACTCGCCGCCTGGACGCGGCGTCGGAGAGCCGGGGTGGAGGCGTCGGCCGGGGTGGTGGCGTCGGCCGGGGTGGAGACGTCGAACAGCGTGGGGAGGCCGGGCGGGATGGCGCTGTCGGACGGGCCGACCGTGGAGCGGGTGACGACGTCGGAGCCGGCGACGCGCCAGCCGTAACCACGGAACGTGCCTGAATGCCTACGGCACGCTACGCTGCTTGCCGTGCGATGGCTGGTGTTCGGCAGTTACGACGTGCGCCGACACCCTCGGGTCGGCGTGCTCATCCAGGGACTCCGGGCGGCCGGCGACGAGGTCGACGAGGTGAACGTGCCGCTGGCGCTGGACACCGCGGGGCGGGTCGCCGTACTCCAGCAGCCGTGGCGGCTCCCCGTACTCCTCGGCAAGCTGGCCCGGTGTTGGGCGCTGCTCGTCCTGCGGACCTGTCGACACCGATCCCGGCGGGCCGACGGCCCGGTCGACGCCGTGCTCGTCGGTTACCTCGGACACTTCGACGTCCGCCTGGCCCGGTGGCTCTTTCCGGGTACCCCGATCGTGCTCGACCATCTCGTCTCCGCCGTCGGAACGGCCCGGGACCGTGGACTCGCCGACGCCGACGACGGCGTCCGGGGCCGGTTGATGCGGGCGATCGACGACGGCGCGTTACGACGGGCGGATGTCGTCCTGGTGGACACGGCCGAGCACCTGGCCGGGCTGCCGAGGTCCACGAGGGACCGGGGGGTGGTCGTGCCCGTCGGCGCCGGCACCGAGTGGTTCGAGGCCGGCGCCCGCACCACCCGGCAGCGTTGGCACGGCGGACCCGCCGACGCCAGCGGTTCCTCCGCCTCCTCCTCTGTCTCCTCCGCCGGGTGGCGATTGCGGGTCGTCTTCGTCGGACTGTTCACCCCGTTGCACGGCACCCGGACCTTGGGCGCCGCCCTGGCCACGCTGGCGGCCGACGAGTCGATCGAGGTGACCATGGTCGGCAACGGCCAGGACCACCGGGCCTGCCGGCAGGCGGCCGCCGGCAATCCGCGAGTGACCTGGTACGACTGGGTGGGCTCGGCCGAGCTGCCGTCGTTCGTCGCCCAGCATCACGTCGCGCTCGGCATCTTCGGCGACACCGAGAAGGCGCGTCGGGTGGTCCCGACCAAGGTGTTCCAGGCAGCGGCGGCCGGCTGTGCCGTCGTCACCTCCGACACGGCCCCGCAGCGGCAGGCGCTCGGCGACGCGGCGCTGTTCGTACCGCCGGGCGACGTCGACGCGCTCGGTGCCGCCCTCCGTGAGCTGGCCGCCGATCCGGACCGGCTCGCCCGACTGCGGCGGGCGGCCCGACGGCGGGCTGTCGAGTGGTTCTGGCCGGCCACCGTCGTCGCACCGCTCCGGCGGCGGATGACCGCACCGGTCAGCCCGGATGCGTTCCCCGGCCAGGTCGAAGTGGACGCGGCCGATGCGGCGGATGCTGCCGCTGTGGTTGAGGCGGCCGGTGTGGTGGACGCGGACGATGTGGCGGATGCGTCCGGATCGGCGCGGGGGGTCCGATGAGCCTGTCGTCGGCCAACCCGCCGCTGCCGCCCCGGGCGGCACTGCGCTGGCACGTCGTGCGCCGGATCGTGGCGGAGCGCCGGCCCGGCAGCATCCTGGAACTCGGCTGTGGCCTCGGCTCCGTCGGCACCCGGCTGGCCCGGATGGCGACGTACACCGCGGCCGAGCCGGACCTGCGGAGCTTCCGGGTCGCCCACCGCCGGATCACCCCGCTGGGCGGGACGGTGCTGAACGGTGATCACCGGCGGGTGCCGGCATCGGGTCGGTACGACCTGGTCTGCGCGTTCGAGGTACTGGAGCACATCGCCGACGACGCGGGCGCACTGGCCGAGTGGCTGCCACTGGTCAGGCCCGACGGCCACCTGCTGCTGTCGGTGCCCGCCGACCCGCACCGGTTCGGTGCCTGGGACACGCTGGTCGGGCACTACCGGCGGTACTCCGCGGGGCAACTCCGGCAGCGGCTGCTCGACGCCGGAGCGACCGGGGTACAGGTGATCCACTATGGCTGGCCGCTCGGCTACCTGCTCGACTCGGTACGGGACCACTGGGCGGGCCGCCGTGCCACCGGATCCGGGCCGACGACGAGCCCGATCGCCGCCCGCCCGGATCCGGCGGAAGGCGCGGGTGTGCCGCCGTACGGAGAGGACGGGCCGGTGGCGGGAGCGGGCGGTACCGCCGAGGAGCGCACCCGCACGTCGGGACGGATTCTGCAACCGAGCGGCGCACTGGCCGGTGGGGCGATCCGGATGGCGGTCTCGCCGTTCGCCGTACTCCAGCGGATGCGTCCGGATCGGGGTCCGGGGCTGGTGGCGCTGGCCACCCGTCCCGGATAGGTCGAGGAGCCGGACCGGAGCGGGCCGGCGGCCGACGCTCTCAGTCGCGGACGGCGGCCCGGAGGGTGGCCACCGGAAAGAGGGCGTACGGCCCGTCCCGCGCCACGGCCCGTGCCTCGATCGACGCGGGCAACCAGTCCGGGCGCTGCCGCAGGTTCATCAGCACCAGGTCGTCGGGGCGAGCGGTCGGATCGGTACGCAACGTCTCGGCGGTGAGCATCCGGGGCGCCAGCCGCCAGTAGTAGGCGAACCAGCGTGGCGTCGTCACGCTCGTCCCGGCCACCCAGGCGTACCGCTGTCCCGCTGCCGGCGGGTGCTCGGCGACGAGCCGCCCGGCCTGGGTCGGCTCGGTCAGCAGTCGGTGCCGGACCGAACCGGCGACCAGCCCCGCGCCGAGGTACGTCCCGAGGGCGGCCCAGATCAGCACGACGGTGACCAGCCCGGCGGACCGCCGGCCCACGATCCGGGAGAGCGGCCGGGAGCCGCGCCGCGCCGCCTCCGGGCCCGGCGCCAGGGCCGTCGCCGTCGCCAGGGCCGTCGGCGGGGCCGTCGCCGGGGCGGGGGTCGGCTCCACCGGTCCGTCGACCAGGCGCTCCACGATCCGGTCGAGGAGTACGCCCATGCCGACCAACCCGACCACGAGGACCGGATACGACCAGTACGAGTGGACGTACGCCCCGTTGCTCAGCCCCAGCACCCAGGCAGCCGTGAAGCCGATCGCCATCGCCAGGTAGCCCCGGGTCCGCCGGTCCAGCAGCCCGGCGGTCGCGCCGAGCGGCAGCGCGCCGAGATACCAGACCGGAAGCAGCAGGTACGCGAAGTGCCACTGCCGGCCGAGGAACTGCGGAACGGTGTAGTCGCCGCCCGTACTGCGTAGCTCGGCCTGGCCGCCGAGCAGGCCCGCCCCGGTGACGCCGACCACGAAGGCGAGGCTGATCGCGAGCCCGGTCAGCATGCCGGCCGCCACCAGGATCGTCGTCCGGTCGATCCGCCGGGCCAGGAACAGCCACAGCCCCAGCGCGGCGGCGAACGCGATGCCGGGCCAGGACACCAGCGTGGTCAACAGGGCGGCGGCACAGGTGCCGGCGACGAGGGCGCGGCCGGGATCGGGTCGCGCGCGCAGCCGTACGACGGCGGCGGAGAGCGCCAGGATGGGGCCCAGGTCGAACATCAGCGGGCTGTAGACCCAGTAGAAGGGCGTGGCCACCATCAGCCCGACCGCGAGCAGGGTGGCCGACCAGCGGATCCCGAACCCGCGCAGCAACGCGGCGCCGGCCGGGATGATCAGCAGGGCGAGCAGGTACGGCGGCAGCCACACCCGGTATTCGGCGTCGCCGGGCAACAGTCCGGTCAACGCGGTGAGGAGATTGAGCAGGGGCGGATGGTGTGCGTACGGGGACGAGGCGTACGGCGCCCAGTCGGCACCGAACTGCGAGCCGAGGATGCCCTGCTCCTGTAGGTTCCGCTCGTGCAGGGCGTACCGCCCGACGATCCGGCCGAGGTGGTTGTCGCCGAACGGTGCGCCGAGCAGTGGTACCCAGGTCGACGCGACCACGGCGGTGATCCCGCCGACCGCGCTCCAGCCCAGCCGTTCGGTCCGACGTCCGGCGCTCGGAGCGGAAACCGAGGCGGGAGCGGAAAGCGTTACGGTCGTCGGCGACATCCCGCTCACGATCGTTTTCCGGGCGGCCAGTCGATTCTGGACCTGACGATGAGGTCGGCGAGGAGAGCCACCGCTCCGACGATCAGGCCGGCGCAGAGTAGCAGCACGGTGTTGGTGGCGATTCGGACCGGATGCGCGATCAGGTCGTAGACGACTTTTCCTGATCCAATGCCCAGCAGGAAGAGCGACGGCGGCATCAGGACCTTGAGTGGATTGAAATACATCACCATTCGGAGCACCTGGAGGATGTACCGGTAGGCGTCTCGGACGAAGTGGAACTTCGACGATCCCGACCGCCGGGAATAGGTGATCGGAAGGTAGTGCACGTCGTGCTGGTTGTGCAGAAACGCCATCGTGATGGTGGTGACGCAGGAGAATCCGGGCGGAAGCAGTCGGAGGTACGGCAGCGAGACGTCGCGCCGGAATGCCCGGAGCCCGGAGTTGAGGTCCGGGATACGGGTGCCGGCCAACCGTTCGGCGATCTTGCGGATGAGCCACTTCGCGGGAACCCGGAGAAACTTGTGTGAGCCCTGCTCGCTGGTCCGGGCGCCGACGACCTGGTCAACGTGCGGGTCGCGGAGGAGCAGCCGGACGAATTCGGGGATGCGTTCGTTCGGATAGGTCATGTCCGCGTCGGTCCAGACCACGATGTCACCACGAGCCTGTTCGGTGCCGATCCGACGCGCGGTGCCGGAGCCGCCGTTGCGGTGGAAGGCCAGTATCCGCAGCTGCGGAAAGCGGTCGGCGGCCTCGCGCAGGACCTCCAACGTGTGATCGGTGGACGCGTCGTCGATCGCCAGCAATTCGTACCGGAGACCGCTGCGGTCCATCGCCGTGGTGATGCGCTCTATCTCGGTCAGTACGTGCGCCTGCTCGTTGTAGCACGGCAGCACGATGGTCACCTCGGTCGGCGCGCTGTTGTCCCTGCTGACCTGAGCGGGGACGATGGAGGTGTCCGCGCCGGGGCGGTCGAATCGGCCGTTCACCGTCATGTGAACCCCCGCCTCCGACAGTCGCACGGCGACCATGGACGGCACGGGTTTCGTAGCGGTCGCCGAATTCGTGCCCACGATATAGCAGTTTTCGGGCTTCGCACGCGACGCGCCGCCGATGACGATATAAATGGCCATGAAACTGTTTTGTGAATGTCTTTTCCTTCGCCGGGTGTACCGACGGTGGCGGGAGGGCCGGGCCGGGACCGGGAGCATAAGGTTGATCACGTGACTGAGATGACCTACCGCCGGTTGGGCGACTCCGGGCTCGTGGTGTCCGTGGTCGGCGTCGGCTGCAACAACTTCGGCCGCAAGCTCGACGCCGCCGGCACCCGTGCGGTCGTCGACGCCGCGCTGGACGCCGGGATCAACTTCTTCGACACCGCCGACATCTACGGGGAGCCGCACGGCGGGTCGGAGGAGCAGCTCGGTGCCGCCCTGCGCGGTCGCCGGGACGACGTCGTGCTGGCGTCCAAGTTCGGCATGGACATGTCCGGGATGAACGGGCCGGACCATGGTGCCCGGGGGTCCCGGCGCTACCTCGTACGGGCGGTCGAGGCGTCCCTGCGCCGGCTGGGCACCGATCACATCGATCTCTACCAGCTTCACGAGCCCGATCCGGGTACGCCGATCGAGGAGACGCTGAGCGCGCTCGACGACCTCGTACGGGCGGGGAAGGTCCGCTACCTCGGCAACTCGAACTTCAGCGGCTGGCAGATCGCCGACGCGGCGTGGACGGCGCGCACCCGGGGGTTCACGCCGTTCGTCAGCGCCCAGAACCACTACAGCCTGCTGCATCGCGAGGTAGAGGCCGAGGTGGTGCCGGCCGCCCAGCGGTTCGGCCTCGGCCTGCTGCCCTTCTTCCCGCTCGCCGACGGACTGCTCACCGGCAAGTACAAGCGGGGAGCCGACGCGCCGTCGGGCAGCCGCCTGGCCGGCAGCGCTCCGCGCTACGCCGCGCGCCTGGCGTCCGCCCCGTGGGACACCATCGAGGCGATCGAGAAGTACGCGGCCGAGCGCGGTCTCTCCCTACTGGACGTGGCGATCGGTGGCCTGGCCGCCCAGCCCGCGGTGACGTCGGTGATCGCCGGCGCGACCACCCCCGACCAGGTGCACGCCAACGCCCAAGCCGCCCGCTGGCACCCCACCCCCACCGACCTGGCGGCCCTGCTCACCCTCCTCTAGCGCCCGGAGGCGTGACTGGAACGCCAGTGCTGTTTCGGCGGGGTTGTTACCTCGCTGATGTTCCAGTCACGCTCCGCCGAGTGCCCGTGAGCGTGCGTTCGCGGATCGCCTGGGAGGCCAGGCGGGTGATTTGGGTGGGATTACGGAGTACGTCGTCGGCGGTGAACCGGAGCACGATCCACCCGGCGGCCCGAAGGGCGTTCAGTCGGGCGACGTCCCGGCGAAAGTGCTGCCGATCCCGATGGTGGTCACCCTCGTATTCCAACGCGATCCGCCAGCGCGGATAGGCGAGATCCACCCGCCCGAGGAAGCGCCCCTGAGCGTCGTACACGTCGTACTGGGGAGTCGGTGCCGGCAGGTCGGCGTCGACCAGTACCAACCGGAGCCGGGTCTCCATCGGAGACTCGCTCTCGGGCTCGGCCAGGGACAACACCTCGCGCAGCAAGGCAACCCCGGGCCAGCCGGCACGGTCCACGAAATAGCCGGACAGCGCGGCGGGCTTCACCAGCCGGCGGTTGAACAGTGCGTCGATCGCGACGACCGCGCTGGTCCGAGGTGGCCGCCGGCCAAGGTCGAACGCGGTGCGAACCGGCGTGGTGACCGGCAGCCCCGCGAAGGTGGTGACATCCTGCGCCGACAGCGTGGAACGGGTGACGGTCAACTGAGGACGGGGTCGTAGCCGCACCGCCTCGGGCAGCACGACCGAGACCGGACCGGTTCGCGGAAGCAGGTCGACGCCCCACAGGTACGCCGCGCTGAGTCCGCCGATGGCGGCGCCAGGCGGCAGGACGAGCGCCGCCGCGTCGCACCACATCCGGTGGTCGTTCTCGCGATAGCCGTCCACGTGCACGTACACGTCGGGCAGCAGCCGATGCCAGGACGGACCACGCAACATGGCCTTCGTGAGCAGCCCCTCGGCGACCGCCCGGCTGCCCACGAAGGGGAGGAAGGCCAGCTGCCGGGGCATGGTGGACACGCGAGGCATCGACCGAGCATGTCGTAACCGGTCGGTACCCCGCTGCCCCGCCGACGCCGTACCCGAAATGGGTGTGCGGTGGGTCACGGGTCTTTACGTCACCGTTACAAAGCGCGTACGCTCGCCGACAAGTAACCCACGGGAGCCCGGTGCACCGGGCTGAGAGGGGGGCTGAAGCCCCCGACCGTTGAACCTGATCCGGGTAATGCCGGCGCAGGGAGGAGCGTTGCCGTGTCGTCTCTTGGTCGCCTGCATCTCATCACCGACACCCGCCCCGGGCGGGATCCGCTCGCGGTGGTCCGGGCCGCCCTGTCGGTGGCCGGTCCCGAACTGGTCGTCCAGGTACGGGTCGAGGACGACACCGACGACCGCACGGCGTACGAGTTGGCCGGCCAGGTGCTGGCGCTGTGCGCGGCGGCGGGAGCGTCGTGCCTGGTCAACGACCGGTTGCACATCGCGCTCGCGATCGGTGCGTCGGGCGGGCACGTCGGTGGGCGTGATCTTCCGGTGAACGTGGCCCGGCGGGTGCTCGGTCCGGCGGCGGTGCTCGGCGCTACGGCCCGCGATCCGGATGCCGGGGTGGCCGCGGTGACGGCCGGCGCCAGCTACCTCGGCGTCGGCCCGTGTCACGCCACCACCACCAAGTCGGGGCTTCCGGCGCCGATCGGGCCGGACGGGGTTCGCCGGGTCGCCTCGGCGGTGTCGGTACCGGTGATCGCGATCGGCGGAGTCACCGCGGTGCGGGTGCCCGAGCTGCTCGCCGCCGGGGCGTACGGCGTCGCCGTGGTCGGGGCGCTGTCCCAGGCAGCGGATCCGGCCCGGGCCACCCTCGAACTTCTCCACGCGCTGCGTCGACCGACGCTGCCCGCGAACCAGGCCGCCCCGGTCGCGAACCAGACCGCCCCGGTCGCGGCTCAGACCGCCCCGGTCGCGGATCAGGGGCGGCGTGAGGTGCCGGCGCCGGTGATGGGATCCGGCCGAGGCCATCCGCCAGGTGGGGGTGTCGCCGTCGCGCCTCCCGCCGGAGCGGCGGAGTGCTAGCCACCGGCCTGCCCGACGTAGCGGTCATCGGTGCCGGTCCGATCGGACTGGCCATCGCCTGGCGGTGTGCCACTCGGGGGATGCGGGTCACGGTGTACGACCCCGATCCCGGCTCCGGCGCGTCCGACGTCGCGGCCGGCATGCTGGCCCCGGTCGCGGAGACGTACTTCGGCGAGCGGATGCTGACCGGGCTGCTGGTCGAGTCGGCCGCCCGATGGCCGGGCTTCGTGGCCGAACTGGCCGAATGCGCCGGACTGGATGTCGGCTACCGCACCGAGGGCACCCTGACGGTGGCGCTCACCGGCGACGACCTGGCCGAGGCGGAGCGGCTGTGGTCGTACCAGCGGGAGTTGGGCCTGCCGGTGACGCCGCTGCGCCCGGCGGAGCTGCGGGCCCACGAGCCGTCGCTGGCACCAAGATTGCGCGGTGGCGCCCTCGCCCCCGGCGACCACCAGGTCGACCCGCGCCGGCTGGTCGCCGCGCTCCGGATCGCGGCCCGGCGGGCTGGGGTGTCCCTGGTGGAGACGCCGGTACGCCGACTGTCCGACCTGGCCCGCCCGGCGGGCGTGACCGTGGTGGCTGCCGGCTGCGGTACGGCGGCACTGACCGGCCTGCCGATCCGGCCGGTCAAGGGGCAGGTGCTCCGGCTGCGAGCGCCGGGTGGCGCCGGGCCCGGCTTCCGGCGGGTGATCCGCGGATACGCGGACGGCCGGTCGGTGTATCTCGTGCCACGGGCCGACGGTGAGGTGGTGATCGGCGCGACCGTCGAGGAGCGGGGCGATCTCGACGTCACCGCCGGGGCGGTGCTCGATCTGCTCCGGGCCGCGACGGACCTGCTGCCGGAGATCGCCGAGTACGAGTTGGTGGAGGCCCGCGCCGGCCTGCGTCCGGGTACGCCGGACAACGCGCCGCTGATCGGCTCGCTGGTGCACCGGCCGGAGGTGGTGGTGGCGGCCGGGCACTACCGGCACGGGATCGTGTTGACCCCGATCACCGCCGACCTGGTCGCCGACCTCCTGGCGACCGGGGTGGCCGATCCACTGCTCGGGCCGTTGGCTCCGGACCGGTTCACCGCCGAGCGCGGCCCCGACGTCGACGCCCCGCACCGTGCTCCCGCCGTGGAGCGACCGAGCGACCACACCGACCTCGACGCTCCGCCCGGCGGCCCGGCCACCGGGTACGCGAGCGACCGCCCTGTTGTCGATGACCAGCCGTCCCACCTCGGGAGGATGCGATGGAGCTGACCGTGAACGGTGTCGAACGCCGGCTGCCGGGCGAGGTGACCCTGGCGGATCTCGTCGCCCAGTTCACCGGGGAGAGCCGAGGTGTGGCGGTCGCGGTGAACGGTGAGGTGGTGCCCAGGACCGGCTGGCCGGCGCGGGCGTTACGGGACGGGGACCGGGTCGAGGTACTGACCGCGGCCCAGGGCGGGTGAGCGCCGTGTCGACCCCGCCGCCCGCCAGCCTCGTGTCGTCGTCCGCCGAGCAAGGTTCGCCCCGTGTCGGGCGGGTGTCGTCGCCCGACGGGTCGGTGACGCCGGCCGCCGAGTCGGGGTTCGTGCTCGGCGGGAAGACGTTCGGTTCCCGGCTGATTCTCGGCACGGGCGGGGTGACCAGCCCGTACATGCTGGAGCAGGTGGTCCGGGCCAGCGGCGCCGAACTGGTCACCGTCGCACTCCGCCGGATCGACAGCACCGCGACGATGGGCGGCGGGATGCTGGAGGTTCTCGCACGGTGCGGCGTACGGCTGCTGCCGAACACCGCCGGCTGTCGTACGGCCACCGAGGCGGTGACCGTCGCCCACCTTGCGCGGGAGGCGTTCGAGACACCGTGGATCAAGCTTGAGGTGATCGGGGACGAGCGCACCCTGCTACCCGACGCGGTCGAACTGGTCTCCGCCGCCGAGCGGCTGGTCGCCGACGGCTTCACGGTGTTGCCGTACACCACCGACGATCCGGTGCTGGCCCGACGGCTCGCCGACGCCGGCTGTGCCGCGGTGATGCCGGCGGGTGCGCCGATCGGTTCCGGGCTCGGCATCGGCAACCCGCATCACCTGCGGCTGCTCCGGCAGAGCGTCGAGGTACCGGTGATCCTGGACGCCGGCATCGGTACGGCCTCCGACGCGGCGCTGGCGATGGAGCTGGGCTGCGATGCGGTGCTGTTGGCCAGTGCCGTGACCCGGGCGGCCGATCCGGTGCGGATGGCGACGGCCATGCGGCTCGCCGTCGAGGCGGGTCGACTGGCGGCCGGTGCGGGGCGGATTCCCCGGCGGTTCCACGCCCTCGCGTCCACACCGGACGAGGGGCGGCCGGAACTGTGAACCGAGGAACGGCCGGAACTGTGAACCGGGGATCGGCCGGAGCGGTGGACCGAGGAACGGCCGGTGTGCGTGCTGGGCGGGGCGACGTACCGGACGGGATCGTGCTGGTCACCGACCGTCGGCAGGCTGCCCGGCCGATCGACGAACTGGTCCGGGCCGCGGTCGGTGGCGGGGTCCGCTGGGTGCTGCTGCGTGAGCGGGATCTGCCGCGTGACGAGCGGCTGGACCTGGCCGGGCGGCTGCGCGCGATCCTCGCCGAGGTCGACGGCGCCCTGATCGTCGCCGGACCGGATCCGCTCGGCGGGGACGCGGTGCACCTGACCGCCGCCGGGCCCTATCCGCCGCCGGAACTGGGCCTGGTCGGACGTTCCTGCCACGACCCGTCCGAGTTGACCCGACTAACCACCGAGGACTACGTGACCATTTCGCCGGTCTTCCCGACACCCTCCAAGCCCGGGTACGGGCCACCGCTGCGCCCCGCCGGGCTGGCCCGACTGGTTGCCCGGACCCGGGTTCCGGTCCTCGCCCTCGGTGGGGTCGGCACCGCGCAGCACGTCGAGGCGTGCGTCGCGGCCGGTGCGGCCGGGGTGGCGGTGATGGGCGCGGTGATGCGGGCCGAGGATCCCGGCAAACTGGTACGCGACCTCTGCGCGGCCGTCGGCACCGAAGCCTCGCCCGCCGCGTCGCCCGTCTCGCCCGCCCCGCCCGCGCCGGCCGCCCCGCCCGCCGCGTCGCCCGTCTCGCCTGCCTCGCCTGCCGGGCGGTGGACCCGGTGACCCCGCCGGTCGTGTTGACGGTGGCGGGTTCCGATTCGGGTGCCGGTGCCGGTATCCAGGCCGACCTGAAGGTCTTCGCCGCGATGCGGCTGTACGGCACCTCCGTGATCACCGCGATAACCGCACAGAACACCCGTGACGTCCGGGCGATCTTTCCGGTGCCGGCCCAGATGGTGACCGAGCAGCTCACCGCGTTGGCCGACGATCTGCCGCCGATCGCGGTGAAGACCGGAATGCTCGGCAGTACGGCGGTTGCGGACGCGGTGTCGGTGGCCGCGCGGTCCGGGATGCTGCCCAATCTGGTCGTCGATCCCGTGCTGGTCTCGACCAGCGGGCGGCGGCTCGGTGTGGTCAACGCCATCGAACGGCTGTTGCCGTACGCCATGGTGGCGACCCCGAACCGGGCGGAGGCCTCTGCGATCCTCGGTTGGACGGTGTCCACTGCGGACGACATGGCGAAGGCGGCCGGGCAACTCGCCGCGACCGGCTCCCGGTACGTGGTGGTGACCGGTGGAGATGCCGACGCGGAGTCGTCGGCCGACGGCGCCGTGGACGCGTTGTGGACCGGTGCCGAGGTGCAACTCCTCCGGGGGCCGTGGGTCGACACCCGCAACACCCACGGCACCGGATGTTCGTTCTCGGCCGCGATCGCCGGGCGGCTCGCGCTCGGCGACGCGGTGCCGGACGCGGTCGCGTTCGCGAAGAAGTACGTCGCCCGCGCGCTGCTCGGCGCCCAGAACTGGGAGTTGGGCGGCGGTCACGGGCCGCTGGACCACCACGGCTGGTCCGGCGGGGACGGGCGCGGATCGGATTGATCCGACGACCGCGCCGCTCAGCGAGAGCGGCAGGAAACAGGGAGGTTGTCTCATGAAGGCTCGTCGCAAGGTCTATGTGACGGGGGTGCGGCCGGACATCCGGGTGCCGTTCGCCGAGGTCGAGTTGACCGGGACGGAACCGTCGGTCCGGCTCTACGACACCTCCGGCCCCGGGTCGGATCCGGCCGAGGGACTGCCGCCGCTACGCGGACCGTGGATCGCCGAACGGGGGGACGTGGCTCCGGTACGCGGCGCCGGCACCCCGCTGGCGGGGCGGGACGGGCAGCGGCCCACCCAACTGCAGTACGCCCGTGCCGGAGTGACGACGCCCGAGATGGAATTCGTCGCGCTCCGCGAGGGAATTCCTGTTTCAGTCGTACGGGAGGAAATCGCCGCAGGTCGGGCCGTACTGCCGGTGAACGTCAACCATCCGGAGTCGGAGCCGATGATCATCGGCAGCCGGTTCCTGGTGAAGGTCAACGCCAACATCGGCACCTCCGCCGTCACCTCGTCGATCGCCGAGGAGGTGGAGAAACTGACCTGGGCGACCCGGTGGGGCGCGGACACGGTGATGGACCTGTCCACCGGCAAGCGGATCCACGAGACCCGGGAGGCGATCGTCCGCAACTCGCCGGTGCCGATCGGGACCGTGCCGATCTACCAGGCCCTGGAGAAGGTCGACGGCGACCCGGTGAAGCTCTCCTGGGAGGTCTTCCGGGACACCGTCATCGAACAGGCCGAGCAGGGCGTCGACTACATGACCGTGCACGCCGGGGTCCTGCTCGAATACGTGCCGCTCGCGGTCAACCGGGTCACCGGGATCGTCTCCCGGGGCGGCTCGATCATGGCCGCCTGGTGCCTCGCGCACCACCAGGAGAACTTCCTCTACACGAACTTCGCCGAGCTCTGCGACATCCTCGCCCGGTACGACATCACCTTCTCGCTCGGCGACGGGCTCCGGCCCGGGTCGATCGCGGACGCGAACGACGAGGCACAGTTCGCCGAGTTGCGTACGCTCGGCGAGCTGACCTCGGTGGCCTGGGAGCACGGCGTACAGGTGATGATCGAAGGGCCCGGCCACGTGCCGATGCACAAGATCAAAGAGAACGTGGATCTCCAGCAGGAACTCTGCCACCAGGCGCCGTTCTACACCCTCGGCCCACTGACCACGGACATCGCGCCGGCGTACGACCACATCACCTCGGCGATCGGCGCGGCGATGATCGGGATGTTCGGCACCGCCATGCTCTGTTACGTCACTCCGAAGGAACACCTCGGGCTGCCCGACCGCGACGACGTGAAGGCGGGCGTGATCGCGTACAAGATCGCGGCGCACGCGGCGGACCTGGCGAAGGGGCACCCCGGCGCCCAGGCGTGGGACGACGCGCTGTCCAAGGCGCGGTTCGAGTTCCGCTGGGAGGACCAGTTCAACCTGTCGCTCGACCCGGAGACCGCGCGGGCGTACCACGACGCGACCCTGCCGGCCAGCCCGGCGAAGACGGCGCACTTCTGTTCCATGTGTGGGCCGAAGTTCTGCTCCATGAAGATCACCCAGGAGCTCAAGGAGTACGCGGCGCAGGGCATGCAGGAGAAGTCGACCGAGTTCCTGGCGTCGGGCGGCAAGGTGTACCTGCCGCTGGCCTGACCCACGGCAGATCCGGTTGGTCCGCCCGGCACTGGTGTCGCCGGACGGGCCAGCCGGGACCGGCCCGGCCGTACGGGGTGGTCGCTCCGGTGTCAGTCGGCGTGGTGGCGACCGGTCGAGCGCAGTGACCGCCGTACGCCGGATTCCCGGCTCAGATCGTCCGTCGCCGGATCCGGCTCGCTCAGCCCGCTCACCCATTCGACGTATTCCTCGTCGCGGGCCGGTACCGGTTCGTCCGTGCGGTTGCGGCCCTTCGGCTCCCGCTGCTTCGGCTCCCGCTGCTTCGGCTCCGCCGGGCCGGTGTCGGTGGCCCGGGACTGTTCCGGTGCGGACTGGGCGCCGGACCGGTTGCGGCGGAACAGGCCGCGCCGGATCCGCCCGGTCGAGGTGACCGGATCTCCGGTGCCGGCCGGCGTCGTGTCCTGGTCGGAGGTGGCCTCGGGCCGGCTGCCTTCTGCCGCTTCCAGATCGGTCCGGGTCGCGTCGGCGCCGAACCCGTCGGATCCGCCCCGGTGCGCATGGCCCGAGTCGGTCTGGCCCGAGTCGGTCTGGCCCGGGTCGATTCTGTCCGTCTCCCGTCGGCCTGTCTCCGTCCGGCCTGTTTCCGTCCGGCCCGGCTCCGTCCGGCCCGGCTCGGGCAGGGTCGCGTGGCTCGGACTCGCCGGGGCCCCGTTCGGCCGCTCCGCGTCCGCCCGGGTGGCAGGAGCCCGATAGGTACTGATCGGCGCCTGGTCGTCGCCCAGTTCGATGGATTGGTGGAACGACCAGGTCGGCGTCGTATCGCGGTCGGAGCGGGGCCGGCTGCTCGGAGCGAAGGCGTCCCAGCTGTCGTCCGTCCGGGTGGGCACGCTCGGGATTGACTGCTCGTCGCCGCGCGGCCGGGCGGTGGCCGCCGGGCTCACGGTCGAGGCCTCGTCGGACGGCTCGTCGTTGACCCGTCCGTCCCGTCCCGGCGAGCCTGCGTCCGACCCGCCGACCGGGGGTGGCGCGGTGCTCCGCCCGCTGACCGGAGATGGTGCGGTGCCGCGTGCGGTGACCGGGGGCGGTGCGGTGGGAGGTGTGGTGATCGGCGAGGGCGTCGCGGCGGGGCGGGCCACCGGTGGCGGGGCCGCCGGCCCTGGAATCACCGGTGGCGGGGTCGCCGGTCCCGGTATCACCGGCGGCGGGACTGCCCGTCCCGGTACCACCGGTGGCGGCGCCGCAGGCGGGGTGGCTTCTGCCGGTGCTGCCGCCGCTCGCGTCGTCGCTTCTGCTCGCGGTGTGGTCTCTGTGGGTGGTGCCTTGTCCGCCGGTGACTCGGTCGGCCAGAAGTCCTCGGTACGCAGGCGCCGAACCCCGGACCAGCCGGTGGAGAACTCGGCCGGTGCGGATCCACCGGCCGGGCTTCCGCCGAGGCCAGCGGCGCCGGTGACCGGATTGTCGGGCCGGGTGGCCGGCTCGTCCTGCGGTTTCCCGGGCTCGGCATGGGGCGTACCGAAATCGGCCCGGCCGGTGGCGGAGCCGAACCCCCCGACGGGGCCGTACCGGTCGGCCAGCGGCCACTGGATGTCGCTGATCCGATCGGTGGCGGCGGAGTGGTCGGACCCGACGGGTTGATCGGAAACGACGGGTTGCTGTTCGGTCGACAGGCGGGGCGCCGGGATGTCGGCCACGGTGCCGAACGACCGGGTGTCCGAATCCCCGAGCTGCCCGTGTGCCGTCCCCGGGTTGTCGCCCGGCTCTGTGGCGTCGTCAGCGATCGGGCGGAACTGCCAGGTGGTGGCCGGGCTCGGTTCGTCGATGGTGACTCCGGTCGCGGTCGTGGTGGCCGGGGAAGTGGTGTCGACCGTCGGCGTCGGCTCGCCGGGTTCCGGCGTACCGGCGGTGGTCAGCGGCCAGCGGGCCATGGCGGCCAGTACGGACCCGAGACCGCCGGCCGCGACCGCGATCAGCGCTCCCCAGTACGGCGCAGCCTGGTACCCGTCGGACGAATTGCCGGGCCCGGCCACCAGGTATGCCAGCGCGAGCAGCGCCGGCCCGGCGACGCCGCAGCTCGCCACCGCCGGCATCGGCAGCCCGCGCGACCGGGCGAGCGCTCCGGCGAGGGCCCCGATGACCAGGGCCAGCGCCGGCATGGTGACGACCGCGAGACGTTGGGCGGTGCCGGCGCCCAGCCAGCTCGGATCCAGCACTCCGAGACGTACGGCGGGTAGCGGATCGTCAGGTCCGAGGGAGGGCATCACCGACAGCACCGCGAGGAACCAGACGGCCGCGACGACTGCGCCGACGTTCCACCTGATCGGGCGCTGGACGAGCACGGCCAGGGCGGCGACGAATCCGATCCCGGCTCCGAGTGCCGCGATCACGCCGACCGACACCACCGGGTCGGCCGAGGCGACCTGGGCCGTCCGCGCCGGCTGCATGGAGAGCGGTGCGACGACGAGCGCGCCGAGGGCGGCAGCGGCAGCGGTGGCTGCCTGCACACCAGGTGTGGTGGGTAGGTCGTACCGGCGGGCCAGCCGGTCCGCGATCAACGCACCGGTGACCGCCGCCACCATCGCGAACCAGCCCACCCAGACCCGCTGGGCAGGCCACTGGTTCGCGGTGACCGCGTCGAAGGTGCGGTTGAAACGGACGAGGCCGAGCCCGTACGCGATCCCCAACTGGCCGGCGCCGGATACGACCCCGACGCCGAGTGCGGCGAGCAGCACCTTGCCCCAGGTCCGGAAGGCCATGCGGGGCACGTTACGCACTCGCCCTCGGGCACCGCCACCCTGGGCGGGCCGTTCCGCGCCATCGAGCGGTACGGAACGGCCCGGTTACTCGTAGTTATCGACGTGGCGGTCGAAATCGTCGGTCGGTCAGGCCGGTCGGTCGGTCTGACCACTTCCGCTCAGCGCCAGGCCGGGCCCGCCGTTGGCGTCGCCCTTGTCGTGGTCGATGAGGAGTTCGTGCAGCTCCGCGCTGCACCGGGCAACATCCTCGAAGTGCGCGTTGCGGCCCAGGGAACGGGGGCGGGGGATGTCGATGTCGAGCACCTTGCGGATCCGCCCCGGACGCGGACTGAGTACGACGACCCGGTCGGCGAGCAGCACCGCCTCGTCGATCGAGTGCGTGACGAAGACGATCGTCGCCGAGTGCTCCATGTGGATCCGTTGCAGCTCGACCGACAGCTCCTCCCGGGTCAGCGCGTCGAGCGCCGAGAACGGCTCGTCCATCAGCAGGACCTTGGGCTGCTGGATCAATGCCCGGGCCAGCGAAACCCGCTGCTGCATGCCGCCGGACAGCTCGTGCGGCAAACGCTTCTCGAACTCGCTCAGTCCGACCAGATTCAGCAGGTCCCGGGCCCGGGAGCGGTGCTCGGCCTTGCTCCAACCGAAGATCTCGGTAGGCAGCAGCACGTTGTCGAGCACCGAGCGCCAGGGCAGCAGCGCGGGGCGCTGGAAGACCATCGCGATGTCCCGCCGCGGTTTGCTGACGACCGTCTCGCCGACCCGCACCTCGCCGTCGCTGACCGGTAGCAGACCCGCTATCAGTCGGAGCAGAGTGGACTTACCGCAACCGGAGCGGCCCACCACGGCGAGGAACTCCCCGTCCGCGACGTCGAGGTCGATCCCGCGGAGTGCCTCCACCGCGCTCCCGGACCGACTGCCGAAGGTCCGGGATACTCCGGTGAGTCGGATCATCGCTAGGCCACCTCATTCAACGGGTCGACAGTGCCGACAGGCTAACCCGGATGTCTTTACGGAGGCGAGGAGTGCTCCTCGCCGGATTTCCGGCACGGCCGTCCGGTTCCCGCCCGGTACGCCCGCCCCGGCTCAGCTCGCCAGGCGCCACCGTCCGCCACGGGCCACCAGCAGCGTCAGGGCCTGGGGCATCAGTCCGGAGTGGTTCTCCGGGGTCATCCGGATCGGACCCGAGAGCCCGTCGGTCTCCGCGGTCTCCAACAGGTTACGAATGCTGTCCCGGTTCGGCGTCTCGTCGCGGCTGTCGGCGCGGACGGCGGCGTCCACGATCAACTGAATCGCGTCCGCGGCGAACGAGGAATAGCCGTAATAGCCCCCGAACCGGGCGGTGTAGTCCCGGAACCACTGCTTGCGGGCGGCCTTGGCCGGAGTGGTCGCGATGACGTCGTCGATCACCATGGTCTGGGTGAACACCATGGTGGTGTTCTCGGCCGAGTCGGTGCCGCCGCCGACGAACAGTTCACCCGCCGCCACGGCGTCGAAGAAGACGTGGCCGTCGAACTTCTCCTCCTGAATGCTGGTGGAGGCGAGCGTCGCCTGCTCGGCCGGAGTCCAGACGATCAGTGCCTCGGGCTCCTCGGTGACCAGTGTCCGTACCGACTGGCTGACGTCGGTGTCGGTGGCCTTTACCGTCCGCTGGGCAAGGAGGTCGATGCCGGCCTGACCGAGTTCGAAGTCGAGTAGGTCCGATCCCTCCTTGCCGTAGCTGTCGTCGGTGCGCAGCAGGGCCGCCGACTTGACGTTCCGGGCGCGGAGTTCGGCGACGATGGCGGCGACGTTGTCTCGGGCATTTGGCCCGAGTTTGAACATGTAACGTCGTTCGGCCGCCGGGCTGGACACGTCGCCGGCCGGTGCCAGAGCGATCGTCGGAACCTGCTTGTCGTTGACGGTTTTCGCGGCGCCGATGGCGCAGTCGTTGCAACTGCCCATGATGATGCCGCTGATCGCCGGGTTGGACGTGAAATCACCGATGTTGCCCGCCGACACGCTAGGGTCGAATCGATTGTCCCGGACGTCCAGTTTGACCGTGCGGTCGCCGAGCGCGCCGGACTCGTTGAGCTGCTCGACCTTGAGCTCCAGGGCACGCTGGTACGCCTTGCCGACCTGGGCGGCCGCGCCGGAGAGTTCCAGGTCGGCACCGATCAAGATCTCCCCGCCCTCTTCTTCGGGTGCGCCGAACTGGCAGCCGGTCAGCGAGGTTGCCAGGATGGCCGACGCGAGCAGCGCGGGTATCGCGGAGCGGATGGGCCTCAACTCAGTCCTCCAGTTATCCGGCACGGGCGGGGGGCTTGCCCAACCGCCGGTCGGGTCGTCCACAATGGATGGCGCGTGATCTGCCGTATGGTTCGCACGAAACCTTCAAACCCGCAAAACCTTGCCAATGCCGGCCGCCCGGGTCAAGCGCGGGATACCTCGGCCGGTTTCGGGATGACCGGTCCCACATAGTGATAAGAGGGGGTACGGGTGCGGCATTACTTTCCAGATACAAACGACCACTCTAGAGATATATGTGCTGATCAGAGACTTGGCGGTTGGTCGATCTCTCGGGTACGAGGGTAGTAGACACCCCATGATGGCCCTTTGCTGCCCTGCCGTCGCTTCCCAAAGCGGCCTTCTTCTGATGAAATCGCGGCCGTGCCGCGTGCGGCTCGATCCGCTGCAGCAGGCATCGGTCGACGGGTCACGTAAAGAAACGACGGAGGCGATGTCGTGAGCACCGGACCTACGACCCTGCCCGCTAAAGGCCCGCGGGAGGGCGCTGCACCGCGCCGCTGGCTCCCCCGGCTACGGGATACCCGGATCCGGTCCAAGCTCGCGCTGATCCTCGTCGTCCCCGTTGCCGCCGTACTCGCGCTGGCCACGATCCGGCTGGTCGACATCGGCCAGGGCGCCTACGACGCCGGAGTGGTGCGGTCGCTGACCGAGCTCTCCGCCGACGTCTCGGCGCTGACCCAGGACGTGCACAAGGAGCGGATGGCGGCGTCGCGACTCCTCGCGGACGACAAGGCGAGGACCGAGATCTACAACGCGCACGTGAAGCGCACCGACGCCCGGATCGCCGCGTACAACGACCGGCGCGCGCAGGTGAGTGACATACCCTCCTCGGTGGAGGACCGGCTCGCCGCCATCGACGACCACCTGGCAACCCTCAACGGCACCCGGCAGGAAGTGTTGGACCGCAAGCAGATGGCCCCGTCCGAGGCCGCGCTGCGGTACGGCGTGATCATCACCGACCTCGTCTCGTACGGCGAGGCGCTCGGCCAGATCTCCGGTGAGAGCGCCGTCGGTGACAGCCTGCGTACCCTCTCCGCGCTCGCCCAGGCCAAGGAGGCCGTGGCCGAGGAGGAGGCGGTCGTCTACAGCGCCCTGGTCGGCGGCAAGCTCGACGAGGAGCAGTTCTCGGCCTTCGTCGCCACCCTGACCAGTCAGCAGGAGGCGCTGCTGACCTTCGCGGCCTCCGCCGACTCGCGCCAGCGGGCGGTGGTGAACGGCGCGGTCACCGGTGACGCGGCGGTCCTCGCCGACCAGGTGACCCGCGATCTGACCGGGTCGGTCGGGAACACGAGCCCGATCAACGCCAACTCGGCGGCGATCGCGATCGGCGCGATCAACGACCTGATGCGGTGGGCCGAGACCCAGCTCGAAGCCGATCTGCTCGCCCAGGCCGACCAGGCCCGGTCCGAGGTCGTCCAGCAGGCGATCATCGAGTCGGTGATCGTGCTCATCACGCTGATCGTCGCGCTCGCGCTCGCCGTGGTGCTGGCCCGCTCGCTCAACCAGTCGCTGCGCCGGCTCCGCGAGGGTGCGCTCTCGGTGGCCAACCACGACCTGCCCGAGGCGGTCAAGCGGCTGCGCGACATCGGCAACATCGGCGACGGCGGTGTCGACGAGATCGTCCGGCAGGTCCGGGACCCGATCCGGCTGGACAACAAGGACGAGGTGGGCCAGGTCGCGCTGGCCTTCAACGTGGTCCACAAGGAAGCCGTCCGGGTCGCGGCCGAACAGGCCGCCCTGCGGACCAGCGTGTCGACGATGTTCCTGAGCCTGGCCCGCCGAAGCCAGACGCTGGTCGACCGGATGATCGGCGAGCTGGACGCGATCGAGCGCGGCGAAGAGGACCCGAAGCGGTTGGCCCAGCTCTTCGAGCTCGACCACCTGGCCACCCGAATGCGCCGTAACGACGAAAACCTGCTCGTCCTCGCAGGCGCCGACTCGACCGCGCCACGTCGGGACGACGCCCTGCTCATCGACGCGTTGCGGGCCGCGCAGTCCGAGGTCGAGCTCTACAACCGGATCGAGTTCGGCACCGTCGACCCGGACATCTCCGTCGCCGCGCACGCCGTCAACGACGTGGTACGGCTCGTCGCCGAACTGCTCGACAACGCGACCCGGTTCTCGCCGCCGCACACCACGGTGGTCGCCGACGCCCGGCGGATCCGCGACTACGTGCTGATCCAGGTGGAGGACCGCGGCCTCGGGCTCAGCGAGGAGCAGATGGACGCCCTGAACCGGCGGCTGGCGGAGCCGCCGGCCGTCGACGTGGCGGCGTTCCGGCTCATGGGTCTCGCGGTCGTGGGCCGGCTCGCGTACCGGCACGGCATCCGGGTGGACCTGCGTCGCAACGTCGAGGGCGGCACGGTCGCCCAGGTCACCCTGCCCGGTAGCACCGTCGTGCTGCCCAAGCCGCGCGGTCGTGACCAGATCCTCGGCCGTCCCCGGCAGCCGCTGGCCGTCGAGCCGGGGCCGTCCGCGGCCGCGTCGTCGTCCGGTGGCGGCTGGCAGGAGACCCTGGCACCGGTCGGCACGCCCCGTTCCGCCGGCACGCTGACCGAGCAGTGGCGCAACGCGCCGCCGAACCAGTGGCAGACGGCCGGGGATTCCACCGGCCAGCTGCCGGCCAACGCCGGGGGGCTGACCAGCCAGCCGGTGACGCACCTGACGGCGACCCAGTTGCCGGCCAGCCCGTCGCCGTCGTACCAGACGATGGCACCGGCCACGCCGTCGTACCAGCAGGCCACTCCCACGTACCAGCAGGCGGCGCCGGCCACCCCGCAACCCCACCAGGGGTTGGCGGGTGCGTCCGGGGTCAGCTCGCCGACGGTGGCGTACCCGACGGTCGGGTCGTTGCCGCAGCGCGGCGCCGGGGCGGGCACCGCGCACACCATGAACCCGGGGGCGGCCGGCCAGTCCGGCCTGCCGTCCGGACCGGTGGCCGGTACCCCGGTCGGCGGCGCGGCCGCGGTCGCACCCCGGGTGGAGGACACCGGCGAGGCGCCGATCTTCCGGGAGATGGAAGCCGTCTGGTTCCGGTCCCACGGGCAGGACTCGACCGCGATCTTCACGGTTCCGCCGGGTGGTTACCAACAGCCCCCCGCCCCCGCCGCGTCGTCGACGACGGCGCCGGCAACTCCGGGCCGAACCCCGCTGGCGTCCCGTACTCCGGGTCGTTCGGCGCCGCCACCGGCCCCGTACGCACCACCGTCGCCCCCACCCGCCGCAGCCACGCCGCCTCCGGCCGTGCCGCCGCCCGCCGCACCCACCCCACCCCCGGCCGCTCCCGTCTCGCCGCCCGACGGCGCCTGGCGTACCGCGGCCGACGAGGGCTGGGCCCGGGCCAGCCGTGCCGCTGAACCGGCCACCGCCGGCACCACCCGGTCCGGCCTGCCCAAGCGGGTACCGCAGGCACAACTGGTACCCGGTGGCGTGGACAACAAGGCAGGACGGGAGCCGACCCGGCGGACTCCGGACGAAGTGCGGGGTCTGTTGTCGGCCTACCACCGTGGCGTACAGCGCGGTCGGACGGCCGGTTCCGAGCAGAACGGCATGACCTCAATCAAGGAGACGAGCGGATGAACAGGCCAGCAGCGATGCAGGATATGGGTTGGCTGCTCAGTAACTTCGCCGACAGCGTCGCGGGCATCGCGCACGTCGTGGCGGTCTCGGCGGACGGCCTGCTCCTCGCCTCCTCCCGGGACCTGCCGCCGGACCGGGCCGACCAGCTCGCGGCGATCACCTCGGGAGTGGTCAGCCTGACCGACGGCGCGTCACGGATGTTCAGCGCCGGCGGCGTGCTGCAAACGGTGATCGAAATGGACAGTGGCTACCTGTTCCTGATGTCCATCAGCGACGGATCGTCGATGGCGGTCCTGGCCGCCCGGAGCTGCGACGTGGGTCAGGTGGGTTACGAGATGGCGCTCCTCGTGGAGCGGGTCGGCGCAGCGCTCGTGCCGCTGCCGCGCGAGGCAGTTTCTCGTCCGTAGCACCGGCTGATCAAGGATGGATTCGGTGAAGCCGCAACTCGACCACAGGGAGGTGACCACGGCATGGACGGACGACGAGATGATCCACGGGGAGCGCTCGTCCGGCCGTACGCGGTCACCCGTGGTCGCACCGAACCTCGTCAGGACATCGCGCTCGAGGCGGTGCTCGTGGCGAGTCCGGCCGCGGTCGTCGAGTCCCGGTTCGCCGGTCATGACAAGCACCGCATCGCCACAATCTGCGAGGGCCGGGCGCAGTCGCTGGCGGAGATCGCCGCGTACACCCGGCTGCCGTTGGGTGTCGCCCGGGTGCTGGTCGCCGACATGGTGGCGGACAGCCTGCTGACACTGCACAGTGCCGCTCCACCGGCAGAGGCGTTCGAGGAGCGGATGGAACTGCTTGAGAGGGTGCTAAGTGGACTTCGCAGGCTATGACCCGGAGAGGTCGCGGCGCGGCGGTGGAGGTGGCGGTGGAGGGATCACCTCCGCGAAGATCGTCATTGCCGGCGGATTCGGGGTCGGCAAGACGACGCTCGTGGGTGCGGTCTCGGAGATCACCCCGCTGACCACGGAGGCGGTGATGACCGCCGCCGGTGTGGGGATCGATGATCCGTCCAAAGTGCCGGGTAAGGAGACCACCACCGTCGCCATGGACTTCGGTCGGATCACCATGGCCCAGGACCTGATCCTCTACCTCTTCGGTACCCCGGGTCAGACGCGGTTCTGGTTCATGTGGGACGAGATCATCCGAGGCGCGGTCGGCGCGGCGGTGCTGGTCGACACGCGGCGAATCGCCGACGCGTTCGCGCCGTTGGACTACTTCGAGAACCGGCACCTCCCGTACGTGGTGGCGTTGAACTGCTTCGACGGCGCCCCACAGTACGAGCCGGAGGAGGTACGCGAGGCGTTGGCGATCGCGCCTCACGTACCGCTGGTGATGTGCGACGCGCGGCACCGTGAGTCGGTCAAGCACGTGCTGGTGAACGTGGTCCAGCACGCGATGGCGACGCTGCGGGCGGAGCACGGGCGGGGGCAGCCCACGCCGGTCGGCTGAGCCCTCGTCGAGCGGCAGGCTGACCGGGGCTCGGGGAGGCTACGCGGTTCAATCCTGCACAACGAGAGGGACAGACATATGCCACAGCGTGACGGTCCCGACGGCGGCTGCGTAGTCGTCGTCGGGGGTACCTCCGGCCTTGGTCGGGACGTGGCCGAGCACTACGCGAAGCGGGGCCGTGAGGTCGTCATCACCGGGCGCGAGGCCGCCCGGACCGAGGCGGTGGCGGCCGAGATCGGCGGCCGCACCACCGGAGTCGCTGTCGATCTCGCCAGGCCCGAGAGCATCGCCGCCGCACTCGCCGGGATCGGCGAGGTCAAGCATCTTGTCCTCTCCGCGTTCGTCCGGGACGTGAACAAGGTCTCGGACTACCAGATCGACCGCGCGGTCAGCCTGGTCACGGTCAAGCTGGTCGGCTACACCGAGGTGGCACACACCCTGCAGTCCAGGATCTCGCCGGACGGGTCGGTCCTGCTCTTCGGCGGTGGCTCGAAGGACCGTCCGTTCCCGGGTTCGGCGACCGTCTCGACGGTGAACGCCGGGGTGGTGGGCCTGGTGAACGTACTCGCCGCCGAACTGCGGCCGGTCCGGGTGAACGCCCTGCACCCGGGCATCGTCGGCGACAGCCCGTTCTGGGCCAAGCAGCCAGCCGAGATCCACCAGACCTACACCGCTCGTACCCCGACGGGCCGGCTCACCACGATGGCGGATGTCACCGACGCCGTGGTGTTCCTGTTGGAGAACCCGGCCGTCAACGCGGTGAACCTCGACCTCAACGGCGGCGCCGGGGTGGTGTAGCGCGCTCTGGCTGACTGGATGGGTCGGGACCGACCTGCCAGTCGGCCCGGTACGGCCAGGAGCCGGTGGACTCCCGCCCGAGCGGGGCCACCGGCTCCTGGCCGTACCGGTTATGCCGAGATCTGCCGGGCCCAGGGCACCGCCAGCCGTTCTGCGGCGACCACCAGATAGAACAGGCTGACCCCGAGCATCGCCAGCAGCGCGATCGCGGCGAACGCCAGTGAGGTGTCCGCCGACTGACCACTGACCGAGATGATCGAGCCGAGGCCGCCGTTCGGGCTCTGGATCTCGGCCACCACGGCACCGATCAGGGCGAGGGTGATGCCCACCTTCAGTCCGACGAACAGTTGGGGCAGCGCCCACGGCAGCCGTACCTTGAGGTAGGTCTTCAGCCGGGACGCGGACAGCGACCGGGTGAGTTCGCTGAGGTCGGCCGGCGTCGAGGTCAGACCCGCCATGGTCGAGACCAGGATCGGGAAGAACGCGATCAACACCACCAGCGAGATCCTCATCTTCGGCCCGTAGTCCACCCAGACGATCAGCAGTGGAACCAGCGAAACCTTTGGTACGGCGTTGAATGCCACGATCATCGGTAGGGTGGCCTGCTCGACCAGTCGCGAGCCGGTCAGCAGTATCGCGCCGAGCGTCCCGGTGAGTGCTGCGGCGCCGAATCCGACGAGCGTCACCCAGAGCGTCGCCCAACTCTCCTGGAACAGGTAGTTGGGTTCCCGGGAGAACGCGTCGACGACGTCCGGTGGGGCCGGCAGGAAGAACGTCCTGATGTTGAAGACGATGGTCACCAGCCACCACAGGCCGATCGCGACCACGGTGCCCACGATGGGCAGTCCGATCTTGGAGCTACGGGGCAGCTCGGCCTTACTCGCCATGGAACCCGTCCCGGCCGGGTCTGCGGCGGACGGGGTGGAACTCCGGGTGACCCGGCGGGTCGATGGTGTCGAGGGCAGCGCCGCCCGGACGGGTGGACACGTTCAACGCGTTCTCCTCTGGTCGGAAAAGGGGACGGCGAGTGGGTGTCCACTCGCCGTCCCCGAAGCGTGCGCGCCGTTGGTCAGGCCTTGGGCGCGATGGTGAAGTCGATGACCTTCTCCGGGGTCAGGCCCCCTGGGACGAGTCCGGCGCCCTGCAGGATGGCGATGGCCCGAGCGGCACGCTGCTCGTCGAGGGCACCGACCACACCGCCGGGTGCGGACGTCACGTACGGCGTCATCAGCTTGATCTCCGCAGCGGCGCCCTGCTCGTTGACGGCCGGGTTGTTGGCCTTCATGATCTTAGCCGCTTCCTCGGGGTGCTCGATCGTGTACTGCAACCCCTTCAGCGACGCGTCCCGGAACCGCTTGACGATGTCCGGGTTGTCCTTCGCGTACCCCGCCGTGGTGGTGATTCCGGTACCGAGCAGGTCCCGCAGGTAATCGGTGAGCGGCAGGACATTCATCTTCTGCCCGGTCACCGTCTCGGCCGTGTTCCGGGTGATGACGAACGTGCTCAGCACGTCGACCTTCTTGCCCGCGAGCAGACCCACCAGGCCCTGCGGCGGGCTCTCCACGAACTTGAGCAGGGAGGCGTCGAAGCCGGCGAGCTTGCCGTACGCGGGCAGCAGGGTCTTGGTGATCGAGCCGGCCGCGACGCCGACCCGCTTGCCCTCCAGGTCCTTGGGCTTGGTGATGTTGGAGCCCTCGGGGGCGAAGATCGCCACCAGCGTGCTCTGGTGCACCGCTGCGATGACGCGCATCTCGGTGACCTGGTTGTTGCCGGTCTGGATCATCAATTGGGTCACGTCGCTGTAGGTGAACTGTGCCTTGCCGGAGAGCAGGCCCTGGTTGTTCGTGGCCGGAGCGCCCAGCTGCACGTCGACGTCGAGCCCGGATTCGGTGAAGAAGCCCTTCTCCTTGGCCACCCATGCGAAGGCGTCGTGACCACCGGTGCCGAACCCGGTAAGGTACGTCACCTTGTCCGGTGCCTTGCCGTTCTGCCCCGCGTCGGAGTCACCGTCGGAGCCCGAGCAGCCGGCCGAGACCATCAGGGTCGTGGCCAGGGCCGCAGCGGCCAGTACGCGTATACGCCTCGTCATTCCTACCTATCCTTTGAGGAGAAATCCGTTCAGGATGCAGACACGTTGCGGAGGTTTGTGATGCCCGCGTTCCGCCAACGACCTGCGGGTGCAGGTGGCTGTTGACGGGCACATTGACCGACATCTGTCATGATCGTAGTGCTTCGACAGATCTTCCGGCAGTCCTCCTGACGCGAACGCGAGTAGGGCTCGACGCAACCTGGAATCTCTTTGCTACCAGGGTGGCGACGTGCCTATTCGGGGTCCTCTGTGCGCAGATCCGTGGCTGTGGGCGGTGATCCGCCGATGCGCCGCGCACTACCCTGCCAACCGCATGCCCGCCAGTCAAGGAAAGCAATGCGACCGTTACCGGACCCGTCGAAGATCTACTAAGGGCATATGGGGTCAGTCGATGAGCCAGAAAGGCGCTGCTAGATCCCTTGATGATCTAGAAAAGGAACCGGCCAGGATCAGTCAACGGGGAGCCGGTAACCGCGCTTGACCACGGTCTGCACCACGCCGGGCGTACGCAGCCCGGCACGCAGCCGGGCCACCGCCATCTCGACGGCGTGTTCGTCGGCGCCCCGGGGCAGGGTGCGCAGCAGCGCGGCCCGGGACATCACCCGACCGGGTGTGGTCGCCAGCGCCCGCAGCACCGCCATCGGCGCGGGAGCCAGCGGACGCAGCTCGCCGTCCAGAATGGCCGCGTGACCGCGCAGGGTCAGCAGGTGACCCGCCACCTTGACACTGATCGCCCGGGGCGGGAGTTCGTCCACGATGGTCCGGACCAGTGCGCCGAGCCGGGCCCGGTTCGGCGCGACCACCGGCACCCCGTGCCGACGCAGCGGGGCGGCGGTGACCGGGCCGACGCAGGCGGCCAGCACGTCGGAGCGCATCGCGTCCAACACCGCATCGGTACTGGTCCCGGCGGCCCGCAGTAGCGCTCCGACGGCCGGCGCGGAGGTGAAGGTGACCGCGTCCACCAGCCGCCCGGCGATCAGGTCGACCAGCCGGTGCAGCGGCGCCGGATCGGTCGGTGCGGCCCAGCGGTAGACCGGGACCTCGATCACGGTGGCGCCGGCGGCCTCCAGCGCGGCCGTGCACTCGGGCTGTCGTTCGCCGTGCAGTTGCATCGCGATGAGCTGCCCGCGTACGCCCCGCTGCCGGAGGTGCGCGATCACCTCGTCACAGCTCTCCGACGCCGGAGACCACTCGTCGTGCAGCCCCGCCGCCCGGATCGCGCCCCGGGCCTTGGGCCCCCGGCTGACGATGTAGGCCCGGGACAGCACCGAGCGCAGCGGCTCGGCCAGCCCCCAGCCCTCGGCCGCCTCCAGCCAGCCGCGCATCCCGATCCCGGTGTTGGCCATCAGGACGTCGGGCGGGTTGTCCAGGCAGGCCCGGGTGGCCGCGCGAAGCTCGGTGTCGTCGGCCAGCGGCACGATCCGCAGCGCCGGGGCGAGCACCACCCGGGCGCCGCGCCGCTCCAGCATCGCGGTCAGTTCGTCGCGTCGGCGGTCCGCGGTCACCCCGACCGTGAAACCGGACAATTCCTCGGACATCAGCTTTCCCCGGTGGGCCGGCGCCGGGGCGCCACCTCGACCAGGCCGTCGCGGCAGCGCACCCGGTAGGTCGGCACCGCCACGCCGGGCACGTCGAGGCAGTGCCCCGTCCGCAGGTCGTAGACCTGCTTGTGCAGCGGAGAGGCGACCGTCGGGGCCTCGCCACGGCTGCCCACGATGCCCCGGGCCATCACGTACGCCCCGGCGATCGGGTCCTGCTGGCCGATGGCGAAGAGCTGGCCGTCGTAGGTGCGGAAGACCGCCACCTGCTCGCCGTCGACCAGCGCGGCCACCCCGCGCTCCGGCTCCAATCGGGGGTACGCGCAAACCGTCGTCCACCGCACGTCGTCGTTGATCGTGGTGTCCAGAGTCAACTCGGTACCCCCATGGTCGTCGGGAGGCCGAGCGTCACCGGTCGGCGTTCTCCCATGGCCGGAACGGGCTGGCCCCGCTCCACCTCGAACGTGATCGACGGATCCGGTACATCCGGTGCGTTGACGAAGGAGATGAACCGGCGCAGCCGGTCCGGGTCTTCCAGGGTGTCGCGCCACTCGTCCGAGTACGACCCGACGTGCCGGGCCATCGCGGCGTCGAGTTCGGCGCAGAGCCCGAGCGAGTCGTCGACGATGACTGCCCGCAGGTGCTCCAGGCCGCCCTCCATCGCCTCGATCCAGGCGGCGGTGCGTTGCAGCCGGTCCGCGGTGCGGATGTAGAACATGAGGAACCGGTCGACGTACCGGACGAGTTCCTCGGTGGACAGGTCGGTGCCGAAGAGTTCGGCGTGCCGGGGCCGGAAACCGCCGTTGCCGCCGAGGTAGAGGTTCCAACCGTTGTCGGTGGCGATGATCCCGAAGTCCTTGCTGCGGGCCTCGGCGCACTCCCGGGCACAGCCGGAGACGGCAGACTTGATCTTGTGTGGGGCGCGCAGGCCCCGGTACCGCAGTTCGAGGGCGATCGCCAGGCCGACCGAGTCCTGCACCCCGTACCGGCACCAGGTGGAGCCGACGCAGGACTTGATCGTGCGCAGCGCCTTGCCGTACGCGTGCCCGGACTCGAACCCGGCGTCGACCAGCCGACGCCAGATCTGCGGCAACTGCTCGACCCGGGCACCGAACAGGTCGATCCGCTGCCCGCCAGTGATCTTCGTGTAGAGCTGGAAGTCCCGGGCCACCTCGCCGATGACGATCAGCTTCTCCGGGGTGATCTCACCGCCCGGTATCCGCGGCACCACCGAGTACGTCCCGTCCCGCTGGATGTTCGCCAGGAAGTGGTCGTTGGTGTCCTGCAAGGACGCCTGCTCGCCGTCGAGCACGTAGCCGTTGCCGAGCGAGGCCAGGATCGAGGCGACCGCCGGCTTGCAGATGTCGCAGCCCCGGCCGGTCCCGTGCTCGGCGACGAGCCGGGAGAAGGTGCGGATCTCCCGGACCCGGATGATCTCGAAGAGTTCCTGCCGGCTGTGCGCGAAGTGCTCGCAGAGCGCCTTGCTCAGGCTGACCCCGGAGACCGCCAGCAACTGCTTGAGCATCGGTACGCACGATCCACAGCTCGTGCCGGCCCGGGTGCACGCCTTCAGCCCCGGTACGTCGACACAGCCCTCGGCGATCGCGCCGACGAGCTGGTCCTTGGTCACCCCGTTGCAGGAACAGACCTGGGCCGCACCGGGCAGGGCGGCGATGCCGGACCCCGTACCGGTGCCGTCGCCGGCCGGGGCGAGCAGGGCCAGCGGAGGACCGGGGAGGGGACCGCCGACGCTGGCCCGAAGCGCGGGATAGGCGGTCACGTCACCGACCAGAACCCCGCCGAGCAGGGTCTTGGCGTCGTCGGAGAGGACGAGTTTGGCGTAGACCCGGGTGGCCGGGTCGGTGAAGGTCACGTCCAGGCAGCCCGGGGTGGTGCCGTGCGCGTCGCCGAAGGCGGCCACGTCCACCCCGAGCAGCTTCAACTTGGTGGACATGTCGGCGCCGGGGAAGCCCGCCGTACCGCCGACGAGCCGGTCCGCCACCACCTCGGCCATCGCGTATCCCGGTGCGACCAAGCCGTAGCAGGTCCCCTCGACGGCGGCACACTCGCCGATCGCCCAGATCCGCTCGTCGCTGGTCCGGCAGCCCGCGTCGACGCGTACTCCGCCGCGCTCGCCCAGGGTCAGCCCGGCGTCCCGGGCCAGCTCGTCCCGGGGACGGATTCCGGCGGCCACCACCACCAGGTCGGTGGGGAGCCAGCCACCGTCGGAGAGGGTCAGACCGGCGATCTCGCCGTCCGGCCGGGACCGGATCGCGGTGGTCGCCACCCCGAGGTGCGGAACGACGTCCAGCTCCTCGACGTACCGGCGCAGCATCGCGCCGCCGGCCTCGTCGACCTGCACCGGCATCAGCCTCGGGGCGAACTCCACCACGTGGGTGCCGAGACCCAGCAGGCGCAGCGCGTTCGCCGCCTCCAGCCCGAGCAGTCCGCCGCCGATCACCGCGCCGTTGCGCCGGCCCTTGGCGAAGTCGCGGATCGCGGTCAGATCGTCGAGCGTGCGGTAGACGAAAACCCCCGGCCGCAGCGACGGCGTCGGGCCGACCGCGTCCGGGCCCGCGTCGACGTACGCGCCGTCGATCGGCGGCACGAACGGGTACGACCCGGTCGCCAGCACCAGGGCGTCGTACGGGTACTCGCCGGCACCGGTCCGCACCCGGCGACGTTCCCGGTCGATGGCGACGACCGGTTCGCCGAGCCGTAGGTCCACGCCGTCGTCGGGCTGGTGCAGGCTGAGTTCCTCGGCGCTGACCCCGTCGAAGAACGCCGACAACCGGACCCGGTCGTACGCCGCCCGGCTCTCCTCGGCCAGCACCGTGACCCGCCAGCGTCCGTCGCCGTCCCGGGACCGCAACGCCTCGACGAAGCGCTGCCCCACCATGCCGTTACCGACCACGACAAGCTCGCCGCGCTGGCTGCCTCGCTCGGTCACGCCGCCACCTCTTCCGCCGTCTCGGGGGTGTCTATCGCGGACAGCCAGCCGAGGATTCCCTCGACGGCGTCCCGGCAACTGCCACAGCCGGTGGTGGCCCGGGTACCGGCGACAAGCTCGTCCATGGATCTCGCCCCGGCCCGCCAGCAGCGCACCAGCGCGCCCTTGCGGACCGTGTTGCACTGGCAGACCGTCGCCGAGTCGGGCATCAGTGCCGGCGACTCGACCGGCGGCGCGCTCGCCACGTCGCGACTGCGGCCCAGCAACAGCGTCCGCCGGTCGATCGGCACCGGAGCGCCCCGGTCGAAGAGCTGGATCACGGTGCCGACCGCCGGGTTGTCGCCCAGCATGATCGCCCCGGTGAGCCGTTCGCCGACGATCCGCAGCCGGGCGTACGTTCCCCGGACCGGGTCGGAGAAGCTGAGTTCCTCGACGTCGGGGTCGAGGCCGAAGCCCGGATCACCCATCGCGGCGAGGTCGATGCCGGCCGCCTTGAGCCGGGTCACCGAGGGCCGGGGACGGTAGCGGGCCCGGGTGTCCTGCCCGGTCAGCACCTGGGCCAGCACCCGGGCCTGTTCCCAGGCCGGCGCGACCAGTCCGGTCACCACGCCCGCGTGCTGGGCACAGTCGCCGATGGCCGAGATGTGCGGGTCGCTCGTCCGCAGCCGGTCGTCGACCACCACACCCCGGTCGACCGTCAGCCCGGCGGACCGGGCCAGGCCCACGTCCGGGCGTACCCCGCAGGAGAGCACCAGCAGGTCGGCGGCGAGTTCCCGCCCGTCGGAGAGGGTCAGGGTGACCCCGTCGGCGCGGGCGTCCACCGCGCTGGCCGCCACCTCCAGGTGCGCGGTGACGCCGAGCCCGGCCAGGGTACGGGCCAGCACCGCGCCGGCCGCCGGATCGAGCTGTCGTTCCATCAGGTGCCCGACCGGGTGCACGACGTGGACCTCGAGGCCCCGGGTGGCCAGGCCGCGGGCCGCCTCCAGCCCCAGCAGCCCACCGCCGAGCACCAGGGCCCGGCGCGCTCCGGT
Organism: Plantactinospora solaniradicis; assembly: GCF_042658085.1. Lineage (NCBI taxonomy): Bacteria > Bacillati > Actinomycetota > Actinomycetes > Micromonosporales > Micromonosporaceae > Plantactinospora > Plantactinospora solaniradicis. The sequence continues at coordinate 316,113 of NZ_JBHSPR010000020.1, read as the reverse complement.
GGCGACGGAGAGGATCCGCCGGCAGTCGTCGAGGGTCCGGAAGACCGCGACCCGGTCCGGCAGCCGGTCCGGGTCGAGCCCCGGCAGCGGCGGCACCAGCGCCCGTCCGCCGGTGGCGAGCACGAGATGGTCGTACCCGAGGAGGTCGCCCCGGCTCGTCGTCACCGTGCGCGCCGCCGGGTCGACGGCAGTGACCTGGACGCCGGGCTGTACGTCGATTCCGTGCCCGGCCGCCTCGGTCAGCTCCACCCCGGCCTCGTCGACCTTGCCGGCGAGCAGGTTCGACAGCATGATCCGGTTGTACGCGCGATGCTGCTCCGCCCCGAGTACGGTGATCTTCGCGTCGCCGGTCCGGGCCGGCAGCTCGGCTGCCAACCGGGCGCCGGCCATGCCGTGGCCGACGATGATGATCCGGTTGCCTGACTCGCTCACGCCGCCGCCCCGTTCCGTTGGCTTCCGCCGCCGCCTGGCCGATGTCCTTCGCTGTCCTGTTCGCTCACGCCTTCTCCACCCTGACCGCGCAGACCTTGAACTCCGGCATCCGGGAGACCGGATCGAGGGCGTCGCTGGTGACCGAGTTGATCCGGGCCGCGCCCGCCCAGTGGAAGGGAGCGAAGACCGTGTCCGGCCGGATCGTCGCGGTGAGCCGGGCCGGGGCACGCATCTCGCCCCGGCGGCTGGTCACCAGGACCTCGTCGCCGTCCTCCACCCCGAGCCGGGCCGCCAGGTCCGGGTGCAGCTCCAGGAAGGCGCCGGGTGCGGCCCGTTGCAGCGGCGCGATCCGCCGAGTCTGTGCCCCGGACTGGTACTGCGCCAGCACCCGCCCGGTGGTGAGGTAGACCGGATAGTCGGGACAGACCTCCTCGGCGACCGGGCGGTGCTCCACCGGTAGGAACCGGGCCCGCCCGTCCGGGGTGGGAAACCCGTCGGTGAACAGTCGCGGCGTGCCCGGCTCGTCCTCCGTGGGGCAGGGCCAGAAGACGCCGTCCTCGGCGTCGATCCGCTCCCAGCTGATGCCCGCATAGTCGGCCACCCCACCGGCGGAGGCCCGGCGCAGCTCCTCGAAGACGGCCCGGGGGTCCACCGGAAACCGGGGCCCGGCAACGGAGCCGGCGCCGAGCCGCTCGGCCAGCTCGGCGAGCACCGCCAGATCGGTGCGTACGCCCGGCGGGGGTGGGCGGAGGGCACGGCGGCGCAGCACCCGACCCTCCAGATTGGTCATCGTGCCGTCCTCTTCGGCCCATTGCGCCGTGGGCAGCACCACGTCGGCGATCGCCGCCGTCTCGGATCGGACGAAGTCGGCGACGACCAGCAGGTCGAGGTCGCGCAGCCGGCTCTCGACCCGGTTCGCCCGGGGAGCCGAGACCACCGGGTTGGAGCCGAAGACGAGCAGCGCCTTCGGGCCGTCCGGGGTACCGAGCGCGGTCAGCAGCTCGTACGCCGAGATCCCCGGGCCGGGCAGTTCCTCCGGGCGTACGCCCCAGACTCCGGCGACGTGCGCGCGGGCGGCCGGCTCGTCGATGCGACGGTAGCCGGGAAGCTGGTCGGCCTTCTGCCCGTGTTCCCGTCCACCCTGGCCGTTGCCCTGCCCGGTGAGGCAGCCGTACCCGGAGCCGGGACGGCCGGGCAGGCCGAGTGCGAGGGCGAGGTTGACGAAGGCGGTCACCGTGTCCACGCCCTTGGCGTGCTGCTCGGCACCCCGGGCGGTGAGGATGATCGCCCGGTCGGCCGCGCCGAGCGCCCGCGCCGCCGCCTCCAGGTCGGCCACCGGTACCCCGGACAACTGCTCGACCCGGGCCGGCCAGTAGCTCGCCGCCACCCGGCGTACCGGCTCGAAACCGGTGGTACGGGCGTCGACGTAGTGCTTGTCGACCCACCCCTCGGCCAGGGCGATGTGCAGCAGGGCGTTGGCCACGGCCAGATCGGTGCCCGGGGTGGGTTGCAGGTGCAGGGTGGCCTGCCGGGCGGTCGCGGTGGCCCGGGGGTCGATCACGATCAGGGTGCCGCCGCGCTCCCGCTGCTCGACCAGGTAGCGGACCAGCGGCGGCATGGTCTCGGCGACGTTCGCGCCGACCAGCAGGAGGGTGTCGGCGGTGGCGAGGTCGGCGAGGGGGAACGGCAGTCCCCGGTCGATCCCGAAGGCCCGGATCCCGGCGGCGGCGGCCGACGACATGCAGAACCGGCCGTTGTAGTCGATGTTGCGGGTGCCGAGCGCGACCCGGGCGAACTTGCCCAGCGCGTACGCCTTCTCGTTGGTCAGTCCACCGCCGCCGAAGACGGCGACCGCGTCCCGGCCGTGCCCGGCCTGGATCCGGCGGATGCCGGTCACCACCCGGTCCAGCGCCTCAGGCCAGCTCGCCGGTCGAAGCTGCGCCCCGGGCCGGTCCCGGATCAGCGGAGTGGTCAGCCGGTCCGGATGGTCGAGTAGTTCGGCGGCGGTCCAGCCCTTCTGGCAGAGGCCGCCCCGGTTGGTCGGGAACTGCCGGGGGAGCACCTCCACCCGGTCGGCGGTACGCCGCAGCGTCATGCCGCACTGCAACGCACAGTAGGGGCAGTGTGTGGCCACGTCCTGGGACACATCCCCCGAATGCGTCGCAGCCCGTGCACCGTCCGTCATGTTCCGAAGCGTGCAGGCGTCCGGTTTCACGGTCGGGTCTCTCTTGTTTCGGGCCTGTCAAGAGCCGCTCACACGAATCCGGGGCAGCGAGCCGGCCGGCATCCGGCCTCGTCGATCGGAGCCGTCGGTCCGGAGTGGAGCGGACGCGGCGGCTGGCGCGGGCCCGGGGCGACGGGCCTAAGATGAACGGCGTTATATGAGAAGAACGTTCCGTATGTCAGGAGGCGCTTCGATGGCGGTGGTGTCGCTCTTCGAAGCCGTGGCCGGGTCGTACGACGAGTCCCGCCGCAGGTTGGTGCCGTGCTTCGACGACTTCTACGGCACCGCCGTGGAGGTGGCTTCCCCGCCGCTGCGCCGGGCGCTGGCGTCCGGGCGCATCCCTACCGTACTTGATCTAGGTGCCGGTACGGGACTGCTGTCGATCCTCCTCGGCGCCGCCGTACCGGGCATCCGGCCCACCCTGGTCGACGGGGCACCGGCGATGCTCGCGGTCGCCGAGAGGCAACTCGGTCGGCGCGGCGTACCGCACGAGACGGTGGTCGCCGACCTGACCGGGCCGCTGCCCGGCGGCCCGTACGACGCGGTGGTCTCCGCCCTGGCCATCCACCACCTCGACGACGCCGGCAAGCGGGACCTCTACCGCCGGATCCGGCAGGTGCTGGTCCCCGGTGGGGTGTTCGTCAACGCCGAGCAGGTGGCCGGGGCCACACCCGACCTGGACCACCGGTACGACGAGGTGTGGCTGGCCCAGGTCACCGCGCTCGGCGCGAGCGAGGCGGAGATCGCCGGCGCCCGGGAACGGATGCGGCACGACCGCCCGGCGCCCATGCCGGACCAGTGCCGGTGGCTGGTCGAGGCCGGCTTCGTCGGTGTCGACTGTTTCTACAAGTCGTGGCGATTCGCCGTGTTCGGCGGTCGGCGCGAGCTGGAATGACGGTCGGTCATACCGTCGGTAGGCTGGGCGGCATGACTGCCAAGGTGACCCTCTCGTTTTCGGACGAGACGATCGAAGAGGCGCGACAGTTCGCGAAACGCGACGGCATGTCGCTTTCCGCCTGGATCGATCAGGCCGCCCGGGAGAAGGCCCTCCGGGAGGTCTTCGCGGCGCACGCGGCGGCCGTCGGCCGGGCCCGCCTGGACATCGAGACCGCCGCGCTCGCCGACGCCCAGGAGGCCGCGATGGTCGACGCGGCATTCCGCGGCAGGCGCCCGAGTGCTGCGTAGGGGCGAGATCTGGCGCATCGACGGAGCCCGGTCCCGCCTCGGCCTGGTGGTCAGTTCCGACGTCTACAACGCCACCGACGTACCGATCGTGATCGTGGCGGAGGTGGTCGACGAACAGTTGCTGCGTGACTCTCCGCTCGCGGTCACCATGGGCAACTACGTGGTGATGCCCGACCGGCTCTCCTCGCCGATGAAGAAGTGGTTCACCGAGTACGTCGGTGCGGCCGACGCCGACGCCATGTTCCGGGTCAGCCGGGCGCTACGGATCCTGCAGGGCATCTGAGCGTCCCCCGGGCGCATCTCACTAGTCCCCGGGCGCATCTCACTACCGGACGCCGTGCGCCGTGCGCCGTCCGTTGCCGGCCCGACCCCGAGCGCGAACGGCCGGGAAACCACCCGGCCCTACTTTCGGGCGACATGACGAATACCGCCGTCCCCACAGGCACGCAGGCCGCCCTCGATACCGACAGTACGGCCGCCGCCCCGGCGGCGGTCAGCACCGGCACCAGCACCGGCACCAGCACCGGCACCGGCATCGGCATCGGTCCCGGAGCCCCGCCCGGGGCCGCCCGACCGGGCCGCCGGCACCAACTCGACGACTGGCGCCCGGAGGATCCGGCCTTCTGGCGTACCACCGGCGCCCCGATCGCCCGGCGCAACCTGATCGTCTCGATCACCTCCGAACACATCGGCTTCTCGGTGTGGAGCCTCTGGTCGGTGATGGTGCTGTTCCTCGGTCCGGAGTACGGCATCGACCCGGCCGGCAAGTTCCTGCTGACCGCCGTACCGACGGCGCTCGGGTCGGTGCTGCGGCTGCCGTACACCCTCGCGGTGGCGAGGTTCGGCGGGCGGAACTGGACCATCGTCAGCGCGCTCCTGCTGCTCCTGCCGGCGGTCCCGATGACGATCCTGATCGAGCCAGGGGTGTCGTACGGCACGTTGATGGTGCTCGCCTGCCTCGCCGGGGTCGGCGGCGGCAACTTCGCCTCGTCGATGGCGAACATCAACCTCTTCTATCCGCAGCGGCTCAAGGGCTGGGCGCTCGGGCTGAACGCCGGTGGCGGCAACATCGGGGTCGCCGCCGTGCAGCTCGTCGGGCTGGCGGTGCTGGCGACGGCGGGAGCTGCGTACCCACGCCTGGTTCCGGCCGTCTACCTTCCGTTGATCGTGTTCGCCGCGCTCGCCTCGGCCCGGTACATGGACAACATCAGGGGGGCCCGGAACGAGAAGGGCGCGATGCGGGAGGCGGCCCGTGACCCGCACACCTGGATCATGTCCCTGCTCTATATCGGCACCTTCGGGTCGTTCATCGGGTTCGGCTTCGCCTTCGGGCAGGTGCTCCAGGTCCAGTTCAAGGAGCAGTTCGCCACGCCGATCGACGCGGCCTACCTGACCTTCCTCGGGCCGCTGGTCGGTTCGCTGATCCGGCCGGTCGGTGGCTGGCTGGCCGACCGGTTCGGCGGCTCCCGGGTGACCCTGGTGAACTTCGCGGCGATGGCGGCCGGCGCCGGACTGGTCTACTTCGCGTCCCGGGAGCGCTCGCTGCCGCTCTACCTGATCGGGTTCATCGGGCTCTTCGTCTTCTCCGGAATCGGCAACGGATCGACGTACAAGATGATCCCGGCGATCTTCCGGGCCAAGGCGACCCTGGCGGTGAACGCCGGGGAACTCGACGCCGCGGCCGCGGAGCGGCGGGCCTGGCGGCTCTCCGGAGCGCTGATCGGCATCGCCGGCGCGGTCGGCGCGTTCGGCGGGGTCCTGGTCAACATCGCCTTCCGGCAGTCGTTCCTGACCTACCAGACGGCCGACGCCGCCTATCTCGCCTTCATCGCCTGGTACGCCATCTGCCTGGCGATCACCTGGGTGGTCTACCGGCGCCCGTCGCGGCACCGCCTCGCCGGAGTGTAAGGAAGGGCCCCTTCTTATCGCTTTCTGCATAGGAAGGGCCCCCTGTTAACCTGTGCCGCAGCCGCGCGGACGCCGAGCGGAGGCACTCGGGGTGTGCCGTTTTGACCCCGGAGCAGGCGACCGGGTATCGTTGCCTGCTGTTGTGTGACAACCAAGTTTTTCACGTGACAGCCGAAGGCGTGCCGCTCAGGTACGCTTGGTCGTTTGTGCGTGCCTGGTGACCGGTACGCGACCCCAGACCGACGACGAGACAAGGTAGACCTGTGCGTACGTACAGCCCGAAGCCGGGTGAAATCGAGCGTCAGTGGCACGTCATCGACGCGTCAGACGTCGTGCTGGGCCGTCTGGCCACCCACGCCGCCACGCTGCTGCGGGGCAAGCACAAGCCGACTTTCGCGCCGCACGTCGACACCGGTGACTTCGTCGTCATCGTGAACGCGAGCAAGGTGGCGTTGACCGGCAACAAGCGACACACCAAGATCGCCTACCGGCACTCCGGTTACCCGGGTGGCCTGAAGCAGGTCCGTTACGACGACCTGTTGAACTCGCGCCCCGACCGCGCCATCGAGTTGGCCGTCAGGGGCATGCTCCCGCACAACAAGCTCGGCCGTAAGCTGATCGGGAAGCTGAAGGTCTACGCCGGTGCCGAGCACCCGCACGCCGCGCAGCAGCCGGTGCCGTTCGAGATCAAGCAGATCGCGCAGTGAGCGCGGACGAAGGAAGCAGCATGACCGACACCATCGCGACCGCCGAGGCCCCGGTGCCCGCACCGGTGGTCCGGGCTCCCCGTGGCGACCGCCCGATCCAGACCGTCGGCCGCCGCAAGGAGGCCATCGTCCGGGTCCGGATCATCCCCGGCTCCGGCAAGATCACCTGCAACGGTCGCGAGCTGGAGGCGTACTTCCCCAGCAAGGTGCACCAGCAGCTCATCAAGGAGCCGCTGGTGACCGCCGAGAAGGTCGAGACCTTCGACATCATCGCCAACCTGCGCGGTGGCGGCACCACCGGTCAGGCCGGCGGGCTGCGGCTGGCCATCGCCCGGGCGCTGATCACGAACGACCCCGACGACCGTCCGGCCCTGAAGAAGGCCGGCTTCCTCACCCGGGACGCCCGGGAGAAGGAAAGCAAGAAGTACGGTCTCAAGAAGGCTCGCAAGGCGCCCCAGTACTCCAAGCGCTGATCAGCGACCACACCTTGTACGTCTGATTGGAATGGCCGGAAACCGCCCCCTCACGCGGTGGCGCTTTCCGGCCATTCTGTTTTCCATCGGTGCGCTCTCCGGAGGTTTCGCGCATGGGGCGGCTGTTCGGCACTGACGGTGTACGCGGACGCGCGAACGCTGACCTCACTCCCGAGTTGTCACTCGCGGTCGCGGTGGCGGCCGCGCACACCCTGGCCGAGCAGGACCGGAGTCATCCACCGCTCGCGGTGGTGGGCCGGGACACCCGGGCCAGCGGCGAGATGCTGGAGGCTGCGGTGGTGGCCGGGCTGACCAGCGCCGGCGCGAACGTGATCCGGGTCGGGGTGCTTCCGACGCCGGGAGTGGCGTACCTGGTCGGCGAGGCCAAGGCCGACTTCGGGGTGATGCTCTCCGCCTCGCACAACCCGATGCCGGACAACGGGATCAAGCTCTTCGCGGCCGGCGGGCACAAGCTCCCCGACGAGGTCGAGATGCGGATCGAGGCCGCCGTCGAGGCGAACGGCGCCGCCGGTTGGCAGCGCCCGACCGGGGCCGGGGTCGGCCGGGTGCACGATCTGCTCGACGGCGCCGAACACTACGTACAGCACCTGGTCGGCACGGTCCCGCACCGGCTCGACGGGTTGAAGATCGTCGTCGACTGCGCGAACGGCGCGGCCTCGGAGGTCGCCCCGGTCGCGTACCAGGAGGCCGGCGCCGAGGTCATCTCGATCCACGCCGAGCCGGACGGCCTCAACATCAACGACGAGTGCGGGTCGAACCACCTCGACGCGCTCCGGGCCGCGGTACTGGAGCACGGGGCGGACCTGGGTATCGCGCACGACGGCGACGCCGACCGGTGCGTCGCGGTCGCCGCCGACGGCACCGAGGTGGACGGGGACCAGATCATGGCGATCCTGGCCCTGGCCATGCGGGACGCCGGGACGCTGACCCAGGACACCCTGGTCGCGACCGTGATGAGCAACCTGGGTCTGCGGCTGGCCATGTCGGCCGAGGGCATCCGGCTCATCGAGACCAAGGTCGGCGACCGGTACGTGCTGGAGGAGCTGCGGGCCTCCGGGTTCGCGCTCGGCGGCGAGCAGAGCGGGCACGTGGTGCTGCCCGCGTACGCCACCACCGGCGACGGCATCCTCACCGGCCTGCACCTGATGTCCCGGGTGGCCGCCACCGGGCGCACGCTGGCCGAGCTGGCCGCCGTGGTGACGAAGCTGCCGCAGGTGCTGATCAACGTCCCCGTCGCCGACCGTACCGTCGGGGCCGGAGCGCCGGCGGTGCTCGCCGCCGCCCAGCGGGCCGAGGCGGAACTCGGCGAGACCGGCCGGGTGCTGCTCCGGCCGTCCGGCACCGAACTGCTGGTCCGGGTGATGGTCGAGGCGCCGACGGTGCAGCTGGCCCAGGAGGTGGCCGAGCGGATCGCGGTCGAGGTGCGGAACGCCAGCCCCGTTCCGGCCTAGGCGAACACCGTAGCCGGCTGAGAGCGCGGCCTAGGCGAGCGCCCGCAGTCGGGAGACCGCCTCGGCGAGCACCTCCGGGCGCTTGCAGAACGCGAACCGGACCAGCCGCCGCCCCGCCTCGGCATCGTCGTAGAAGACCTGCGTCGGTACGGCCACCACGCCGCAGCGCTCCGGCAGCGCGCGACAGAACTCCATCCCGTCCCGACCACCCAGCGCGGTGATGTCGGTCGTGACGAAGTAGGTGCCCTCCGGGGAGAGCACCCCGAAACCGGCCTCGGTCAGCCCGGCGACGAGCTGGTCCCGCCGGGCCTGGAGATCGGCCCGGAACCCGTCGTAGTAGCTGTCCGGCAGGGCCAGCGCCACCGCGACCGCCGGTTGCAGCGGCGCACCGCCCGCGAAGGTCAGGAACTGCTTGACCCGCATCGTCGCGGCGACCAGTCGCGCCGGCCCGCTGGCCCAGCCGACCTTCCAGCCGGTGCAGGAGAACGTCTTGCCGGCCGAGGACACCCGCAGGGTGCGCTCCCACATCCCGGGCAGGCTGGCCAGCGGGACGTGTCCGGAGTCGGCGTCGGTGAAGACCACGTGCTCGTACACCTCGTCGGTGACCGCGTAGGTGTCGTACTCCTGGCACAGCTCCGCGATCAGCGCCAGTTCGGCGGCGTCGAAGACCTTGCCGGTCGGGTTGTGCGGCGAGTTGAGCAGCACCAGCCGGGTACGGGGGCCGAACGCGGCCCGCAGGTCCGCCGGGTCGAACGCGTACCGTCCGTTGTCGGCCGGGCGGAGCGTCACCGGCCGGCGGACCGCGCCGGCCAGCGCGATCGAGGCCGCGTACGAGTCGTAGTAGGGCTCGAAGCAGACCACCTCGTCGCCCGGCTCGCACAGTCCGAGGATCGCGGCGGCGATCGCCTCGGTCGCCCCGGCGGTGACCAGCACCTCGCCGTCCGGGTCGTACTCCAGGTTCCAGAACCGGCGCTGGTGCCCGGCGATCGCCGCACGCAGGGCCGGAATGCCGGGACCGGGCGGGTACTGGTTCTGACCGCCGCGCAGCGCGTCGGCCGCCGCGGCCAGCATCTCGGCGGGCCCGTCGGTGTCCGGGAAGCCCTGACCGAGGTTGACCGCGCCGGTGCGCACCGCCAGCGCCGACATCTCCGCGAAGATGGTGGTGCCGAACGGGCGCATCCGGCGTACCAGGGGATCGGAGTCCATCGTCGTCGTCACCCCGTCACCCTAGGCGCTCCGCCCCGGCTCACCCCGTGGTGAACCGCGAGCAGGTGGCGGTCGCGAAATCACCGCTGCCGGTCTTGGTGACGACCTCCTGCCCGTTGACGGTGACCTTGCAGGTGATATCGCCGGAGCCCCCGCCGGTCCGGATCGCGGTCAGGATCTTGGGGCGGTCCGCCGGAATCTTGAGTTCCTTCTTCCACGGCAGGTCGACGGTGCTGGCGTGGGTGGGCCGGCCGGACTGGTCGGTGTACGACAGCGTGGCGCGTCCCGAGCCGGTCACCTCGTAGACCACCGTCTGGCCGCTGCCGGAGTTACCGGAGTCGCCGGTGTCGCCGCTCGGTCGGCCGGAGTCCGGCACGGAGGTGATCTCCGGCGGGTCGAAGTCCTGGCTGTTCTCCACGCTCTTCCGGAACTGGTCCATCGCGGCGAACGGGCCGAGGCAGATCGCGACGCAGGCGCCGAGGACCAGGACCACCCCGATTACGACGATCACGATGATCGTCTTGTTGCTCTTCTTGGGCGGTGCCGGCGGGAACGGCCCACCGGGGGCGCCCGGCTGTCCCGGCTGGCCCTGCTGGTAGCCCGGGTAGCCGGGGGTGGCGCCGTACGGGTCGGGCCCGGGTGGGCCGGACTGCGGCGGGTAGACCCCGTAACCGGCGTCCTGCGGGTTCGGCGCTCCGCTGGTCGGGTAAGGCGTGGCCGGAGGAGCGGACTGCGGCGGGTACGCCTGGCCGGCACCGTAGGGCTGCTGCGGCTGCTGGCCGTAGCCGGGCTGTTGCGGCGGCTGGCCGTACGCCGGCTGCTGGCCGTAGCCGGGCTGCTGGCCGTATCCCGGCTGTTGCGGCGGCTGGCCGTACGCGGGCTGCTGTGGCGGCTGGCCGTACGCGGGCTGCTGTCCGGGCTGTCCCCAGCCGGGGCCCGACGTCGGCTGCTGCTCGTACGGGGTGGGCTGGGGCGGTTGGCCGTAGGTGCCGGGTTGCGCCGGCTGCGCCGGTTGGCCGTACGTCGTCGGTTGCGACGGCTGCGACGGCTGCGACGGTTGTCCGTAGGTGGACGGCTTGGGGGCGAACTTCGCCGTCGGCTGATCCTCCTCGGGTTCCGACGGGTCGGCAGGCCGGGGCTGCGGGGGGCCGTACTTCGTCGTCGGCGGCTCGTACTCCGAGGTGGGATCGTTCGGGTCGTACGACGAGGGGGGCGGCGAGTCGGTCATCGGGTCTGGCTCCAGATATGGCGGACAGCAGGGGGCGCGGCGGCGGAGGTGGTGCCGGGGGCGATGGCAGCGAATGCGCCAGTCACGGTACCGCGTCCCCGCTGGTCGCGATGTACCGGTGAAGAGTAGGCACGGCATTCAACAGGCCGCTCGTCCGGTTGATCCGATGGAGCACCATAACGAGCAGGCGGTGTGATCGAACGACCATGTTTCGAGCACGCCATATGAGCGAACTTAGGTTAGGCTGCGGGCCATGTGCGGAATCGTGGGATACGCCGGCGCCAGGCCGGCGCTGGGCATCGTGCTGGACGGGTTGCGGCGGCTGGAGTACCGCGGCTACGACTCGGCCGGCGTGGCGGTCGTCTGCGAGGGCGAGCTGCTGACCGAGAAGAAGGCCGGCAAGTTGGCCAACCTGGAGAAGGTGTTGGCCGAGCGGTCGGCGGCGGACCCGGTCTGCGGCGACGGCGCGACCGCGCCCGGCATCGGGGTCGGGACCACCGGGATCGGACACACCCGGTGGGCGACCCACGGCGGGCCCACCGACCGCAACGCGCACCCGCACAAGGCGCGGGACGGGCGGGTGGCGGTGATCCACAACGGGATCATCGAGAACTTCGCGAAGCTCCGGGCCGACCTGGAGGCCGAGGGCGTCGAGTTCAGCAGCGACACCGACACCGAGTGCGCCGCACACCTGATCGCCGGCGAGCTGGACCGGCTGCGCGCCGCCGGTGAGCCCGACGGGCCGAGGCTGCTCGCGGTCGCCATGCGGCAGGTCTGCCAGCGGCTGGAGGGCGCGTTCACCCTCCTCGCCGTCGACGCCGGGATCCCCGGTGCGGTGGTCGGCGCCCGGCGCAACTCGCCACTGGTGGTCGGTCGGGGGATCGGGGAGAACTACCTGGCCAGCGACGTCTCCGCGTTCATCGAGCACACCCGCGAAGCGGTCGAGCTGGGCCAGGACCAGGTCGTACTGATCACCGCGGACGACATCGAGATCACCGACTTCGCCGGAGCGCCCGCGAGCGGCAAGGACTTCCACATCGACTGGGACGCCTCCGCCGCCGAGAAGGGCGGCTACGACTACTTCATGCTCAAGGAGATCGCCGAGCAGCCACAGGCGATCGCGGACACCCTGCTCGGCCGGCTCACCGAGAACGGCGAGATCGCCCTCGACGAGGTCCGGCTGAGCGACCAGGACCTGCGCGACGTCGACAAGGTCTTCATCGTCGCCTGCGGCACCGCGTACCACGCCGGGATGGTGGCGAAGTACGCCATCGAGCACTGGACCCGGATCCCGTGCGAGGTCGAACTGGCCAGCGAGTTCCGCTACCGCGACCCGGTCCTCGACCGGTCGACGCTGGTGGTGGCGATCTCCCAGTCGGGCGAGACCATGGACACCCTGATGGCGCTCCGGCACGCGAAGGAGCAGAAGGCCCGGGTGCTGGCGATCTGCAACACCAACGGCTCCACCATCCCGCGCGAGTCCGACGCGGTGCTCTACACCCACGGCGGTCCGGAGGTCGCGGTCGCCTCGACCAAGGCGTTCCTCACCCAGTTGGTGGCCTGCTACCTGATCGGCCTGCACCTCGCCCAGGTGCGCGGCATCAAGTACGCCGACGAGGTCGCCGCGGTGGTCGCCCAGCTCCAGGAGATGCCCGACAAGCTGCGGGAACTGCTCGCCGGCATCGAGCCGGTCCGGGAACTGGCCCGCGACATCAAGACGGCGCCGACCGTGCTCTTCATCGGCCGGCACGTGGGCTTCCCGGTCGCCCTGGAGGGCGCGCTCAAGCTCAAGGAGCTGGCCTACATGCACGCCGAGGGGTTCGCGGCGGGCGAGTTGAAGCACGGGCCGATCGCACTGATCGACCAGGGCACTCCGGTGGTCTGCGTGGTGCCCTCGCCGGCCGGTCGGGGGATGCTGCACGACAAGATCGTGTCGAACATCCAGGAGATCCGGGCCCGGGGCGCCCGGACCATCGTGATCGCCGAGGAGGGGGACACGGCGGTGACGCCGTACGCCGACCACCTGATCTACGTGCCGCGTACGCCGACCCTGTTGGCGCCCCTGGTGACCACGGTTCCGTTGCAGGTGCTCGCCTGCGAGATCGCCGCGGCCCGGGGGCACGACGTCGACCAGCCGCGCAACCTGGCCAAGTCGGTCACCGTGGAGTGAGTGCCCGCGCCCGCCGGTAGGGTGGGGCGGTGATCGTCGCAGTCGGCATCGACGTCGTTCTGGTCGATCGGTTCGCCCGGGCGCTCGCGCGCACACCGTTGCTGGCCGATCGGTTGTTCACCGAGGCGGAGCGCTGTACGGGGTCGGGCAATCCACGCTCGCCCGAGTCGCTCGCCGCCCGGTTCGCCGCGAAGGAAGCGGTGGCCAAGGCCCTGGGTGCGCCGGCCGGCCTGCACTGGCACGACTGCGAGGTGGTCTCCGATCCCGACGGCCGGCCGTGGTTGACGGTCTCCGGCACGGTCGCCGCCGCCGCCACCGAGCGCGGGGTGCAGCGCTGGCACCTGTCGCTGTCCCACGACGGCGGCATCGCGTCGGCAATGGTGGTGGCGGAGCAATGAGAATGGTGGCGGAGCGATGAGGCCGGCGTGGCGGGTCGCCGACGTACGGGCGGCGGAGCGATGAGGCCGGCGTGGCGGGTCGCCGACGTACGGGCGGCCGAGGACGGCCTGCTGGCCACACTGCCGCCGGGCACCCTGATGCAGCGGGCGGCCGGCGGACTGGCCGGACACTGTGCACGGCTGCTCGCCGACCGGGGCGGCGTCTACGGTGTCCGGGTGCTGCTGCTCGTCGGCGCCGGCAACAACGGTGGCGACACGCTCTACGCCGGTGCCCGACTGGCCGGGCGGGGCGCCGCCGTCGCCGCCCTGCTGCTGGCACCGGACCGGGTGCACGGCGATGGACTGGCCGCGCTGCGCTCGGCCGGTGGGCGGGTGGTGGCGGAACTGCCGGACCGGGCCGACCTGGTGCTGGACGGCATCGTCGGGATCGGTGGCTCCGGTGGGCTGCGTGAGCCGGCGGCCAGGGTGGTGGCGGCGCTGTCCGGCCTGCGTACCCGTTCCGGGGAACGGCCGCCGGTGGTCGCGGTCGACGTACCGAGCGGGGTCGAGGTGGACTCCGGCGACGTACCCCGGTCGGTCGGCGGGCCGAGCACGGTCACGGCCGACCTGACCGTCACCTTCGGCTGTCTGAAGCCGGCCCTGGTGGTCGGGCCGGCGGCCGCTCGCGCCGGGCGGGTCGAACTGGTCGACATCGGACTGGAGCCGTGGCTGCGGGCCGATCCGGCGCTGCGGGTCAGCGAGGCGTCGGACGTACGCCGCTGGTGGCCCCGACTCGGGCCCGAGGAGGAGAAGTACAGCCGGGGCGTGGTGGGTCTGGCCACCGGCTCGGCGACGTACCCGGGTGCGGCGGTGTTGTCGGTCGGCGGCGCGGTCGCCGGCCCGACCGGCATGGTCCGGTACGCGGGCGGCGCCAGGGCCGAGGTGTTGCGCAGGTACCCGTCGGTGATCGCCACCGAACGGGTCACCGAGGCGGGCCGGGTGCAGGCCTGGGTCTGCGGTTCCGGGCTCGGCACCGGCGATTCCGCCACCACCGAACTGCGCTGCGTCCTCGCCACGTCGGTACCGGTGGTGCTGGACGCGGACGCGCTCACGCTGCTGGTGGACGGGTCGATGGCCGACCGGCTGCGGGACCGGGACGCGCCGATCGTGGTGACTCCGCACGACCGGGAGTACGCCCGGCTCTGCGGCGAGCCACCCGGTGCCGACCGGGTCGGGGCGGCGCTCCGGCTGGCCGCCTGGATGAACGCGGTGGTCCTGCTCAAGGGGGACCGGACCGTGATCGCCACCCCGGACGGGCGGGCGGTGGCGAACCCGACCGGCACCCCGGCACTGGCCACCGGCGGCACCGGAGACGTGCTGGCCGGGTTGCTCGGTTCCCTGCTCGCCGCCGGTCTGCGCGCCGACCGGGCCGCGATCGCCGCCGCGTACCTGCACGGGCTGGCCGGGCGGGAGGCGGCCCGGCACGGCCCGGTGACCGCCGCCGACGTGGCCGCCGCGCTGCGCCCGGTGATCGCCGCGCTGCCCCGGTAAGCGGCCACCCGGGACCAACTCGATCTACCGAACAGTAGGCTGGGCGCATGTGGCAGGCCGAGGTACGCGTCGACCTTGACGCGATCCGCGACAACGTGTCCCGGCTGCGGGCCGGGACGACCGCCGAGCTGATGGCCGTGGTGAAGGGCGACGGGTACGGCCACGGCATGCTGCCCTCCGCCCGCGCCGCGCTCGATGCCGGCGCGGACTGGCTGGGCGTGTGCACCCTCGACGAGGCGTTGACGCTGCGCCGGGAGGGCGTCACCGCGCCGGTGCTGGCCTGGCTGCTCGCCCCGGGGCTGCCGCTGCACGACGGTGTCACGGCCGGGGTGGACCTGGCTGCGGCGAGCCTCGGCCAGCTCGCCGAGCTGACCACCGCCGCCGAGCGGGCCGGCCGCCCGGCCCGGACCCACCTCAAGATCGATACCGGCCTGTCCCGGGGCGGCGCGACCCTCGACGACTGGCCCGAGCTGCTCGAAGCCGCCGCGAAGGCACAGGCCGACGGGGTGGTCGAGGTGGTCGGGGTGTGGAGCCACCTGGTGTACGCGGACGCGCCCGGCCACGCCACCATCGACCGGCAACTGGCGGCCTTCCACGAGGGGCTCGCCCTGGCCGAGCGGGCCGGACTGCGGCCCCGGTACCGGCACCTGGCGAACTCGGCGGCCACGCTGACCCGCCCCGACACGCACTTCGACCTGGTCCGGCCGGGGATCGCGCTCTACGGGCTGTCGCCGGTGCCGGGCGAACAGTTCGGGCTGCGACCCGCGATGACCGCCCGGGCCCGGGTGACGCTGACCAAGCGGGTACCGGCCGGCACCGGGGTCTCCTACGGGCACACGTACCACACCGAACGGGAGACGACGCTTGCCGTCGTACCGCTGGGTTATGCCGACGGGGTGCCCCGGCACGCCTCCAACGTCGGCCCGGTCCAGCTCGCCGGCCGGACCCGCACGGTTGCCGGCCGGGTCTGCATGGACCAGATCGTGGTCGACTGCGGCGACGACCCGGTGGCACCGGGGGACGTGGCGACGCTGTTCGGCAGCGGCGCGGACGGCGGACCGACCGCCGACGACTGGGCCGAGGCGATCGGCACCATCAACTACGAGATCGTCACCAGGTTCGGCGGGGTCCGGGTGCCCCGGGTGTACGACGGGCAGGAGCCCCGGTGACCGGGCGGCCCAGAAGCCGGAAGTTGCCGACACCACGGATACCCGCTCAGCGGCAGCCCAGCCGGCGCCCGGCGACCCGGACGGGGCTGTTCCGGGTGGCCGGCATCCTCGGCGCGGCGGCCGGGGTCGCGGCGGCCGGGATCGCGGCGGGGGTGGCCGCCGAACGGGCGGTGGTACGCCGTTCCAAGGCGGCACCGGGTGACCGGTACGCGACCGAGGAGTTCGGCGCGCTGCCGTACGGCGAGTCGTACGAGATCGAGACCCCGGACGGCACCGACATCCACGTGGAGCTGGTCGGGCCGGTGTCCGGGCCGGAGCGGCCGACGCTGGTCTTCGTGCACGGCTTCTGTCTCGACATGGGCACGTTCCACTTCCAGCGCAAGGTGCTCACCGAACAGGGCGAGGACCGGATGGTCTTCTACGACCAGCCGGGACACGGCCGGTCGGGTCGGCTGGAGTCGGGCGAGTACCAGCTCCAGGCGCTCGGCGAGGCGCTCCGTTCGGTGATCGACCGGACGGCACCGACCGGGCCGCTGGTGCTGATCGGGCACTCCATGGGCGGGATGACGATCATGGCGTTCGCCGAGCGGTACCCCGAACTCTTCGACGAGCGGGTGGTCGGCACCGTGCTGATGGCCACCTCGGGCGGCCTGGTCGCGGAGACCAAGTTCGGCCTGCCGGCGATCGTCGCCCGGGCCGGTGCTCCGCTGCTGCCGGTGGTCGACAACGCCACCCGGCTCACCGGTACGGTGATCGACCGGGCCCGGCGGGCCTCGGCGAACCTGGCCTGGCTGCTCACCAGGCGGTACGGCTTCGGCACCCCCACACCCAGCCCGGCGCTGGTCTCCTACGTGGAGAAGATGAACTCCCGTACCTCCACCGAGACCGTGGCGCGTTACCTGCGGACGATCTACACGCACGCCCGCTATCCGGCCCTGGCCGCACTTCGGAACACGCCTACTCTGGTCATCGTCGGCGAACGTGACATGATCACGCCGGTCACCCACTCCGAGGAGATCATCCGCTGGCTGCCGGAGGCCGAGTACGTCAAGATCCCGGACAGCGGGCACGTGGTGATGCTGGAACACGCCGACGAGGTCAACGAGGCCCTGCTGGACTTCCTCGACCGGCTGCCGGGACGGGTAAAGGATCGGGGCACCTCGGATGAGTGATGCGGTACGCGGAACAGACCTGGTACGCGAGCTGCCGACCGTGGCGGACACCCGGGACTTCGGCCGCCGCCTCGGCGGGCTGCTGCGCCCCGGGGACCTGCTGGTGCTCACCGGACCGCTGGGCGCCGGCAAGACCGCCCTGGTGCAGGGGATCGCCGCCGGCCTGCGGGTGCTGGGCGACATCACCTCGCCGACGTTCGTGATCGCCCGGGTGCACCGCCCCGATCCGGCCCGGGACGGCCGGACGACGCTGGTGCACGCCGACGCGTACCGGCTGGGGGACGCCGTCGATCCCCGGGCCGAGATCGACGATCTCGATCTGGACGCGTCGGTGGACGACGCGGTCACCGTGGTCGAGTGGGGCGAGGGCATGGTCGAGCACCTGGTCGACGCCCACCTGCGGGTGTGCATCGACCGTCGGGACGACGACACCCGGACGATCGAGCTGGTTCCGGTCGGCGGCGACTGGGCCGACCGGCTCGCCGGACTGCGCTGACACCGCCGTTCCTCGTGTCGTCGGACCGGTCTTCTGTTGTGTCGTCGTACCGGGCTTCTGCCGTGTCGTACCGGACTTCTAGAGTGCGGGAAACGATCGTGGAATCCGAGAGGTTACCGATGACTTTGGATCTTCCGGCCCTGCTGCCTCCGGCCTGGCAGGCGGCGCTGACGCCGCACCTCGACCCGGCCGAGACGGCGGCCCTGGGCGAGTTCGTCGCCGGGGAGTACGCGACGCAGACGGTCTTCCCGCCGGTGGAGGACCTGTTCTCGGCCTACCGGCTGTGCGCGCCGGAGGACACTCGGGTGCTGATCCTCGGTCAGGATCCCTACCACAAGGCGGGGCAGGCACACGGGCTCAGCTTCAGCGTCCGGGACGGTGTCTCCGTTCCGCCCTCGCTGCGTAACGTCTTCAAGGAACTGGCCGAGGACCTGGGTGTGCCGGTGTCGCGCAAGGGCAACCTGACCCGTTGGGCGAACCAGGGTGTGCTGTTGCTGAACGCGGTGCTGACCGTGCGGCAGGCCACCCCCAACTCGCACGCCAACAAGGGCTGGGAGGCCTTCACCGACGCGACGATCAAGGCGCTGGACGCCCGACCCGACCGGGTCGTCTTCCTGCTCTGGGGCGGGTACGCCCGGAAGAAGGCCGCGCTGGTGACGAATCCGGCGCACGTGGTGCTGGAGGCCGGCCACCCGAGCCCGATGAACCCGCGCGGCTTCCTCGGCAGCCGCCCGTTCAGCGCCTGCAACAAGGCGCTCGCCGACGCCGGTCGGCCGACCATCGACTGGGACCTGTCAGCCGGCTGAGTCCGTCCCCGACTCCCGCTCGCGCTGGTCGAGGTGTCCGAGCCGGCAACCGCCGACCTGTTGCGCCGCCGGCGCGAGCGGCAACGCCCACATCTCGCGGGTCATCTCGTATTCGACCTCGCCCAACTCTGCTCCCGGCAGCGGATCATCGAAGGGAGGGAAGTATGTGCGTACGTACTGCATGCCGATGGCCTCCATCACGCCGCGGGACCCGGTGTTCACCGCCATGGTCTGCGCGATGACCCGGCTCTGCCCGACGGTGTCGAAGGCATGCCGCAGCAGGGCACGGGACGCCTCGCTGGCCAGGCCCTTCCGCCAGTACCGACGGACGAGGCGGTAGCCCAGGTCTGTGACGGTGGGGTCGTCAGGCTGGTCGGGGCCGTGCGCTGGTGGGAGCATCAGCAGCCCGATGAACTCACCGTCGTCCTCACGTGCCGGCGGCGTCGAGCCACGTGCGCCGCCATCAGACCCGAACGCCATCCAAAAGCCCAGGCCGTCGACCTTGCGTGCCAGGGCCATCCTCCGCGAATGGGATTTGACCACCTCGTCCCTGGATCGCGCCCTGCCGCTGATGTACCGAAGCACCTCCGGATCGGAGTCGAGCTGAACTTCCAGGTCGAGGTGTCCGTCGGCAAGTGGGACCAGCAGCAGACGGTCAGTGCGCAAGATCGGTTGGGGCATCCGGCAACGATCGCATGGTGGTGTCAGCGGCGCGATCCGATTTGTTGCATGCTGGGTCAGGCCGTTCCGACCAGTGCGATGCCACCGAGTCATAAAGATGACTCGGTGGAATATATGCCCCGCAAAGCATATTTTTTTCCTCACTGGGCCACCGCCGCTGACGTCATCGTGGTGAGGACCAGACAAATTACGGGCCGGTGGCCAGGTCAGGCCACGTCCACCGCAGCCGGGGACCGGTGAGGGCCCGCGTCACGCTGGCCCGGGTCGTGCCAGCGGTCGGCGGCCGCCCGGTTAGGGTGCCTATGTGCTCGTACTCGTGCTGGACTCGTCGACCCCGGCGGTGACCGCGGCCCTGGCGGAGATCACCGCCGACGCCGTTCTGCTACGCGCCCAGCGGAGCGTCGTCGACGCGCGGGCCCATGGAGAGCTGCTCGCACCGCAGGTGGCCGAGGTGCTCGCCGAGACCGGCGCGAAACCGACCGACCTGGCCGCCGTCGTCGTCGGGCTCGGACCCGGACCGTTCACCGGGCTGCGGGTCGGCCTGGTGACCGCGGCGAGCATGGGTCAGGTGCTGGGCATCCCGACGTACGGCGTCGGCTCGCTGGACGCCATCGGGTACGCCGCCACCCATCCCCGCTCGGACGCGGCGCCGGAGATCGGCCCGGTGCTGGCGGCCACCGACGCCCGACGTCGGGAGATCTACTGGGCGGTCTACGACCTGACCGGGGAACGGCTGGTGGGCCCGTCGGTCGACGCCCCCGCCGTCGTCGCCGAGCGGGCCCGGGAGCTGGCCGTCCGGGTCGCGGTGGGCGAGGGGGCACAGCGGTACGCCGACATCCTCGCGCTGTCGCCACGGGCCGGGCTGGACTACCCCCCGCCCTACGCCCTGGCGGAGCTGGCGGCCGACCGGGTCCGGGCCGGTGCGCCCGGTGACCAGCTCACGCCGCTCTACCTGCGCCGACCCGACGCCGTCGCGGCGGCCAGCCGGAAGCCGGTCCTGCAGTGAGGACACGTCTGAAGTGACCAGGCTGAGTCCGTTCCGCTGGTGGCACATCTCGGAGGCGCTGCCGATCGAGGAGGACCTGTTCGGCGCCGAGCGGTGGTCGGCCGGGATGTTCTGGAACGAGCTGGCGAACGGGCACTACTACCTGGCGGCGCTGGACTCGACGGATGCGCTGATCGGGTACGCCGGACTCGCCGTCGCGCCGCCGGACGAGGCCTGGGTGCAGAACGTGGCCGTACGCCGGGACGCCCAGCGCAGCGGCATCGGCCGTACCCTGCTCACCGCACTGCTGGCCGAGGCGACCCGGCGCAAGGTCCGGAGCGTCCTGCTGGAGGTGGCGGTGGACAACGCTCCGGCCCAGCGCCTCTACGCCGCGTACGGCTTCGAGCCGATCGGGGTGCGCCGGGGCTACTACCAACCGAGCAACACCGACGCGCTGGTGATGCAGGCCGACGTGGAGCTGGCAAGAGAGAGCGAGCAGGCGAAAGATGGCTGACGAACCGCTGATCCTCGGGATCGAGACGTCCTGCGACGAGACCGGCGTCGGGATCGTCCGGGGGCACACCCTGCTCGCCGACGCCATCGCGTCCAGTGTGGAGGAACACGCCCGGTTCGGCGGGGTGGTGCCGGAGGTGGCCAGCCGGGCACACCTGGAGGCCATCGTGCCGACCATGCGTCGCGCGCTCGACGACGCGGGGGTGACCCTGGCCGACATCGACGCGATCGCCGTCACCGCAGGCCCCGGCCTGGCCGGCGCGCTGTTGGTCGGAGTGGCCGCCGCCAAGGGGTACGCGCTGGCCGCCGACAAGCCCGTCTACGGGGTGAACCACCTGGCCGCGCACGTCGCGGTGGACACCCTGGAGCACGGGCCGCTGCCCGAGCCGGCGATCGCGCTGCTGGTCTCCGGCGGGCACTCCTCGCTGCTGCTGGTGGACGACCTCGCCACCGGGGTCACGCCGCTCGGTGCCACCATCGACGATGCTGCGGGCGAGGCGTTCGACAAGGTGGCCCGGCTGCTCGGGCTGCCCTTCCCGGGCGGCCCGCCGATCGACCGGGAGGCGCGGGCCGGTGCGGCGGATGCGATCCCGTTCCCGCGCGGCCTGACCGCGCCGAAGGACCTCGCTGCACACCGGTTCGACTTCTCCTTCTCCGGGCTCAAGACCGCGGTGGCCCGCTGGGTGGAGGCGAAGCAGCGGGCCGGCGAGCCGGTGCCGGTGCCGGACGTGGCCGCCTCGTTCCAGGAGGCGGTCTGCGACGTGTTGACCAGCAAGGCCATCGCGGCCTGCCGGGACCGGGGCGTCGAGACACTGGTGCTCGGCGGCGGGGTGGCGGCAAACTCCCGACTGCGGGTGCTCGCCGAGCAGCGGGCGGCGAAGTACGGCATCCAGGTCCGGGTGCCCCGTCCGAAGCTGTGCACCGACAACGGCGCCATGGTCGCCGCACTCGGCTCGCACCTGGTCGCCGCCGGAGTCGCACCGAGTCGGCTGGACCTGCCCGCCGATTCCGCGATGCCACTCACGATCGTCAGCGTGTAGTGTTCCGGCGGCATCGGGGGCGGCGGGAGGAGCGATGACCGACGTGATCGTACGGATGTGGGAGGTACGCGCCGAGCGGGCCGGGTTCGCCGACCTCATCTCGTGGGTCTGTGACACGGCTCTGCCCGACCTGGAGCACAACCCGCTGCACATCTCCAGCGAGGTCTTCTCCTCGACAGACAACCGGCTCGTGGTCATCTCCAAGTGGCGCGGCGACCCGGTCTCGTTGCCCGATCCGCCGGCCCGGATGCTCGCCCGGACCCCGCACGTATGGGATTTCGCCCAGGTCGACCGCTGACCCTCTGTCGTATTCTCGACCACCCCACGTGTCGGTCCGGTCTGCCATCATGGCCGGGTGCAAAGTGGAAGGCATCAATATCGTCTTGCGGTTGGCTTCCAGCGAGGAATCGAACTCGGCTTCATGGTCGTGTATCTGACTGGCGCTGTGGCCGCCATTGTCGCGGTCTGCAGTGGCTACGCTCTGGGGAAGTTCCTGGTGCAGGTGGTCGCCGACGGCGTCGACCCGCTGAACTGGGGGCCTTTCTCCCTGCCGTCCGTGATGACCGTGATTTTGGTCGTACCGCTGTGGTTCTGGATGCTGGTCGTGATAAGGAGCATCTATCCCGGGGCGTGGTTGATGGGCACACGGCTGACTGTGCAAGATGGCCTCCGCCGCGTCATCGACCTGGCTGATGCCCGGTCGATGTCACTGCATTCGACCACCGAGAGGCTGGCCGTTCCGGCGTCGGTCAGCGGTGTGGGTTCGCCTCCGATGGTCCCGCTGCTTCTCGTGTGCTCGGACAGTCGTGAGGTGCGGCTGCGGCTGGCCAGTCGCGAGCGGGTGCTGCTGCCACCGGCGCAGTTGGTCCTGTTGGCCAACGCCCTGTCCGCCGCGCGCTGTCCCGGCGCGGCGGAAACGGTCGCCTGGCTGCGTGCCACGGCGGCGTCCACACAGGCTTATCGCTGGAGCCCGTATCCTCCGGGCCGTCGCTGACTCACTGTCGTAATCTTGACCACCCCACGTGTCGGTCCGATCTGCCATCATGGCCCGGTGCACACCGGGGTACATCGATATCAACTGTCCGTAGGGTTCCACGGCTCCCGTGCGATCCGGGCGGTGCTCGTGGCGGTGCTCGGCGGCATGGCCGCGCTCGCGTCTGGATGTTTGGGACTAATCATCGGAATGATGATGCTGTGGGTCGTCCCCGATGAACCCAGTACTCCGAAAGCCTGGGCCTATCTGCCGTTCGCGCTGGCCGGAGTGCTTACCACGGCGGTAGTGATCTATGTCGTGCTGACGATGACGTTCGGCATCAGGCTGGATGCCTGGCTGGAGGGGACCCGGCTGACAGTGCGGGGTCTCCGGCAGCGAACGGTCGACCTGGCTGCCGCGCGTACGGTCGCGCTGCGGCGGACCAACCAGAGGCTGGTGGCTCCGGTACGCCGTAGCGGGGTGGTCGGGCCTACCCAGTCGGTGGCTTTGCTGGTCGTGACCACTGATGCTGGTGCTGTCCGGTTGCGGTTGGCCACCCGCGAGGGGATTCAGCTACCACCGGAGCAGTTGCTCGCGCTCGCCAATGCGTTGTCGGTCGCACGCTGTCCGGGCGCCACGGAAGTGGTGGCTTGGCTGCGTGGTACGGCTGTCCATGTCCAGAGTGGCCCATGACGGCAGACGCCTGATCGATGTCCTCGGCCGTCCAGGTGTGGAGCCGTCCACGAATAGGTCTGTTAGTCCTAACGCCAGTTGATTACGTCTTTGGGGGGACATGAACACCGAGCGCGACATTGTTCGGCTCAAGCGGGAAGCCGAGCAGATTGCCTGGCAAATGGATGGCTCTGACATTGCGGGAACAGGTGCCGACGCGTCTGGACTCGTGCGGGTGTGGCTCGACGGTGCGGGACAGATGGAGCGAGTAGAAATCGGCCGGGATTGGTGGCGTGATATCGGTCCGGACCGACTGTCAGCAGCGATCCTCGACGCGCTAAATCGGGCGGTCAGCGATCGGTTGGTGGCATGGTCTGCCCGAGTGGTTGATCGCCAGAGAAGCGAGCCGCCCATCGATTGGCAACCCCCGAACGACCGGGCATCAAACAAGAGCATGCCGGAGTTCGGGGATGCCGGGCAGGTTCCTGTAGGAGACGACCGGGCCGATCGGGTGTCGCAGGTACTTGACTTGCTCAATGCTGCAATGTCTGAGTTGGATGATTACCGCCAGCGGGTCGACGAACAAGCTCGGAGACAAGTGAACGGCCGTAGCGGAGGCGACCGGGTCACCGTCGTCATGGCGGGTGCCGAGGTGACGCAGTTAGAAATCAGTCGGCGTTGGCTGCACGAGCAGCCGACGGGACAGGCTATCGCCGCTGAAGTTCGCGACGCCTGCCGTGACGCGTATATACGGGTGGCTCAGCAGAGTGCTGCGACCCTGGCATCCGTACCGGCCGTGGCGCAGGTGGCGGGGATCCTGCGGCGAACGGCGGAACTCCGGCCCGGACGACTCCTGACGGGACATGGGCGTAGACCTCTCGAAGATCGGGCGGTGGGAACCGTTGCTCCCGGCGACCTCGGGTTGGGACGGTCGCGGGTGGCGTCAGCCGTCCGTCTGCACAGGCGGAGCGGTACAGCGGCGGGGCCGGTACAGCGGCAGAGCGGTACAGGCACGCGGGCCCCGAAACGGCTCGCACCCGATCGAGGACAGGACTATCACGGGAGGTGGCATCCCGGCTACCCCGAGTCAAATCCACTGTGAAAACCGGTGGCGATCGTGGCGATTGGTCCCATAGCGTCGCCGGGATGCGCTCATTACCTGTTCCCGATCCCGGCGTGGCGGACCAGCGTTCGGCGACCAGGTTTCTGCTCTGGCTCGCGGCACGGATCTGGCCGACCCTCGTCGGCGGGATGGTGCTGGGCATCGTCAGCTTCGTCGGTCAGGCGCTGATGCCGGCGGTGCTCGGCAAGGCGATCGACGCCGGTCTGGTTGCCCGGAACACCGACGCGCTGGTCCGCTGGGGGCTGCTCCTGCTCACCCTCGGCATCTCCCAGGCGATCGTCGGGATCGTCCGGCACCGGTTCGCCAGTTTCAACTGGCTGGCCGGGGCGTACCGGACCGTCCAGCTCACCGCCGACCAGGCCAACCGGCTCGGCGCGACGCTGCCCAAGCAGCTCGCCACCGGCGAGGTGGTCAGCATCGGCACCGCCGACATCAACCACATCGGCGGGGCGCTCGACATCCTCTCCCGGGGTACCGGGTCGCTGTTCGCCGTTCTCACCATCACCGCGATCCTGCTGACCACCTCGGTGCCGCTCGGGCTGGTGGTGGTGCTCGGCGTACCGGTGCTGATGACCGTCGTCGCGGTGCTGATCCGGCCGCTGCACCGGCGCCAGGAGACGTACCGGGACCAGCAGGCGACCCTCACCACCCGGGCCAGCGACATCGTGGCCGGGCTGCGGGTGCTGCGCGGGGTGGGTGGCGAGGCGGTCTTCGCGGCGCGGTACCGGGCGGAGTCGCAGACCCTCCGGCACGGTGGGGTACGGGTGGCCAGGGTGGAGGCGCTACTGGAGTCCACCCAGATCCTGATGCCCGGCATCTTCCTGGTGCTGGTGACCTGGCTCGGCGCCCGGTTCGCGCTGCGCGGTGAGATCACCGTTGGCCAGCTCGTCTCGTTCTACGGTTACACCGTCTTCCTGATCGGCCCGTTGCGGATGCTGACCGAGGTGATTGACCGGCTCACCCGGGGACACGTTTCCGCGCGTCGGGTGGTCGGGATGCTCAACCTGCGGCCGGAGATCGAGGAGCCCGCCCGCCCGGTCCAGGTTCCCGAGGGGGCCGGCGAGCTGGTCGACGTGGAGTCGGGACTGGCGGTGCGGCCGGGCAGGCTGACCGCGCTGGCCGCAGCCGCCCCGGAGGACGCCGTCGCCATTGCCGACCGGCTCGGCCGGTACGCCGACAGCGAGGCGACGCTGCACGGCGTACCGCTGCGGGAGCTGGCGCTGGGAACGGTCCGGCGCCGGATCATGGTGGCCGACAACGACGCGCGGCTCTTCTCCGGGCCGCTCCGCACCGAGCTCGACCCGCACGACCGGGCCGACGACGCGACCATCGACGCGGCTTTGGTGGCGGCCAGCGCCATGGACATCGTCGAGGCGCTGCCCGGCGGACTGGACGGTCGGGTCGCCGAGCGGGGCCGGGAGTTCTCCGGCGGGCAGCAGCAGCGCCTCCGGCTGGTCCGGGCGCTGGTGGCGGATCCGGAGATCCTGATCCTGGTCGAGCCGACCAGCGCGGTGGACGCGCACACCGAGGCGCGGATCGCGCGGCGGCTCGGTCCGGCACGGCGCGGCCGGACCACCCTGGTCTGCACCACCAGTCCACTGGTCCTGGACCAGGCCGACCACGTGGTCTTCGTCTCCGACGGCAAGGCGGTCGCCGAGGGCCGGCACCACGAACTGCTCGATTCCGAGCCGCGCTACGCCGCCGTCGTCACGCGGGTCGAGGAGGGAGAGGCATGAGTACGGCGTTGCCGGTCGCGGACGCGGCCCAGGTCCGGCAGTACGCGCGGGTGCTGATCCGCCGGCATCCCCGGGCGCTGGCCGGTGCCCTCGGCCTGCACGCGCTGGCCGCGATCACCGGGTTGGCGGCGCCACGGCTGATCGGTGACCTGGTCGAGGGGATCTCCCGGGGCGTCGGCACGGTCACCGTGGACCGGATCGCGCTCGCGATCGCCGGCTTCGTGCTCGCCCAGGCGGTGCTGATGCGGTTCGCGCACTTCGCCTCGGCCCGGCTCGGCGAGCGCGTACTCGCCGAACTGCGTGAGGAGTTCATCGACCGGATTCTCGCCCTTCCGTTATCCACTGTGGAGAAGGCCGGCACCGGTGACCTGCTCACCCGGACCACCCGGGACGTCGCGGCGCTGTCCAGGACGGTCCGGTTCGCCGTTCCGGAGACGCTGATCGCGATCGTGACGGCGTTCTTCGTCGTCGGCGCCGTGCTGCTGACCGATCCGCTGCTGATCCTGCCCGGCCTGGTCGCGGCACCGGTGCTGTGGCTGTCCACCCGGTGGTACCTGCGCCGCGCCACCCCCGGTTACCTGGCCGAGAACGCCGCCTACTCGGACATCACCGACGGGATCAGCGAGACCGTCGAAGGCTCCCGCACCACAGAGGCGCTGCGGCAGCAGGCCCGGCGGCGGGCGCGTACCGACGCGGACATCGGCCGGTCGTACCAGGCCGAGCGGTACACGCTGTTCCTGCGTACCGTCTATTTTCCGATCGCCGAGACCGGTTATGTCCTGCCGGTCGTCGCGACCCTGGTCCTCGGCGGCTGGTTCTACGTCGAGGGCTGGGTGACCCTCGGCGAGGTCACCGCCGCCACCCTCTACGTCCAGCAGTTGATGGACCCGATCGACCGGCTGCTGTCCTGGTTGGACGAGCTTCAGGTCGGTGGGGCCTCGATGGCCCGGCTGCTCGGCGTGGCCCGGCCCGGCGGCGACAGGCCGGCGCCGGCCGGAGAACAGCCGGAAGAAGAACAGCCGGGAGAAGAACAGCCGGGACAAGAACAGTCGAGAGAGCGGCGGCTGGCCGCCCGCGATGTCCGGTACGCGTATCAGCAGGGGCGGGACGTGTTGCACGGCGTCACGCTGGACCTGGCGCCGGGGGAACGGCTGGCCGTCGTCGGCCCGTCCGGGGCCGGTAAGTCAACCCTCGGGCGACTGCTCGCCGGCATCCACCGTCCGCTCGCCGGGTCGGTGACCGTCGGTGGGGTGCCTCTGGCGGACCTGCCACTGGCCGACCTGCGCACCGAGGTCGCGCTGGTCACCCAGGAACACCACGTCTTTCTCGGTACGCTCCGCGACAATCTCACGATGGCCCGGCCGGACGCCACCGACGAGCGGGTACGCGCCGCGCTCGCCGCCGTCGACGCGCTCGACTGGGCGGAGCAGTTGCCGGACGGCCTGGACACGATGGTCGGCTCCGGAGGGCATCCGCTCGCTGCCGCCCAGGCCCAGCAACTCGCCCTCGCCCGGCTGGTGCTCGCCGATCCGCACACGCTGGTGCTGGACGAGGCGACATCGCTGATCGATCCACGGGCGGCCCGGCACCTGGAGCGGTCGCTGGCGGCGGTGCTGCGGGGCCGTACCGTCGTCGCCATCGCGCACCGGCTGCACTCCGCGCACGACGCGGACCGGGTGGCGGTGGTGGAGGACGGCCGGATCACCGAGCTGGGGCCACACGCCGAGCTTGTCGCGGCCGGCGGCTCGTACGCGGCACTCTGGCGCTCGTGGCACGGCGACCGGGACCGTGCGCAGACCCACCCCGAGCCGGAGGAGGACCCGAGGCGGGTCGGCGGGTGATCAATTCTTCGGTGCCAGGATGCCCTTGTCGATTCGATGGCCTTCGGCGACCTTGGCGAGTTCTTCGTACAGTCGGTCCGGTTGATTGGGATCAAGTTCGACGCCTGGCGGCACCTCAATCTCCGTCGCGCGTAGACCGGGATGTCCCGTGGATACAACCTCTACGGGCGTCGAGTCGCCCGACGGGGAGGCCGCCAGGCCCACAATATTGCCGTTGTTGTCGTGGTAAGCCGTCAGGCGCATCGAGAACCTCCTCAAGGTCCAATTACGGTCAGCGCAACGGAGAAATATCTCACCGTATAGTTGCCACGGTTCCAGATATTGAATCCCGCGTAGGCGTAGGTGAAGACGAGATCTCCCTGTCGCGAGGGAACCATGGTATTGAAGACCTCGGGCACAAGTAGGGTCTGGGTAGCATGTGTGGTGCTGGTGCCCACTAGAGTGTCCGGGCAGCACATTGCCTGGACGGTGCCAGTCTTGTATCGATCGCTCGGCCCATACGACAACCACAGGCCTTGTCCTGGGGCCAGGTTCCAGGTCCAGTACTGGATTTGATGGAAGACACTTGCCATGATTCCGCCTAAGAGATCGGAAGAAAGTGTGCGCGACCTATTTCCCGGTAGCGTCACGCTCATGGCCATGACCATAACTCAGGAAAATGGTCAACAGTTGTTAGTGTCAACTCTCTGACCTGGGGCGTTGTTTATGGATCTCGCGACCAGGGGTCGAAGAACGGTTTCCTGACCGCTGTTATTAGCGTAGTCGTTCTCAATTTCCTTCGGCCGGCATGACGTTCGTGCCGTCGTGCGCGGCCCTCGGCGAGCGGGCCGCGCCGCCCCACTTGCAAAGAAGTCTTTGCAAGGCTACCTTTGCCAACATGTCTAGGGATGAGGTTCGGCTCAGTCCGACGTCGCTGCGTGGTCTGGCCCATCCACTGCGGGTGCGGATGCTCAACGTGCTCCGGGAGGACGGTCCCGCCACGGCCACCCTGCTCGCCCAGCGGCTCGGCCAGTCGACCGGCGCCACCAGCTACCACCTGCGGCAACTCGCCCAGTACGGGTTCGTGGTCGAGGAGCCCAAACGCGGTCCTGGCCGGGAGCGGTGGTGGCGGGCCGCCCACCAGAACACGATCCTCGACCGCGAGGTCGGCCGGGACGCGGTGGCGGATGTCGAGACCTATCTGCGGGCGGTGGCCTCGCTGTACGCCGAGCGGGTCGACCGCTGGCTGAACGAACTGGGGAACATCCCCGAGGAGTGGGAGGACAAGGCCACCCTCAGCAACTGGCGGTTCCGGCTGACCGCCGCCGAGGCGGGCGAACTCTACGAGGCGTTGCACGAAGTGCTCGGCCGCTACCGGCGCGACGATCCCGACGTCCCGGCACCGGACGGCGCCGAGGCGTACGTCGTGCAGGCGCAACTCATGCCCTTCTTCCAACAGCGCGGCGACGACGACGGGTCGGTCGAGGGCAACGACGGGTCGGTCGGGGGCGACGACGGATCGGTCGGGGGCGACGACGGATCGGTCGGGGGCGACGACGGATCGGTCGGGGGTGGCGACGATGAGTAGGGACCGCCGGCCACTGATCGGGTTGCTGACCGCCGGGACGATCTCGACGACCGGCAGCGTGATGAGCCTGGTCGCGCTGCCCTGGTTCACCCTCGTGGTCACCGGCAGCGCGGCCCGGACCGGGGTGGTGGCGTTCGCCGAGATGCTGCCGTTCGTCCTCACCTGCGCGCTCGGCGGTCCGCTGATCGACCGGCTGGGGGCCCGCCGGGTCAGCATCGTGGCCGACCTGGGCAGCGCGGTGGCGGTCGCCGCCGTACCGCTGCTGCACCGGGCCGGCGGACTCGGGTTCGGCACGCTCGTCGGCCTGGTCGCCGTGGCGGGCCTGCTGCGGGGATTCAGCGACTCGGCGAAGCGGGTGGTGTTCCCGAAGGCCGTTGCGGCGGCGGGAACCCCGATGACCCGGGCGACGAGTCTGAACGACGGACTGAGCCGGCTCGGTACGCTCCTCGGCGCACCCTTGGCCGGGCTGCTGGTCGCCGTGTTCGACGCACCGACGGTGCTGCTGATCGACGCGGCGAGCTTCGTGGTCGGGGCGGGGCTGTTGACACTGGCGCTACCTGCCCGGACGTTCGGCGGCCCGGAGTTGGCGGCCCGCGCCGCCGACCGGGAGCCGTACCTGACCGCGCTCCGCGCCGGCCTGCGCTTCCTGCGCGGGGAGCCCCTGGTGCACGGCATAGTCCTGCTGCTCTTCGTCACCAACCTGGCGGACGCCGCCTACAACTCGGTCCTGCTTCCGTTCTGGGCCAAGGAGGTCGTCGGGTCCTCGGCCGCGCTCGGCTTCCTGACCGGTTCCTTCGCCCTGGGTGCGGTACTGGGCAACGCGGTCTTCACCGTCGTGGCGCCCCGGGTTCCCCGGTTCGCGGTCTTCGCGGTGGGGTTCCTGATCGCCGGGGCCCCCAGATTCGTCGCGCTCGCCTTCCTGGACCCGCTCTGGGCGATCTACCTGGTCTCCTTCGTCGCCGGGGTGTCGATCGCCGCGATCAACCCGATCCTCGGCGCGGTCAGCTTCGAACGGATTCCGGAACACCTACGGGCCCGGGTGCTCGGGCTGACCCAGGCGGCGGCCTGGGCCGGCATCCCACTCGGCGGGCTGCTCGGCGGGGCGGCCGTCCAGGGCGTGGGGCTGCCGGCCGCATTCCTGCTGTTCGGCTCGGCGTACCTGGTGGTGACCCTGATGCCGTTCGTCCTGCCGGTCTGGCGGGAGTTGGATCGGCGGCCCTCCCCGACCGCCGATCCCACCCCCATCCCCGCCCCCGTTACGGGCGCACCGTCCCGATGATCTGGCCGATCCGCTCCTGCGAGGTCTCCGAGCGCTGGTATTCGGAGCGGCTCAGCACGCCGCCCATCTTCGGTACCGGGTTGCGGTGGATCGCCGGACCGTCCGACGTGACCATCGCGGCGAAGTGGAACTCGTCGGCACCGGTCGCCGCGACGACCCGGGCGACGGTCCGCTCGTTGATCCCGCCGGCGGGCATGACCACGATCCGGCCGTCGGCCTTGCGGACCAGTTCGGCGAGAAGCGGGGCGCCGGCCAGCGCGCTGTCCTCCTGGCCGGAGGTGAGCACCCGGTCCACCCCGAGTTCGATCAGTTGCTCCAGTGCCTCGAACGGCTGCCGGACCATGTCGAAGGCCCGATGGAAGGTGATGCTCGCGCCGTCGGCCGCCTCGATCAACCGTCGGGTGGTCGGCACGTCGACGTCACCCTCGGGGGTCAGCGCCCCGATCACGATGCCGTGCGCGCCGACCGTCGCCGCCGCCTGCACGTCCCGGACCATCGCCTCGATCTCCAGCGGCGAGTAGATGAAGTCACCGGCCCGGGGCCGCACGATGACGTGTACCCGGATCCGGCTCACGCTCCGCAGCGCCACCTCGATCGTGCCGATGCTCGGCGTCAACCCACCCTCGAACAGCGCCGAGCAGAGTTCGACGCGGTCGGCACCGGCCCGTTCCGCGGCCATGGCCCCCTCGACGCTGTCGATGCAGATCTCGAACCTGGTCATCCTGTCTCTCTCTCCTGTCATCGGGTGGTGGTGGCGCCGTCGGTGAGCAGCGTGGCAGCCGGGTCCACCGCGGCCGGGTCCGTGCCGGACCCCGAACGGCGACGGCCGAACAGCCGGCCGTCACGGGCCTGCAACACCCGGGCGAACTTGGACAGCGACGCGTTGACCGCCAGGTAGAGCACGGCCACCACCAGGTAGGTCTGGATCAGCAGATGGGTGTACGAGGCGAGCACCTGGCCGCTGTACAACAGCTCGGTGAAGCTGACCACGAACCCCAGCGAGGTGTCCTTGAGCAGTCCGACGAGCTGACTGACCAGCGAGGGGGTGAGCTTGAGCAGTGCCTGGGGGAGTACCACCAGCCGCATCACCTGGGCCGGGCGCAGCCCGATCGCCTGACCGGCCTCCGCCTGACCCCGGTCCAGCGCCCTGATGCCGGCCCGGAAGATCTCGGCGAAGGCGGCCGAGTTCGCCACCACCAGCGGTACGACCAGTTTCCAGAACAACGAGAAGTTCAACCCGTACGCCGGCAGCGCGAAGAGCGTCACGTAGATCAGCAGCAGCACCGGTACGGTTCGGAAGATCTCGACGTACGCCCCGGCCAGCAGTCGAAGGCTACGGCGCCGGGACAGCCGGCCGAGTGCCAGCAGCAGCCCGAGTGCGGCGCTGAGCACGGCGGTCACCGCGGCGGCCCGGAGCGTGGCCCAGAGCGCGATCAGCAGGTACCGCCAGATCGGCCAGGTGCCGAACGGACGCCACCGGTCGGCGGCCAGTTCCCCGTGCGCGGCGAACTGGTAGATCGCGACGGCCAGTCCGGCGGCGATGGCCAGCACGCCGAGCACGGTGGCGATCCGGATCCGGCGCCGCCCGCGCGGTCCCGGCTCGTCGAAGAGCAGCCGCTGCGGATCGTTCATCGCCGCCCCTCCCCGTTCATCGGACGATCGCCAGTCTGCGTTCGAGCCGGCCGGTGACCAGCCCGATCACCAGGGCGAGCAGCATGTACGCCAGCCCGGCGCCGGTGAAGATGAGGAGCGGCTGCGCCTCGACCAGGTTGACGTTGTTGGCCGTCTGGGTCAGCTCGACCACGCCGACGGCGGCGGCCAGCGAGGTGTTCATCAGCAGCGCGATGCTGATGTTTCCCATCGGCTGGATGACCGCCCGGAACGCCTGGGGCAGGATGACGTACCGCAGCGACTGGCTGAAGGTCAGCCCGATCGCGCGGGCCGCCTCGGCCTGACCGATGCCGACCGTGTTGATGCCGGCCCGGATCGCCTCCGCGAAATACGCGCCCTCGTACGCCGCGATGACGATGGCGGCGGAGGTGAACAGCGGGAACGTGATTCCGAGCTGCGGCAGCGCGAAGACGAACAGCACGAGCAGGGCCAGCAGCGGCAGGTTCTGCAGCACCTCGACGTAGACCAGTCCGACGGTGCGCAGCAGCGGCACGGGACAGATCCGCAGGGTGGCCACCACGACGCCGAGCAGCAGCGCCGCGACGGTGGTCACGACGGTCAGTTCGACCGTCGTGACCAGCCCGTGGCCCAACTCGGTGAGGTATCCGGAGAACGGGTTCATCGCCGTCGGACGCTGCTCAGGAACCCTGTGCGGACCCGATCGCCGGCGGGGTGGGCGCGCCGCCCTCCACCACCGTGCCGAGGGTGGCCTGCCACACCTTGGCCCAGGTGCCGTCCGCCTGGATCTTCGTCAGCCAGTTGTTGACGAACTCCTTGAACTGGGCGTCGTCGCGGTTCAGCCCGATGCCGTACGGCTCCGTGGTGAACGGCTGGCCGACCACCTTCATCCCCGGGTTCACCTTGGCGTTCGAGGCGAGCAGGGTGAAGTCCTGGACGTACGCCTCGCCCCGGCCCTGGAGCAGTGCCTGCACCGCCTGCGGGTCCGTGGCGAAGGCGACCTGCTCGGAACCGGGCGCGGCGGTCGGCAGCGCGGTCACCGCCGGGGTGTTCGTTCCCACGACCACCTTCTTGCCGGCCAGGTCCTGCACGCCGTGGATGGTGGTGTTCTCCTTCTTCACCGCCACGGCCAGCCCCGAGGTCAGGTACGGGCCGGCGAAGGCGATCTGGGTGGCCCGCTCGGGGGTGATCGTGTACGTCTGGAACACCGTGTCGACCGACTTGGCGCGGAGCAGCGCCTCGCGGGTCTGGGTGCCGATGGTCACGGTCTCGACCTCGGGCTTGCCGATGATGTACTTCGCCAGCAGCCGGGCGAGGCTGGCGTCGAAGCCCTCCACCTTGCCACTCACCGGGTCCTGCTGGGACAGCAGCGGAGCGTCCAGGGAGCCGCCGACCAGGAGTTTGCCCCGCTGGCGGATCTTCTCCATCGTGGAACCGGCCGGGATGTCGGCGTCGGTGGCGACGGGGGCGGCGTCGTACACCGCCTGGTCCACCACCCCGGTGCCGCCCAGGCCCGGTACGCCCGCCCCGCCCGGCGTACCGGGGGTGCTCGAACCGCCACCGCCGCAGCCGGCGGCGGCCATCGCCACCGCGACCGAGGCGGCGGCGATGGCCACCGTCCGCCGTGGCCGCAGCCTCTTGGTCAGGATCGACATGTCACTCCTCGGGAAAAACATCAGTGCTGAAGGATCTTGGAAAGGAAGTCCCTGGCCCGCTCGCTGCGCGGGGCCGCGAAGAAGTCGTCCGGACCGGCCGACTCGACGATCCGGCCGTCGTCCATGAAGACGACCCGGTCGGCGGCGCGGCGGGCGAAGCCCATCTCGTGGGTGACCACGATCATGGTCATTCCGTCGGCGGCGAGCGACACCATCACGTCGAGCACCTCGTTGACCATCTCCGGGTCGAGCGCCGAGGTCGGTTCGTCGAAGAGCATCACCTTCGGGCGCATCGCCAGGGCGCGGGCGATCGCGGCGCGTTGCTGCTGGCCGCCGGAGAGTTGTGCCGGGTACGCGTCGGCCTTGTCGGCGATGCCGACCCGGTCGAGCAGGGCGCGGGCCTCGGTCTGGGCCCGGGCCCGGGGGACCTTGCGGACCTTGGTCGGGCCCAGCGTGATGTTCTCCAGCACGGTCCTGTGCCCGAACAGGTTGAAAGACTGGAAGACCATTCCGACGTCGGCCCGGAGCCGGGCCAGTTCACGCCCCTCGGCCGGCAACGGTCGACCGTCGATCTCGATGCTGCCCTGACCGGCGACCTCGAGCCGGTTGAGGCAGCGGCACAGGGTGGACTTGCCGGAGCCGGAGGGCCCGATCACCACCACCACCTCGCCGGTCGCCACCGTCAGGTCGACGTCCCGGAGGACGTGGTTGGTCCCGAACCACTTCTGTAGGCCCCGTACCGCCACCATCGGCGTCGTCGGGTGTTCCGCCGCCTGTTCTGCCGC
The DNA here is from genome assembly GCF_042658085.1 of Plantactinospora solaniradicis. Lineage (NCBI taxonomy): Bacteria > Bacillati > Actinomycetota > Actinomycetes > Micromonosporales > Micromonosporaceae > Plantactinospora > Plantactinospora solaniradicis. The sequence continues at coordinate 281,058 of NZ_JBHSPR010000020.1, read as the reverse complement.
CCGAAGATCAGCGAGAGGGTTCCCTGTCATGGCGGGCTACCTGCTCCAATCTTCGAACTTTCTCCAACGACCGAACTAAGTTTGCGATTACTTGGAGTAACAGTGGCTTTCTAATGTACCCACGCCAAGTAAGTCAACTGCTTGCCTGGAGGAACTTTGGGTGCTAGGAACCTTGTCGTGACGGATGACGAGGCGCCCGGGGTGGCCGTCCAGGGCACGAACGCCGGAGAGATGCTGCGGCTGGTGGCCACCGGGGCGGCCGCCAGTCGTGCCGACCTGGCCCGGTTGTCCGGATTGTCTCCGTCGACCGTTTCCCAGCGGGTCGAGACGTTGATCGGGCGCGGGCTGCTCCGCGAGGTGGGCGCCGGCAAGTCCCGGGGCGGACGGCGACCCAGACAGCTCGAAGTGCCCGTCGACGGAGTGGTGATCGGCGCCGTCGACCTCGGTGCACACCACGCCCGGATCGGCACGCTCGACCTCGCCGGCCGGGTGGTCGAATCCCGGTCCCTGGAGGTACGGGTCGAGGACGGCCCCGAGTCGGTACTCGGCACGCTGCTCACCGAGGTTACCGAGCTGATGCGCGGCGCGTCCGGGCCCGGTGCCGTACTGCGGGGTATCGGGGTCGGCATCCCGGGGCCGGTCCAGCACAGCACCGGCCGGATCGTCTCGCCGTCCCGGATGCCCGGCTGGAACGGCTTCGACGTGGTCAGCTTCTTCGCCGGCCGGACCGACGTGCCGGTGGTGGTCGACAACGACGCCAACCTGATGGCGCTGGGCGAACACCGCTGGAAGCACCCGGAACTCGACCACGCCGTCTACGTGAAGGCCGGCACCGGAATCGGCGCCGGGGTGATCTCCGCCGGCCGGCTGCACCGGGGCGGGCAGGGCTCGGCCGGCGACATCAGCCACTGCCAGGTCTTCACCGCCGACCCCGCACCGCTGTGCAGTTGCGGCAACACCGGCTGCCTGGAGGCGGTGGCCAGCGGAGCGGCCCTGGTCAGCGCGCTACGCGAGCGCGGTCTGCCGGTGCAGAGCCTGCCCGACGTGATGCGCCTGATCGACGACGGCGACCGGCACGCCACCGCGCTGGCCCGCAACGCCGGCCGGTCGATCGGGGAGATCCTCGCCGTCGTGGTCAACTTCTTCAATCCCCAGGCGGTCGCGATCGGCGGCCTGCTGGCCGACTGCGAGCCACTGCTGGCCAGCATGCGGTCGGTGCTGTACGAGCGCTGTCTGCCGCTGGCCACCCAGACGCTGCTGATCGAGCGCCTCAGCACCGGCGCCGACGTCGGCATCCTCGGCGCCGGCCAACTGGTCATCGACCGGGTGGCCGATCCACTCTGACGGATTCGGCGTTAAGAAGGGGCCCTTCTTCTACAGAAAACGATAAGAAGGGGCCCTTCCTTACATCCTCAGCTGGCGTCGAGGGGGTCGGCGAGGAGGTGTTCGAAGGCGAGTTCGGCGGCGCCGATCAGGGCGGCGTCCTCGCCGAGCTGGGGCGTACGCAGGCGTACCTGCTCGCGGGCGGCGGGCAGGGCGAGGGAGTTGAGCCGGCTGCGGACCCGGGCCGCGGCGGCGAGGTAGACGTCCCGGAGGGTTCCGCCGAAGATGACCACCCCGGGGTTGAAGATGTTCACCAGGTTCGCGACGCCGAAACCGAGCCAGTCGCCGACCTGGCGTATCGCGGCCTGGGCGTTGGCGTCGCCCCGGGCGGCGGCGTCGACCAGCCGCAGCACGGCGTCCCGGCCGACGGCGTCGCCCCGACCGGCGGCCTGGAGCATCGCGTACTCGCCGATCTCGGTCTCCCAGCAGCCGTGCGAGCCACAGCCGCAGGGTCGCCCGCCCGGGTGCACCACCATGTGTCCGACCTCGCCGGCGTACCCGCCCTGGCCGGTGAGCCGCCGGCCGCCGACGATGATCCCGGCGTCGATGCCGACGTCCCGGTGCAGGTAGATGAGGTCGTCGTAGCCGTTGGCGGCGCCCCGGGCGTGTTCGGCCACCGCGCTCGCGTCGGCGGCGTTGCTGACCAGGATCGGGCGCTCCGACGGAAGGATCTCGCCCAGGGCCTCGCCCAGTGGCTTGTCCATCTCCCCGTTGCCGGCCCAGTCACTGTCCGGGCGGATGTGTACCGCGCCGTCCGGGCGGCGCAGCCGACCACAGACCGCGACGCCGCTGCCGACGTAGACCGAGCCATCGGCCACCGACTGGTGCATCTCCTTCACGAAGCCGGCCAGCAGGGGGAGGCTGTCCTCCGCCAGCAGGCCCGGTGGGCGGTCCGCCTGCCGCCGGTCCAGCACCACCCCGCCGAGACCGATCCGGGCGGCCCGCAGCCGGTCGACCTCGATGCTGTACGCGTACGCGAAGACCCGGGCCGACTCGGGCCGGACGACCAGCGACGGTCGCCCGGCCCGGCCGGTTTCCCGAGGTGCCCGCTCGCTGACCAGCCCCGCCGACGCGAGTTCGGCGGTCAGCGCGCCGATGGTGCTGCGGTTCAGTCCGAGCGAGGTGGTCAACTCCGCCCGGGAGGTGGCGCCGTGGATGTGTACGTACCGCAGCAGCGCGCCGAGATTCTGCCGGCGAATCTCCTCCTGGCTCGGCCCTGCGCGCATGGTGCCCCTTATCGATTACCGGTCGCGGCGGCCCGGCGTCGGGACAGCGCGTCGACGCTGGCCGCGAGCAGCAGCACCAGTCCGGTCACCACGAAGGTGAATCCGGAACTCCGGCCGAGCAGCCCCATCCCGTTGTCGATGACCGCGATGACCGCGCCGCCGAGCACCGCGTCCACGATCCGGCCCTTGCCGCCGAAGAGGCTGGTGCCACCGATCACGGCTGCGCCGACGGCGTAGAGCAGGACCTTACTGCCACCGGTGTTCGCGTCGACCGAGCTGGCCCGGCTGGCCGCCACGATGCCGCCGATCGCGGCCATGAAGGAGCAGATGACGAAGACCGAGATGCGGATCCGGTCCACGTTGATGCCGGCCCGGCGGGCCGCCTCCCGGTTGCCGCCGACCGCGTAGACGTGCCGGCCGTACGCGGTGCGCTGGAGGACGAAGGTCCAGACGATCAGCAGGACGACGATGATCGGCACGACGATCGGTACGCCCTTGAGCGAGACGAGCTGGTTCCGGCTGCGTTCGAGGTTCAGCAGGTAGACGGCGGTGCCGACGATCAGTGCGAGGCTGCCGATCCGGATCAGCACCACGGCGAGCGGCTCGGTGATCAGCCCGAGCGCGGTGCGGTTGCGGTGCCGGAGCAGTTGTACGGCCGCGTAGCCGGCGACGCCGAGCAGGGTCAGGGCCCAGCCGAGCCACGGTGGCATGTTCCGGTTCGAGATCGCCACCAGCACCTCGTCCCGGACCGAGACGTTGGTGCCGCCCTTGATCAGCAGCAGCACGATGCCCTGGAAGGCGAGGAACGCGGCGAGGGTGACCACGAAGGACGGTATGCCGATCTTCGCTACCAGGAAGCCGATGACGAGCCCGATCACCACGCCGGTGACCAGGGCCGCGGCGACCGCGACGTACCAGGGATAGCCCTGGAGGGTGACCAGTTGGGCCAGCACCGCGGCGCAGACACCGCTGGCGAAGCCGGCGGAGAGGTCGATCTCGCCGAGCAGCAGGACGAAGACCAGGCCCATCGCGATCAGCATCACCGCCGCGCCCTGGGTGAACAGGTTGGCGAAGTTGCCCTCGGTCATGAAGTTCGGCCGCAGAATGGTGAAGACCGCGCAGAGGACGATCAGCCCGAGCACGGCCGGCAACGACCCCATGTCGCCGCCGCCGACCCGGGCCAGGTAGTCCCGGAGGTGGCTGCCGACCGTGGGTACCGGCGGGGGCGGCACCTCGACCGGCTGCACCGGGGCGGTTGTAGGGGCGCTCATGCCCTCTCCTCGCTTCGCTCGTCGACGTCATGAGCTTGGAAACTGAGCTCGCTGATTCGCTCGCTGCGCTCGCTCATGCCCTCTCCTCGCTTCGCTCGTCGACGTCATGAGCTTGAAAACTGAGCTGGCTGATTCGCTCGCTGCGCTCGCTCATGCGTCGGCTCCTGCGCTCGTCGTCGTCTCGGTGTTCTGGGTGTCGCGCTTCCCGTTGCCATTGCCGTTGCCGTTGTCGCCGGCCAGCCCGAGGCCGCCGCTGCGGCCGGCGGTGATCAGCTCGACCACCTGGGCGTGGGTGACGTCGCTGGTCTTCAGCTGGGCGACCATCTGGCCGAGGTAGAGCATGGCGATCTGGTCGGAGACGGCGAAGACATCGTTCATGTTGTGCGAGATGAGCACAACGGCCAGTCCGTTGTCGGCCAGCCGCCGGACCAGCTCCAGTACCTGGGCGGTCTGCGCCACGCCCAGCGCGGCGGTCGGCTCGTCGAGGATGACGACCCGGCTGTTCCAGAGCACGGCCTTGGCGATGGCCACGGTCTGGCGCTGTCCGCCGGAGAGGCTGGACACGTGCTGGCGCAGCGATTTCACCGTCCGGACCGAGAGACCGGCCAGGGTCTCGGCGGCCATCTGTTCCATGCTCGGCTCGTCCAGGACGAGGCCGCTGCGCTTCTCCCGGCCGAGGAACATGTTCTGCACGATGTCGAGGTTGTCGCAGAGCGCGAGGTCCTGGTAGACCACCTCGATGCCGAGCGAGGCGGCGTCGCGGGGACCGCCGATGTGCACCGGTCGGCCGTCGAACAGGACCTCTCCGCCATCGGACGAGTAGATCCCGCTGATGCACTTGACGAGAGTGGACTTGCCGGCGCCGTTGTCGCCGACGAGTGCCGTCACCTCGCCGGGATTGACCGTGAGGTCGACGTTTCGGAGGACCTGCACGGGACCGAAGCTCTTGTCGATCCCGCGCAGTTCCAGCAGGGGTGTGGCGGACACGGTGGGTCTCCTTTACACGGGTGTCCGATCGCGGGGGCCGATCGAGGGGGTTCGATCGCAGTCCGATCGCGTGCCACGACCGGGTATCCGATCGTGGTCCGATTGGGCGGTCCGGTCCAGTGCTCCGACGGGCGGGTGCGCCGCCCGGCACGGATCGCTCCGTGTCGGGCGGCGCATCCGGCGGCGGTGCCGGGCGGCTCCGTCGGTGCGTCGCGGCGCACCGGCGGAGCCGTCGGCGGGGCCAGCCGAGGCGTCGATCGGGGTCAGCTCACGCCGGCCTGGGTGCACAGTGCGGCGAAGGCTCCGGCGCAGAGTGCGTCCTTGGTGACGAAGCCGTCGGTGACGACGTCCTTGACGTTCTCCTTGTAGATCGCCTTCGGTTCGAGCAGCACCGACGGAACGTCCCGACCACCCTCCGGGTCCTTCACCGTCTTCTCGGTGGTCTTCTTCTCGCCCTTGGCCAGCGCGATCGCCAGTTCGGCGGCCGCGTCGGCCTCCTTCTTGATCGCCTTGTAGACGGTCATGCACTGGTCACCGGCGAGGATGTTCTGCAGACCCTGCACGGTCGCGTCCTGGCCGGTCACCGGCACCTTGCCGTTGAGCTTGTTCTTCTTGAGCATGGAGATCACCGCGTTGCCCAGGCCGTCGTTCGCGGCCAGCACGCCGTCGATCTTGCCATTCTGCTGGGTCAGCATCTGCTCGAAGATGGTGCCGGCCTGGGCGTTGTCCCAGCCGGGCACCCACTGGTCCGGGCCCTTGACGTACTCGCCGGAGTCGTACTTGGCCTTCAGCACCCCGTCGTAGCCGTTCTTGAACAGGGTGGCGTTGTTGTCGGTCTCCGCGCCGTTCAGTTCGGCGATGACCGGCTTCTGCACGTTCTTGTCGGTCAGGCACTTCACCAGACCCTCGCCCTGCAGCTTGCCGACGGCCTCGTTGTCGAAGCTGACGTAGTACTCGGCGGAGCCGCCCAGCGTGAGCCGGTCGTAGTCGATGGTGAGTACGCCCTGGGTCTTGGCCTTGTCCAGCACGGCCTTGCCGGTGCCGGAGTCCAGGTTGACGATCATGAGGACGTTCACGCCGTCGGTCATCATCTGGTCGGCGATGGTCTGGAACTGGGCCTTGTCGCCCTGGGCGTTCTGGATGACGGAGTCAACGCCGGCGGCCTTGAACGCCTCCTCCAGGTACTTGCGGTCCGCGGTCTCCCAACGGTCCGAGGAGGCGCTGTCCGGAAGGATGACGCCGATCTTCGGCGTCTTCTCGGTGTCACCGCCGCTGCCGGAGTCCTCGCCGCACGCGGCGAGGCCGCCCGTGGCCAGCAGGCCCACGGCGGCGATGGTGAGGATCCCTCTGCGCATTGCACGGGTCCTTTCGGGGGTGGGTGTGGTGTCTCGGATCGGGGTGGTGCGGTGGTACACCTGAACGGGCCGGTCGGCGTTCCTGGTGGGCTGCGGCGACCCGTCCGCCACACTTTTGTTGTGTCCGGCAACGTATTGCGCCCGGAGCCGACGGGGCAAGGCTGCCGAGGCCACGAGTTTGTTGTCGCCGATAACAATTCAGCAACGTGGTGGACATGCATCGTCATCGTCCGGGACCGATGCCTCGAACCAGGATGAAGGGCCCAGGGCCGGCGACATGGCGCGGCGGGCCTGCGCGGGACCGGCCGCGGCGAGGATCAGGGGTGGCGCCCGGTCGTCGAATCAGGGGCGGCGCCCGGCCGTGGGCTCGGGCGGTGGCGCGGCCGTGGGATCAGGGGGCGGCGAGCGGCGCGGTGGTGGCGGTGGTGAGCCGGATCAGGTCCGCCGGGTCGAGTTCGAGTTGCAGGCCCCGGCGCCCGGCCGAGACGTAGATCGTCGGAAAGCGTTCGGCGGAGGCGTCGACCACCGTGGGCAGTGCCTTGCGCTGGCCCAGCGGGCTGATGCCACCCCGTACATAGCCGGTGGTCCGCTCGGCCAGGGTCCGGTCGGCCAGCGTCGCCCGCTTGCCCCCCACCGCCGTCGCCAGCGTCTTGAGGTCCAGTTCCCCGGTGACCGGCACGACCGCCACGGTCAGCACACCGTCGACGGCGGCGACGAGCGACTTGAAGACCCGCTCCGGGGGTACGCCGAGCGCGGCGGCCACCTCGGCACCGTAGTTGGGCGTCTCCGGGGCGACGTCGTACGGATGCAGGGTGTGCGGAACGCGCTGCCGGGTCAGCAGCGCCGTCGCCGGTGTTCCCTTGCCCGCCACCATCGCACCCTATCGCCGCTCGGCCGCATCCGCGCCGGGCGGTGGTACCGGCCGGCAGAGCAGCACCACGGGCGCGTCGGCGATCCGGGTCAGCACCAGGCTGATCGGTTCGGTCCCGGTCAGCCGCAGGTCGCGACGGAGCCGCTCCGGCTCCAGTGCGGATCCGCGCTTCAGGATCTCGACCCGGCCGATGCCGAGCCCGCGCAGCAGGGTGCGGAGCCGCTTGAGCGAGAAGGGGAGCGAGTCGACGACCTCCAGGCACCGGGCGAACGGGGTCGGCCGGGCGGAGTCGGCGTAGACGTAGGCGATGTCGGGGTCGGCGAGGGTGCCGTCGACCGTCTCGGCGAACTCGGCGACCAGGTGGGACCGGACCACGGCGCCGTCCGGGTCGTACAGGTAACGCCGGACGGGGCCGACCGGAGCGCGTACGGCGCCGGTGCCGGTCAGTTCGTGCGTCGCCGCCCCGGTCAGCAGGGTGGCCCGGCGCGGCGCGGCGCCGAGCGGACCGCACCAGACGGTCGCCTCGACCAGGTCGCCGCCGACGCTCACCCACTCGCCCTCGGCGCCCGGCGGCAGCAGCGCGTGGTCGATCCCGGGGGCGACCTTGAACACCGTCCGGGGGATCCGGTCGGCGAGGCCGAGCAGGAAGTCCCAGGGCGGGGAGTAGGCGGCCGGGTCGAACACCCGGCGACCGGTGCCGGCCCGCCGCCGCGCCGGATCGCAGAACACGGCGTCGACCGGTCCACCGTCGACGTCGGTGACATCGAACCGGGTGGCGTCGCCGCGACTCACCGTGAACCGGTCGGCCACGCCCGTCGCCCCGGCGTTCGCGGCGGCCATCGCCGCGGTGACCGGGTCGGCCTCCACGCCGTACACCCGGATGCCGGCGCGGGCGGCGGCGATCGCGTCCGCGCCGAGGCCGCAACCGAGATCGGCCAGCGTCCGCACCCCGGCCGCGCGCAACCGGACGGCGCGGCGGTCCGCGACCACGGACCGGGTGGCCTGCTCCAGCCCGGCCCGGGTGAAGAACATCCCGGCGGCGTCCGGGCCGAACTTGGCCACCGCGCGACGCCGCAGTTCGGTCTGGGTGAGCGCGGCGGCGGCCAGCCCGGCGGGTACCCCGGCCGAACGCAGCGCGGCGGCCGCGGCCAGCGGGTCGCCGCCGGCCACCGCGCCGGCCGCGGTCAGCGCGGTCATCCCCGCCGGGGTACGCAGCGCGGCGAGCTGGTCGGAGTCCACCGCTGCATTGTGCCCAGCGGGACCCCCGGCAGGCGTGTCGGGATGGCACTCTCCCTGACGGAGCGCCGGTCGCCGGCATCACCTGCGGTCAGCGCTTCCGATCATGCCGCGGCCCAGTTCGCACCGCTCACCGCGACTGAGCGCCGGTCCGTTCGGCGTAGTAGCGGATCTTGTCTTCAAGGTGGGCGTACTGCCTGCCCAGGAGCCGCATCTGTTCCTCGACCCGGACGGCGTGTTGCCGCAGGAGCGCGAGGCGTTCGGGTTCGCTGTCGGCACCAGCACGACAGAGTTCCGCGTAGGTCGCCATCTGGGCTATCGGCATGCCGGTATCACGCAGACAGCGCAGGACGCCGAGCCAACCGAGATCATCGTCGGTGAAGACACGTTGGCCGCCGCTGGTGCGCTCGATGTCGGCAAGCAGACCGATTTTTTCGTAGTAGCGCAGGGTGTCCAGGCTGAAGCCACTGCGCCGGGCCGTCTCCGCCGGCGTATAGACGCTCATTGACGAAAGATACCCTTGACCTGGAGTGCACTCCAGTTCCTAACGTCGAGGTCGTGCAGACGATCGAATTGGGCAGGACCGGCGTCCAGGTGAGCCACCTGGCGCTCGGAGCCATGCAGATGGGCAACGCGACCGACGAGAAGGACTCGATCCGGATCCTGGACCGCTACCGCGAGGTGGGCGGCTCCTTCATCGACACCGCGGACTGCTACGAGTGGTGGGCCGTACCCGGCAGCCGGGGTGGGCACAGCGAAGAACTGCTCGGCCGCTGGCTGACCGGCAAACGCGACGAGATCTTTCTGGCCACCAAGGGCAGCGCGGTGCCGAAGTTCGACCCGGCGCTCTGGGCCGACGATGGCACCGCGAACTGGCAGCTGGCCCGCAGGACCTTCGCCGGTGCGGGTGCCGACACTCTGCGGCACGCGCTGGACGGCAGTCTGAAGCGGCTCGGCACCGATCACATCGACCTGTACTACGTCCACGTCGATGACCGGGCCACGCCGCTGGCGGAGACCCTCGAGGCCCTGGCCGGGTTCGTGCGGGCCGGCAAGGTGCGGTTCATCGGCTGGTCGAACGTCCGGACGTGGCGGCTGGAGCGGATACGCGGGCTCTGCGAACGCAACGGCTGGCCGCTGCCGGTGGCAATCCAGCAGCAGCACTCCTACCTGCGGCCGAAGCCGTCCGCGAACAGCATGTCGATCGTGGGCCACGAGCAGCTGGACTACCTACGGGAACACGAGGACCAGACGCTGGTGGCGTACTCGCCGATCCTCAAGGGCATCTACGACGACGAACGTAAGCGCAACGGGCACTGGGCGATGGAGTCGTACGCCGGGACCGACTCGGACGTGCGCCTCGCCGCTGTGGCCGAGGTGGCCGACGAGGTGGGCGTCACGCCGAACCAGCTGGTGCTGGCCTGGCTGATGCATCAGACGCCGCGGACGGTCCCGCTGATCGGTCCGCGCACCCTGAAGCAGTTCGAGGACTCGCTGCCGGCCCTTGACGTGAAGCTCTCGCAGGAGCAGCTCGACCGCCTGGATGCGGCCGGAGCGTGAGCGGTCGACCGGCTGGTGAGCACGAGTCCAACTTTCGGGGCTCCGCGGGCCGGGTTGACCTGGAGATCTTGTGAACACGCCGGTAGGAGGGTTGGCACTCTCCTTGACGGAGTGCTAGCCGTCGGCATAACCTGCGGTTAGCACTCTCAGACCGAGGGTGCCAGCTTTCGGGCTCATGTCCGGGAGCTGAACGCCAGGCGGACCGGCACCCGCGACGACGGCCCCGCCCGGTGGCATGTGGCAGATTGACGCTGGCCGGCTCGCCGGCCGGTAACGAAACCAGTACCCCAGGAGGGTATGCCCGTGACTACCGCGACCAAGGTTGCGATCAAGCCGCTCGAGGACCGGATCCTGGTCCAGGCGAATGAGGCTGAGACGACCACGGCGTCGGGCATCGTGATTCCCGACACCGCCAAGGAGAAGCCGCAGGAGGGCACTGTCCTCGCTGTCGGCCCCGGCCGTTTCGACGACGACGGCAACCGGATCCCGGTTGACGTGAAGGTCGGCGACACGGTCCTCTACTCGAAGTACGGCGGCACCGAGGTCAAGTACGCCGGCGAGGAGTACCTGGTGCTCTCCGCCCGCGACGTCCTCGCTGTCATCGAGAAGTGATCTGACTGATTCAGTGACGCTGCCCCGGACCGGCCCTGCCGGGCCGGGGCAGCGCTGCGTGAAGGGACCCTGTAACAGATGGCGAAGATTCTGAGTTTCTCGGATGACGCCCGGCACCTGCTGGAGCACGGTGTCAACACGCTCGCGGACACGGTCAAGGTCACTCTCGGCCCACGCGGGCGCAACGTCGTCCTGGACAAGAAGTTCGGTGCACCGACGATCACCAACGATGGTGTGACCATCGCCAAGGAGATCGAACTCACCAACCCGTACGAGAACCTTGGCGCGCAGTTGGTCAAGGAGGTGGCGACGAAGACCAACGACGTCGCCGGCGACGGGACCACCACCGCCACCGTGCTCGCCCAGGCGATGGTCCGGGAAGGTCTGCGCAACGTCGCGGCCGGTGCCGGTCCGGCCGGGCTCAAGCGGGGCATCGACGCGGCCGCCGAGAAGATCTCCGCGGCGCTGCTGGAGAAGGCCGTCGAGGTGGGCAGCCGCGAGTCGGTCGCACACGTCGCGACGATCTCCGCGCAGGACGCCACCATCGGTGACCTGATCGCCGAGGCGATGGAGCGGGTCGGCCGCGACGGTGTGATCACCGTCGAGGAGGGCTCGACCCTGGCCACCGAGCTGGAGGTCACCGAGGGCCTTCAGTTCGACAAGGGCTTCATCTCGCCGAACTTCGTCACGGACACCGAGGCGCAGGAGGCGGTGCTCGACGACCCGTACATCCTGATCACCACCCAGAAGATCTCCTCGATCGAGGAGCTGCTGCCGCTGCTGGAGAAGGTTCTCCAGACGGGGAAGTCGCTGCTGATCATCGCCGAGGACGTGGAGGGGCAGGCGCTCTCCACCCTGGTGGTCAACTCGATCCGCAAGACCGTCAAGGTCTGCGCGGTGAAGGCGCCCGGCTTCGGCGACCGCCGCAAGGCGATGCTCCAGGACATGGCGATCATCACCGGCGGCGAGGTCGTCGCTCCGGAGCTCGGCTACAAGCTCGACTCGGTCGGCCTGGAGGTGCTGGGCAGCGCCCGGCGCGTGGTGGTCGACAAGGACAACACGACCGTCATCGACGGCCGGGGCCGGGACAACGAGGTCACGGAGCGGGTCACCCAGATCCGCAAGGAGATCGAGGCGTCGGACTCGGACTGGGACCGGGAGAAGCTGGCGGAGCGGCTGGCGAAGCTCTCCGGCGGCATCGCGGTGATCAAGGCGGGCGCGGCGACCGAGGTCGAGATGAAGGAGCGCAAGCACCGCATCGAGGACGCGATCGCCGCCACCAAGGCCGCGGTCGAGGAGGGCACCGTTCCCGGTGGTGGCGCCGCGCTGGCGCAGATCGCCTCGGTGCTCGACGACGGCCTCGGCTTCACCGGCGACGAGAAGGTGGGTGTCTCGATCGTCCGTAAGTCGCTGGTCGAGCCGCTGCGCTGGATCGCGCAGAACGCCGGACACGACGGCTACGTGGTCGTGCAGAAGGTCGTCGACGGCAAGTGGGGCACCGGCCTCGACGCCGCCGTCGGCGAGTACCGCGACCTGGTCAAGGCCGGCATCATCGACCCGGTGAAGGTGACCCGCAACGCGGTCACCAACGCCGCCTCGATCGCCGGTCTGCTGCTGACCACCGAGAGCCTGGTCGTGGAGAAGCCGGAGAAGGCCGAGCCGGCCGCCGCCGGTGGTGGCCACGGTCACGGCCACGGGCACCAGCACGGTCCCGGCTTCTGACCCACCCGGTCCCGGCGCCTAGCCGGGACCGCCTGGTCAAAGCGAGATCCGCGTGAGCAGCTAAGTTCCGGCTCACGCGGATCTTCGTGTTCCCGGCCCGGGTTCCGCGCCCTGAGCGCGGTCCTGAAGGTGATTACGAAGCGCTGACGTCCCCTACCGGCCCGGTGCCCGGCCGGTGACACTGGTCCGGTGAGGGTGACGTCTGGTTCGGGAACGACAGGGTCGAAATGGCGGACGACGGCACCGCGAGGGTTCGGCGCGCTCGCCGGGGTGGCGGCCGCGGCCGTGGCCATCGGCGCGGCCGAAGCCGTGGCGGTGCTGACCGGATCGCGCTCCGCGCCACTGATCGCGGTCGGCGGCGCGGTGGTGGACCTCGCGCCCGGACCGCTCAAGCAGTTCGCCACGGACGTCTTCTACGTCTACGACAAGATCGCCCTGCTGATCGGCACGGCGGTGCTGCTGGGCGGGTTCGCCGCACTCGTCGGACTGGTGGCGGTCCGGTCGCTGCGGCTCGGACTCGCCGGAATCGGGCTCTTCGGTGTGCTCGGGGTCGCGGCGGCGCTGACCCGGCCCGGCGCCGGTCCGGCCGCCGCCCTGCCGTCGTTGATCGGCGCCGCCCTCGCCGCCTGGCTGCTCCGGCTGCTCCTCGCCGGACCGCTCGGCACGTCGCTGGTCGGACCGCCGCCGTCCGGCCCCGCCGACACCCCGCCGTCGGCGCCGGAGTCCGGCCGGGGCGATGGCCCGCCGTCGACGCCGGAGTCCGGAGCTGTCGGGAGCCCGGTCGCGCCGATCCCCGGGCCCGTCGACCCGGTGGCCCGGCGGCGGTTCCTGACCGGGGTCGGCGCCGCGCTCGGTGTCGCGGCGGTCGCCGGGTTCGGTGGGCGGTGGCTGTCGACCCGCCGTGGTGTCTCCGCCGCCCGCGCGGCGATCGAGTTGCCGGCACCGGCCAGCCCGGCCCGGCCGCTGCCGGCGGGCGCCGAACTCCGGATCCCGCAGCTGTCGCCGTTCGTCACACCGAACCGGGACTTCTACCGGATCGACACGGCACTGGTCGTACCGCAGGTCGATCCGGAGCAGTGGCGGTTGCGGATCCACGGTCGGGTACGGAACCCGATCACGCTCAGCTACGCCGACCTGCTCGCCCGGCCGATGATCGAACGCCACATCACCCTCGCCTGCGTGTCGAACGAGGTCGGCGGCGAGTTGATCGGCAACGCCCGCTGGCTCGGCGTGCCACTCGGTCCGCTGCTGGCCGAGGCCGGGCCGCTGGCCGGGGCGGATCAGGTGGTGGGCCGTTCCGTGGACGGCTGGACCTGCGGCAGCCCGACCGCCGTACTCACCGACGGTCGGGACGCGATGCTGGCCGTCGGGATGAACGGCGTACCGCTGCCGATCGAACACGGCTTCCCGGTCCGGGTGGTGGTACCCGGGCTGTACGGCTACGTGTCGGCGTGCAAGTGGGTCGTCGAACTGGAGTTGACCAGCTTCGCGGACTTCGACGCGTACTGGGTGCCCCGGGGTTGGGCGGCGAACGGACCGATCAAGACCCAGTCGAGGATCGACACGCCACGGGCCCGGCGGACGCTGGCAGCCGGGCCGGTCACCGTCGCCGGGGTCGCCTGGGCACAGCACGTCGGCATCCAGCGCGTGGAGGTACGGGTCGACGACGGCGAGTGGCAGCCGGCGACCCTGGCGCCGACGGTGGGCGCCGACACCTGGGTGCAGTGGTCCTGGCAGTGGGCGGCGACGCCGGGCGAGCACACCCTGCGGGTGCGGGCGACCGACGCCACCGGTGCGGTGCAGACCGGGCAGGCCCGCCGGATCGATCCCGACGGCGCCACCGGCTGGCACACCGTACCGGTGACGGTGGACTGAGCGGTGCTGCCGGGGAGGGCTGGGAGGGAGCCCTCGCCCGGCCCGGAAAGTCGTATCTCGGGCGTGACCGGCCGGGTCGGTGGCCGGTCACGGTCGGTCAGGATCGGCTGCCGGCAGGCGAGCGCTGGGCCGGTATCGCCGACTTGTGCGGGCGACCGAGCCGGGCCTCCAGCCGGCCGACGTCCACCCGGCTCTGCCGACGGTCGGCCAGGTCCTCCCAGCCGACGGCGAGCAGCCGGAGCCGCTCGGATTCGCTGAAGCCACCCCACACCCCGTACGGCTCACGGACGGCGAGGGCGTGGGCGGCGCATTCGGCCCGGACCGGGCAGGCCCGGCAGACGGACTTGGCATCGGTCTCCCGGCGGTTGCGGGAAGATCCTCGTTCGCCCTCGGGGTGGAAGAACTGGGCGCTGTCGCGTCCTCGACAGGCGCCGAGCCGTTGCCACTCCCACAGATCGACGATGGGTCCGGGCAGTCTGCGTACGTTCGACATCAGCACCCTCCTCCCGCGCGGCACCGCGTGATCTTCGTCCGGTCGGGATCCGGGCGGCGGGCCGCGCAGGCGCACCGATCCGACCTTCGGGTCCGGTACCCCGGGTGTCGACGGCTCACACGTACTTCATGGGTGAGTTATTGCGGGAAACTCGATCGGTGGGGCGAATCGTCCAAAAAGTTTGTGGTTCATCCGTGGAAACTCATCATGATCATTCACCGCCGTGGTCTGCTCGTTTCGGAGAGGAGACCACCGTGCGTACCGTTCTTGTCTGCGTCCGGACGCCGCTCGCGGCGCAGAACGTCGCGGCCGCGGCAGCCCGGCTCGGATTGGCCGCCGCAGTCCGTACCGCGGTGTCCGATCCCGAGGCCATGCTCCGGCTCGCCGAGCGGCCGGCGGACGTCGTGCTCGCCGACACCGCGCTCACCCGCCCGGACAGCGTCGGGTTCACCCGACGGGTGCTGGCCAGATCACCGGGCGCGGCGATCCTGCTGCTCGGCGCGGAGGATCCCGGGGTGGCCGCGGCGACCATCGCCGCCGGTGCCCGAGGGCTGATCCAGGGCGGCGACCACGATCTGGTCAGCGTGGTGGCGAAGGCGATCCTGCTGCTCGGGGCCGCCGGCCGGGCCAGCCGGGGCGGGGGCAGCCTGGCCGGCGGTGGAACGCTGGCCGGCGGCGGCCCGGTCGGGCCGGGCCGGGCCGGGGAACTCGGCGAACCCGGCACCCAGCCGGCGAGCGGCCAGCGCCTGGGCAGTGCGGTGCGGGCGCCGACCGGACCCGGCGGCGGGCCCAGCCCGGCCGGCGCGGGTGCGGGGTCGACGCTGGGACGACCGTCGTCGGAGGAGGCGTCCGCGGGTACCGGCCGACCGGACGACCCGGGCTCGCGCGGCGTCGCCGGCGGCACGGCCAGCGACCAGCCGGCCGGACCGGCGGTCGTGCCGGCGCAACGCGGTGACGATCCGGACACCTCGACCGACCCGGGGACTCCGGGTGGCTCCGGTCCGTCGGACGCCCAGGGCCAGGGACCGGGGGCACGCGGTGCCGCCAGCCCGGCGACGCCCGGCGGCACCGGCCCGGAGGTGCCGGGTGGCGATCCTCGCCCGGCCGGGAAACGGTCCGAACCCGGACGCGCCGTACCCGCCCGCCGCCCGGTGCTGACCGAGCGCGAGATGCAGGTGCTGGTCGGAATGGCCGACGGCAAGAGCAACGCGGAGATCGGACGAGAACTCTTCGTCTCCGAGGACACCGTGAAGACCCACGCCCGCCGGTTGTTCCGCAAGCTGGGGGCCCGGGACCGGGCGCACGCCGTGGCGGCGGGCTTCCGGGCCGGGCTGGTGGCCTGACCGCCCGGCCGATCACCGCGACGGACGACCGGGTACGGCCGGATCAGCGTTCGGCGGTGCTCCCGCCCTCGCGCTCGCCCTCGTCCTCGTCGGCGGTCTCGGTCAGGGTGTCGTGCACCCCGTCGGCGTAGCCCCGGGCGTACTCCCAGGTGACGTAGTGATCCGGGTCGGGGTCGTACGCCGGCTCGTGCACCCGGGGGCGGCCGGAGTTGAGCAGGTGCCGCAGGTTGCCCCGGAGCAGATCCCAGTCGAAATAGTGTGGTTCGCGGCAGTCCTCGCACTCGATGACGAGGCCGCGTACCCCGACCGGGCCGAGTAGTGCCTGGTAGATTTCCAGGTCAGCGAGGTCTTCGAGCACGTCCTGTCGCTCGACCTCGCTGAGCGGGTCGAGTTCGGCCTCCTCGCCCGGGTCGTCAAGGCTGGCGGAGGGATCGGCGGGGTCTCCGTTGAACGGGTCGATCGGCTCCTCGTGCACCCCTCCACCGTAGTCCCAACACCGGCCGCCGTGGTCACCCGTTGTGGCCTGGACCGCCCGGCCCGCCCGCGCCGTCGGACGCCGGGCCGGCGTACTGGGTACGATGAACCATCGCGCCCCGGCGGGGGCGAGCCGTTGACGCGCCCACGGTGGCGACCAGCCCGTCCAACCAGCTCGAGCGCCGACGCCTTCGCCTCGGCCAGGGATGCCAACCGACGACAACTTCAGCAGCAGGGGACACATCGTGGAGAACCGACCCACCAACGACCTACCGCTGGGCGCCGAGACCGACCAGCTCGCCGGGCACCTGCCCGAAATGCCGGCGGGCTCGGCCCGGGTGGTGCCGCTCGGGTTGACCTTCGACGACGTGCTGCTGCAACCCGGTGAGTCCGAGATCATTCCGAGCCGGGTGAATACCATCACCCGGCTGAGCCGGAACGTCAACCTCTCGATCCCGCTGGTTTCCAGCCCGATGGACACGGTGACCGAGGCCCGGATGGCCATTGCGATGGCCCGGCAGGGCGGCATCGGGGTGCTGCACCGCAACCTCTCGATCGAGGACCAGGCGCTCCAGGTCGACCTGGTCAAGCGCTCCGAGGCCGGCATGGTCACCAACCCCATCACCTGTGGCCCGGACGACACCCTGCGGGACGTGGACGCGCTCTGCGGGCGCTACCGGATCTCCGGCGTGCCGGTCACCGACGCCGAGGGCACGCTGGTGGGCATCGTGACCAACCGGGACATGCGGTTCGTCACCGACGGGGCCACCCCGGTACGCCAGATCATGACCCCGATGCCGTTGATCACCGCTCAGGTCGGGGTCAGCAAGGAGGAGGCGATCGGGCTGCTCCGCCGGCACAAGGTGGAGAAGCTGCCGATCGTCGACCCGAGCGGCCGGCTGCGGGGCCTGATCACGGTCAAGGACTTCGCCAAGAGCGAGCAGTACCCGAACGCCACCAAGGACGACGCCGGCCGGCTGCGGGTCGCCGCCGCGGTGGGCGTCGGCGAGGACGCCTACAAGCGGGCCCGCGCCCTGGTCGACGCCGGGGTGGACGTGCTGGTCGTGGACACCGCCCACGGGCACCAGCGGGCCGTGCTCGACATGGTCGGCCGGCTCAAGAAGGACACCACTGTCGACGTCATCGGCGGCAACGTGGCGACGTACGCCGGGGCGCGGGCACTGGTCGAGGCCGGTGCCGACGCGGTCAAGATCGGCGTCGGGCCCGGTGCGATCTGCACCACCCGGATCGTCGCCGGGGTCGGCGTGCCCCAGATCACCGCGATCATGGAGGCGGCCCGGGCCTGTCGTCCCGCCGGAGTGCCGGTGATCGCCGACGGTGGCATCCAGTACTCGGGCGACATCGCCAAGGCGCTGGTGGCGGGTGCCGACACGGTGATGCTCGGCAGCCTGCTGGCGGGTTCCGAGGAGAGCCCGGGGGAGCTGCTGTTCATCAACGGCAAGCAGTACAAGGCGTACCGGGGGATGGGCTCGCTGGGCGCGATGCAGTCGCGCGGCCAGGCCCGCTCGTACTCCAAGGACCGGTACTTCCAGGACGACGTCACCAACGAGGAGAAGCTGGTTCCCGAGGGCGTCGAGGGTCAGGTACCTTACCGTGGCCCGCTGGCCCGGGTGGCCCACCAGCTCATCGGTGGACTGCGGCTGGCAATGGGGTACGTCGGCGCGGAGACCGTGCCGGAGCTGCACCGCCGTGGCCAGCTCATCCGGATCACGGCGGCCGGGCTGAAGGAGAGCCACCCGCACGACATCCAGATGACGGTCGAGGCACCGAACTACCACACCCGCTGACGGTCACCGCCTCCTCCCGCCAACCCCCTTCTACTCTGGAGTGACCCATGCGTGACGTGGTCGAGATCGGGCTGGGCAAGACCGCACAGCGCGGCTACCACCTGGACGACATCGCGATCGTGCCGAGCCGGCGTACCCGGGACGTCGACGACGTCTCCACGGCCTGGCAGCTCGACGCGTACCCGTTCCGGATCCCCTGCGTCGGGCACCCCTCGGACGCCACCATGAGCCCGCAGTCGGCGGTCACCCTCGGCCAGCTCGGCGGGCTCGGGGTGCTGAACGTCGAGGGCCTGTGGACCCGTTACGAGGACCCGGCCAAGATCCTGGAGGAGCTGTCCCGGCTGGACGAGGGGACCGCCGCCACCCGCCGGCTCCAGGAGGTGTACGCCGAGCCGATCCGGCCGGAGTTGATCGCCGAGCGCGTCCGGCAGATGCGCGAGGGCGGCGGCACGGTCGCCGTCCGGGTCTCCCCGCAGCACACGCTGACGCTGGCTCCGGTGATCCTCGACGCGGGCGTCGACATCCTGGTGATCCAGGGCACGATCGTCTCCGCCGAGCACGTCTCCACCACCGACGAGCCGCTCAACCTCAAGGAGTTCATCGCCGACCTCGACCTGCCGGTCGTCGCCGGTGGCTGCACCGACTACAAGACCGCGCTGCACCTGATGCGGACCGGGGCGGCCGGGGTGATCGTGGGGCTCGGCGGCGACGAGTGGTCGACCACCGAGTCCGTGCTCGGGATCCGGGTGCCGATGGCCACCGCGATCGCCGACGCCGCCGCGGCCCGCCGGGACTACCTCGACGAGACCGGTGGCCGGTACGTGCACCTGATCGCCGACGGTGACCTCCAGACGTCCGGCGACATCGCCAAGGCGCTGGGCTGCGGAGCCGACGCGGTGATGCTCGGCGAGCCGCTGTCGCTCTGTGCCGAGGCGCCGGCCGGGGGCGCGTGGTGGCATCCCGCCGCCAGTCACCCGAACCTGCCGCGCGGGGCGTACGGGGTGGCCAACGAGGCGCTCGGCTCGATGGAGCAACTCCTGTACGGACCGGCGGACGACCCGGAGGGGCAGCTCAACCTCTTCGGCGGGCTGCGCCGGGCGATGGCGAAGTGTGGCTACCGGGACCTGAAGGAGTTCCAGAAGGTCGGGCTCGTCCTCGACCGGTGAGCCGCCGACCCAGAGAGCGGATGATGATCAGAACGGGACGTCCGGCGCTGGCCGGCACGCTGGTGGCGGTGCTGCTGGCGGTGTCGGCCGGCGGCTGCACCGGCACTCGCCGGGACGACCGGGACCCGGAGGGCTTCCGGCCAGGCGCACCGGGGGTCGGGGACCTGTACTTCCCGACCTACGGCAACGGCGGCTACGACGTCGCGAGCTACCGCCTCCAGGTGCGGTACGACCCGGCGACCGACGAACTGACCGGCGACGCCACCATCGAGGCCACCGCGACCGAGAACCTGTCCCGGTTCAACCTCGACCTCTTCGGCCTGACCGTCTCGCGGGTACGGATCGACGGCGCCGTGGTCCCGCACGCCCGTGCCGACGACGAGTTGGTGATCACCCCCTCCGCCGGCCTGGGCAGGGGCAAGCGGTTCCGGGTCCGGATCGAGTACGCCGGGAAGCCGACCCCGATCAACAGCCCGGACCTGGGCGAAGGCGGCCTGCTCGCCACCGGGGACGGTGCGATCGCGCTCGGTCAGCCCGAGTCGGCGAGCACCTGGTACCCGGTCAACGACCATCCGCTGGACAAGGCGACGTACGAGATCGAGGTGACCGTCCCGGACGGCCTGGCCGCGCTGAGCAACGGGGTGTCCGGCGGTACCGAGACGTCGGCCGGCTGGACCACCTGGCGCTGGGCCGAGCGGTCTCCGATGGCCAGTTACCTGACCACGCTGGTGATCGGCCGGTACCGGGTGCGTACCGGTACGCACGACGGCAAGCCACTGGTCACCGCGATCGCGTCGAGCCTGCCGCCGGGCGGTCCGGCCGAGAAGTCGCTGGACCGTACCGGCGAGATCGCCGACTTCCTGGCCACCCGGTTCGGGCCGTACCCGTTCGAGTCGTACGGCGGCATCGCGGTCGCCGACAACCGGATCGGGTACGCCCTGGAGACCCAGTCCCGCCCGGTGTACGGGCCGGCCTTCTTCACCACCGGCCCCGACACGACCGTGGTGGCCCACGAGTTGGCCCACCAGTGGTTCGGCGACAGCGTCTCGATCCGGAGTTGGCGCGACCTCTGGCTCAACGAGGGGTTTGCCAGTTACGCCGAGTGGCTCTGGGAGGAGCACGACGGCGGCCCGTCCGCGCAGGCGACCTTCGAGCGGGAGTACGCGGCCACCGACTGGGCCAAGCCGGCGTTGGATCCCGGCCGGTCGGAGATCTTCAGCCGGGCGGTCTACAAGCGCGGTGCGCTGGCCGTGCACGCGCTGCGGCGGGCGGTCGGCGACGAGACGTTCTTCCGGATCCTGAAGACCTGGACCGCGGAGAAGCGCAACGGCAACGCGAGTACGGCCGACCTGGTCAGTCACGCCGAACGGATCTCCGGACGGTCGTTGCGTCCGCTCTTCGACGCCTGGCTCTCCGGCACCAGGGCGCCATCCGTCCCCTGACCGGCCCACCGTCGGTGGTGTCGACCCAGGGCTGCAAGGATGGATCATGCCCGTGACGAACCCCTGGCTGGCCGGACCGGCGCCGAAGAAGCGACTTGATCGCGCGCTTCTGGAAGAACGCATCGCCAACCTGCTGTCGTCGCAGAACATGTGCGTGCTGGCGACGACCGGGCCGGACGGCCCGCTCGCCACCCCGGTCCGCTACTTCCACCTCGACTTCGCGGTCCTGTTCACCGCGTCGGCGGCGTCGCCGAAGATGCGCAACATCGCCGCCGATCCCCGGGTCTCGATCGGCGTCTTCGCTCCGCTGGTCGGCCAGGCCAGCAGTAGGGGCGCACAACTCTTCGGCCGGGCCCGGATCCTCACTCCCGGGGACCCGGACTTCGCCCACTACTGGCCGGCCTACCGCTGGCAGTCCGACCACGTCGAACGGTCCCGGAGCCTGGACGATCCACCTGCCGGGCCACTCGTGGTGGTGGACGCCGACCGGATCGTCTACACCGAGCACTGGCTTCGCCGCGACGGCTACGCCCCGCGCCAGGTCTGGACCGGGCCAGACGACGGCGACCAGGACCAGCGATCGGAACGGACTTGACAATTCCGTTGCCACTCACGGTTTTCCCCCAGGCCAGTGACCCCGGTTTATCGGGACCAGGCGCCGCGTTCGACAAGGTAGGTCTGAGCCGCACCGACAGATCCGGCGCCACCTGGTCCATGACCAGATCGGCCGATGCCGTCCGGCCAGCCTCAGCGCGACGGCCGACAGGTACTCGTTGTACGACACACGCCTGCGCATCGACACTCCTCGCCGCCGAGTGAGCCGGCCCGCCTGAACGGCAATCACGGACGATCGTAGATGTGTACAAGCATGTACGTCTAGAGACGTACTCAAAGGATCAGTCTTGTATCTGGTCATCTAGCGTTCTCATTCATGATCGATCCAGACGGCCCGGTGCCGGTCTACCAGCAGGTGGCGGACGTACTGGCCGGGCGGATTGCCAAGGGCGACCTTGTTCCACACCGGCCGATTCCGAGCGAGGCCGCGATCGTCCAGGAATTCGGCGTCGCTCGCGGCACCGCCCGCCGAGCCGTCGCGTTGCTCCGTGACCGCGGTCTCGTCTACACCGTGCCGCAGCGCGGAACATATGTGGGACAGCCAGAGTAATGCCGCTGGCGATGACGCCTGACGGTCATAAAATGCCTCGTAGGCATACTGCCTAACGGGCATATTGCTCGGTGGCGTGCCGAAGCTCAGCGCAGTTCGACGCTCACGCCGTGCTCCCGGAACATCCCCAGCAGGTAATCCAGGGTGACGGCCGGGTGGAGGCGCCACCGGTCGTAGCCGGGGACGAGATACTGCCGCGCCACGTCCGCGTCGTGCCAGACGAGCCGGAACGGAGTCGCCGCGCCCCACCCGCCGCGCAGGCAGTCGTCCAGCGCGTCCAGGTTCCAGCCAAAATACCCACCCGGGCCGTTGACCGCCTCGCCGACGGCGCAGTAGAAGCCCTCCACGTCGGTGACGTACCGGCCGTCGAGGTGGTACGTCCGCCCGGCCCGTCGGTCCGGGCGCCCGTCCCGGTGATGTGCCAGGGCGGCACCGGACCACTGGTGCCGGACCTCCCGGTCGTACCCGGCCCAGAGGTTGGGCACGCGGGGCCGGCCGTCGTACCACCGTCGCCAGATCTCCTCGGCGCCGCTGGGCAGCGGTTTGGAGAACCCGCCGTCCAGGGTGATGTCGACGAGAGCCCCGTCCAGTTCGGAGGGACGGGATCCGGTGACGGTGCCGGCCAACCCGTCGAAGGGGATCGACACGGCGACGCCGTTGCCGTCGACCGCGTACAGCGCGGCCCGGACCCGACGCCGGGCGGCGGCCCGCCGCGTCACGGGACCGTCCGGCAGCGGCTCCAACGCCGTCCGCAGCGGCGGTTCGGGCCGGCAGCCGACCAGGGTCACCGGAGGTACGGCCGGAACGGGCCGCTCCCGGAACACCCCGCCGGTCTGCCGACAACCGCCCAGCGGCTCGTCGTCGTGCGAGCCGCTGAGGCGGAAGCCGTCCGCGTCCGGGGGACGGGCGGCGGGCGGGCGGTCTCCGTCGATGACCTGGATGTGCCCCCACAGGTCGATGTCGACGAGTCCCGGACCCAGCGTCGACGGTTGGGAATCGAGCACCACCAGGTCGAGAAGCTCTTCCGAGCAGGAGCATCCGGTGCCGTAGCGCTGACATCCCGGGTCCGGCCGCCCCGGGCCGTGCACCGGATCGAGCACGACATTGCCCAGCCGGGCCGCGTCGGTGCCGATCCGGTCCAGCGCCGCCCGCAGCCGCCCCGCCGGCTCGCAGCCGAGCAGGGTGTAGCGCTCGGGTTCCCGCGCCGGCACGGGATCGACGAACAGGCCGTCGAGGTGCGCGCAGGCCCCGAGGACGACGTCGGGGCCGTTCCGGCCGCCGGTGTCCTCGTCGACCAGCAGCCAGCGCAACGGCACGTCCCGGTCCCACCTCCAGATCCGGTCGCTGATCCCTACTGGCCGGCCGGTCACGGCCGGATCGTCCGCCTCGGTCAACTCTTGATCACGAGTTTCGGGTTGGCCCTGAGGTACGCCTCGGCCCGGCCGGCGCGCAGCTCGGAGATGAACTTCTTGCCCACCGACGTGAGTTGCTCGCCCCGATAGCCGCTGCCGCTGCCCACCCCGGAGCCGGGCAACGCGACAAGGGTCATCGCCTCCGGCCGGAGCCGGCTGAGGGCGTACCCGAATTCGATGATGTCGCGACCCCGGCCCTGGAAGGTCAGCGCGTCGCCGAGGGTCCGGACCACCTGCTCCAACTTGGCTTGGTCCCGGGCCAGGTCCTGGCTGAGGATCTTCTGCATGATGGCCTTGATCAGTTGCTGGTGGTGCCGCTGCCGGGTGTACGCGCCCCCGGCGGTGTAGCGCTGCCGGGCGTAGTCCAGCGCCTGCCAGCCGGACAGCTTCCGCCGGCCCTTCTCGTAGGTCATCTGCGGCCCGGTGTAGCCACCACCCCGCAACGTCCGGAGCTTGCCGTCCGGGCGCCGATGCTGCGAGACCACCTTCTGGTCGACGTACAGGTCCACGCCGCCGAGCGCGTCGACCAGGTTGTCGAAGCCGCCGAAGGTGAGCACCGCGCCCGCGTCGAACCTCTTGATCCCGGTGTATTTGCTGACCGTGGCGGAGAGCAGTTCGAAGCCCTGGGAGGTGCTCGGACGCTTGTTCTTTCCGGGCACCCGGCTGCCGTAGCTCATCGCGTGGGTCAGCTTGGTGCGCTCGCCGGGAAAGTTCGCCTTCGGGAACTTCGGGATGTCGACCACCAGGTCGCGGGGGAGCGCGAACAGGTAGGCCCGGTCCAGTTCCTTCGTGACGTGCAGGATCAGCACCGCGTCGGAGTGCGGCTCCCAGTCCGGCTTGCTGATCCGGGTGTCGACACCGACCAGCAGCAGGTTGAGCGGACCGGTGATGTCGGCGCCGGGTTCCGGCGTCGGACTCGGCGTCGGGATCGGGGTGGCGGACGGCGTGGCCGGGTCACTCGGCCGGGCTGCCGGATCACTTCCCCCGCCGGTACCCCAGAACCGGTTCGCGGCGTACGCCGTGCCGCCCAGCAGCACCGCGACCGCGACGATCGCGGCGAGCAGGCCGATCCGCCGCCGATTGGGTCTTCCCGTTTCCCCGCTGTCTGCCACGCGTCCCACTTCCCCTTTGCCCCGGGCGGTCTGCCAGGACCGCCCTATGTCAAGACGCATCCGTGGGGCGCCGACGTTGCACCGCCGGAGCGTCACGGCAGCAGGAATGATGGCGCAATCCCGCCCTGGCGCGATAGCTACCGGTCGGTAATGATGACCGGCATGGGGCACAGCGCCGGCCGTGAGCCGGAACCGCCCGCCGGGTCGGACCCCGACCTCGACTTCGATGTGGTCGTCATCGGGTCCGGCTTCGGCGGCAGCGTCGCGGCGCTCCGCCTCGCCGAGAAGGGTTATTCGGTCGGCGTGCTGGAGGCGGGGCGGCGGTTCGCCGACCACGAACTGCCGGAGACCTCCTGGCGGATCCGCCGCTTCCTCTGGGCACCGGCGCTCGGATGCTACGGAATCCAACGCATCACCCTGCTCCGCGCCGCCGGACGGCGGGACAAAACCGGACGGCGGGACAAAGCCGGATCCTCCGCAGCCGGCGGCAGCGCCGGTACGCCTCCCGCGAAGGTGCTGGTGCTCTCCGGAGCGGGTGTCGGCGGTGGCTCCCTGGTCTACGCGAACACCCTCTACGAGCCGCTGCCCGCGTTCTACGCCGATCCACAGTGGCGGGACATCGCCGACTGGCGCACCGAACTGGCCCCGCACTACGACCAGGCGAAGCGGATGCTCGGCGTGACGACGTACCCGAGACAGACCTCGGCGGACCGGGCGATGCGGGCGGTCGCCGACCGGATGGGGGTCGGGCACACCTTCCACGCCACCCCGGTCGGGGTGTACCTCGGCGAGCCGGGAGAGCGGGTCGCCGATCCCTACTTCGGTGGCGTCGGGCCGGAGCGCACCGGATGCCTGCACTGTGGCGCGTGCATGACCGGCTGCCGGTACGGGGCCAAGAACAGCCTGGTCAAGAACTACCTCTGGCTGGCCGAACGACTGGGCGTCGAGGTACGCCCGCTGACCACCGCCACGTCGATCCGGCCCGCGCCGTCCGGCACCGGCTACCAGATCGAGACGGTACGCACCGGCGCGTGGTCACCGCGGCACCGGCAGCGGATCCGCGCCGGGCAGGTGGTCCTGGCGGCCGGCGCGCTCCAGACCCAGCGGCTGCTGCACCGGATGCGGGCCACCGGCGCGCTGCCCCACCTCTCGCCCCGGCTCGGCGCGCTGACCCGGACCAACTCCGAGGCGATCCTCGGCGCCACGGTGCCGCTGCGCACCGCCCGCCGCGACGGCGTCGACTACTCCGACGGGGTGGCGATCACCAGTTCGTTCCATCCCGACCCGGTGACCCACATCGAACCGGTCCGGTACGGGCACGGCGCCAACCTGATGGGACTGCTCCAGTCGGCGCTGGTCGACGGCGGGCCGCACCGGATCCGGCGTTGGCTGGGCATCCTGGGCCGACGCCCGCTGACCTACCTGCCACTGCTGTCGGTCCGGGACTGGTCCCGGCGCACCGTGATCGCGCTGGTCATGCAGTCGCTGGACAACTCGATGACCGTGCACTACCGCCGGAGCCGGTTCGGCTGGCGCCGGCTGGCCACCGGTCCCGGGCACGGAGCGGCCAACCCGACCTGGATCCCGGCCGGCAACCGGGCGGTCCGACTGCTCGCCGAGCGGATCGGCGGCATCCCCGGCGGCTCGGTGACCGACCCCTTCAACGTGCCGGTGACGGCCCACCTCCTCGGCGGCGCGGTGATCGGTGCCACACCGGCGGACGGAGTGATCGACGCGTACCACCGGGTCTTCGGGCACCCGGGACTGCACGTCGTGGACGGGGCGGCGGTCTCGGCCAACCTCGGGGTGAACCCCTCGCTGACCATCGCGGCCCAGGCGGAGCGCGCCCTGTCGTACTGGCCGAACCGGGGTGAACCGGACCCCCGCCCCCCGCTCGGCGACCCGTACGCCCCCGTCGCGCCGGTCCCGCCGGCCCACCCCGCCGTCCCACCCGCCGCCCCCACCGCCCTGCGCTGGTAGAGCTGTAAGGAAGGGCCCCTTGTTATCGCTTTCTGTATAGGAAGGGCCCCCTATTAACGGCTGCATCGGCTCGGTCTCCGGCCTTGGGTAGGCTTCGTACACATGAACACGCCGCGCCCGGTCCTGGTGGTGGACTTCGGAGCCCAGTACGCCCAGCTGATCGCCCGCCGCGTGCGGGAGGCCCGGGTCTACTCGGAGATCGTCCCGCATTCGATGCCGGTGGCCGAGATGCTGGCCAAGGACCCGGCCGCGATCATCCTGTCCGGCGGTCCGGCCAGCGTCTACGCCCCCGGCGCCCCGCAGGTCGACCCGAAGCTGTTCGACGCGGGGGTGCCGGTCCTCGGCATCTGCTACGGCTTCCAGGCGATGGCCCAGGCCCTCGGCGGCACGGTGGCGCACACCGGCGGCCGGGAGTACGGCGGCACGACCCTGCGGACCCGGCCCGACGCGACCGTCCTGCTCCGCGACCTTCCGGCCGAGATGTCCGTCTGGATGAGTCACGGTGACTGTGTGACGGAGGCGCCCAGCGGGTTCACCGTGACCGCCGAGTCGTCCGGGGCGCCGGTCGCCGCCTTCGAGGACCTCGCCGGCCGTCGGGTCGGTACGCAGTTCCACCCCGAGGTGGGGCACACCGAGCACGGCCAGCGGATGCTGGAGCGCTTTCTCTACGACGTCGCCGGGATCGAGCCGACCTGGACGCCGGAGAACATCATCGACGACCAGATCGCCGAGATCCGGGCCCGGGTCGGCGACAAGGAGGTCATCTGCGGCCTCTCCGGCGGCGTCGACTCGGCGGTGGCCGCCGCGCTGGTGCACCGGGCCGTCGGTGACCAGCTCACCTGCGTCTTCGTCGACCACGGTCTGCTCCGGGCGGGCGAGGCCGAGCAGGTGGAGAAGGACTACGTCGCGGCCACCGGGATCAAGCTCAAGGTGGTCGACGCGGCCGACCGGTTCCTCGGCGCACTGGCCGGGGTGACCGATCCGGAGCAGAAGCGCAAGATCATCGGCCGTGAGTTCATCCGGGTCTTCGAGGCGGCGGCCCGGGAGGTGGCTGCCAGCGGGGACGTCGAGTTCCTGGTGCAGGGCACCCTCTACCCCGACGTGGTCGAGTCCGGCGGCGGCACCGGCACCGCCAACATCAAGTCGCACCACAACGTCGGCGGCCTGCCCGAGGATCTGAAGTTCTCACTGGTGGAGCCCCTGCGCACGCTCTTCAAGGACGAGGTACGCCAGCTCGGCCTGGCCCTGGGCCTGCCCGAGGCGATGGTCTGGCGGCACCCGTTCCCGGGCCCGGGGCTCGCGATCCGGATCATCGGGGCGGTGGACCGGGAGCGGCTCGACCTGCTCCGGGCGGCCGACCTGATCGCCCGGGAGGAACTCACCGCCTCCGGCCTCGACCGGGACGTCTGGCAGTTCCCGGTGGTGCTGCTCGCCGACGTACGCAGCGTCGGGGTGCAGGGCGACGGGCGCAGTTACGGGCACCCGGTGGTGCTCCGGCCGGTGTCGAGTGCCGACGCCATGACGGCCGACTGGTCCCGACTGCCCTACGACCTGATCGCCCGGATCTCCACCCGGATCACCAACGAGGTGGCCGAGGTGAACCGGGTGGTGCTCGACGTCACGAGCAAGCCTCCGGGCACCATCGAGTGGGAGTGAGCTGACCCTCACGGCGCGCTGTTCGGCGGGACCGAGGGCGCGCTGTTCGGCGGGACCGAGGGCGCGCTGTTCGGCGGGGCCGACGGGGTGCCGGACGGCGTACCCGCGGGCGGCGGCGTGCTGGCGGTGGGCCCGGCGGTCGCGTCGGTGGGGCCCTGGGCTCCGCTGGCCGGCCAGGCCGGCGGCCAGACCGGACCGGCGTTCGGCGCCGGATACGGCCAGGCCGGTGCGTTGGCCGGCTCCTCCGGCATCAGGAACCACATGACCGGGTACGCCAGCAGGCCGAGACCGCCGGTGAGCACCGCGAATCCGGCGAAGACCACCCGGACCAGGGTGGGATCGACGTTGAAGTAGCGGCCGAGTCCGCTGGCCACCCCGGCGATCATCCGGTCCGTGGTCGGTCGGCGGAGCTGCTTGTACGGGGGCTGGTGGAGCGGGATCTGTGTCATGTCTCCACGGTCCGTCCATCCGCCGTCGGCGGCCTCGGTGACCGCCCGGATACCGACCCTGATCGCCCCCTGACCGGTGCCGTTCATCGCCCGAGGGTCAGCCTGGCAATCCGGCACTGGCCGGGCAACTGTCAGGAATCCGACTCTTTTCGTGGTCGGATCCAATGATCAAGGGAGAATTTGGTCCTGTGACCCCCGCGCTGGAACCGATTCGCAGGATCGCCGCGTACGCGATTTGCACCGATTCAACCGATCGGGTGCTCCTGGTCCGCGCCTCGGCCCGGTCCGGAACGCCCGGTGTGTGGTCGCTGCCCGGCGGCGCCATCGACCACGGCGAGGACCCCAACCACACGGTGGTACGCGAGACGGCCGCCGAGACCGGCCTCTCCGTCTCCGTCGTCGGTCTCCGGGACGTCCTCGCGGACATGAGATCGTTGCCGCACCGGGGTGTCACCATCCACACCGACCGGCTGCTCTACCAGGTCTCCGTGCGGGGTGGGACGCTCTGCGACCGGATCGGCCAGCCGACCGACCTGGCCCGGTGGCACACCGTCGAGGAGGCGGCGAAGCTCCTCCTGCGTCCGTTCACGGCGCGGGCCCTGGGGCTGCCGAGCGGGCCGATCGACCTGCGCCCGGACGAGGCACCTGAGTTCCCGTCCTTCCACGCGGTCCCCGGCCCGGACGGACTGCACCGGGCCCAGCGCTTCGCGGCGTACGCGGTGGCCACCGATCCGGACGGTCGGGTGCTGCTGACCCGGGTCGCCGACGGGTATCCGGGAGCGGGCTGCTGGCATCTGCCCGGCGGCGGCACCGACTACGGCGAGCAGCCGGGCGCGGCGCTCATCCGGGAACTGGTCGAGGAGACCGGCCAGCGTGGCCGGCTGGTGGAGTTGATCGGGGTGGCGAGCCATCGGGACGCGGCCTCGCTCGGCCCGGAGGGCTATCCGATCGACTGGCACGGCGTGCGCGCGTTCTACCGGGTGGTGGTCGACTCGCCGGCCACGCCGACCGTCAGCGACGTCGGCGGTTCCACCTCCGAGGCCCGGTGGTTCGGCCGGGACGAGTTGGAGGCGCTGCCCGCCGAGCGCCTGACCGAGGTGACCGCCGAGGCGGTCCAGGCGGCCCGACTCGGCTGACGCCGCGATTTCCCGACCCGCCCGTGCTCCGGGTCACCCCGCCCGGCATGATCGATATGGCGTGCGGGAGGGGGCGGCGGTGGAGCGGCGACGGCGGATCGGGGCGTACGGGCTGTGTCGGGACGGAGATCGGGTGCTGCTCGCCCGGGGGTCCGGGACCTCTGCGTTTCCCGGGCTCTGGCAGGTGCCCGGCGGCGGGGTCGAACACGGTGAGGATCCGGCCGCGGCGGTGCTGCGGGAGTTCGCCGAGGAGACCGGCCTGACCGTCGAGGTGACCGGACTCCGCGCGGTGCTCGCCGACGTGGCCCGGCTGGCCGGCGACGACGGTCCGGTGGCGGAGCACACCGACCGGATCATCTACGACGTCGCCCGGCCGGGTGGGGTGCCGGCCGCGGATCCCGACGCCCAGCCTCCGCACGTCGACCCGGACGGCGGAAGTGACGCCGTCGCCTGGTTCGGTCCCGGGGAACTGGCCGGGCTCGCCCTGATGCCGTTCACCGCCGAACTGCTCGGCCGACCGGTGGACCCGCTGCCGGAGGGTGCCCGGGTGCCGCGTGCCGGGGCGCCGGCACGGTCGGCGTCGGTCGACCGCCGCCAGCGCTTCGCCGCGTACGGGCTGGCCACCGATCCCGCCGGCCGGATCCTGCTCGCGCGGATCGCGGACGGCTTTCCCGGCGCCGGCCGATGGCACCTGCCCGGCGGTGGCACCGACCACGGCGAGCAGCCGGCCAGCGCGCTGCTGCGGGAGCTGGTGGAGGAGACCGGTCAGCTCGGGCGGGTCACCGCGCTGCTGCACGTCTCGCACCGGCACAACACCTCCGAGTTCGGTCCGGAGGGCCGCGCGCTGGACTGGCACGGGGTACGGGCGATCTATCGGGTCCTGGTCGACGCCCCCACCGAGGCGAAGGTCACCGAGGCGGCGGGAGGGTCCACCGCGAGCGCCGGCTGGTTCCCGCCGGCCGAGGCGGCGGTGCTGCCGCGTACCGAGGTGGTGGATACGGCGTTGTCCCTGCTGGTGCCCTGAAGATCGTCTCCGGAGGTCCGAGGATCTTGGCCGAATCGGTCGTTGTGACTGGTTCGGATAGAGTTGCAGGGGTCGGTGCCGCCGCTGGACGGGGGTAGCGTCCCGGATAGGGAGGTCTGGGTGCCTCGGGCGGTTTGGGGGAAATACCCCCCAGGCAGCTATCGCGAATCCCCTGCGTCTGTGCAATGGTGTAGGCCGCAATTGGTTGCCGGCCAAGCAGTCCCGGCGCTCGATGGCGTTGGGCCGGCCCGCCACGGTGGCGGACAAGTTGATCCGTTGATGGAGGAAACGTGCCGAGAGCCCCATGGCGTCGGCGTCGTACGTCGGACAGTCCGCGCCCGGCAGGGCGCCGCTGGGCGGGTCGGTTGCGCCGCAGCGGCACGTTCGCCCGCCAGGTGCTGCTGGTCCGGGTCGGACGCCGGGAGCAGTTGCTGGACGGCACCAGTGCCCTGGACGTGTCCGACCGCTACTACCACGACGCCTCCGGCCCGATCGACGCGTACGGCGTGGGCCGGCTGACCGCTGCGGAGATCGAATCGGTCGTTCCGGTCAGCCCGGCGATCGGCCCGTCCGACGCGGTCGACGCCGCAGGCTCGGCGATATCCATTCCACTGCTGCCCGGCGACCGGACCATGGCCCGCCGGATCAAGTTCGCGGTGGTGAACGCCTGCACCCTCGCCAGCCTGACCCTGGGACTGCTCGCGATCTTCCAGGCCATGCAGGGTGACGTGCGCATCGCGGCGTACTGCCTGATCGCCTGCGTGGCCTTTGACGGACTCGACGGGGCGCTGGCCCGCCGGATGGGCGTGGCCAGTCCGTTCGGCGCCCAGATGGATTCGCTGGCCGACATGTGCTCGTTCGGGCTGGCCGCCCCGGTCGTGGTCTACGCCTCGCTGGTGGGTTCGGTCTCGACCGCCGCCGCCGCGGTCGCCTGCGCCCTCGTCGCCGCCTGCGCGGCGATCCGGCTCGCCCGGTTCAACGTCTCGCCGAAGGACGGCCGGTTCTTCTGCGGCGTCCCGACCACCATGGCCGCGGCGGTGCTCGCCCTGGCCGTGCTGATCGGTCTGCCGGTCTCCGGCGCGCTCCAGGTCGCCGGCGTCGGGCTGCTCGCCTTCGCGATGGTCTCCAGCTTCCCGTACGCCAAGCTGGCCCGGCTGATCAAGCTGCCGCCGTGGGTGTGGCTGGCACCGGTGATCGGCGCCCTGATCGAGCCCCGGCTCACCTTCGCCCTCCTGGTAGTGGGCTACCTGGTCAGCGGGCCACTGCTCTGGCTGCGCCAGCGCCGTACCGCCTGACCCCGACCCTGACCCGCCGTCTGCCGTACGTACATCGCCCACCGGCCTGAGCCGGTGGGCGATCGACGGTTTCCGGCCCGGTCGAGGGCCGGGGCGGTGTCGGGGTCAGCGCCAGCGGGCGATCACCGAGGCTCCGCCGACTACCCGCTCGCCCGGACCGACCAGCGGCTCGGCCGCGTCGGCGGGCAGGTAGACGTCGGTACGGGAGCCGAACCGGATCAGGCCGAAGCGCTCGCCCCGGGCCAGCAGCGCGCCGACGGGTGCCCGCTGCACGATCCGCCGGGCGATCAGGCCGGTGCGCTGGGCGACCACCACGGTCCCGTGCTCGGTGTCGAGCACCGTGTACGCGGCCACGTTGTGCTCCGCGTCCGGCTTCATCGCGGCCGCGAAGCCACCGTCGGCGACGAAGTAGTCGACCACCTTGCCCGCCACCGGCGAACGGTTGACGTGCACGTCCAGCACCGAGAGGAAAACGGCGATCCGGAGGAACTCGCCGTCGCCGAAGCGCTCGTCATGGAGCCGCTGTACGGAGAGCACCTGGCCGTCGGCCGCGGCGACGACCGCGGCCTCGTCCTCCGGGACGTCCCGCTCCGGATCCCGGAAGAACGCGGCCACCGGGCCGGCGGCCAGGGCGGGCAGCAGCCAGAGCCGGGACTTCGGCCGGGTGAGTCGGGTGAACGCGGCGATTCCCAGGGCGATGCCGGCCGCGGCGACCCCGTTCGAGTCGATGTGCATGCCCCTGGTCAGCGGCACGCTCGACGTGCGATAGGCGGGAGCCAGCCGGGCCGCCACCGCGACCTCGGCCGCGGTGTAGCGCAGCCGGTGCACCCGGACCGGTGGCTGGTTGACCAGGACGAGGTCGGTGCCGACGCCGAACAGCGCACTCTGCCGTTCGAGTTCGCCGACCGCACCCGGAGCCCGGCCGGGCAGTGCGGGCACTGCGACGCTCAGCACGCCACCCTCGGTCAGGTACTTGGCCAGCGCGTCCAGGCCGGTCCGGGTCTCCTCGGCGGTCCCGGCGAGCGGCTCCGCGGCAACCACCACGTCCGCCGCGTCCGCCTCGGCCAGCGAGTCGACGACGCGTACCCGTTGGGAGACCCACTGCCCCAGGGCCGTGACGTGGTCCCTGAGCTGGTGCGCGGCGAGCGCGTCCGCCGGTACCACGGTGAGCGCGTCGCCGGGCAGTAGCGCGTCGACGGACGCGGCCAGCACGGGTGAGTCGGTGGCCGCCCCGACCAGCAGGGTGGTCTTCGGACCGTGGTGCCGGGACATCTCGGTGGTGAGGACGCGGGCGGCGCGCTCGCCGACGCGGACCGGACGGCCGGAACCGGTGCTGCGTACGGCGGGGGACTGGGTCATGTCGGGCGGGCTCCTCGCGAGGTCAGGACGGACGGCTGCCGATACCGACGCAGGCTACGCGGTGCCGATGACGACGGAGGCTGCGCGGCGGGGCGGTTTCCGACCGCCTGTCGGGATCGGCCGGCGGAGGTGGAAACCTCCGCCGGCCAGTTTAGGCATCGTCCGACCGAGCCGCATCGATCACGGACGCCGCTCCTCGCCCCGGTCGGAGCCGCCGGGGTCCCCGGTCCGGTCCCGGGGTCGGTCGAACAGGTCGGCGGTGGGCCGGTCGAGCGCTACCGTGCTCGGTTCGTCGACACCGGGCCGGTCGAACTCCCTGGTGGGGGCATCGACCGCTCCGGCGCCGAAGATGTCGGCGTCCGGCGTCGAGATGTCGGCCCCCCGCGTGGTCGACGCGGCGGAGGGCTCCGTGGTCGTCGTGCCTTCCGGCTGGGTCGCCTGCCGCCGCCCGGACCGGTTGGAGCGCAGGGCACCGACCAGCCCCAGTGCGCCGATCGCGATCAGGGCCGAGGCGAGCAGCCAGCCGACCGCCGGTAGCGCGAGCTGGGTGAGCTGCGCGAACAGCCACCAGGCCGCGACGCCGAGGAAGATCAGGGCGAATGTCAGGGACACCCCGTCGGTACGGTGCGCCTTCATCGTGTCACCTCCGCGGTTGCCGCGTTGATCTGTAGGGAGAGCAGCAGCCGGCCGCCACCGGCCCCGTCCTCGCCGTAGTCGGTCACTTCCCGTTGTGTGCCGGGGAAATTGCCGTACCGGTGGCCCAGGATGTACGCGTCGCCCGCGTTCACGTCGACCTGCACGGTCACGTCGACGTGCGGCGGCAGGATCACCTTCACCTCGCCGAGGTTGACCTCCACGCTCACCTTGGCGTCATGGCCGGCGAAATCCAACCGGGTGAGGTCCAGGGTCGCGTTGCCCAACCTGGTCTCGTAGCGGTCGGCCATCACCTCGTAACTGGCCGGGGCCCAGACCACGTCCTCCTCGCTGCGGACCCTCTTGTACGACTCGGCGACCGTCGAGATGCCCAGGGCGAACGCCGCGACCAGTCCGAGGGCGATGAGCCAGCGGGCCCGGCCGAACCACGCGCCGACCAGCAGCCCGAGGGCGATGGTCACCAGGACGGCGGCGAAGTAGGTGGACGGCATCACCCGGACCAGGTTGGTCAGGTCCAGGATCGCGACGAGACCGACCGCCACGAAGATCATGGAGAAGGTGGCGGCGCCCAGCGAGGACCGCTCGCGGGGCCGTTTCGGCTGCTTCGTCTTGGGGGCCGGTGCGGGTGCGGGCGTGGGCGCGGGCCGGGCTCCGGCGGCGTACGGGCCGTGCGGCGCGAACGGGGGGCGGTAGCCGGTGGGAGTGGTCGGTACGCCCAGCGAGGGAGCGGCCGGCGCCGCCGGGGCGTACCCGGTGGGCCAGGCCGGCGGAGGTGGTGGTGCCGCCGCCGGTGTCGGTACGGGCTGCCCGACGGAGCCGCTCGGAGCGGTCGTGGACGCCGCTGGCGCGTACCAGCCGGGGTATCCGGCCCCGGGCGTGGCAGGCGGGTACGGCTGGCTGGGGTGCGGCGGGTAACCGGCCGGCGGACCCGTCGGCGGTGGCGGCCCGCCACCGGCCCCCGGTTGCCAAGCCGAGCCGGCCCGGTTCGGGTCCCGGTGCAGCAGTAACGCGCCGCCGATCAGCACGGCCGCGCCGAGCAGGACCGCCCGGAAGGCGTCGGTGACGATGAAGCCGAACATCAGGGCGACGAGGATGCCGAGCACGAGCACGGTGACCGGGGACATGCTCGACCGGCCCCGGCCCAGCATCGACTCCACGGGAGACGCGGTGTCGCCCTCGGACGGGATGATCAGCCAGGCGGCGAGGTACACCAGGATGCCGATCCCACCGAAGAAGCCCAGTACGGCGAGAAGGACGCGCCAGAGGATCGGGTCGCTGTTCGTGGCCCGCCCGATCGCGGCGCAGACGCCCGCGAGATAGCGCCCCTGGCTCGGGCGGACGAGCCCGTACCGCTGGGTGAACCCGAATCCCGGCGGTGGCATGCTGCCCGGTCCCGGTGGTGGCGTCCCGCCCGGTCCCGGCGGCGGCGTCCAGCCCGCCCCGGGTGGGGGCGTTCCGCCTGATCCCGACGACGGTGGCGGCGTCCAGTCGGGCCCCGGTGGCGGTGCCGGCGGCGTCTCGGCCCATCCGGCACCCGCGCCGACCTGACCGGGCGGCGCCGGGCGCTCGTCGTGCGCTCTGGGCTCGTCGTGCGCTCTGGGCTCGTCTGCCCGGCGCTCGTCGTCGACCGGGCCGGGGTGTTCGTTCGCCAGCGTCGGGTGTTCGTCCGCGAGAGTCGGTTGTTCGTTCGCCAGCGTGGGGTGTTCGTCCGCCCGGTCGGGGCCGGTGGCTCGGCCGGCGCTGTCCGCTCGGTCGGGGCCGCCCTCCGGACCAGGCGTTCCGCGCGTGGCGGCAGCATCGTCGGTCATGGTTCGATCCTGCGCCGTCGCTGGTCGCCCGGCCTCAGGCGCCAACCCTGAGCCCACCCTGAGATATCTGGTACGCGATGTCCGGGGAGTCCCCATGGCTGTCGACGGGGACCGCGTGTGACCATCGAAGCGTCGGTGCCAGGGCTGTCGCGGGGGTAGTCCCCGGGGCCGGCCGCCGGCCACCGTCACCCGTCACGACGAGGAGCATCCGATCCCTACCGCCACCGAGTCACCCCGGCTCTACCGCGCCCGCGACCACCGCATGGTCGCCGGCGTGGCCTCCGGCATCGCCTGGCATCTGGGCATCCGGGTGGTGTGGGTGCGGATCGCGTTCGTTCTGCTGCTCGGGTTCAGCGGGCTGGGCCTGCTGCTCTACGCGGCGTTCTGGGCGGTCGTGCCGCCCCGGCCGGGCGGGACCGAGCCGCCACCTCGGCGCAACGTCTTCCAGCTGCTCCCGTTCGTGGCCATCGGCCTCGCGGTGATCCTGGTCGAGGTCGTGATCTTCAAGTCCGACGGGGTGGCCGGAACGGCCGGTTGGCTGGTTTCGATCATCGCCGTCGGTGCCGGCGTGATCTGGCATCAGTCCGCTCCCGAGCGCCGGTGGCAGTGGAGCGAGTCACTGCCGGTGCCGTGGCTCGGCGCGGTGGTGGAGGAGAGCGACCGGCGCGCGTTCATCCTGCGGTTCATCGGCGGCGGGGTCCTGGTCGCGGTCGGCCTGATCGGTGTGGTCGCGGTGTACCGGCCGCAGGGGAACTTCGACGCGGTGATCAACGGGGTGATCTTCGCCCTGGTCGCGCTCGCCGGCGTCGGCGTGGTGGCCGCTCCGGTGCTCTGGCGGACGTACAACCAGTTGAGGGCGGAGCGGGAGGGGCGGATCCGGGAGCAGGAGCGGGCCGAACTCGCCGCCATGGTCCACGACCAGGTGCTGCACACCCTGGCCCTGATCCAGCGCAACGCGGCCGACGTGAAGACGGTCCAGCGGCTCGCCCGTGGTCAGGAACGATCACTGCGGAGCTGGCTGTACAAGCCCGCCGGATCGCCCACCGAGCGGCTGGCCGCGGCCCTGGAACAGGCCGCCGCCGAGGTGGAGGACACGTTCGCGATCACCGTCGAGGCGGTGGTCGTCGGTGACCGGGAAACGGACGAGCGGGTCGGCGCGCTGGTCGCCGCCGCCCGGGAGGCGCTGGTCAACGCGGCGCGGCACGCCAAGGTCGAGACCGTGTCGCTGTACGCCGAGGTCGAGCCGGAACAGGTGAGTGTCTTCGTCCGCGATCGCGGAGCGGGCTTCGACCTGGCTACGGTGGAGGACCACCGGCACGGCGTACGCGGCTCGATCATCGGACGGATGAAGCGGCACGGTGGGCGGGCCGAGATCCGCAGTACGCCAGGCGACGGCACCGAGGTGCGACTCTTCCTGCCCATTCCGCGGGAGGGCACACCACCAGGGAAGGACAGGTAACAACCATGGTCGAGACGACGGAGCCGGCGCAGGACGGCACGCCCGAGCCACGGCGGCTGCGGGTGTTCCTCGTCGACGATCACGCGATGTTCCGGGCCGGCGTACGGGCCGAGCTGGGCGCGCACGTCGAGGTGATCGGCGAGGCCAGCACGGTTGCCGAGGCGGTCACCCGGATCGCCGCCACCGAGCCGGACGTGGTGCTGCTCGACGTGCACATGCCCGACGGAGGTGGCCGGGCGGTGCTCGAGGCGGTTCGGCGTACCCGTCCGGAGGTCCGGTTCCTGGCGCTCAGCGTGTCGGACGCGGCCGAGGACGTGATCGGGCTGATCCGGGCCGGCGCCCGGGGGTACGTCACGAAGACGATCTCGCCCGACGAGTTGACCGCCGCGATCCGTCGGGTCGCCGACGGTGACGCGGTCTTCAGTCCCCGGTTGGCCGGGTTCGTGCTGGACTCCTTCGCCTCGCGGCCGGACGCCCCGGTCGCCGACCCGGAGCTGGACCAGCTCACCAACCGGGAGCGGGAGGTGCTCCGGCTGCTCGCCCGGGGATACGCCTACAAGGAGATCGCCAAGGAGCTGTTCATCTCCATCAAGACGGTGGAGACGCACGTGTCGAACGTGCTGCGCAAGCTTCAGATGTCCAACCGGTACGAGCTGTCCCGCTGGGCCGCCGACCGCCGTCTGGTCTGAGTACGCCCGCACCGGTCTGAGTAGGCGGGTGCGGGCCCACCTGTTTTCGGAGCCATCGGTGTCGATTCGGTGACGATCAGGTACATTACATCGATGACGATGAGTATCGTGCTGCCCCGGGTGCCCCCCGCACCGACGTCCACATCGTCCAGATGGCCAGATACGGCAAGTACTCGCTTGACATCGGAGAGCGCGCGTACCGACGCGGGATAGGTCACAATGAGCGTCCGACGCGGCCTCCACGGCCCTCGGGTCGGGTGACGTTTTGGCTGCTCACCTTCGTGGCGCGGCGCCGTCGGCCGGGCCGGTCCACAGGTGTGAAACATTGCCGGCAACTAACGGGTTGATAACGGCACCTTTCCGCGCTAGGCAGCTCAGTGTCACAGTGTCAGTCACCTCACAGTCCCTCGTGAGCGCCCTGAGGAGGCTCTACTCATGCGCGGGCAATTCCCGTTAAAGATGGCGGTCGGCGCGACCGCCATAATGTTGTTGGCGGCAGGCTGCGGTGGCGGCGGAGATGAGACCGAGGCCGCTGATGCGGTGATCTCGATCGGCATCGGCGAGCCGCAGCACATGCTCCCCTCCAACTGCACCGAGTCCAACTGTGCGGAGGTGCTGGCCGCACTCTTCAGCCCGCTGGTCGACTTCGACGCCGACAACAAGCCGTACCTGGTTGCCGCCGAGTCGGTGGAGTCGACGGACAACAAGGTCTGGACGATCAAGCTGAAGGACGGCTACACCTTCCACAACGGCGAGAAGGTCGGCGCCGACAACTACATCAACGCCTGGAACCACGCGGCGTACGGCCCGAACGGCAACGGCGGCTCGTACTTCCTGGAGCGGGTCGAAGGCTACAAGGACCTGCAGTCCAAGGACCCGGACGACGACGGCCCGCAGAAGGCACCGGACCCGGTCGCGAAGACCCTCACGGGGCTGAAGAAGGTCGACGAGCTGACCTTCACCGTGACGCTGAGCGAGCCGTTCTCCGGCTGGCGTTCGGTCATGGGCTACACCACCTTCTACCCGCTGCCGGCGGCGGCGTGGCAGTCCGAGGGTGTGCTCAAGGAGGACTTCGAGCAGGCTCCGATCGGCAACGGCCCCTTCAAGATGAAGGGCAAGTGGGAGCACGACGCCAAGGTCGAGGTCGAGGCCTACGACGCGTTCCCCGGCGACAAGCCGAAGGTCGGTGGCGTCAACTACCGCATCTTCCAGGAGCAGACGGCCCAGTACGCCGAGCTGATGGGCGGTGGCCTGGACGTCGTCACCCAGATCCCGATCGAGAACCTGGCCAGCGCGCCGACCGATCTGGGCGACCGCTTCAAGACCAGCCCGAACTCCGTCTTCCAGTTCGTCGGCTTCCCGACGTTCCAGCCGGAGTTCGCGAAGGTCGAGGTGCGTAAGGCGATCTCCATGGCGATCAACCGCGAGGAGATAACCACCAGCATCTTCCGGGGCTCGCAGACCCCGGCGACGTCGTTCGTCTCCCCGGCGGTGGCCGGCTACCGCGAGAACAGCTGCGGCGAGGCCTGCACCTACGACCCGGCCAAGGCGAAGACGGCGTACGACGCCGCGGGCGGCCCGAAGCAGATCAAGATTACGTACAACGCCGACGGTGGCCACAAGGCGTGGGTCGACGCGACCTGCAACCAGCTCAAGGCCAACCTGGGCGTGGACTGTGTCGGTACGGGTGAGCCGAAGTTCGCCGACCTGCTGACCAAGGTCGAGAACAAGGAGCCGGTGGGCCTGATCCGGCTCGGCTGGATCATGGACTACCCGCTGATGGAGAACTACCTGGGCCCGCTGTACGGCACCGGTGGTTCGTCGAACTACTACGGTTACAGCAACCCGGAGTTCGACAACCTGGTCAAGCAGGGTTCGGCCGCGCCGACCCAGGAAGAGGCCATCAAGTTGTGGCAGCAGGCCGAGGACATCCTGGCCCGCGACATGCCGGTCATCCCGCTGCGGCTCGGCCAGAACGTCTTCGGCCACTCCGAGCGGGTGAAGAACGTCGAGGTCGACAAGTTCCAGAAGGTCGAGATCCTGAAGATCGAGGCCACGAGCTGACCTGATCGCGCCAAGCGACGGACGGTCCGGTCGACCGGGCCAGCCCAGGGCAGACCGGACCGTCCGTGCGAGCCTCACCAACCCGACCCGGGTCTGGTGAGGCTGCGGTCGCTACCGTCCCATCGCGGTCCGGCTGCCCCTCAGGCAGTTGCCGATGCTCGTCTTGCGAAGGACTTGAGATATGTTCCGCTACTTCGTGCGGCGCCTGCTGCAGGGGGTCCTGACGTTCTTCGGGGCCACCTTCATCGTGTACGCGCTGATGTTCGCCAACCAGAGCGACCCGCTCCAGGCGCTGGCGGGTGAGCGACCACTTCCGGAGAACGTCCGGCAGGCGCTCACCGAAAGGTATCACCTCGACGACCCGTTTATCCTCCAATATGGCTATTACATGAAGGGCCTGCTGACCGGCGATTTCGGCATCTCGCTGACCAACCGGCCCATCGTGGAGATGATGGAGCAGGCCTGGCCGACGACCATCCGGCTGGCGCTCTTCGCGATCATCATCGCGGTGCTCGTCGCCGTGACCGCCGGCATCGTCTCCGGCATCCGGCGCGGCGGCGTCTTCGACACCACGACGCTGGTCATCACCCTGCTGCTGCTCTCGATGCCGATCGTGGTGCTGGCGCCGCTGGCACAGCTCATCTTCGGAATGCGGTTGCAGTGGGTTCCGGCCACGGCCGGCGCCGATTCAGGATGGTTCGCTCTCGTACTGCCGGCGTTCGTACTGAGCAGCCTGGTGATTGCCACCCAGCTCCGGGTCACCCGGGCCT
Organism: Plantactinospora solaniradicis; assembly: GCF_042658085.1. Classification (NCBI taxonomy): domain Bacteria; kingdom Bacillati; phylum Actinomycetota; class Actinomycetes; order Micromonosporales; family Micromonosporaceae; genus Plantactinospora; species Plantactinospora solaniradicis. The sequence continues at coordinate 240,202 of NZ_JBHSPR010000020.1, read as the reverse complement.
CGGTGGCGGAGAACCTGCGTTCGGACTACGTCCGTACCGCGCGGGCCAAGGGCCTCGCCAACCGGCGGGTGATCGGCGTGCACGTGCTGCGTAACTCGCTGATCCCGGTCGTGACCCTGATCGGTGTGGACCTCGGCAACCTGATGGCCGGGGCGATCGTCACCGAGGGTGTCTTCAATATCCCCGGCGTCGGGTTCATGCTGGTGCGTGGGATCCGTACGGAGGACGGCCCGCTCGTCGTCGGCTTCGTCAGCATCCTGGTGATCGTCTTCCTGGTGGTCAACCTGGTGGTCGATCTGTTGTACGCGGTTCTTGACCCGAGGATCCGCTATGAGTAAGCGAAGCGCACGAATCAGTCAGCTCAGCGTGTGTGTGCCTCATGGCGGCGCCGAGCGCAGCGAGGTGGCGGCATGAGTAAGCGAGGCACCCGATGAGCAACATCGAATCTGTGACCCAGGCCGAGGTCCCCACGGCCGTCGGCGTGCCGGTGTCACCCGAGAGCGGGCACGAGAAACCGCGCAGTCTCACCGGAGACGCCTGGGAGGACCTGCGACGCAACTGGATCTTCTGGACGGCCGCCGTCCTGGTCGTGCTGGTGGTCCTCATGTCGGCCGTCCCCGGCCTGTTCACCTCGACCGACCCGGGATCCTGCGCGCTGGCCCGCCAGCACCAGGGCCCGAGCGGCGCTGCGCTCTTCGGGTACGACTTCCAGGGCTGTGACGTCTACGCCCGCACCATCTACGGTGCCCGTAACTCGGTGCTGATCAGCCTGATCGCCACCACCATCGCCGGCCTGATCGGTCTGATCGTGGGCATGGCGGCGGGTTACTTCGGCGGCTGGGTGGACGCGCTGCTGGCTCGCGGTATCGACATCGTGCTGGGTATACCCACCCTGCTCGCCGCGATCGTGCTGGCGCGCCGGCTCTCCTCCGACCCGAACGACTCCGGCTTCTGGGCCGTGGCGCTCACCCTGGGCTTCATCACCTGGACCACCGGTGCCCGGATCATGCGGTCGTCGGTCATCTCGGCCAAGAGCCAGGACTACGTCGCGGCGGCCCGGATGCTGGGTGCCGGACCCGGCCGGTTGATGATCCGGCACATCCTGCCGAACGCCTCCGCGCCGTTCGTGGTGGTGCTGACCATCCTGCTGGGCGTCAACATCGCCACCGAGGCCACGCTGACGTTCCTCGGTGTGGGCCTCAAGGGCGATGCGATCTCCTGGGGTATCGCCATCTCGGAGTCGGCGCCGTACGTGACGGAGACCGCCCGGCCGCTGGTCTGGCCGTCGGTGTTCCTGGCGCTGACCGTGCTGGCGTTCATCATGCTCGGCGACGCGATCCGCGACGCCTTCGACCCGAGGCTGCGGTGAGCTCATCCATGACCGATATCAAAGCCGAGATCGACGTCCTGCCCGGACTGGATTCCAGTGCCCGGTTGCTGGACGTCGAGAATCTGCACGTCGAATTCCGTACCCAGGCCGGCGTGGCCCGGGCGATCAACGGGGTGGACATCCATCTCGACCCGGGGGAGACGCTGGCGATCCTGGGTGAGTCCGGATGTGGCAAGTCCGTGACGGCCCAGGCCATCATGGGCATCCTCGACTCGCCGCCCGGCTTCGTCACGAAGGGTGCCATCCGGTACCGGGGTGTCGACCTGCTGAAGCTGCCGGAGGAGCAGCGCCGCAAGGTGCGGGCCAACCACATCGCGATGATCTTCCAGGACGCGCTCTCCGCGCTGAACCCGGTCTTCTCGGTCGGCTACCAGCTCGCCGAGCTGTTCCGGGTCCACCGTGGAACGTCCCGGCAGGACGCGCGGCGGCGGTCGATCGAGTTGCTCGACCTGGTCAAGATCCCTGCCGCCAAGCAGCGGATCAACGACTATCCGCACCAGTTCTCGGGCGGTATGCGGCAGCGCGTGATGATCGCGATGGCGCTGGCGCTGGATCCCAAGGTGCTGATCGCGGACGAGCCGACCACGGCGCTCGACGTCACGGTCCAGGCGCAGATCATGAACCTGCTCGCCGAACTGCGGCGCGAACGGAACATGGGCCTGATCCTGATCACGCACGACATGGGCGTGGTCGCCGACGTCGCCGACCGGATCTCGGTGATGTACGCCGGCAAGGTGGTCGAGGAGGCGCCGGTCCTGGACATCTACGCCCGGCCGGCACATCCGTACACCAAGGCTCTGCTGGAGTCGATTCCGCGGCTGGACATGAAGGGTCAGCAGCTCAATGTGATCAAGGGCCTGCCGCCGAACCTGCTCCGGATCCCGGCCGGCTGCCCGTTCCATCCGCGCTGTGCGTACGCCCGGGACGTCTGTCGGGCCGACCCGCCACCCCAGCAGTACGACGTGGCGCCGGCCCGGACCGCGCGTTGCCATTTCTGGACGGAGGTGGTGGGCGATGAGCCAGCCGGAAGCTAAGGATGTGGTGCTGGAGACCAGCAGCCTGGTCAAGCACTTCCCGATCACCCGGGGCATCGTCTTTCAGACCCAGATCGGTGCGGTACGCGCCGTGGACGGCGTCGACCTGAAACTGCGCCGGGGCGAGACCCTCGGTGTGGTGGGGGAGTCGGGCTGCGGCAAGTCGACGCTCGCGAAGTTGCTGGTCGGGCTCGAGAAGCCGACCAGCGGCTCGATCAACGTGCGTGGGCAGGACATGACCCGGCTGCGCGGCGCCGAGCTGCGGCGGGCCCGTCGCAACATCCAGATGGTGTTGCAGGACCCGTACACCTCGCTCAACCCCCGGATGACGGTCGGCGACATCATCGGTGAGCCGTTCGACATCCACCCCGAGGTCGCTCCCCGGGGCGAGCGGAAGGAGCGGGTCCGGGAGCTGCTGGATCTGGTCGGGTTGAACCCGGAGCACATCAACCGGTATCCGCACCAGTTCTCGGGCGGTCAGCGGCAGCGGATCGGAATCGCCCGGGCGCTGGCGCTCAAGCCGGAGATCATCGTCTGTGACGAGCCGGTGTCGGCGCTGGACGTGTCGATCCAGGCGCAGGTGATCAACCTGCTGGAGCGGCTCCAGGACGAGTTGGGGCTGTCGTACATCTTCATCGCGCACGACCTGTCGGTGGTCCGGCACATCGCCGACCGGGTCGCGGTGATGTACCTGGGCAAGATCGTGGAGCTCGGTGTCGAGGACGAGATCTACGAGCGGCCGACGCATCCGTACACCCAGGCGCTGCTCTCGGCGGTGCCGGTGCCGGACCCGACGCTGCGCGGACAGCGGGACCAGATCGTCCTGGAGGGTGACGTCCCGTCGCCGGCCAACCCGCCGTCGGGTTGCCGGTTCCGTACCCGGTGCTGGAAGGCGCAGGACATCTGCGCCGAGCAGGAGCCGGCGCTGACGGTGCGGGACAGCTCCGCACACCCGAGCGCCTGCCACTTCGCGGAGGAGCGGGACGTGGTGCACGCGGTCGAGTAGACCGCTCAGGCGCCGGTGGTGGGCCTGACCCGGCCAGACCACCGGTGAAAGTAGAACGCCTCCTCATTGCCCGGGGCGCGGGCCGTCATCCATGCGGCCGGCGTCCCGGGCTCGCGTCTGGCGCTGTCGTGGCGAGAGCTGCCGGGTCCGGCGCTGTCGTGGCGAGAACCGGCCCGGCGGCGGCTCAGAGCGGGCCGCGTCCGGCCCGCAGCAGCAGGAGGGCGAGCTGGGTGCCGTCCGCGCCCAGCGCCTCCCGGAACCGGTCCAGGATCTCGCGCTCGCGGGACAGTACGAGCCGGGTGCCACCGGAGGCCATCCGGGTCCTGCCGACCTGCTGGGACAGGGCGGCACGCTCCTGCCAGAGGGCGATCAGTTCGTGGTCGATCTCGTTGATCCGCTCCCGCAGCCCGAGGATGCGCTGCGCGGCGTCCGGCTCACCCGTCCCGGTCGGGACGTCGGCGCCGGTCGCCTCGATGGACTGCTCTGCGACCTCTGCCGCCATGGGGTCCTCCTTGGGAGATAGGTCCCCGGTGCCCGGATCCGGATGCGAAAAGCCCCGGGCTCCAGGAGCCCGGGGCTTTTCGTAGGTCATGTTCAGGCGCGACCCACGGCTGCCGGACTCCCGGAGCCGTAGTAAAAGTAAGGCAGCGCCTGATGGATCACGGCCTGAGTATGCCCAGCCAGCGGTGCCCTTGGCAAGCGCCTTGGCGATCCTGGGGCGACATTGCCCAGGAACCCGACCGATTCCGGGGCCGTCGGATGCGGCGAGCGGAGGCGTGGGTTGTCCGCCCGGCGGCATAGACTCGCCAGGCGATGCATGCTCTCTTCGAACCCCCGCCGCCCCACGTCCCGCCGACCCAGGATCCGCCCCGGCGCCGCCCGTCGGGCCTCGACCCACAGGCACTGCTGGACGGGCTGAACGGGCCCCAGCGGGACGCGGTGACCCATTCGGGCTCACCGCTGCTCATCGTGGCCGGTGCCGGCTCGGGCAAGACCCGGGTGCTCACCCACCGGATCGCATACCTGCTCGCCGCCCGGGACGTGCATCCCGGGGAGATCATCGCGATCACCTTCACCAACAAGGCGGCCGGGGAGATGAAGGACCGGGTCTCCGCGCTGGTCGGGCCCAGGGCCCGGTTGATGTGGGTCTCGACTTTCCACTCGGCCTGCGTACGCATCCTCCGGGCCGAGCACGAGCACGCCGGGCTGAAGTCGACCTTCTCGATCTACGACGCCGACGACTCGCGCCGGCTGATGCAGCTCGTCACCCGCGAACTCGACCTGGACCCGAAGCGCTACCCGGCCCGGGGACTGACCGCCCAGGTGTCCAACCTGAAGAACGAGCTGGTCGATCCGGAGACGTTCGCCGCCCGGGCGAGCGGGCCGAACGAGCGGGCGCTCGCCGAGGCGTACACCCGTTACCAGCAGCGGCTCGTCGAGGCGCACGCGCTGGACTTCGACGACCTGATCATGGCGACGGTGCATCTCCTCCAGTCGCACCCGCACGTCGCGGAGAGCTATCGCAGGCGCTTCCGGCACGTCCTCGTCGACGAGTACCAGGACACCAACCATGCGCAGTACACGCTGGTGAAGGAGCTGGTCGGCGGCACGGCCGGGATCGAACCGGCCGAGCTGTGCGTGGTCGGCGACGCCGACCAGTCGATCTACGCGTTCCGGGGCGCCACGATCCGGAACATCCTGGAGTTCGAGCGGGACTTCACCGACGCCCGGACCATCCTGCTGGAGCAGAACTACCGGTCGACCCAGACGATCCTGAACGCGGCCAACGCGGTGATCGACAACAACACCTCGCGCAAGCCGAAGCGGCTGTGGAGCGAGGAGGGCGCGGGGGAGCAGATCGTCGGCTACGTCGCCGACACCGAGCACGCCGAGGCGGACTGGGTGGGCCGGGAGATCGACCGGCTCTGTGACGCCGACGAGGCCCGCCCGGGTGACGTGGCCGTCTTCTACCGCACCAACGCCCAGTCCCGGGTCTTCGAAGAGGTGTTCATCCGGGTCGGGCTGCCGTACAAGGTCGTCGGCGGGGTGCGGTTCTACGAGCGCAAGGAGGTCCGGGACGCCCTGGCCTACCTGCGGGCCGTGGTAAACGACGACGACACGGTGAGCATCCGGCGCATCCTCAACACCCCCCGGCGGGGCATCGGCGACCGCGCCGAGGCCTGCGTGGAGGCGCTCGCGACCCGGGACCGGATCTCGTTCGGCCAGGCGCTGCGCCGGGCGTCTGCGGCGCCGGGCATCTCCACCCGGTCCGCGAACGCGATCGCCGAGTTCGTCACCCTGCTCGACGAGGTGCGCGAGCTGGCCGCCACGGCGCTGCCGGAGGAGGTGCTGGAGGCGGTGCTGACCCGCTCCGGCTACCTCAGCGAGCTGGAGGAGAGCCTCGACCCGCAGGACGCGGGGCGGGTCGAGAACCTCCAGGAGCTCGTCAGCGTCGCCCGGGAGTACACCGAGCGGGTGGAGGCGCTGGCCGAGGAGGGGGACGCCGGTGCGACCCTGGCCGGCTTCCTGGAGCAGGTCGCGCTGGTCGCCGACGCCGACCAGATTCCCTCGGACGACCCCGACCACCAGGGCGTGGTCACCCTGATGACGCTGCACACCGCCAAGGGCCTGGAGTTCCCGGTGGTGTTCCTGACCGGCCTGGAGGACGGCGTCTTCCCGCACCTGCGTGCGCTCGGAGACACCCGCGAGCTGGAGGAGGAGCGCCGGCTGGCGTACGTCGGGATCACCCGGGCGCGGCAGCGGCTCTACCTGTCCCGCGCGGTCACCCGGTCGGCCTGGGGCCAGCCCTCCTACAACCCGCCGTCCCGGTTCGTCGACGAGCTGCCGGAGGACCTCGTCCGCTGGGAGCGCACCGGGGCCGCGTACACCTCGTGGTCGGGCACCGGCGGCGGTGTCGGTGGCCGGTCCGGGTCCGTGGACCGGTCCGGCGGGTTCCGGGGCGGCGGCTTCGCCGGGGGTACGCCCAGGGCCCAGCAGCTCGCCCAGCGACTCGGTGTGGACGGCAGCCGGCTGACCACGGCGAGCGAGTTGCCGCAGGCGCCGAAGGTCGTGGTCGGGGACCGGGTCAACCACCAGCGGTACGGCCTCGGCCGGGTGCTCGCGGTCGAGGGGCACGGTCCGGGCGCTCGGGCGCAGATCGACTTCGGCGACCAGACGCTCTGGCTCGTCCTGCGGCACGCGCCGATCGACAAGCTCTGACCCACCCGGCACCGCCCCGGTGCCGGGCCCGGCTCAGCCGGCCGACCCGGGGCGCTGCCCGGCCCGCTCCTGCACCAGTACGGCGAAACCGTCGAGCAGGGCCCGCAGACCGGTCTCGAAGAGCCGGTCGAGGTCGAGGTCGTACCCGGTCCGGGCGAAGCTGTCCAGCACCTTGACGTAGGTCGGGTGGTTACCGGAGCTGGCCAGTGCGTCGATCGCCGGAGCCTGGCCGTCGATCCACTCCTCCTCGGAGATGCCGGTGGCGGCCCTGGCCTGGGCCTCCCGTTCGAGGTTCGTGGCGAGACCCTGCACGAAGCTGTAGATCAGGATGTTCAGGTCGAGCATGGTGGCCGGGTCGAGACCGAGGCCGTCCAGGGCGGCGAGCACCCATTCGCCGTGCACCATCAGGTTGGGCAGCGGCAGTGGCCTGGTGAGCGGGCTGAGCTGGGCCAGCCAGGGATGGCGCTGGTGCAGTTCCCACAACGTGCGCGCGCCCAGCTCCAGCCGGGCCCGCCAGCCGGCCGGCGCCGGCTCGGGATAGCCCCGCTCCCCGTACGCCGCGTCGGCCATCAGCAGCGTCAACTCGTCCTTGCTGTGCACGTAGCGGTACGGCGACATGGTGGCCACGCCGAGCCGGGCCGCGACCCCGCGCATCGAGAGCGCCTCCAGCCCCTCGGCGTCGGCGATTCCGATGGCGGCGCCGACGACGCGTTCGCGGGTCAGTTCGGGTTCGGTCGACTGAGTGGGGTTCGGGGTGGCGCGTCGCCGGTTCCGGCTCGGTTCCGGCTCCGTGTCCGGGGCGGCGACCACGGTGCCGACCCGGGGCTGGGCCCGTACGACGCCGTCCTGGCTCAGCGTGGTGAGCGCCCTGGTGGCGGTGGCGAGGGCGACGCCCCACTGGGTGGCGATCTGCCGGGTCGACGGCACCCGGTCACCGGGCCGGAGTTCCCCCTCGGCGATGCGTCGACGGATGTCCCTGACGATGCGCAGGTAGGGCGGCTCGGTTGTGGCGGCCACCGCTCACCTCCCTCTCTGTCCTAGTACAGATGCTACCGGACCGAACGCCTGACATGGATACTGTCCTAGTACAGGAACAGGGATATTGCCTGTTGCGGAGGCTGAATGTACGCCGTACATTGGGACGCACATACAACGTATCAGGAGGCTTTGATGGACAGCGTTCTCATCTCCGGAGCCAGCATCGCCGGTCCCGCACTGGCGTACTGGCTCCGTCGCCACGGCTTCGCCGTCACCGTGGTCGAACGGGCTCCCGCACCGCGTACCGGAGGGCAGGCCATCGACATCCGCGGCGTGGCGCTGGACGTGGTCGACCGGATGGGCATCCTGGAGGCGCTGCGCCAGGTCCGGACCCGGATGCGGGGCATGTCGATGCTCGACGGCGACGGCAACGAGATCATGCGCTCCACCGAGATGGCTCTGAGCAGTGGTCGGCTCGACAGCGCGGACATCGAGGTGTTGCGCGAGGACCTGACCCACCAACTGCACGAACTGACCCGGGCCGACGTCGAGTACGTCTTCGACGACTCGATCAGCCGGCTGGTCCAGGACGAGCACGGCGTACGGGTCGAGTTCGAGCGGGCCGCTCCGCGTACCTTCGATCTCGTGATCGGTGCCGACGGCCTGCACTCCACGGTGCGCCGGCTGGCCTTCGGCCCGGAGACGGAGTTCGTGCACCACCTCGGCACCTACCTGGCGGTCTTCCGTGCGGAGAACTTCCTGGACCTGGCGGACTGGCAGGTCTGGATGCGGGACGGCACGGCCGGCTGCGGCATCTACCCGGTACGGGACAACACCGAACTGCGGGTCAACCTCGGTTTCGAGTCCGAGCCGATCCACTACGACTACCGCGACACCGACCAGCAGCGCCAACTGCTCGCCGACCGGCTCTCCGGACTGCGCTGGGAGATCCCGAGGCTGTTGAAGGCGATGTGGCAGGCGCCCGACTTCTACTTCGACGCGATGGCGCAGGTCCGGATGGAGACCTGGTCGACGGGGCGGGTGGCGCTGCTCGGCGACGCCGGTTACTGCGCCTCGCCGCTGTCCGGCCAGGGCACCAGCCTCGCCCTGGTCGGCGGCTACATCCTGGCCGACGAGCTCGGCGCGGCGGCCGGCGACCACCGGGCGGCGCTGCTGCGCTACGAGCAGCGCATGCGCCCGTTCGTCCAGCTCAACCAGGCACTCGCCACGGAGAACCCGGGCGGACCCGCCGCGGAGGAGTCGATCGAGCGGGCCAAGAACGCCATCTCACTGGCCCGTTGAGTCCAGGTCGACCGGTGGGGCGGAACCGTGTCCCGGCGTCGGGACGGCAGCGGTGCCGCTCAGCAGCCGAGGTCCACCCCGTGCTCCCGCATCCAGGGTCCCGGGTCGACCTGGTTCCACAGCCCGTTGTGCACCTCGAAGTGCAGGTGCGGACCCGTGGCATCACCGGTGGCACCCTCGTACCCGATCACGTCCCCGGCGGCGACGTGGGCGCCGACGCTCACCACGGTCCGGTTCTGGTGGGCGTAGTGGGTCAGGTAGCCGTTGCCGTGGTCGATGACCACCGAGATGCCGTACCCGGTGTAGGCCCAGCCGGCGGTCACGACGGTGCCGGCCCCGGCGGCGCGGATCGGGGTGTTCTCCGGCATCGCTAGGTCGATGCCGGCGTGCATCGTCCCCCAGCGAGGGCCGAAGCACGAGGTCGTCTCGGCTCCCGGCATCGGATCGACCCATCCGGCGGTACGCCGGGTCGCGGTCGACTTCGAGGCCGGCGCGGAGCCATCCGACCGGGCGGCCTTGGCGGCCGGCGGCCGGCTGCTCGTCGAGGGCGCGACGGTCGGGCTGGGGACGGGCGTCGGGGCGAGCGTGGGGGTGGCGGGATCCCGCTCCGACCGGTCCGCGCGCTGTGCGGCGGAGGCACGGGCCGATTCGTCCGCCGCCACCGTTACCCGGTCGGCGCGATCGTCGGCGCCGCCCGCCATCGCCACGGCTCCGCCGGCCACGCCGAGACCGAGCAGCGCGACCAGCCCGGCGGCGAGGTACGGAGTCCGGCCGGCGAGCCTGCGCCGGGACCGGTGCCGGGCCGGTTGTGCGGAGCTGGCGTCGTACCCGCGCCGGGGCCCGCCGTCGGCGAGCCGGCTGCCGTCAACGGGCTGGCCGCTGTCGTCGGGCTGGCTGCTGCCGGCGCGCCGGCTGCCGTCGTCGAGGTGCTGGCTCTCGATCGCCTCGGGCTTGCTCGGGTCGGTCTCCGGCACGGGTCGGTCCCTTCGGGTGGCGGTGTGGACCCGAGAATGCTTGTCGATGGCCTGGCCGGGCCGTGCCGTCGGGTGCCCGGTGAGGGACGGAAGCAGTGGCCGGAACCCCGGCACGATGCCGGAAATCGGGCTGGTTGACCGCTACGCCCGACCCGCTGGCTGTGGCGTCGCTCATACCGGTCGGTGTGGCGAACGGAACTTCACAGAGGAGCGGCCAAAAGAAAACCGCCCAACCGGTGAGGGTTGGGCGGCGAACCGGCGTGACGCGGAGTCAGGAGGCGGCTACGTCGCTGTACGGATCGTCGACCTGTAGCTGAAGGTCCACTTTCCGCTCCCGGAGATAGGGGATCGGGTCCGTCGGCTTGCCGTTGACATGCAGTTCCAGATGCAGGTGTACGCCGTAGGAGTGGCCGGTCATGCCGACCAGGCCCAGCTGCTCGCCGGCCTTGACCTCCTGGCCCTCCTGGACCAGCACCCGCGACGAGTTCCCGTAGATCGCCTCGGTGCCGTCGGGGTGCTGGACGATCACGCAGTAGCCGTACCCGCCGAACCAACCGGCCTTGATCACCGTGCCCGCGTGGACCGCCTTGTAGGGCGTGCCCTCGGGAGCCGCCAGGTCGACACCGGCGTGCAGCTTGTTCCACCGCATCCCGTACGGCGAGGTGAAGCTGTAGTCGTCCAGTGGGAGCCGCCAGACGTCGGGGGCGGCGGCCAGCGTGGACGCCAGGCCGCCGCGTTCGTCGTCCCGGGAGGAGCGCTGGGCGTCGGTTGCCCGGTCGCTCCGGTCCTGGCTGGTGGCGGCGGCGTTCTCCAGATCCGCCAGCGCGGACGGGCTGACCGCCTTGGCGTCCGGCAGGGCGCCCGCGCCGAGTGCGACGACGCCCGCTCCGACGAACGCGGTGGTGACGACTGCGGCGTAACGGCTGCGCGGGGGTGTGGGGACGCGACGTCGCCCTCGATAGCGATCGGGCTCAGACGACAGGCGCTGGCGCACGCACACCCTCCGTTGTCGGGTCAGTGTTGCGACCGTCGCCGGTGTTCGGATGATCAAGGTGAACTCCGGCTGACCGCGTTGTCACCGGACCGTGGACCTGATGACAACCGTGGGCCACGGTAACCAACCCCTAGGCCCGCCACAAGTCGCAGCGCCAGATTGCCGACGAGCTGTGCGGGTGTCCGTCATGGAATGCCATATCTCGTAACCTTTTGCGGCCGACCTCGTTAGTAGCGTTCGGTTACCCTCTGTGCAGCGGACCGTGATCGAGGTGGTGAGGTCGGGGAATCTGCCGGCGGGGACCCTTAGGGGACGGCGCGGCGTTTCCCGGCTGACTCGCCGAGTCCGACGGGCGGTGGCGGTGAGGGGGATTTCCGGGTGGCCGGCAACCGGGTTACCGTTCGTTAAGGTAATTCCGGCGGTGTCCTGGAGAGGTGTTGTGCTGATGAGTTCTCGGATCCGGGTCGTCGTCGCCAAACCCGGTCTGGACGGCCATGACCGGGGTGCCAAGGTGGTCGCGCGGGCCCTCCGGGACGCGGGCATGGAAGTCATCTACACCGGGCTGCACCAGACGCCCGAGCAGATCGTCGAGACCTCGATCCAGGAGGATGCCGACGCGATCGGCCTGTCGGTGCTCTCCGGCGCGCACATGACGCTGTTCCGGCGGGTACTGGAGTTGCTCGCCGAGCGCGACGCCGGGGACGTGGTCGTCTTCGGCGGCGGCATCATCCCCGACGCGGACATTCCGGAACTGGAGCGACTGGGGGTAGCCAAGATCTTCACGCCCGGGGCCACCACCGGTTCGATCGTGGACTGGGTCCGGAAGAACGTGGGTCAGCCGGTCGGCGGCTGAACCGCAGGCCCTACCACTCCGCCCGTCCCCCCGCTCCACCTGCGCGCCCGTTCCACCTGGCGCGCCTGTTCCGCTTCCGACCGCGGGCGGTCTGCGGTACGTGGAATGGGGGAGAGGCCGGACGCACCCCTCACACGTCCGGCCTCTCTATGCGCGATGCCCCGCCGCCACCCCTCGACCGACAGGGCATCGGCCGCCTCCGTCGCCGCGCTCCCCCAGCGCTCCGACACCAGGCTCAACGACGTCCTTTACGCCGGGTTACGCCGCCGGGCAAATCTTTTGTCCGACGGTGCGGCCAGGCCGTTCCGTCGGCGCCCACGACGTCTGGCTTACGCGCTGACTTTTGCGTGATCCGCTGCTTCGCCCGGTGTGCGTTACCGCACACCGAGCACCCACGTGGATGCCCCCCGTGGTCACCTCGCTAGGCTGCGGCCGATGGCCTGTTGTTCCTTATGGCGGGCGTCAACCCATTAACACGCTGGCGGCGGTGCGACGGCGCGCCGCGGAGACGGGACGGGACGCGCAATCGTGGACCTGTACGAATACCAGGGGCGTGAGCTGTTCGAGCGGCACGGGTTGCCCGTGCTCGCCGGCGGTGTCGCGACGACCCCTGAGGAGGCCCGTACGATCGCCGAGCGCCTCGGCGGCCGAGTGGTCGTCAAGGCTCAGGTGAAGGTCGGCGGCCGGGGCAAGGCCGGCGGTGTCAAGCTCGCCGAGGGCCCCGACGAGGCGGTGGCCCGCTCCACCGACATCCTCGGGATGGACATCAAGGGCCACACCGTGAACAAGGTCATGATCACCGTGACCGCGGACATCGCCGAGGAGTACTACTTCTCCTACCTGCTCGACCGGGCGAACCGCACCTTCCTCTGCATCGCCAGCGTCGCCGGTGGCATGGACATCGAGCAGGTCGCGGCCGAGACGCCGGAGCGGGTCGCCAAGGTGGCCATCGACGCGAACACCGGAGTCGACGAGACGAAGGCCCGGGAGATCGTCGAGGCCGCCGGATTCCCCGTCGACGTCGCCGACCAGGTGGTGCCGATCGCGGTACGGCTGTGGCAGGCCTTCGTGGCCGAGGACGCGACCCTGGTCGAGGTCAACCCGCTGGCCAGGACGGCGTCCGGTGAGGTGCTCCTGCTCGACGCGAAGGTCACGCTCGACGAGAACGCCGGTTTCCGGCACCCTGACCACGAGGCGCTGGTGGACCAGGCCTCGGTGGATCCGCTGGAGCAGCGGGCCAAGGAGAAGGACCTCAACTACGTCAAGCTGGACGGCGAGGTCGGCATCATCGGCAACGGCGCCGGCCTGGTCATGTCCACCCTCGACGTGGTCGCCTACGCGGGCGAGTCGCGGGGCGGCGTCAAGCCGGCGAACTTCCTCGACATCGGAGGCGGCGCCAGCGCCGCGGTGATGGCCAACGGGCTGGAGATCGTCCTGTCCGACCCCTCCGTACGCAGCGTGTTCGTCAACGTCTTCGGCGGCATCACCGCCTGCGACGAGGTCGCCAACGGCATCATCCAGGCGCTGGCGCTGCTCGAGGAGCGGGGCGAGAAGGTCGAGAAGCCGCTCGTGGTGCGACTCGACGGCAACAACGCCGAGGCGGGACGCGCCATTCTCGACGGCGCCGCCAACCCGCTCGTCGAGCGGGTGGACACTATGGATGGCGCGGCCCAGCGGGCCGCCGAGCTCGCGGCTGCGGGGGTCTGAGATGGCAATCTGGCTGACCAAGGAATCAAAGGTCATCGTCCAGGGGATGACCGGCTCCGAGGGTTCCAAGCACACCAAGCGGATGCTGGCCGCCGGCACCAACGTGGTGGGTGGGGTGAACCCCCGCAAGGCCGGTCAGAAGGTCTCCTTCGACGGTGTCGAGCTGCCCGTCTTCGCCAGCGTCTCGGACGCGATGGCGAGCACCGGCGCGGACGTCACCGTCATCTTCGTACCGCCGCAGTTCACCAGGGGAGCGGTGGTCGAGGCGATCGACGCCGGCATCCCGCTGGCCGTGGTGATCACCGAGGGTGTGCCGGTGCACGACACCGCCGCCTTCTGGGCGTACAACCTGGCCCAGGGTGAGCGGACCCGGATCATCGGGCCGAACTGCCCCGGCATCGCGTCGCCGGGTGCCTCGAACGCGGGCATCATTCCGGCCGACATCACCGGTTCCGGCCGGATCGGCCTGGTCAGCAAGAGCGGCACCCTGACCTACCAGATGATGTACGAGCTGCGGGACATCGGCTTCTCCACCTGCGTCGGCATCGGCGGTGACCCGATCATCGGCACCACCCACATCGACGCGCTCGCGGCGTTCCAGGCCGACCCCGAGACCGACGCGATCGTGATGATCGGCGAGATCGGCGGCGACGCCGAGGAGCGGGCGGCCGAGTTCATCAAGGGCAACGTGACCAAGCCGGTCGTCGGGTACATCGCCGGATTCACCGCGCCCCCCGGCAAGACGATGGGACACGCCGGCGCGATCATCTCCGGTTCCGCCGGCACCGCCGAGGCAAAGCAGGCCGCGCTGGAGGCCGTCGGCGTGAAGGTCGGCAAGACGCCGAGCGAGACCGCCCGGCTGATGCGACAGATCATGTCCGGCAACTGATCCGATAGCCATCCCCGGGGTGGTCGGCCCACGCCGACCGCCCCGGCGGCCGTCGGTACGCCGGATCAGCGGGTACCGCCCGGCCCGGGGCCTCCGTACGGTGGTGTCGTGAACCGGCCGACCCGCCGCCGTGCCAGAGTAGGCCCTGATGCCACCCACCGTCCCTGATCGGCCCCGCCGTTCCGACGCTCCGCAGACCGGTCTCACCGAGCCGGTCGAAGGTCCGGAGCCGGACGGGCGTGACCGGCCGGAGTCCCCGCGTACCAGGCCCGTCGAGCGGGACCGGAGGCCGCCTCGGCCGGCGCCGAAGCAGAGATCGGCTGGCCGGCGCACCGGGCGGGCACCCCTCCTGGTCGCCGCCGCGGTGGCGAGCTGCTGGGCGGCCGTGGTCTCGTACCTGCCGGTGGCCGTCGTGCTCGGGGTGGCCCAGTTCGCCGAGGAGAGCGGCTCGATCGTCGGCGCCGCCCGGCTGGGCCTCGCCGGATGGCTGCTCGGGCACGGCGTACCGCTGCACACCGAGGCCGGGCCGCTCGGCCTGGCCCCGCTCGCCCTCGCCATGCTGGCCGCGTGGCGACTGGCCAGGGCCGGCGTGCACGTCAGCCGTGCGGTCCGGGCCCGGGAACACCCGACGATGGGCCGGGCGATCGGTGTCGCGGGCACGATCGGGATCGGGTACGGCGCACTCGGCGGGCTCGCCGCGCTCCTGCTCGGTGCCGGCGGGCCCACCGTCTCGGCGCCCCGGGCCATCGGCACGCTGACCGCCTTCGGCACCCTCGCCGCCCTGGTCGGCGCGTTGCGTACCACCGGTGCCCTGGGTGTGCTGGCCCGGCGTACTCCGATGGCCCTCCGGCACGGGCTGCGTACCGGGGTGGTCGCCGCCTTCCTGCTGCTCGGCGCGGGTGCCGGAGCCGCCGGGCTCGCGGTGGCCACCGGGGGCGGCGAGGCCGGCGACATGATCGGCGCCTACCACACCGGGGTCGTGGGTCAGGCCGGCATCACCGTCGTCAGCCTCGGCTACGCGCCGAACGCCGCCGTCTGGGCCGCCAGTTACCTGCTCGGCCCGGGATTCGCGGTCGGCACGGACACGGTGGTCCGTACCTCGGAGGTGTCCATCGGTGCGCTGCCGGCCGTACCGCTGCTGGCCGGGCTCCCACAGGGGCCGCTCGGTGGTGTCGGCGGAGCCGTACTGGCCGTGCCGGTGCTGGCCGGGATGGGCGCGGGCTGGCTGCTCGCCCGGCGGATGATGCGGGTGGCCGCCGACCGGAACCTGCCGGCACCCGGCTGGGGCACGCTGCTCTGCTCGGCGGCGCTCGGCGGACCGGTCGCCGGGGCGGTGCTCGGCGGCGCCGCCTTCATGTCGGGCGGACCCCTCGGCGGAGGTCGGCTCGCCGAGGTCGGCCCGGCCTACCTACAGGTAGCGGCGGGCGCGACCGTCGTCGTGCTGATCGGCACCCTGATCGGCGCCGCTGCCACCCGGGCCGTCGCCCGGAGCTGACGCCGGACGCGTCCCGGGGGGCCGGAACGCCCCGGGGGCGCCCCGAAAGCTCGGAGCGCCCCACGGTGGACTGTTCTCGTGCCGACCGGCGAAGTCGCCGCGCGGCGGTTCGTTACGGGTAACTGAAGCTGTTGACGTTCAGCACGACGGCGAGCACCACGTTGGCCACGGCGAGCAGCAGGCCGATGCCACCGCAGATCAGACCGGCCATCACCTGACCCGAGTTGCTCGCCTCACCCCTGCTGACCTTGCCCCGGCCCATGATGCCGAGCACGATGGCGGCGATGCCCGCCACGATGCCCAGGATCGCGCAGCAGGCCGCGGGGATCGAGATGATGCCCACGATCATCGAGATCAGGCCGAGGGTGTTGTTCTGTCCCTGTCCCACCGGCGCGTAGCCCGCGCCCGGATATCCCGGCGCCGCACCGTACGGCTGGCCCGGCATCGGCTGCTGGCCGTACGGATCCTGGTACGGCTGCTGCGCGTCCTGGTACTGCGGCTGCCCGTACCCGGGCTGTCCCGGGGCCGGCTGGCCGTACGGCTGCCCCGACGTCGGTTGCCCGTACGGCTGTCCCGACGTCGGCTGGCCGTACGGCTGCCCCGACGTCGGCTGCCCGTACGCGGGTTGTCCCGAGGTCGGCTGGCCGTACGGCTGTCCTGAGGTCGGCTGCCCATAGGGCTGTCCCGATCCGGGCTGTGGTGGTTGCCCGTACGGATCCTGGTGCTGTGGTGCGTTCGGATCCGACGGTTGCTGCCCGTACGGGTCCTGGCCTGGGTAGCCGGGCTGCATGACAAGACTCCTTTGAACAGGCGGTGCCGGTCAGACGTTCGCGGCGTTCACGTTGATGATGACACTGATGACGCAGCACACGAGACTGACCGCCCACAAGCAGATGCCGATGATCAGGGCGAGCTTCGACCACTTCTTGGACTCGGCCGCGGCGGCCTGCGCTGCGGGATAGTTGCCCTGCTGCAGCAGCGGGTTCACCTTCGAGGCGGCCATGATCGCCGGGATGGCGAGCGGCCAGAACAGGAAGATGGCGACGATGGACATCGTCATGTTGTTATTGATCTGTTGCGGCGGGTGCGAGGGGTAGCCGGGTTGCATGGGTGTTGAACTCCTTGAGACTGCACTCAGCGCTTACAAAGGATTACCGAGGGTCGATGTCCGAGGGGTGGCCATCGCCCTGAGCGTCCGGCAGCGTACCTAATCAACACCACTTTGGGGTGCCGCCCGAGTCCGACATGCCGAACGCGGGGCCGAGGCCCGGGCCGCCGTGCCGTGAGGCCGGGCCGCGCCCCCGGAGAGCCGGCCTGACCTGCCCGGTAGGGTTTGGGGGTGACTGAGCCCGTGTCGGCAGCCCGCATCGTCGTCCTCGTCTCCGGCTCCGGGAGCAACCTGCAGGCGCTGCTCGACGCGTGCGCCGACCCCGCGTACGGCGCCCGGGTGGTTGCCGTCGGCGCCGACCGCGACGGCATCGCGGGGCTCGACCGGGCCACCGCCGCCGGCGTACCCGTCTTCGTCGACTCCGTCGCGGCGTACCCGAGCCGGGAGGACTGGGACCGCGCCCTCACCGCGCACGTCGACGAACACCAGCCGGACCTGGTCGTCTCCGCAGGGTTCCTCAAGCTGGTCGGCGCGCACTTCCTGACGGCCTTCGGCGACCGGTACGTCAACACCCACAACTCGCTGCTGCCGGCCTTTCCCGGCATGCACGGCCCACGCGACGCCCTCGGCTACGGAGTCAAGCTCGCCGGGGCCACCCTGTTCTTCGTCGACGCCGGGGTCGACACCGGGCCGATCATCGCCCAGGTGGCGGTGCCGGTACTCGGCGACGACGACGAGGAAACCCTCACCGAGCGGATCAAGGTGGCCGAGCGACGACAGCTCGTCACCCAGGTCGGCCGACTGCTCCGGGAGGGCTGGACGATCACCGGAAGGAAGGTCACGATCGGAGTGAGCGACAGGAGTTCCACGGCGGACGGCCGGCGGCCGATCCGGCGCGCGCTGGTCAGCGTCTACGACAAGACCGGGCTGGTCGAACTCGCCCAGGCCCTGCACGCCGCCGGGGTGGAGATCGTGTCCACCGGCAGCACGGCGGGGACCATCGAGGGGGCCGGAGTGCCGGTCACCCCGGTCGAGGCGCTGACCGGGTTCCCGGAGACGCTGGACGGCCGGGTCAAGACGCTGCATCCCAAGGTGCACGCCGGGCTGCTGGCCGACCTGCGGCTCGACAGTCACGCCGCCCAGCTCGACGAACTC
Source organism: Plantactinospora solaniradicis (assembly GCF_042658085.1). NCBI lineage: Bacteria > Bacillati > Actinomycetota > Actinomycetes > Micromonosporales > Micromonosporaceae > Plantactinospora > Plantactinospora solaniradicis. The sequence goes on along the minus strand of NZ_JBHSPR010000020.1, from coordinate 222,098 downwards.
GGCATCGCGCCGTTCGACCTGCTGGTGTCGAATCTGTACCCGTTCACCGAGACGGTGGCGTCCGGCGCGGACGACGACCAGTGCATCGAGCAGATCGACATCGGTGGGCCGGCGATGGTCCGGGCGGCGGCTAAGAACCACGCCTCGGTGGCGGTGGTGACGTCGGTGTCGGCGTACCCGTCGGTGCTGGCGGCCCTGGCCGACGGCGGGTTCAACCAGGGGCAGCGGCGGGCGCTCGCGGCGCGGGCCTTCGCCGACATCGCCGAGTACGACGTGGCCGTGGCCAACTGGTTCGCGGTGCGCTCGGGCCCGGAGGACCTCCAGTGGCCGGCGTACGCCGGGCTGTCCCTGCACGCGACGACCGGCCTGCGGTACGGCGAGAACCCCCACCAGCAGGCGGCGCTCTACACCGACCCGTCAGCGCCGGCCGGACTCGCCCAGGCCGAGCAGTTGCACGGCAAGGAGATGTCGTACAACAACTACGTCGACGCGGATGCGGCGTGGCGGGCCGCGAACGACTTCGCCGACGTACCGGCGGTGGCGATCATCAAGCACGCCAACCCGTGCGGCATCGCGGTCGGTGCGGACGTGGCCGAGGCGCACCGCAAGGCGCACGCCTGCGACCCCGTCTCCGCGTACGGCGGCGTGATCGCGGTCAACCGGCCGGTCTCGGTCGAGCTGGCCCGGCAGGTGGCGGAGATCTTCACCGAGGTGGTCGTGGCACCGGACTTCGAGCCCGGCGCGGTCGACGTACTGACCGGCAAGAAGAACATCCGACTGCTGCGGGCTCCCGCCTGGTCGCCGTTGCCGGCCGAGTGGCGCCAGGTCAGCGGGGGCGTACTGGTGCAGATGGCCGACCGCGTCGACGCCCCCGGCGACGACCCGGCCACCTGGACCCTGGCCGCCGGGGAGCCGGCGGACGAGGCGGTACGCCGCGACCTGGCCTTCGCCTGGCGGGCCGTCCGGGCGGTCAAGAGCAACGCGATCCTGCTCGCCGCCGACGGGGCGACCGTCGGGGTCGGGATGGGGCAGGTCAACCGGGTCGACTCGGCGCACCTCGCCGTGTCCCGGGCGGGTGCCGACCGGGCCCGGGGCTCGGTTGCCGCCTCCGACGCGTTCTTCCCGTTCCCGGACGGGCTGAAGGTGCTGACCGACGCCGGGGTCCGGGCCGTCGTACAGCCCGGCGGGTCCGTCCGGGACGACGAGATCGTCGCGGCGGCGCGGGAGGCCGGCATCACCATGTACTTCACCGGCACCCGCCACTTCTTCCACTGACGGCCGCCGCCGCCCGGTGTGGTGGATTCGTGATTCTCGGCGACCGGTTCACCACGTGCCCGGTCGCCGAGAATCGTGACCGGCGTCGCGCCCGCGGCGCCGGTCAGCCGACCGGCAGGGCGAGGGTGCCGGTCGCTCCGCCGGCCCGGCTGGCCTGCACGGTCCAGCAGCCTGCGGTGGGGAAGTTCCAGGTGGTGCCCCACTCGTCGCCGGGCCTGCTCCAGGAGCTGCTCTGGTGCGGGATGGGGTCCGTGGCGGGTTCGATGGTCGCCCCGTCCGGGCCGGTGGCCTGGATGCGGAGGGCACCCGACCCGGTCATCCGCCAGACGATCTTCTCTTCCTCGCCGGAGTTCAGTCCCGCGCGGCCGCGTGGGAACAGCAGTGCCCAGAGCGAGTTGCCGGCGTCCGCGACGCCCTGGAGTTCGGACAGCGGGGTGGCAGAGGTGGTGGGCGGGCAGGTCGCGGCCGGGCCGCCCGGCCTAGCCGGTCCGGTGCCGGTCGTCGGCTCCGCGCTGGACGGCGCCGAGCCCGCCGCCGACGGATCGGCGGCGGTCGGGTTGTCCGCGCCACATCCCGCCACCGGAACCGCCACGGTCAGCAGGGCGAATATCGCGAGCAGTCTTCGGGGCATGTAGACGAGAGCCCGGGAACCACCCCCTGGTTCCCGGGCTCTCTGCTCTGTCGCCGCTGGGGCGACTCGGTTCGCCGATCGACGGCTCAGGCGACGACGTGCTGCTTGAGTTCGGCGAAGTGGCAGGCCGACGGGTGCGGCTCGACGGCGCGGAGCACCAGCTGCGGCTCGGTGGTGGCGCAGATGTCCTGCGCCTTCCAGCACCGGGTGCGGAACCGGCAACCCGACGGCGGGTTGGCCGGCGACGGGACGTCGCCGTCCAGCCGGATGATCTCACGCTGGGCCCGGGCCTTCGGGTCCGGCACGGGCACTGCCGAGAGCAGCGCCTGGGTGTACGGATGCGTCGGCCGCTCGTAGATCTCGTCCTCGGTGCCGATCTCCACGATCTTGCCCAGGTACATCACCGCGACCCGGTCGGCGATGTGCCGGACCACCGACAGGTCGTGCGCGATGAAGATGTACGACAGCCCCAACTCGTCCTGGAGGCTCTCCAGCAGGTTGATCACCTGCGCCTGGATCGACACGTCCAGCGCCGACACCGGCTCGTCACAGACGATGATCTCCGGCTTGAGCGCCAGCGCCCGGGCGATTCCGATCCGCTGCCGCTGACCGCCCGAGAACTGGTGCGGGTACCGGTTGATGTGCTCCGGGTTCAGCCCCACGAGTTCCAGCAGTTCCTGCACCCGCTGCCGGCGCTCGCCCCGGGGAGCGACCTCGGGGTGGATGTCGAACGGCTCACCGATGATGTCGCCGACCGTCATCCGGGGGTTCAGCGAGGTGTACGGATCCTGCATGACCATCTGCACGTTGCGGCGCATCCGGCGCAGCTCCCCGCCGGAGAGCTTGAACATGTCCCGGCCTTCGAGCATCGCCCGCCCGGCGGTCGGCGTCTCCAGCCGCATGAGCAGCTTGGCGAGCGTCGACTTGCCGCAGCCGGACTCGCCGACGATCCCGAGTGTCTCGCCCCGGTTCAGTTCGAAGCTGACCCCGTCGACCGCCTTCACGGCGCCGATCTGCCGTTTGAAGACGACGCCCTGGGTGATCGGGAAGTGCTTGACGACGTTCTCGACCCGCAGCACCGTCTCACCGCGCGGCTTGGTTCCGGCGGTGTGGGCCGGTCCCGTGCCGTTGGTGGTGGCGCCACCGGTGGTGGCCTTCGGGTTCGTCGGATCAGATGCGGCCATCGAGCACCTCCTGAGCGAAGTGGCAGGCGCTGGTCCGGTCGTTGCCGAGGGAGCGGACGGTCGGCACGACGTCGACACACTCCTGTCGGGCGTACGGGCAGCGCGGGTGGAACGGGCATCCGCTGGGGATACGCATCAGGTTCGGCGGCAGGCCACGGATCGTGGTGAGCCGCTGGCCCTTGTGGTCCAGCCGCGGAATCGACTCCAGCAGACCCTTGGTGTACGGGTGCGCGGGCGCCTCGTACAGCGAGTGCACGTCGGCGTGCTCGATGATCCGGCCCGCGTACATGACGGCGATCCGGTCCGCGACGTCGGCGACGACGCCGAGGTCGTGGGTGATCAGGATCATCGCCATGTTGAGGTCCCGGCGCAGTTCCCCGAGCAGGTCCATGATCTGCGCCTGCACCGTCACGTCCAGCGCGGTGGTGGGCTCGTCGGCGATCAGTACCGCCGGATCCAGGGCGAGCGACATGGCGATCATGACACGCTGCCGCATTCCACCGGAGAACTGGTGCGGGTAGTCGCTGATCCGCTGCCTCGCGGCGGGGATCTTGACCAGTTCCATCAGTTCGATCGCCCGGCGCTTGGCGTCGGCCCGGGACATCCCCTCGCGCAGTCGCAGCATCTCGCCGATCTGCCAGCCGACCGGGAAGACGGGGTTCAGCGCCGAGAGCGCGTCCTGGAAGATCATCGAGATCTGCTTGCCGCGCACCTTCCGGCGCTCGTCCTCGGAGAGGGTGAGCAGGTCGGTACCCCGGTAGAGGATCTGACCGGACGGGATGACCGCCGGCGGCATGTCGAGGATGCCCATGATGGCCTGGGCGGTGACCGACTTGCCGGAACCCGACTCACCCAGTACGGCCAGCGTCTCACCGGCGTCCAGGTGGTACGAGACGCCGTTGATCACCTTGGCCGCACCGTCCCGGGTGTGGAACTCGACGAACAGGTCCCGCACCTCCAGCAGGTGCCCGCCGTCAACCGCGACACCCTGCGGGCTGGTCAGTCCGTTCGGTCCGCTTCGCTCGTTCATGTGATCACCGCAGCTTCGGGTCGAAGGCGTCGCGGATCGCGTCGCCGAGCATGATGAACGCCAGTACGGTCAGCGCGAGGAAGGCCGAGGGCACCACCAGGGGCAGCGCCGACTCCCGCATGTGGGTCCGACCGGCGTCGATGTCGATGCCCCACGAGATCGTCGGTGCCTTCAGACCGATGCCGAGGAAGGACAGCGTCGCCTCGGCGGCGATGAACGACCCGAGCGCGATGGTCAGCACCACGATGACCGGTGCCAGCGAGTTGGGCAGGATGTGCCGCCACATGGTCCGGCCGTTGCCGGCGCCCAGCATCCGGGCCGCCGCCACGTAGTCCTGCTGCTTGGCGCTGATCACCGAGGACCGGATGACCCGGGCAGCGGTGGTCCAACCGAGGATCGCCAGTACGAAGATCACGGCCATGATCCGGACGTTCGGGCTGTCGCTGCTGATTCGCTTCAGCATCACGATCGCGGCCAACAGCAGCGGGATGCCGAGGACCACGTCGATCAGTCGGGACAGCACCGAGTCGATCCACCGGCCGAAGTAGCCGGCGAGCATCCCGACCACCACCGCGATCACGCCGGTCAGCAGCGCGGAGAACGCGCCGACCAGCAGCGAGGCGCGGGCGCCGAAGACCGACCGGGCGTAGATGTCGCAGCCCTGGAAGTCGTACCCGAACGGGGCGCCGCCGCCGGGCCCGGCGTGCTGCCGGCCGAGCGTGCAGTCCTGCGGGTTGTTCGAGGTGAACAGGCCGGGGAACGCCGCCATGGCGGTCACGGCCAGGACCAGGACCAGTGAGATCCAGAAGATGGGGTTACGGCGAAGGTCGCGCCAGGCATCGCCGGCCAGGCTGCGCGGCCGGTTGCTCGGGTCGCCCGCGCCACCGCTCAGCTCCGCCGCCGCAACGGTCTGCATCTCGCTCATGCCGCCACCTCGCTGCGCTTACGCATGGTCAGTACCTCGCTCATGCCTGCCTGTGCCTCACTCATAGCGAATCCGGGGGTCGAGAACGGCGTAGAGGATGTCGACCACGAGGTTCGACACCAGGAAGACCACGACCAGGACGCTGACCAGGCCGACCACCAGCGGGCCGTCCTCGGTCTTGATGCCGCGGAAGAGGTTGAATCCGACGCCCGGGATGTTGAAGACGCCCTCGGTGATGATCGCGCCGCTCATCAGGTTGCCGAGTTCGACGCCGAGGAACGTGATCACCGGGATCAGCGAGTTCCGCAGCACGTGCACGCTGACGATGCGCCGGGTCGGCAGGCCCTTGGCCTTGGCGGTCCGGACGTAGTCGGAGCGGAGGTTCTCGGCGACCGAGGTCCGGGTCAGCCGGAGCGCCGTGGCCAGCGACAGCGAGCCGAGCACGATGCCGGGTAGCAGCAGCGCGTACAGGCTGGGGTCGGCACCGGCGGTCGGCGGGAAGAGCGGCAGCTTGACGCCGAGGAAGTACTGGGCGAGCGGGGCGAGCACGATGGTCGGCACGCCCAGGACCAGCAGGGTCAGCGCGAGGGTGGCGTTGTCGAAGATGCCGCCACGGCGCAACCCGGCGATGACCCCGGAGGTCACGCCGACCACGATCGCCACCAGGAGACCGATGACCGCGAGTTTCATGGTGACCGGCCAGGCCTGCGCCAGCATGTCGCTGATCTTCCGGCCGGTGAGCGAGTCGCCGAGGTCGCCACGGAGCAGGTTGCCGATGTAGTCGAAGTAGCGGTAGAAGAAGCCGCCGATCCCGGTGTGGTCGAGATGGAACTTCTCGGTCAGGTATGCCCGCTGCGCCTCGCTGACCGGGCGCTCACCCGCGAGTGCCTGGATGGGGTCGCCCTGTCCGGCGAACATCAGCGCGTAGACGATCAGGGTGGTCCCGAAGAAGGCCAGGACCATCTGAAGCAGGCGCCGCACGATGTAGCGGAACATACTTGCTTACTCTCCGTGGGGGGTGGGTTGTGCGGAGTTGGGAACGGTCCGGACCACCCAGGATCACCGGGTGGCCCGGACCGGGCCTTCGTCAGCTCAGCTGACGACCTCGATCTTCGTCATGTCGACCACCTGGAACAGGTCGACCTCGACGTTCTTGACCTTGGTCGAGTGCGCGTAGACGTTCTGACCGAACCGCAGCGGGATCACCGGCATGTCCTTGGCCAGGATGTCCTCGGCCTGCTGGTACTTCTTGATCGCCTCTTCCGGGGACGGGGCGACCGTGCCTTCCTGCACCAGCCGGTCGAAGTCCGGGTTGCTGTACCCGTAGTAGTTCGACGACCCGTTGGTGGTGTACAGCGGGCCGAGGTAGTTCTCCATGGACGGGTAGTCCATGAGCCAACCCATCCGGATCAGACCGACCGGCTGCTTGGCCTTGACCTTGGTCAGCAGGTCAGCGAACTTCGGCTCGGCGGCACCGACGCACTCCACGCCCAGGTTGGTCTTGAGCTGGTTGCAGGTCGCGTCGACCCAGTCCTTGTGGCCACCGTCGCCGTTGTACGTGATCTTGATCTGCTTCGGGCCGCCGGCAGCCTCGTACGCCGCCTTGGCCTTGGCCGGGTCGAACTCGCACGCCTCGCCGCAGGTGTCGTCCCGGTAACCGGCGACCACCGGCGAGACGAACGAGCGGGCGGAGATCTGCGAGTCCTTGAAGATCGACTTGGTGATCTCGTCCCGGTCGATCGCCATGGAGATCGCCTTGCGGACCTCGGGCTTGCTGAACTCGTCCTGGAACGTGGGGAACGCCACGAACTGGAACGCCGAGGCCGGGCTCTGCTGGAACCGGTCACCCAGGTCCGTCGCCGCGGTGCTCAGGTTCTCGGTCGGGACGGTCACGTCCACGTCGAGGTTGTCCGACAGCACGTCCGCGTAGGCCGCGGTGAGCTGCTGGTAGATCCGGAACTCGGCGCCAGCGACCTTCGGCTTGTCGCCCGCGTACGCGTCGTACCGCTCGACCTCGACCTTGGCGTCGTGCTGCCAGGTGCCCTTCATCTTGAAGGGTCCGTTGCCGATCGGGGCGTCCTCGAAGCCGTCCTTGATCACGCCGGGGCTCGCGAAGGCGGCCTGCGGCAGCGGGAGGAAGGCGTTGTAGCCCAGGATCGTCTTGAACTCGCTGTACGGCTTCGACAGCGTCACGGTGAAGGTCAGGTCGTCGATCTTCTTGAGCCCGGTCAGGGTCTTGGCCTTGGGCTCCGACGCCTTCTTCGGTCCGGTGCCGTCCGGGTCAGCCGCCTGCAGGTCGTCGTAGCCGGCGACCTTCTCGAAGAAGTAGCTGTTGTTCTGGCCGTTCGGCGCGTAGGCGCCGTAGTTCCAGGCGTTGATGTAGCTGTCCGAGGTCACCTTCTCGCCGTTGTGGAAGGTGTAACCGTCCTTCAGCTTGATCGTCCAGACCACGTTGTCGGTGGACGTCACGGACTCCGCCCCGACCTCGTACGGCTTGTTCTGTGCGTCGTACTTGATCAGCGGGGTGAACAGGGCCGCAAGCACCTGGTTGCCGCTTGACTCGTTCGTGTTGGTCGGGATCAGGTGCTGCGGTTCCGCGATCTGGATCGAAACCGTGGCATTCGGATCGCTATCCCCCGAGTCTCCGCCGCCGCCACAGGCCGCGAGGCCGAGGGTCGCGGCAAGGGGGAGGGCGGTCCAGGCAGCGAGCCTACGAACCTGCATTGAGCCTCCTCGTCTCCTTACGCTGAGCAGTCGCTCCCATGGCTGGGTGACGCTGAGCAACGCTGGGCAAAGGTAGGTCGTAGCAGGACCCCGGGCCAAACTGGATGATTACAAGTCAATAACGCAGGTGGCCCCCAGCACTTGCACAGGTCGGCACTGAGCTGCTAAAGGGGGCGGCCCTCAGGTCATGTGCTGATTTGGTCATCTGGCGCCTATTACCATGAAGCAGGACTACTTCGGGCCCGACATCCACTGATTGGTGGGTGGGCGGATGATCCTGATTGCGCCCTCGCGGCCGGTCCATATTGTGGACAACGCCACAAGTTCTCACTCAGGGTGACTAAAAACACGGTTACGTATAGTTAACATCCGGTGCCGGTCGGGCGGCTGACCGGTAGCTGGCCGAGTGGCTGACCCGGGCGCCCGACCAGGCGGGTGCCCGACCGACCGGGGTCGCCCCGTGAGACGATCTGGCTGTGACGGCCACCCTCCTCGACGGCAAAGCCACTGCGGCACACATCAAGGACGAACTGCGCAGCCGGGTCAAGGCGCTGGCGGAGCGCGGCGTCGTGCCGGGGCTGGGCACCGTACTGGTCGGTGAGGATCCCGGCTCCCAGGCGTACGTCAACGGCAAGCACCGGGACTGCGCCGAGGTAGGGATCGCCTCCATCCGCCGGGAACTGCCCGCCGAGGCGACCCAGGAGCAGGTCGACGCGGTGGTCGCCGAGCTCAACGCCGACCCGTCCTGTCACGGGTACATCGTGCAGTTGCCGCTGCCCGCCCACCTGGACACCCAGCGCGTGCTGGAGATGATCGACCCGGACAAGGACGCCGACGGCCTGCACCCGGTCAACCTGGGTCGGCTCGTACTCGGTTATCCCGGTCCGCTGCCCTGCACCCCGCGCGGCATTGTGGAACTGCTCCGCCGGCACGACGTGGCGTTGCGCGGCGCCGAGGTGGCGGTGGTGGGCCGGGGCAACACGGTCGGTCGTCCGCTCGGCCTGCTGCTGACCCGGCGCAGTGAGAACGCCACCGTGACGCTCTGCCACACCGGCACCCTGGATCTGGCCGCACACACCCGGGCGGCCGACATCGTGATCGTGGCGGCCGGCGTGCCGGGGCTGCTCACCGCCGACATGGTCAAGCCGGGCGCGGTCGTGGTCGACGTCGGGATCACCCGCGTGGTCGGCGCGGACGGCAAGGGCCGCTACACCGGGGACGTCGGCCCGGAGGTCGCCGAGGTGGCCGGGGCGTTGGTGCCGATGCCGGGCGGGGTGGGCCCGATGACCCGGGCGATGCTGCTGACCAACGTCGTGGAACGTGCCGAATTCGAGCGGGAGCGCGCCGAGCAGGGCTGAGCCGACCACGGCTCCGCCCGTCGGGGATCTCCGACGGCGCCGAAGACCTGCCCCGGGAGGTCCGGAACGGGCACCGACGGGGAAATTCGGACGACCGGCCCCGGACGTACTGCCGGAGGACGGGCGGGGCGACCCGCCCCGAGTGTGAGCGACGGCGGGCAAATCCGCCCCTGGCCAGATCCGAACACCCTTGACTGATACCGTCCGGAAATAACCCGACCGGTATCAGAGAGTGGGACGACCATGGGCAAAAAGGTCACCGTCGTCGGCGCCGGCTTCTACGGCTCCACGACCGCGCAGCGCCTGGCGGAGTACGACGTCTTCGACACGGTCGTGATCACCGACATCATCGAGGGCAAGCCCGAGGGCATCGCGCTGGACCTCAACCAGTCGCGCCCGGTCGAGGGCTTCGAGACCACCGTCGTCGGCGTGACGACGGGTAAGAACGGCGAGGGCTACGAGCAGCTCGAAGGCTCCGACGTCGTGGTGATCACCGCCGGTCTGCCCCGCAAGCCGGGCATGAGCCGGATGGACCTGCTGGAGACCAACGCCCGGATCGTCCGCCAGGTTGCCGAGAACGTCGCCAAGTACGCGCCGAACGCCGTGGTCATCGTCGTCTCCAACCCGTTGGACGAGATGACCGCGCTCGCCCAACTCGCCACCCAGTTCCCGAAGAACCGGGTGCTCGGCCAGGCCGGCATGCTCGACACCGCCCGGTTCACGAACTTCGTCGCCGAGGCGCTCTCGGTGCCGGTGGCCTCGGTCCGGACCCTCACCCTCGGCTCGCACGGCGACACCATGGTGCCGGTGCCGTCCCGGAGCACCGTCGACGGCAAGCCGCTGCGCGACGTGATGCCGGCCGAGAAGATCGAGGAACTGGTGGTCCGGACCCGCAACGGTGGGGCCGAGGTCGTCGCGCTGCTGAAGACGGGTTCCGCCTACTACGCCCCGTCGGCCGCCGCCGCCCGGATGGCCCGGGCCGTGGCCACCGACTCCGGAGAGGTCCTGCCGGTCTGCGCCTGGGTCGACGGCGAGTACGGGATCGCCGGTGTCTACCTGGGCGTGGAGGCCGAGATCGGCCGCGAGGGCGTCCGGCGGATCGTCGAGACCCCGCTGGACGCCGACGAGACGGCCAGCCTGCTCGCCGCCGCCGAGGCAGTCCGGGCCAAGCAGGGCGACGTCGCCAACATGTAACCGGGTCAGGTGGTTGGGAAGGGGCCCTTCTTATGCAGAAAACGATAAGAAGGGCCCCTTCCTCACTCCTGGCTGACCACCGAGATGCCCGGCTCGCCGGCGACCACGACGAACTCGGCGGCGGTCCGTACCGTGGCCGTCGGCGCCCAGACCGTGTCGACCAGTCGGAGCGAGCTGAGCATCCGTTCCTGGGTCACGTCGCAGACGACGTACCCGCGCTGGTTGTCGATGTACTTCCAGTGCGGGCTCTCCGCCATGATCGGGTCGTACGTGCGGTGGAAGGCGGCGGTGTCCGCGTTGCCGCCCGAGGTGATCGACGTACCGGTGATCTCGGCGCCGACCACCGGTGAGGCCGGGTCGTCGAAGTCCGGTTTCAGGTCGCAGACCCAGGTGCAGTGCCGGTCTCCGGTCAGCACGACCGGGTTGTCCACCTGGCCGGAGCCGAAGAACTCCAGCAGCCGACGCCGCTGCGCCCGGTACCCGTCCCAGTTGTCCAGGTCGAACGTCTGGACCGGTCCGGCCTGCCGGTCGTTCGAGGCCCACATCACCTGGTTGGCCAGCAGGTTCCACCGGCTGCCGGACGAGCGCAGCCCGTGCACCAGCCAGCGCTCCTGCTCCGGCCCGGTCATCGACAGCTCGGGGTTGGCGGCGTCGGCCAGGGTGGCCGGCTGGTCGCTGCGGTACTGCCGGGTGTCCAGCACGTGCATGCTGGCCAGGTTGCCGAACCGCAGCCGCCGGTAGAGCCGCAGGTCCAGGCCACGGGGAAGGGCCGACCGGCGCAGCGGCATGTGCTCGTAGTACGCCTGGAAGGCGGCCTTGCGCCGGGCCCGGAACGCCTCCGGGGTCTGCAGGTCCGGGTCCTGCGGGATCTCGTCGGCCCAGTTGTTGTCCAGCTCGTGGTCGTCGAAAGTGACGATCCACGGGAAGGCACCGTGTGCGCGTTGCAGGTCGGGATCGGTCTTGTACTGGGCGTGCTGGTTCCGGTAGTCGGTCAGCGAGTACGGCTCGTCGGTGCCCTGGTGCACCCGGTACGCCGCCGGATTCGGCCGGTTCTCGTAGATGTAGTCGCCGAGGAAGGCGACGAAGGCGAGATCCTCTTCGGCCAGGTGCTGGTGCGCGGTGTAGGCGCCGGCCTGGTAGTCCTGGCAACTCGCGAACGCGAACCGGAGCCGCCGGGGCCGGGCGTGCTCGGCCGGGGCGGTCCGGGTCCGGCCGACCGGGGAGACCTCCTGGCCGACCCGGAACCGGTAGTGGTACTCGCTGTCCGGGCGCAGTCCGGAGACCTCGACGTGCACCGAGTGGGCCAGGTCGGGGTGCGCGAGCGCGGTGCCGCGGCGGCGGACCCGCCGGAACCGCTCGTCCTCGGCGACCTCCCAGTGCACCGGCACCGGCCGGGCGGGCATGCCACCGCCGAGCAAAGGCTGCGGGGCGAGTCGGGTCCACAGCACCACGCCGTCGGGCAGTGGATCGCCCGAGGCGACACCGAGGGTGAAAAGGTTGCCGGGCAGGGGTCCGCCGGCACTGGACGGGATGTGCGCGGCGGCGCCGTCGGGGGTCAGCAGCATCGGTCCGACCACGATGCCGGCGGTCGCGGCGCCGGCCGCCGAGACGAAGCGCCGGCGGCTGAGCGGGTACGGAGAAGTCATGCCATCGATGATCGTCAGGTGGCGCGAACCGCACCACCGGCACCAATCGACCTGAAGTGGTACTACAGCGGAACGAAGGGTGTACTCAGGTGCGGGGTGCCCAGCCTGGCTCCCGGCCGTCGGGCCAGCTCGCCGAGCACCCTCTCCCGGGACCGCCGGGCCATGACCGCATCGTCCTCGTGGGCGTACGGCAGCTCGGGCGCGACCAGCTGCACCATGTGCACCAGCAGGTCGCCGGTGAGCAGCAGAGCCTCAGCGGTAAGGAAGGGCCCCTTCTTATCGCTTTTTGTAGAAGAAGGGCCCCCTGTTAACCGATCAGCCTCGACCAGCACGGACTGGTGGCCGGGGGTGTGACCGGGGGTGGAGAGGACGCGTACGCCGGTGGCCAGTTGTTCGTCGCCGTCGACGGCGCTGAGCTGGCCGGTGGCGAGGAGTGGGTCGAGGAGGTGTTCGGCCAGGCCGGGGGCGCCGTTCCGGCGGATGGCGTCGATCTCCGCCCGTTGCAGCAGATAGCGGGCGTTCCGGAAGTACGGGGTCGGCGGGTTCCCCGTCACGGCCCAGCCGATGTGATCGGTGTGCATGTGGGTGAGCACCACCGTGTCGACCTCGTCCGGCGTGATGCCGGCGGCGGCCAGTTCGGCCGGCAGCCGGCCCGGCACCGGAGCCCAGCTTTTCGCCGGGGCGTCGGCCGGTCCGACGCCGGTGTCGACCAGGATCACCCGACCACCGTCGTTGCCGTTGTCCGGATCGCCGTCGAACCGGATCGCGAAGCATCGGAACGGCAGTCGCCACTGCCCGTCGGCGGTCACCGCGGCCGCGTCGCGCTCGTCGGCCAGCCGCCAGTGTTCCGGGGTCGCGGTGGGGAACGCCTCGGCGCGGGGCTGGAAGAACAGCCCCTCGGCGTCCGGCAGGGCGATGACGGTGGCCCGACCGACGGAACAGTTGACCATGGCAGGCAGTGTACGGACCCTCGGCGCGCTGCAGTACGCTCGTACTGCTAGAGAGCATGTGTCCCGGAGAGGAGCGCCGGCCGATGGCGAAGATCAAGGTTACGAACCCGGTGGTAGAACTCGACGGCGACGAGATGACCCGGATCATCTGGAAGCAGATCCGCGAGCAGTTGATCCTGCCGTACCTCGACGTCGACCTGCACTACTACGACCTGTCGATCCAGTACCGCGACGAGACCGACGACCAGGTCACGGTCGATGCCGCGAACGCCATCAAGCAGCATGGCGTCGGCGTCAAGTGCGCCACCATCACCCCGGACGAGGCCCGGGTCGAGGAGTTCGGCCTCAAGAAGATGTGGCGTTCGCCGAACGGCACGATCCGGAACATTCTCGGCGGCGTGGTGTTCCGCGAGCCGATCATCATGTCCAACGTGCCCCGGCTGGTGCCCGGCTGGACCAAGCCGATCATCATCGGCCGGCACGCGCACGGCGACCAGTACAAGGCCACCGACTTCGTGGTGCCGGGGCCGGGCACGGTGACCATCACCTACACCCCGGCCGACGGTGGTGCCCCGGTCGAGATGGAGGTCGCGAACTTCCCCGGCGGCGGCGTCACGATGGGGATGTACAACTTCGACGACTCGATCCGGGACTTCGCCCGGGCCTCGCTCCGGTACGGCCTGGACCGGGGTTACCCGGTCTACCTGTCGACGAAGAACACCATCCTGAAGGCGTACGACGGTCGGTTCAAGGACATCTTCGCCGAGGTGTTCGAGAGCGAGTTCAAGGCCGAGTTCGACGCCGCCGGGATCACCTACGAGCACCGGCTGATCGACGACATGGTGGCCGCCGCGCTGAAGTGGGAGGGCGGCTTCGTCTGGGCCTGCAAGAACTACGACGGTGACGTGCAGTCCGACACGGTGGCGCAGGGCTTCGGTTCGCTGGGCCTGATGACGTCGGTGCTGATGACCCCGGACGGCCGTACGGTCGAGGCCGAGGCGGCACACGGCACGGTCACCCGGCACTACCGGCAGTGGCAGAAGGGCGAGAAGACCTCGACCAACCCGATCGCGTCGATCTTCGCCTGGACCCGGGGTCTGGCCCACCGGGGCAAGCTGGACGGCACGCCCGAGGTGACCCGGTTCGCGGAGGCTCTGGAGCAGGTCTGCGTGGAGACTGTCGAGGGTGGCCAGATGACCAAGGACCTGGCCCTGCTCATCTCCCGGGACGCCCCGTGGCTGAGCACCGACGAGTTCATGGCCGCGCTGGACGGCAACCTGGCCAGGAAGCTCGCCGCCTGACGCTTCGCCGTCCGCGATGTTCGAGATGTTCGTTCGCGACTGTCGTGATGTTCGTTCGTGATGTTGACGACTTGTGGTCGTTCCGACGGCGACAAGTCGTCAACATCCACGGATACCACCTCGGGTGGCGTCCAGGTGCGACCGATTTCTACCGTTACCACCCTTCGGTCAGCCTCGTTGGACAGGGTGGACGTGATGCCAGTCGCGTCCAGGAAGACCGGTCCGGTCGAGGCCGCCGCGAGAGGCCCGTACCGGTAGGACGGTCTTCCCGGCTGTTGCGCACAGCCGGCCGTCCCTTCCCTGCGGGGGGCCCTGTCCCGGGCCCCCCGCGCCCTCATTCCCGTCCGTGATCGCCACCGCGGCGGCGGCAGTAGCCGCAGCAGCAGCAGCAGCGGATCGGGGCGCTCCGGATCGGGCCTGCTACTCCTCGGCCGCGCCGAGGATGACGGTCCCGTCGTCGGCGACCCGCCAGCCCGGGTTGTGGGCGACCTCCCACAGCACCTCGTTCGGGTCGGCGAAATATCCGTGGTAGCCGCCGAAGGCTGCCTGCCGCCCCGGCTTGACGATCCTCGCCCCGGCAGCGAGCGCCTGGCTCAACACCCGGTCGACATCCTCGGCGCTGTCGACGTTGTGCGAGAGGGTGAATCCGCTCGGCGCGGCCGCGAGTGCGGATCCAGCGTCGATGTCGGCGAGGAACGCGTCCGCGTCGAAGAGGCCGAGCACCACTCCCGGAGCCACCTGAAAGAAGATGATCTCGTCCGGTACGTCGAGCGTCGGCGTCCAGCCCAGACCGTCGACGTAGAACCGTCGGGCCGCGTCGAGATCGAGCGTCGCAGCCGTGATGAAATGAACGCGTTTCTCCATAGACGTGTATTTTGTCAGCCCGGCTCGGTGCGCCTGATCCGGCTCGCTCAGCCGTCGTCGCTCCGGTTGCCGCTGTCCGTGGCGCCGGACGGCCCCAGCGGTCGGTGCTTCGCGCACTCCCGCTCGGCCGCCCGGAAGACCTCGGACTTCGGGTCGAGGTCGGGACCGCCCTCGATGCTGATCCCACCGTTCTCGTCGGGGTCCGGGAACTTCGGTACGCCGTTCGCGCGCATGCATTTCGCGTACTCCCGTATCTGTTCCCGCGCCGCCGGGTCCAACTTTGCCGGCTCACCACCATTGGGCAGGTGCTGCTTGCACTTCTGCTGCGCCGCCTCGACCTTCTGCCGATCCGTACCCTCCGGCAGCGACAGGTTGACCGCGCCGCCGTCGAACTCCGGGTCCGGGTACTCCGGCACGCCGTTGGCGCGCATGCACTGGGCGAACCGCAGCAATTCCTCCTGCTGGCCCTGACGATCGCTCGGCTCCGGACTCGCTCCGGCGGCGCCGGTCGGACCGCCACCCGCGGTGGCCACCCCGTCGCCGCCGTTGTCGGCCGGGCCGCAACCGGGCACGGCTACCGCCAGAGCGAGCAGCAGACCGAGTACCAGCCTCGTCCTGGTCCGCATCGTCGTCCACCTCCTGCTGTCCGGGCCGGACGGTCGCCGGCCACCGGTGGAAGTAGAACCGAACCGACCTTTCCCGGCCGTCACGGAAAAGGTTGACGCCGAGGTGACCTGGTCCGGATCACCATTGAGACATGCGGATCCTGCTGGTCGAGGACGAACGGCTGCTCGCCGACACGGTCGCCCAGGGGCTGCGCCGGGGCGCCCACGCGGTGGACGTGGTGCACGACGGTGGCGCGGCGCTGGAACGGATCGACGTACACGACTACGACGTGGTGGTGCTCGACCGTGACCTGCCGGTCGTGCACGGCGACGAGGTGTGCCGGGCGATCGCCCGACAGGAGTCCCCGGTACGGGTGCTGATGCTCACCGCCGCCGCCGAGATCGACGACCGGGTCACCGGGCTGGCCCTGGGTGCGGACGACTACCTGCCCAAGCCGTTCGCGTTCCGGGAACTGGCCGCCCGGGTGAGCGCGCTGGGCCGGCGGTCCCGGTCGGCCGCGCCGCCGATCCTGGAACGCGCCGGGGTACGCCTCGACCCGCACCGCCGTGAGGTCTACCGCGACGGCCGGTACGTCCCGCTGTCCCGCAAGGAGTTCGCGGTCCTCGCCGAACTGCTCCGCGCCGACGGTGCGGCGGTCTCCGCCGAGCAGTTGCTGGAGAAGGCCTGGGACGAACATGCGGATCCGTTCACCCACGCGGTGCGGATGGCGATCCTCAAACTGCGGCGCAAGCTCGGCGATCCCCCGCTCGTGCTGACCGAACCGGGAGTGGGGTACCGGATCCCGTGAACCGGATGTGGTCCACCAGGCTGACCATCCGGGCCCGGCTGACGCTGGTCTACGGCGGACTCTTCCTGCTCGCCGGGCTGTTGCTGCTCGGGGTGACGTACGCCCTCGTCTCGCAGCAACTGCCGGACCACTCCTCTATCACGGTGTCGGGTCCGGACCCGGCGGGTGGTCAGCAGGCCGACCCGGACGCGGCGGGCGGCCAGCAGACGTCATCGCCGACGCGGTCCGGTGATGCCGAGCCGCCGTCCTTACCGGAGAACCTGCAACAGGTGACCCGGACGGCCCCCGACACCCGGCGGGACGCCCTCGACGCGCTCCTCACCCAGGGCGGAATCGCCCTGCTCGTGGTGGGTACCGCCGCGGTGGCCCTCGGCTGGCTGATCGCCGGACGGCTGCTACAACCGCTGCATCGGGTGACCGAGACGGCCGACGCATCGCCGGTGCCCCGGACGCCGATCGTGGCCTGCACGAGCGGATCGCGTTGGCTGGCCCACCCGACGAGATCAAGGAACTCTCCGACACCTTCGACGTGATGCTGGAACGTCTCGACCACGCCTTCGACGGACAACGGCGGTTCATCGCCAACGCCTCACACGAACTGCGTACGCCGCTCACCCTGAACCGGACGTTGCTGGAGGTCGCTGTCGACAGCGACACGGCGTCTGCGGAACTGTGCCAGCTCGGCACGACGCTGCTGGCGGTCAACGCCCGGCACGAGCGGCTGATCGACGGGTTGCTCCTACTGGCCCGCTCCGAACGCGAGGTGGCCGACCGCGCCTACCTGGACCTGGCGGACGTCGTGGAGCACGTGGTCGCACAGGTGCCGCCGGGCCCGGTCGTCGTACACGCCGAGGCGGCCGAGGCGCCGACCACCGGCAACTCCGTCCTGCTGGAACGGCTGGTGCAGAACCTGGTCGAGAACGGGGTACGGCACAACGCCCCGCAGGACGGCTGGGTACGGATCAGCAGCGGCGCCGGGCCGGACGGTTCGGTCGTGGTGCGGGTCAGCAACACGGGGCCGGTCATACCCCGGTACGAGGTGCCGAGCCTGTTCGAGCCGTTCCGTCGGCTCGACACCGACCGACTCGCTGCCGGCACCGCCGGTGCGGGACTCGGACTGTCGATCGTCCGGGCGGTCACCCTGGCGCACGGCGGCACCGTGCACGCCGAGCCCCGCGAGGGCGGCGGCCTCGTCGTCACGGTCAGCCTGCCGGCCGCCGCCGACTGACGAAGACTTCCGAACCGCCAGGTGCCAGCGGTCAGGCCAGCCGCTGGAACTCCGTCAGCCCGCCGTTGAACAGGAAGTCGACCGTCTGGGTCAGCGCGATCGCGATCAGATCCCGGTGGGGGTCGTTGAACCAGGACGTGCCGTAGCCGCCGTCCCAGCCGTACCGGCCCGGCACCGGGGACACCTCGTCCGGCACGGTACTGACCGCGAGGCAGTAGCCCCAACCCTGTCCGTCCAGTACCGGCCCGCCCCCGGCGATCTGCTCCGGCGTCAGGTGGTTGGTCGTGATCAACTCGACGGAGCGCTCCGACAGCAGCCGCTCACCCCGGTGGACTCCCCGGTGCAGTAGCATTCGGGCGAACGCCAGGTAGTCGTCCACGGTGGAGACCAGGCCAGCCGCGCCGGACGGGAACACGGGCGGCTCGGCCCACTCGCCCGGCATGGAGAGCTTCTGTTCCGCCAGCGCGCCGGTCTCCGGGTCGGTCGCGTAGTAGCCCGGCAGCCGGTCGAGGTCTCCGGTGGGCAGCGAGAAGCCGGTCTCGGTCATGCCGAGCGGCGCGAAGATCCGGGCCCGGAAGAAGTCCGGCAACGACTGCCCGGCGGCGCGGGCGACCAGGACCCCCAGCACCAGCGCGGCGCTGTCGTACTCCCACCGTTCGCCGGGCTGGTGCAGCAGCGGCAGCGTCCCGAACTGTCTGATCCACTCGTCCGGGTCGTGCGGCGTACGCGGATCCGGCGGCCCGATCCGCAGTTGCCGTTCGTCGGTCGCGGCGACGACCGGGTACGGCGGCTGGAAGCTCGGCTCGAAGATCAGGCCGAACCCCATCCGGAACGTCAGCAGGTCCTCGACCGTGGTCGGCCGGTGGGCCGGCACGGTGTCGTCGAGCGGGCCGTCGAGCCGGCGCAGCACGCCCTGTCCGGCCAACTCCGGCAGCAGGCGGTCGATCGGCTCGTCCAGGGCGAGTCTGCCGTCCTCTACCAGCATCATCGTGGCGACCCCGAGCACCGGCTTCGTCATCGAACCGATCCGGAAGATCGTGTCGCGGCGCATCGGCACGGTGCCGCCGAAGGTCAGCGTGCCGATCGGGTCGACGCGGACGTCGTCGCCCCGGGCGACCAGGGTGACCAGGCCGGGCAGCTCACCGGCGGCCACCCGGGCCACCATCGCCGTGGCCAGCCCGTCGGCACCGGCCGGAGCCGTCGAGTGGGTCATGCCGGCAGCCTAGGGCCACCCCCCGACAGGGATGGCCGGATCGCCCCGCCTCAGGTCGTCTCGCCTCAGGTCGCCTCGCCTCAGGCGAGGTCCCGCAACATCTGGGCCGCCCGCTCCGGCGGAATGTCGTTGATGAAGACGCCCATCGCCGACTCCGATCCCGCCAGGTACTTCAACTTGTCCGCCGCCCGCCGGATGCTGAACACCTGTAGGTGCAGGTGACCCAGGCCCGGCGCGGCGTGCACCGGCGCCTGGTGCCACGCCGAGATGTACGGCAGTGGCCGGTCGAAGAGCGCGTCGAGGCGGCGCAGCAGGTCGAGGTAGAGCGGCCCGAAGGCGTCCCGCTCGGCGTCGTCCAGCGCCGGGATGTCCGGCACCGGCCGGTGTGGCGCCAGATGCACCTCGAACGGCCAGCGGGCGGCGGCCGGCACGTACGCCGTCCAGTGCTCGTTCTCGGCCACCACCCGGTCCCCGGCAGCCCGCTCGGCGGCGAGGACGTCCGCGTACAGGTTCCGTCCACCGGTACGTTCCGCATGCCGCTCGGCCGCGTTCAGCATCGCCCGGCTGCGCGGTGGCAGGAACGGGTACGCGTAGATCTGGCCGTGCGGATGGTGCAGGGTGACCCCGATCTCCACGCCCCGGTTCTCGAAGCAGAAGACCTGCTCCACTCCGGGCAGCCCGGCAAGCGCGGCGGTACGGTCGGCGAGCGCCTCCAGCACGGTGCGGACCCGGGTCGGGGGAAGGGTGCCGAACGAGGCGTGGTGGTCCGCGGTGAAGCAGACCACCTCGCACCGCCCGGTCCCCGGCCGGACGGCGGTGTACGGGGTGACCTGTCCGGGTGGGTCCCCGGGCCGGTCGCTGAAGGACGGGAAGCGGTTCTCGAAGACCGCCACGTCGTAGTCGTACGCTGGGATCTCGCTGGACCGTTCCGGAGTGGACGGACACAGCGGGCACTGGTCGCTGGGCGGTAGGAAGATCCGGCCCTGCCGGTGTGCGGCGATCGCCACCCACTCGTCGACCAGCGGGTCGTACCGGAGTTGCGAGGCGGGTGGCGGCAGCGGCAGGTCCCGCCGGTCCGGCCCCTCCCGGACCGCGTCCGACCGCTCGTCGAAGTAGATCAGCTCGCGCCCGTCCGCGAGCTTCACCGACGTACGCCTCATGCCGCGCTGAGCTGACTGATTCGATCGCTCCGCTCGCTCATGCCACCTCCCCGCTCCGTTTGTTCATGCCGACAGCTCGCAGATCAGTAGTTCGGTGACCTGGGCGGCCAGGGCCGTCCGGGCCGGTTCGGGCAGGTGGGCGTCGGAGACGACGGTGTGCGCCTCGGACAGTTCGGCGAACGAGGAGATGCCGACGGTCGCCCACTTGGTGTGGTCGGCGAGTACCACCAGTCGGTCCGCCGAGGCCAGCAGCGCCCGGTTCGTCTCGGCCTCCAACAGGTTCGGCGTGCTGAAGCCGGCCCGCTCGCTCATTCCGTGCACGCCGAGGAAGACCAGGTCCAGGTGGAGCGACCGGATCGCCGCGACCGCCACCGGCCCGACCAGCGCGTCGGACGGTGTGCGTACCCCGCCGGTGAGCACCACCGTCTGGTCCGGGCGTCCGGACCGGTGCAGGATCTCGGCGACCGGGATCGAGTTGGTGACCACGGTCAGCGCCGGTATCCCGGTCAGCCGGTGGGCGAGTTCGGCGGTGGTCGTACCGGCGGAGAGCGCGACCGCCATCCCCGGGGTGACCAGCCCGGCGGCCTCCCGGGCGATGGCGGCCTTCTCGGCCCGCTGCCGGACGGACTTGGCCGCGAAACCCGGCTCGTCGGTCGAGCCGGGCTGGGCCGTGGTCGCCCCGCCGTGCACCTTGGCCAGCAGGCCGCGTTCGGCCAGCGCCTCCAGGTCGCGTCGGATCGTCATGTCGGAGACGCCGAACTCGGCGGCCAGTTCGGTCACCCGGACCCCGCCAGCGGTGCGGACGCGGCTCAGGATCGCCTCCTGGCGTTGCTGGGCCAGCATCAGCGTCTGGCCCCGGTGGGCGGCTCCGCGCCGGCTCCCCGCCGGGCGGACGGCTCCGCGGACCGCTCCGCGCCGGCTCCCCGCCTGGCGGGCGGCTCCGCGGACTGCTTCGCGCCCGTCCGCTGCGCCGGGAGCGGCTGCCCGGCGAGCACGGTGACGCCGTGCGGTTCGACCCTGGTCGGGCCGGTCCATTGGACACCGGTGAGCAGGTCGACCCCGGCCGCGTCGACCTCCGCCGGCCGGTCACCGTGGTTGAGCAGGAACAGGTACGACCGTCCGTCCGGGTGCCGTCGCCGTATCGCCTCGACTCCGGGTACGGGTACCTGGGTGGGCCCGGCACCGGCGGTGTCCGCCACGGTGGTCAGCAGGCGACCGAGCGCGGCGTCGTCCAGTCGGGTGCCGAGGTACCAGGCCGGACCGCCGGCACCGGTCCGGCGGGTGATCGCGGGACCGCCCGGAACGGGACCGTCGGCGTACCGGGCCAGTACCTCGGCGTCCGGCGCGGTCAGCGCCTCCGTCCAGACCGCCGCCGTCGCGCCGTCGTCGAGTCGTACCGTGCCGGCGGCGGGCAGCGGGAAGAACTCCTCGACCCGGATGCCGAGCAGTTCCGCGAAGGCGCCGGGCAGGGGGGCCGGCCGGACCTGGTCCCGCTCGTCGACCAGCCCGCTGTACGGGCCGACGACCAGGGTGCCGCCGGACCGGACGTACCCGGTGAGGTTGTCGATCCCCGCGTCGTCCACGGCGTAGAGCGCCGGGGCCAGCACCAGCCGGTACCCGCTCAGGTCGGCGCCGGGCAGGGCGAGGTCGGCGGTGATCCCGGCCCGCCAGAGCGCGCTGTGCCAGCGCCGGATCTCGTCGAACGCGACCATGTCCGTGCTGGGCTGGTTGGCCGCCTCCTGGGCCCAGACGCTGCCGTAGTCGAGCAGTACCGCGACGTCCGCCTCGGTCCGGGAGCCCTCGATCTCGGCCAGCGCCCGCAGGTGGCCGCCGAGCTGGACCACCTCACGCCAGATCTTCGAGTCGGTCCCGGCGTGCGGCAGCATCGCCGAGTGCCACTTCTCCGAGCCGGCCCGGCTGGCCCGCCACTGGAAGAAGAGCGCGCCCTCCGAGCCCCGGGCCACGTGCGCCAGGGCGTCCCGGACGAGCTGTCCGGCCGGTTTGGCCAGGTTGCGGGGCTGCCAGTTGACCGCGCTGGTGGAATGCTCCATCAGCAGCCACGGCCCACCGGCCAGCGATCGGCTCAGGTCGGCGGCGAACGCGATCTGGGCCGGCAGTTCGAGCGGGTGCTCGCCGAGCAGGTAGTGGTCGTTGGAGAGCAGCCGGTCCGGGCCGGTGAGTTCCCGGCCCCAGTCCCAGTAGTCGAGGTTGACGCAGCTCGCGGTCATCAGGTTGGTGGTCACCGGTACGCCGGGGGAGAGCCGGTGCAGCAGGTCCCGTTCGGCGGTGAAACAGGCCAGGTGCTCGTCCGAACTGAACCGCTTGAAGTCCAGCACCTGCCCCGGGTTCGACGAGGTCGGGGTGGCCCGGGGCGGTTGCACCTGCGCCCAGTCGGTGTACGTCTGCGACCAGAACGCCGTACCCCATGCCGCGTTGAGACCGTCGAGGTCGCCGTACCGGTGCTGGAGCCAGCTCCGGAACGCGGCGGCCGAGGTGTCGCAGTAGCAGTGCGCGTTGTGACAGGCGTACTCGTTGTGCACGTGCCAGACGGCCAGCGCGGGATGGTCGGAGTAACGCCGGGCGAGTTGCTCGGTCAGGGCCAGTGCGGCCTGCCGGTACTCGGGGGAGCTGGCGCAGATCGCCTGTCGGCTGCCGTACGTGAGGCGTCGGCCGTCGGCGTCCACCGGCAACGTCTCGGGGTGTGCGTACGAGAACCAGGGCGGCGGCGAGGCGGTGGCGGTGGCCAGGCAGACCTTGATCCCGCCGGCGTGCAGCCCGTCCATGATCCGGTCCAGCCGGTCGAAGGCGTACCGCCCGGGGGCCGGTTCCAGCCAGGCCCAGGCGAAGACGCCCACGGTGACCAGGTTGACCCCGGCCTCCCGCATCAGCGCTACGTCCTCCGGCCACACCTGCTCGGGCCATTGTTCGGGGTTGTAGTCGCCGCCATAGCTCAGGCCGTCGATGCCCGGCACCAGACTTCCCACACCCGCCTCCACCGTGCTCGCACGCAATCCAACAGATACGAACACTAGCGCTCAGGTGGGGGTGTTAAGAAGGGGCCCTTCCTATGCAGAAAGCGATAAGAAGGGGCCCTTCCTTACACCTCAGGCGGGTTGTAGGCGGGGTTCTACCCAGCCGGTTTCCGTTAGGCGGGTTAGGACCGTGCGGATGCAGTCCTCGATTGGGAGGTCGGTGGTGTCCAGCACCAGGTCGGCGTCGGTCGGTTCCTCGTACGGGTCGTCGATGCCGGTCATCCCGGTGAGCTGACCGGCTCGGGCGCGGGCGTACAGGCCCTTCCGGTCCCGCTGCTCGCAGACCGCCAGCGGGGTGGCGACGTGGATCAGCATGAACCCGGCGCCGGCGGCCTGGGCCATCTCCCGGGCGGCGGACCGGGCCCGGGCGTACGGCGCGATCGGGCAGCAGATCGCCAGCCCCCGGTGCCGGGCCACCTCGGCGGCGACCCAGCCGATCCGGCGTACGTTGAGATCGCGGTCGGCCCGGCTGAAACCGAGGCCTGCGGAGAGTTCCCGCCGGACCACGTCGCCGTCGAGCAGGGTGACCGTCCGGTCCCCGCTTTCCCGCAGCGCGTCGGCCAGGCCCCGGGCGATCGTCGACTTGCCCGAGCCGGAGAGCCCGGTGAAGAAGACCACGAGTCCCCGGTGCCGACGGGGTGGTCGGGCCCGGGTCAGCTCCTTGGCCACGGCCGGCGGGGTGTGCCACTCGGGCAACGGGAAGCCCCGGTCGAGCAGGTCGTCGATCTCCTCCTGGCTCAGCGCCAGTCGCCGGTTGCGGGGCGGGATGTCGTCCCGCCACCGCCACTGGCCGTCCCGGTTGTCGTAGGCCAGCTCTCGCGGCACCAGCATCCGCAGCCCGCCGCCGGTGAGCATCTCGGTGGTGGAGAGGACGTGGGTCACCCCGTAGGCGCGGGCCACCCGGGCCCGGAGGAGTGCGTCCCAGACCTCGTCGCCGCGCCGGGCGATCGGCACCGCGACGATGGTGGCCGGCGGCATCCGGTCCCGCGCCCCGAACACGCTCCGCACCAGTACCTCCGGCGGCAGCCCGTCCGGACTGCTGTCGGCGACCGGGATGAGGATGAGCAGGTGGGCGGCGAGCGTCCGGACCGCGTGGGCGATCTGCGCCAGTTGTGGGCGGTGCAGCGGACGGTCGGCGATCACCCCGAGCACCCGGCCCGGCGGCAGCAGTTCGCGGACCTCGCCCGGCGCCCGGCGTAGCCGCTGGAACGGGCCGTGCCCGCCGTCGCCGATCCGGCGGACGGTGCCGCCCACGCCGTACGCGCCCTGACGGTTCGGCCAGAGGTCGGTGACCTCCAGCAGCGCGGTCGGCGCCCCCTCGGGATCGGTGAGGACCAGTCCGCGTTCGGCCGGATTGGCCAGGTCGAGTCCCTTGGTCAGCTCGGGCGGGATCTGCAGGGTCACCGGTACCGGCCAGGGCGTGGCGTTGGCGAGCCGCCCACGCCGGGCCACCGAAGCCAGGTCGGCACGACCCATGAAGCCGTCGAGCGGGGCGTACGCCCCGGAGAGCAGCAACTCCAGGTCGGCCAGCTCAAAGGGGCGCGGCGTGTACGCCGGAGCGTCACGCAGCAACTCGTCGGGCAGCACCCACCCGTTGCTCATCGCACTCCCCACTACCCCGCCGGCCCACAGTTTCTCAGCCTGCCGCCGATCGGTCGAGACCGCCACTCCCGATTGGACGTCCCGATCGGCAGCACGGTGTTCGATCGGTGGCCACGAGGAGATTACCCAACCGACGGGAGTTCGGAAGCGTCGAATGACCGGGCCAACCGGATCGGTGGTCCGGGGCACCAGGTTGGCTGGTTTTGTCCGTCCGGCCGTGCCGGATTAGGGGGCGCCCGCAAGGATCAGGGGAACCCTCAGGGTCTGTCCCGGACCCACTGCGGGGCGCCGGGGCTCTAGGGTGACGGCGTGACACTGATCGCGACCCAGTCGCTGACCAAGACGTACGGCAACCGGGTGACCGCGCTGTCCGACCTGACGGTCACCGTAGAGCCGGGGATCGTCGGTCTGGTCGGGGCCAACGGGGCCGGCAAGTCGACCTTCATCAAGATCATGCTAGGTCTGCTCGGCCCGACCAGCGGGCAGGCCAGGGTGCTCGGGCTCGACCCGACCGTGGACGGGCACGAGGTCCGGACCCGGGTCGGCTACATGCCCGAGCACGACTGCCTCCCGCCGGACCTGTCGGCCGCCGAGTTCGTCACGCACATGGGACGGATGAGTGGGCTGCCTCGGACGACCGCCCGGGAACGGGCCTCCGAGACGCTGCGGCACGTCGGCCTCTACGAGGAGCGCTACCGGCAGGTCGGCGGTTACTCGACCGGGATGAAGCAGCGGGTCAAGCTGGCCCAGGCGCTGGTGCACGATCCGGATCTGCTGCTGCTCGACGAGCCGACCAACGGCCTGGACCCGGCCGGTCGGGACGCCATGCTCGCCCTGATCGAACGGATCGGCACCGAGTTCGGCATCTCCGTGCTGGTCTGCTCGCACCTGCTCGGCGAGGTCGAACGGATCTGTGACGCCCTCGTCGCGATCGAGGGCGGCCGGTTGCTCCGGTCCGCGCAGCTCTCCGACATGACCACGGTGACCGAGGTGCTCTCGATCGAGGTCAGCGAGGGAACCGAGGAGTTGGCCGCCCGGCTGACCGAGGTGGGCCTGTCGGTACGCGCCGAAGGTCAACTGCTGCTCGTACCGCTGCTCGACGACACGACGTACGACCTGATCCTGACCGCCGTCGCCGAACTGGACCTGCCGTTGCACCGGCTCGACCAGCGGCGGCACCGGGTCGCGGAACTCTTCGCCACCGAGCCGGCCCAGCCGGATGACCTGGCCGACGCCGGCACCACCTGGGGAGGACTCCAGTGACCACGCTCGACGCCCAGCAGGCCGCCAGGCCGACCGGGGTCATCCATGACATCGGCTACCAGCGGTACTCCGGTCCCCGGCTCGGCCGGCGACACATCGTCGGTGCGCTGTTCCTGCACGGACTACGGGCCGCCTTCGGGCTCGGCCGCACCGCGAAGGCGAAGATCTTCCCGTGGCTGGTGGTCGGGGTGGTCGGAGTCGTCGCCGTGGTGCTGACGGCGGTACGGGCCCAGACCGGCGAGGTGGTGCTGCGCTACGCCGAGTTTCCCGAGGTACTGACGATCCTGATCATCTTCTTCTGCGCCATCGTCGCACCGGAACTCGCCTCCCGCGACCTGCACAGCGGCGTGATGCCGCTGTACTTCGCCCGCCCGCTGCACCGCGCCGACTACGCGCTGGCCCGGCTGGCGTCCCTGATCTGCGCGACCTTCCTGCTGCTGGCCGGGCCGATGACGGTGATGTTCGCCGGTGCCGCGTTCACCGTGGGCGACGTCGGCCTGGTGTGGGACGAGTTCGGTGACTACATGGCCGCGTTGGCCTACGTCGCCGTCCACGCGCTGGTCTTCGGTGCGGTGGCGCTGCTGATCTCGTCGGTGATCCGGCGGCGCGCCATCGCGGCCGGGGCGATCGTGGGTGCCTTCATGCTCACCACCCCGATCGTGGTGGTGCTGACCCTGATGCCGAACGCGACCGCGAACCAGCTTGCCGGCCTCGCCAGCCCGGTCAGCCTGGTCAGCGGGGTCGGCGACTGGGTGTTCGAGTCGACCGGCGAGGCCGGCATCGGCGGCTACGGCCCGCTGTACGGCTTCGTCACGGTCGCCCTGGTCACCGGCTGCGTCCTGCTGCTGCTCGCCCGCTACCGGAAGGTTGCCGCCAAATGAGCGCGAGAAGCGCGCGTTCCGTGAGCCGGTCGGGAATGAAAGGTCGCTCAGCATGACGAACGTGGACCTCAACGGCGTGTCCCGCTGGTACGGCAACGTGGTGGCGGTCAACGACGTGACGATGAGTCTCGGCACCGGGGTGACCGGCCTGCTGGGACCGAACGGCGCCGGCAAGACGACCGTGCTGCACATGATGGCCGGGTTCCTCGCCCCCTCCCGGGGCACGGTGTCGCTCGGCGGTGAACCCACCTGGCGTAACCCGGCCGTCTACCGCCGACTCGGCCTGGTCACCGAGCGCGAGGCCGTCTACGACTTCCTCAGCGGGTACGAGTTCGTGCTGGCCAGCGCCCGGCTGCACGGGCTGGCCCAGCCGGACACGGCGGCGCAGCGGGCGATCGACCTGGTGGAACTGGCCGACGCCCAGGACCGCCGGATCGGCACCTACTCCAAGGGCATGCGCCAGCGGGCGCGGGTCGCCGCCGCGCTCGTGCACGATCCCGAGGTGCTGCTGCTCGACGAGCCGTTCAACGGCATGGATCCGCGACAGCGGATGCACATGATGGAGCTGCTGCACTCGCTCGGCGGTGCCGGCCGGACCATCCTGTTCAGCTCGCACATCCTGGAGGAGGTCGAGCAGGTCTCCGGCACGGTCCAGGTGATCGTCTCGGGCCGGCTGGCGGCCTCCGGCGACTTCCGGACGATCCGGCGGCTGATGACCAACCGGCCGCACGTCTTCGCGGTGCAGTCCAGCGACGACCGGCGGTTGGCGGTCGAGCTGATGGGCCAGCCGTCGGTCAACGGCGTGGACATCGACCGCGACGGACTGACCGTCCGGGCCGGTGACTACGGCAGCTTCACCCGGGCCCTGCCGAAGATCGCCCTGGCTTCGGGCATCCGGGTACGCCGGCTGCTGCCGTCGGACGAGTCCCTGGAGAGTGTCTTCTCCTACCTTGTGGAGGCGTGAGACCGGTGTCGACTATCTCCTGGATCACCGCACGCGGTCTCTTCGGCCGTCGGCGGTTCCTGCTGTTGTTCCCGCTGCCGATGCTGCTGGTCCTGCTGGCGGCGATGTCCCGGGCGGCCGGGGTCGACCCGGGTCAGTGGGGTTCGCCGATCATCTACGGCCTCGGCCTCGGGGTGGTGCTGCCGGTCATCGCGCTCATCGTCGGTACCGCGGTGCTGGGTTCCGAGATCGACGACGGGACCCTGGTGCACGTCCTGACGAAGCCGTTGCCCCGCTGGCAGATCGTGCTGCCCAAGCTCGGGGTGGCCACCCTGGTCACCGCGCTGACCGCCGCCGTTCCGCTCTACGTCGCCGGGGTGCTGGCCAATTCGATCCGGTTCGGGCTGGGGCTGGTGGTGGCCACCGCGGTCGGTGCGCTGGTCTACTCGGCCTTCTTCCTGGCACTCAGCCTGGTCACCCGCCGTCCGGTGCTGCTCGGCCTGGTGTACGTGCTGATCTGGGAGGGTCTGCTCGGCAACGTGGTCAGCGGTACGACGGTGTTGTCGATCCAGCACTACGTGATGACGGTGGCCGACACGATCGCGCCGACGACGTTGCTGGAGGGCAAGGTGTCGCTGCCGGTGGCGATCGTGATGTCCGGCGTCTTCACGGTCGGCTTCACCGTGCTCGCCATCGACCGCCTCCGCTCGTTCAGCGTGGCCGGCGAGACGAGCTGACCGAGCCGTCCACGCTGGTCGTCGAGGCCACGATCGACCTTGTCGACCAGCGTGGTCAGGGGACGACCGTCGGGATCCGGTCCCTCCAGTCGCGCTACAGATTCTGTCCAGTGCCGGGCGCCATAGTCGGTTTCTCCCGATGGCGGAGTCGCCCCATCGGAACCCGACCGAGGAGCTGGCACATGAGTCGACTGTTCGCCGGATCGAGGTCCGGCATCGTAACCCCGCTGCGGCTGGCGGTGACCGCGCTGGTCATGGTGGCAGCGTCTGCCTTCATCGCGGCACCAGCCTCTGCGGCACCGGCACCGGCACCGGCACCGGCACCTGCGCCTGCACCGGCCGGCGATCTCGCCGCGGGCAAGGGCCACCCGGTGGCCACGGAGATCTTCACCATCCAGAAGACGAAGCCCGACCTGTCCCGGATGACGGCGATCCGGGCGTCCAGCAAGACCGCCGCCGTGTCGCAGTTCAACTGCTACTACGGGTACTACCCGCCGGGCTACTCCATCGACTTCTACTGCGAGGTCTACACCGGTGCGATCCAGATCTACCTGGAATGCACCGATCCGCTGATCCGTGGGTTCAGCCCGGTAATGCCGGCGGTGGGGGCGTACAGCATTCGCGCCGTCTGCGGGCCGCCAGCGGTGTGGTCCTACTTCAACGTCGTGGACGCGTTCTAGCGGCTCTCGTCAACCGAGCCGGGGCGGCCGAGCTGAATGCCGGTCGCCCTGGCCCCTGCGTTCCCGGGGGAAGTACACCTAGCCGGTGTTGCGCATGCCGGCGGCGATGCCGTTGACGGTGGTCAGCAGGGCCCGTTCCAACGCCGTACCGTCGCCGGGGGCGCGTCGACCGCCCGGGGCGGTGGCCACGGCCCGTCCGGCGGCCCCCGAGTCGCGATACTGCCGCAGCAGGGCCACCTGGAGGTGGTGCAGCGGCTCCAGGTAGGTGTCCCGGACGGCCAGCGTACGTTGCAGCACCGGCGAGTTCTCCAGCAGCGCGGGTGAGGAGGTGATGGCCAGCACCTCACGCTTGGTCAGCTCGTACTCGGCCTCGATCATGTGGAAGATCGGGTGCAGCGGCTCCGGCACCAGGGTCTCGACGTACCGCCGGGCGATGTTGAGGTCGGTCTTGCTCAGCATCATCTCGACGTTCGACAGGAACGTCCCGAAGAAGTGCCAGGCCCGGTGCATCTCGCAGAGGACGTCGAACATTCCGGCCTCGCGGGCGGCGGCCAGCCCGGAGCCGACGCCGAACCAGCCGGGGACGATCTGCCGGGTCTGGGTCCAGCCGAAGACCCACGGGATCGCGCGCAGCCCGCCGAGCCCGGCCCCGGTGTTGGGGCGTTTCGCCGGCCGCGAGCCGATGTTGAGCGCGCCGAGCAGTTCGGTCGGGGTGGAGGCCCAGAAGTACGCGGGCAGGTCAGGGTTCTCGACCAGCGACCGGTACGACCGGTACGCGGCACCGGAGACGACGTCCATCGTGGAGTCCCACCGGTCCAGCGCCTCGGCGGGTTGGCGCGGGGTGGTGTGCAGCAGCGTGCTCTGCAACACGGCGGCCAGGGTCAACTCCAGGTTCTCCCGGGCCAGCGACGGCAGGGTGTACTTGTCGGAGATGACCTCACCCTGCTCGGTCACCTTGATCTCGCCGTCCAGCGTGCCGTACGGCTGGGCCAGGATCGCCTCGTGCGTCGGCCCGCCGCCCCGGCCGACCGTACCGCCCCGGCCGTGGAAGAGCCGCAGCCGTACGTTGTGCCGGGCGGCCACGTCCCGCAGCGCGCGCTGGGCGCGGTGGATGGACCACTGCGAGGTGGTGATGCCCGCCTCCTTGTTGGAGTCGGAGTAGCCGAGCATCACCTCCTGCACGTCGCCCCGGGCCGCCACCAGCGACCGGTACGCCGGCAGTGAGAGCAGTTCGTCGAGCAGTTCGCCACCGGCGTCGAGTTCGGCCGGGGTCTCCAGCAGCGGGACGAAGCCGATCCGGGCCCGGCCGGTGTGCACGTCGACCAGTCCGGCCTCCCGGGCCAGCACCACCGCCGCGAGTACGTCGTCCACGCCGAGCGTCATCGAGATGATGTACGACTCGATCACCTCGACGCCGAACCGCTCCTGGACCTCCCGGATCGTGCCGAAGACGTCGAAGGTCTTCCGGGCCGCCTCGGTCAGCGGGGTGTCCATGGTGGACAGCGGTCGGCGCCCGGTCAGCTCTTCGGCGAGGAGTTTGGTCCGCTCCGTCCGGCTCAGCGCCGCGTAGTCGGGCACCTCGCCGACAGCCGTGTAGAACTGCCCGAGCACGGCGTGGTGCGCCTCGGCGTGCTCCCGGATGTCCATCGTGGCCAGGTGCGGGCCGAACGCCGCGACCGTCCTGATCGCCGAGGCGAGCCGACCGACGGCGGTGAGCTGGCCGGAGTTGCGGGCCAGCGAGGCGCGCATCAGTTCCAGGTCGGCGAGCAGGTCGGCGGAGCCCCGGTAGTCCCGGCCCGACACGTGCGGGGTGCCCTGGCCCAGTCGGCGCCGGGTGTTGGCCAGCTTCGCCCGGACGCACCGCGCCTTGAGCCGGTACGGCTCCTCGGCGTTCACCCGGCGGAACCGGGCCGCCACCTCGGGCAGCGCGTCCAGGTCCTTGGCGAGGCTGGCGGAGAGGTCGAGCGAGACCCCGCGCAGCCGCCGGGAGACCGAGATCTCGTTGATCAGCGACTCCATCGCCGCCTCGGTCGCCTGGATGCCGTGCTCGTACTGGATCAACAGCACGTCCCGGGTGACCTGCGGGGTGACGAAGGGGTTGCCGTCCCGGTCCCCGCCGATCCAGGTGCCGAACGTCAGCGGCCGGGCCGTCGGCGCGGTCTCCACGCCCAGCCCGCGCAGGGTGTCGGCGAGATCGTCGAGCACCTGGGGCGCCGCCTCGGCGTACAGGTCCCGCAGGTAGTAGATGGCGTTGCGGGCCTCGTCGGTCGGATCCGGCCGGTCGAGCCGCAGCTCGTCGGTCTGCCACAGCAGGTCGAGGAGTTCGGCGAGTCGCCGGTTGGCCGGGCCCTCGTCGCTGGCGCCGTACAGGATGGCGGCCGCCGCCTCGGCGTCGAGCTCGTCGGCGACGGCACGCAGCTTGGAGAGGATCGACCGGCGGGCCGCCTCGGTGGGGTGGGCGGTGAAGACCGGACGGACGGCGAGCCGGCGCGCGGCCGAGGCGATCTCCTCCGGCGGCACCCCCCGCTCGCGGATCAGCCGGGCGGCCTGGTCCAGCCAGCCGCCGTGCGCGGCCCGCTGCCGGCGCAGGTCCCGGGACCGGTGTACCTGTTCGGTGATGTTGGCCAGGTGGAAGTAGGTGGAGAAGGCGCGGGCCAGCTTGGTGCCGGTGGTCACGTCCATCGCGCCGAGCCGCCCGGCGGCGGCCTCGGCGTCGTGCCGGACCAGGGCGCGGATCTCCTCGACCAGGTCGAGGAGCGGCGGGCCCTCCTGCCGGGCGAGGGTCTGACCGAGGAGCTTGCCGAGCCGGCGGATGTCAGCGCGCAGCGCCGCGTCCGGGCCGTCGTGATCATGCTGGTCGGTCACCGTGCGCTCCTTGATCGAGTACGGAGGACAGCGCTGTCCGACACCGTGGATGTTATCGGCGGCCGGTCGCCGACGCGAACGTGGTCCGCGCCGAACCGATCGTCGCCGTACACCCGTCGAGCGTATCCGGCCGGGGGTAGCCGCAGGTCAGCCGATCGTGTTTGCGGCAGGCCGAACTGTGGGCCGGTGATCGTTAGCTTGCTCACCCGGGCGCCGCCCGGCCCGGTCGGCGGTGGCGTCGGTCACCGCCGACCGAGCGGTCGACGGTGACCGGCGTTGATCACCAGGTGATCGGGCAGCGTCCGGCGCTGAAGTGGGTGACGGCCGCCATGATCTCCGCCTCCGGCTTGTCGGCGAAGTTCAGCGTGGCGGTGAAGCCGGAGCCGTAGAAGAGTTTCAGCAGGCCGGCGTCGACGGCCGTGAAGGCGCCCAGGTTGCTGTCGGCCCGCGGGTCGCGGGGCTTGACCACCACCATCTTCTCCAGGCTCCACCGGCGCCGGGAGATGTGCGCGATGCCCTCCCAGGGCAGCCAGATCGCCTGGCCACGGGTGGGACGGGTCTTGATCCACATTCCGGCCGGGCCGACCGCCATCACCGGCCCGCCCGAGGCGATGAGCCACAGTTGGAAGCCGAGTGGCAGCGCGATCAGCACCAGCATGCAGCCGAAGAAGGCGAGCGCACCGAGGATGGACCCGCTGCCGCCGGCACCGGAGGTGTCCGAGTTCAGCAGGCCGACTCCGACGACGCAGATGATCAGGCTGAGCGGCAGCACGGCGACCGAGCCGAGCAGCAGGCCCCGCTTGAGCGCGTTCGGACGTACCACGAACGGCTGGTCCTCGGGGATCCGCTTGGTGGTCGGCGGAGGCGCCGACGGTTGTCCGCCCGGCACTCCCGGCGCCGGGCCGTACCCGGGCGGCGGACCGTAGCCGGGCGCGGCGCCGTACCCGGGCGGAGGGCCGTACCCGGGCGGTGGTCCGTAGCCGGGGGGTGGTCCGTAGCCGGGGGCGGCGCCGTACCCGGGCGGTGCTCCGTAGCCCGGCGGCGGAGGCCCGGGTGGGCCGGAGGCTGGCGGGCCGGACGCGGGTGGACCGGAGTCGGGTGGCTGCCACCCGGGTCCGGGCGGGGGAGGAGTGGTCACGAGAACTCCGGCATCTCTCGGGCCGTCGGGTGGACGATCAGGGTACGACGACAGGGCTTCCCGTGGAGATCCCGTCCGGCCCGGCACTACCCTCTCGGCATGCCCGATCTCTCCATCCCGAGGCCGAGGTACCCGGCCAAGCCCCGCCCGGGGGACCGGGTCGCGGTGCTCTCCCCGTCCGCCGGACTGCCGGCGATCTTTCCCGAGGCGTACGAACTCGGCCTGCGCCGGCTGCGCACCGAACTCGACCTGGTCCCGGTGGAGTATCCGACGACCCGGGTGATGGACGCCGACCCACGGGACCGGGCCCGCGATCTCACCGCGGCGTTCGCGGATCCGTCGGTGACGGCGGTGCTGGCCAGCATCGGCGGCGAGGACCAGATCCGGGTCATCCCGCACCTGGACGACGCGGTGCTGCGGGCCAACCCGAAGCCGTTCTACGGCTACTCCGACAACACGAACCTGCTCGCCCACCTGTTCGACCTGGGCATCGTCGGCTACCACGGCGGATCGGTCATGGTGCACCTCGGCCGGGGCGGGGCGATGCACCCGATGACCCTCGACTCGCTGCGGACCGCACTGTTCGACACCGGGTGGCACGAACTGCCGGAGGTCACCGAGTACACCGACGAGCCCGGCGACTGGCGCGACCCGACCGGGCTCGACCGGGCCCCGACCATGTACCCGGCCTCCGGCTGGACCTGGTACGGCCCGCGACGACTGGTCGAGGGGCGGATCTGGGGCGGCAACCTGGAGGTGCTGTCCTGGCTGCTCCGGGCCGGCCGGATCGGGCCGAGCGAGGCGTACGCGGGATGTGTGCTGCTGGTCGAGACGTCCGAGGAACTGCCGTCGGACGTCGAGGTGTACCGGATTCTGCGGGACATGGGGGAGCGGGGGCTGCTGGGCGGCTTTCCCGCCGTACTGGTCGGCCGGGCGAAGGCGTGGGACCGCGACCGGCCGAACGACCCGGAGCAGAAGCGGGCGTACGCGCGGGCGCAGCGGGACGCGGTACGCCGGGCCTGCGCCGAGTACGCCCCGGACGCCGTACTCGTCTTCGACCTGGAGATCGGACACACCGATCCGCAGTTGATCGTCCCGTACGGCGGCGAGGTCCGGGTCGACGCGACCGCGAAGCGGATCACCGTCCGATATTGACCGGGGTTGCGGGTGGCGCGACGCGTACGTCAGGCTGTGCCTGCCGATGTGCTGGAAGGCGATCGCCGGTCAGCGTCGTTTCCGACAGATCCGGCTTGGTGTCGCGCGTGCCGTAGCGGCGTGCACCGATGGACGGTTACGCTCGAAGACTGAGCGGAGTTCGGTACGACCTGGCGGAATTCACTCCGCGACGAGGATGACTGAAGTTGGTGGGGCAGCACTGAGAGGCGGCTAGGGTGGCCCGAGAAGGGGAGCCGGCAGAATCCGAATTCGCGTATCGCGCCGACAGCAAGCGCGTGGCGTACGAGGTTTCCGGTGCTCCCGACGGCTTCCCGGTCTTCCTGATGCACGGCACCCCGGGCAGCCGTACGGGCCCGGCACCGCGCGGCATCGTCCTGCACCGGCTCGGGGTCAAGCTGATCAGCTACGACCGCCCCGGCTACGGCGACTCGGACCGCGTCGAGGGCCGGCACGTCGCCGACGCCGCCCGGGACGTCGAGTTGATTGCCGACACGTTGGGACTGGAGCGATTCTCGATCGCCGGCCGTTCGGGTGGCGGACCGCACGCCCTCGCCTGTGCCGCCGACGAGCACCTGCGCCGCCGGGTCGTCCGGGTGGCGGTCCTGGTCAGTCCCGCCCCCTCGGACGCGGCCGAGCTGGACTGGTTCGACGGCATGAACGCGGGAAACGTCCGCGGCTTCGGCGCCGGCGCCACCGACACCGTGTCGATGGTGGAGGAGATCCGCCGACGCGCCGAGCGGGCCGCCGAGGACCCGAGGTTCCTGCTCGAGGACCTGATGCGGGAGATGCCCGCCGCCGACCGGCGGGTGGTGAACAGCCCGGCGATCCGGCGACTCCTCGCCGACACCTACGAGATCGCGATGAAGACCGGTCCGTACGGGTGGATCGACGACGTACTGGCACTGCGCCGGAGCTGGAAGTTCGACCTGGGGGACATCGATGCCAGGGCGACGAAGATCCGGCTGTGGCACGGGGCCGAGGACACGTTCGCCCCGGTCAGCCACGCGCAGTGGCTTGGCGCCCAACTTCCCGGGGCCGAGATAGAGGTCCAGCCCGGCGCGGCGCACTTCGACGCCGTGGAGGCGCTGCCGCGCATCCTGCACTGGCTCGCCACGCCCGCGCTCGCCACGCCCGCGCCCGCCCCTGTGGCCCGGAACGTGCTGATCGGCGCACCCACCGGTCAGTAGGGGTGCGGGTCGAGCAACCGGCGCACATAGCGTCCCTCCCGCAACGCCGTGACGCTCGGGTGATGCTGGCCGACCCGGTCCGCGAGCCGGTCGGCGATCCGCATCCGCGCGATGCTCGCCGCCGCCGGTGACTGCTCCTGGCCGGCGGTGGCCAGGTTCCCCTGGCTACGCAGCGCGTCCGGATGGTCCTCGCCGAGCAGTTCGCCCATGCGGTCGACGATGGCCGTCAACTGGGTGTGGCCCAGCTCCGGTTTCCCGGAGAGGATGGTGAAGACCGCCAGGTTGTTCGCCGCAGCCATGGTGAACGGGTGCGCGTCGCCCAGCGTGTCGGCCAGCGACCGCGCGGTGGCGGTCGTCAACGCCAGGCTGGCCGTTTGGTTGCCGACGTCCCACAGCGTCACGCCCAGGTTCTTCCGGCACACCAGTACGTAGGGGTGTTCGGCGCCGAACAGTTTGACGAACATCTGTTCGACCTCGACCAGTTCCAGGCGGGCCTGTTCGACCTTGCCCGACATCTGGAGGGTGGTGGCTCGGCTGAGCCGGGCGAACATGGTGTCCGGATTCGCTGGTCCGAGGCTCGCCCGGAGTCGTTCGCAGGCCTCGTCGAGCAGCTCCGCCGCCCTGTCGAGCTCTCCCATGCTGCGCAACGAAGCGGCCAGATTGGTCTTCGAGACGAGGACGTCCCGGGACTGGTCGCCGAAGAGGTTGCGGTAACCCTCCACCACCCCCTGGAGCAGGGTCACCGATGCCTTGTAGTCGCCGGCCTCCCGCAGGTCCCGCGCCAGGTTGTTGGCCGTTGTCAGGCTACGGGGATTGTCGGGGCCGAGCACCACCCGCAGCCGGCGGTGGGCGCTCCCGTCGCCGTCCAGGGCGCGCCGGAAGTCGCCGATGAGGCGGTAGGACGCGGCGAGGTTGTTCGCGGCGATGAGCGTGCGGCGGTTGTCCTCGCCGAACACCTCGACCGAGGCCGCGTACGTCTTCAGGTCGCGGTCGAGTGCGTCGCCGTACCGGCCGAGGGCACGCAGGTCGCCGCCGTAGCCGCCGGCCGTCATCAGCGTGTGCGGGTGGGTCTCGCCGATCAGCTCCTCCTGCTGGCGCAGGATCTCCTCGTCGAGCCGGTGCGCCTCGGCGAACCGGCCGAGACTCCGGATCAGGTTCGCCTTGTTGAACTGCAGGTGTAGCAGCTGGACCTGCAGTTTGCGGTGCCGCTGGCTGTCCGGGGACAGCCCGGTCAGCAGCTCCGCCCAGGCCGCCTCCGCCTGCTCGGCGTACTCGAGGCCCTGCTCGTAGCCGCCCAGCAGATAGATGTACCGGATCCGGTCGATGACCAACTGCCGGACGTTCTCGTCCGGGCAGGAGACGGCGCCCGAGCCGTCGAGGTGCGGCCAGAGGATGCGGAACCCCGGGTGCGACGCCGGGTCGTCGACCTCGCCGGAGGGGCGGGACCCCGCGAGGACCAGGTGTACGTCGTGCTGCACCTCGGCCAGCTCATCCGTCGACATCCGGGCGCGAAGGGCGGCCTGGAGGAGCCGGTGGACCTGCACCTGCTGCGCCTGGAAGTCGACCTTGATCAGTGCGAGTCGGTTGATCCGCTGCACGAGCGCGGCCGCGATGTCCCGCTCGGAGACCCGGTCCGCGACCCGGGCCGCGACCATCGGGTCGTACGCCGCGATCACCTTCGCGACCTGGTCGCCGTAGAGCAGGTCGAGTGATATCTCCGGTGCCAGCACGGAGGCGAGCTGGAGCAGCCGGTACGCGCCGGCGGACCCTTCCTTCAGCCGTTCCAGGGACTGGTCCCACGGATCTCTCGCCGGCCCGCTCCGTTCCAGCCCGGCCAGGTAGTCGACCACCGGGGTGCCGGTGTCCGCGAGCCACGCGCCCGCCATCTCGACGAAGATCGGTACGTTCTCGACGGCATCGGCGACCTCCCCCGCCTCGGCGACGCCGATCGAGTCTTCGCCGATCCGGGTGCGCAGGTACGCCACGCTCTCCGCCCGCTCGAACGCCGCCACGTCGACCGCCCGGGCCAGGTCCCCCCACTCCGGATTCCTGGTCGTGACGAGGATGTGGCCCTTGCCCTGCTGCGGGAGGAAGTCCCGGACATGGTCGTACTGGTCGGCGTTGTCGAAGATGAGCAGCCACTGCATCGGTGCCCCGCCGTCGGGACGCCGGTCGGCCCGGGTCAGCTGCTGTCGCACCGCCCGGGTCATCTCCGGCACGGTCGGCTGGTGGGGGATGCCGAGTTCCGGGCCGAGGTCGCCGACCCTGATGTCGACGAACTGGGGCGGGTCCGCCGGGACCCACCAGATGACGTCGTACGCGCCACGGAACCGGTGGGCGTACTCGATCGCGAGCTGGGTCTTGCCGATCCCCGCTCCGCCGCGCAGCGCCACCGGCATCCCCTCGGTGCTACCGGCCTTCAACTCCTCACGGAGTTTCAACAGCAGTTGCTCGCGGCCGGTGAACCGGGCGTTGCGGGCGGGCGGGTTGAACACCGCCGCCGTGACGCCCGGGTAGCGGATGCCGCGCACGCCCGGCCCGCCCTCGCCCGGCTGTACCCGATCGACGAGTTCGAGCAGCAGCCGGCTCGCCTCGCTGGCGGTGAGTTCGTGCAGGGAGATCCGGTTGCCCACCGGGACGTCGGGGGCGGGTGTCGAGTCGTCGACGTACACCGCGAGTGGCGGGGACGCGGAGGTGCGGGACAGGCCCGGGTGGAACTGGTCGTGGTGGGCGGCCAGATAGGCCCGGGAGAGCAGCACCAGATCGCGGAACGCGGTCCCGGTCGCCACCGCTGCCGGTGCGGTCACCGGCTGGGTCACCGGTGCGGTCAGCACCCGCAGACCCGCCGCGCTGAGTACGGCGTGCACCCACTCCGCCCAGGCCTGGTCCGCCGGAACGTACCGGAGGACGATCAGCTCGTCGACGATCGCCGGCTTGCGCTCGAACCGGCTGACCGTCCGCCGGCGCAGCGCCTCGTCCATCGGCGGCAGCGAGGTGATCCGATTGCCGGTGATGTGCGCGGTCAGCCGCTCGTACGCCGACAGCAGCGTGGTCTGGCTGCCCGGCACGTCGCCGAAGGTGGCGAGGGTCTCCTCGTAGGCGTAGTAGACCCGGTAGGGCACCGCGAGGGTGAGCCAGTAGACCTGCCGTTCGTTGTCCGTCATCCCGGCCGGCAGCCCGGCGAAGCGTTGCATCGCCACCGCCAGGCCGGCATCGGCCTTTGCCTTCTCGCCCTCGTCGACGCGCATCGGCACGGGCAGCACCCGTCGTGCCCGCGCGCCCACGTAGTCCTGGACCCGGGCAGCGACGGACGCGGCGCCGTCGATGCCCTGTTCGCTCAGGGTGAAGCAGTCGACCAGCACGTCGGGCAGGTGGATGGTGCAGATCTCGGCGACGTCGCTGATCCCGGTCCGGCTGTCGATCAGCGTGTAGTCGTAATGCCGCTTCATGTCCTCGCGCAACGCGTCGAAGAACAGCGCGCCGCCGAGCCGGTTGTAGAAGTTGTCCCAGTTGAGGCCGGTGACGTTGCCGGGATAGTCCGGGGTGTGCTTGCCTGCGAGCAGCAGGTCGAGGCTGCCACCGCCCGGGAAGTCCCAGCCGATGGTGAAGGCGTACTTGTGGACCTTGGCGTACCGGCGGTGCCAGTCGGGCGGGGGCGTGCCGGCCGAGGGCTGCCCCGCCGCGCTCGCCTCCTTGTGCCGGCGGGTGTTCTCCCACTCGTACTCGAGGATCAGGTCCATCACGCCGCCGGTGGTGGCCACCTGATCCGGCTCCAGGAACGGGGCGAAGAACCGGTGCAGGCCCGGTGACTCCAGGTCCCAGTCGGCGACCAGCACCCGCTGGCCGTTCGCGGCCAGGATCCACGCGGTGTTGGCCAGCGCCATCGTGCGGCCGGTGCCACCCTTGTACGAATAGAAGGTGATGACCTGGCCGTCACGCTCCGGGGTCATAGGTCCTCCTCCTGCGGTTGCCGTACGTTGAAGGTCTCGCCCGGCCGAAGGCTCGGTCGCGATCGTGCCGGCCCGGCCGGCGGATTCACCGGACCGTGCCGCAGGAACTGTCGGCGTGCCTCGATCACCAGCTGCGGTGCGGTCCGCTCGAACTCGTCCGCCTCGCGTACCGGCCGCACCGGAGGGAATCCGGCGTTCCGCAGGGTGTCGGCGATCACCTCGGCGGTCGCGCCGGGATCGGCGGCGATGACCAGCGGCACCACCCAGCGTGGCAGCCCGTCGATCGCGGCTCGGACCGCGGCCTCGCCCAGATCGCTGTTGATCAGCACGATGGCCGGGCTGTCCGGCGCCTGGTCCCGGGCCAGCCCGAACTCGACCACCCGGGTCGGCAGGCCCAGCCGCGCGGCCGTGGCCGCGACGTGGTCGGCCACCGCCAACTCGTGCACCGGGTACGGCCGCCAGTTCGCCCTGCCATCCGGCGCCAGCACGGTGACCAGCAGCGCGGTGTCGTCCCCGTCGGTCGTCGGACTGTCGCTCACCGCTGTCGCCGCTGACCGGGGGAGCGGCTCCCCCTCCGTCACCGCGATGATCCGCTTGGCCAGCGTCTCCACGATCCTGGCGTACTGGCGCTGGTAGAAGCGGAGCATGCAGAACGCCCGCAGGCCGTTCTCGGCGTACTCGGTGTCGTCGCCGACCAACTCCAGCGCCTCGGTCGTCTCGGGGCGGTCGTCCCAGGGCGGCAGCGGAATCCACAGCACCGGCAGAACGTGCCGGTCGGCCTCGCTCCTGCGGAGCTTCGCCAGCCGGGACCAGAACGAGGCGCGCTCACCGAGGGCCCAG
The DNA here is from genome assembly GCF_042658085.1 of Plantactinospora solaniradicis. Taxonomy (NCBI): domain Bacteria; kingdom Bacillati; phylum Actinomycetota; class Actinomycetes; order Micromonosporales; family Micromonosporaceae; genus Plantactinospora; species Plantactinospora solaniradicis. The sequence goes on along the minus strand of NZ_JBHSPR010000020.1, from coordinate 181,707 downwards.
GTGTTGCTGAAGTAGTTCGGCGAGTAGAGCGGCACGAAGACGTGCGCGACGCTGAGCGCCTCGGTGAGTACCTGCTTGAGGTCGGCGCCCGGGGTGACCAGGCCGTCGAAGAACCCGATGTCGGTCTCTCCGGTCCGGGTGACGCCGGCGCGCACCGCGTCGCGCAGGTCGTTGAAGAACTTGGTGACCCAGTAGTCGGTGTCCGGTTTGGCCGCCGCGGAGAGCGGGACGGAGTGCGCGTAGCTCAGGAAGAAGTAGGTGTCGGGGCGGGCACCGGCGCTACCCGGGACGCGGTCAGCCCAGCTCATGCGCGTCCTCCTCGAACGTGTCACGGAGTTCCGTCAGTCTCTCCGGGACGCGCGGCTCGACCCAGTGCGTGTGGAACGCCCGGGCGACCCTCTGGGCCAGTCGCCAGACCACCGCGTCGTACGCCTCCTTGCCGTTCGCACCGAGGCTCAGCAGGCCGTAGATGCCCTCGTCCCGGTACTGCGGGGCGATGTGCGGCGGTAGCCGGGTCGGTTGAAACATCTGCCGCTGCGAAATGGCCCACGGGACCTGCCTGCCGCCCACTGCCGACCAGTTGACCGGGATGATCGGGGCCTCCCCCGGTGTCGCCTCGGCGCCGGGACGCAGCTTGTACGGGCGTCGGGCGAACGCGTCCCATTCGCGGGCGCACCACCTGCTGTTCATGTACTTGGCGGAGATGAGCGCGACGAAGACCTGAGAGTGCCCCGCCGCGAATGCCAGATCCTCGGTCCACATCTGCCCCCCGTCGAGGACGGCCTGGTCCATGAAGCCGGCCGTACCGCCGGCCGGCAGACCGAGCAACTGGACCACGTGGTCGGAGAGGTCGACGAAGAGTTGGAAGGCCTTCTGGTTCGTGTCACGTTGTGGTGCCGCCGTAGGGTGCGTCGCCCGGGCATAGCTGAGGAAGAAGGCGGGCGCCCTTGGGTGCGCTCGGAATTCGTCCTCGGTCACCGACCGCTCCCAGTGGGTGGAGACGCATTTCGACGGCCAACAGTCCCGTTGCTGCCAACAGTATCGACATCGGCAACCCTTTCGAACTATCACAGCTACGGTTTGCGATGTTCATCCATCCATCGGCCGGCGTAGTCGACGGCGGGTCGCATCCGGATCAGCCGGCAGAGTGCGCCGCCCACTCGGCCGATCCGGACGAACGACATGTCGTCGAGTGCTCGGCCGATCAGTGGGAAGTCCCCGTCGTCCAGGTCCAGCGCGCGGAAGTCGCGCCGGACCCGCCTGCCCTGGTGGTCGAGCAGGTAGGCACGGTACGCCCGATGGGGCGCCGGTCGACGGCGCCGGTATTCGGCGAGGTGCAGGGCGGTGCAGGCGGAGTAGTCGACGCCGAGCAGCAGGACCAGGGCGTCGGCCGCGTAGAGCGCGCCGAGCGGTGACCGCTCCCCGAGATGACACTCCAGGTCGTGTACGGCGGTCACCGCCGCCGCGTCGGCGCCGAGCGCGGCGAACGACACCTGCGGGTGGTGGCTGCGTACCGCGTCGTCGCGCTGTCGCAGGTGCTCCGCCAGTGCACCCATGCCCTGCGACGGACTGTTGGCCGGGTCGAATGGCGGGATCCGGGCCTCCGCCGCCGCAACCTGCTCGGCGCTCAGCCCCGCCGTCGCCGCCAGGAACGCCCGGGACGTGATGGAGTTTCCCGGAGTCTGTGTCGGCATCACCACGGTCCCGGCCTCGCCCAGCACGTCCAGCAACGCCGCCAGCAGCGTGGCCGGACCACCGGGCACCGGTTCGATCCGTGACATGGCACAGTTCACCAGGACGGTCGCACCGCCCGGTATGCCCAGCGCCCGCAGCCCGGCGGCCAGCCCGGCACGCCCGATCACCTCGACGGTCACTCCCAGGCGTCCAATGTCTCGCGCATCCGCCCCACGAAGCGCTCACCGGACGCGGTCAGGGCGCCGAGGTCGAGCAGGTCGTCCATCGCGGTCGCCGTCCAGTCCCGGTATTGCCGGAACTGCTCGACGGCGGAACCCGACCACTTCCCGGCGCGGGACCGGTCACGCCAGAGGTCCGCCACCGCGAGGTGTGCGTAGATGCCGTGCAGCACGCCACCGACCGGGCGGGGATCTTCCCGCCAGGGCACGACGATCCTCCGGGTCTCGCCCGGGTCGTACAACTCGCAGACGTCCAGCACGGCGTTCAACTTCAGGTGTTGCACCTCGTGGACCAGCAGGATCGCCAGGGCCAGGTCATCGGGCGCCGGCGCGACGGCGACCGCGCCGAACGCCGCCGAGGCCGAGGCACTGCGCTGCCAGCCGGCGTCGTCCGGCCGGAGCGGTACGACGGCGTGCAGCAGCGTCTGGACGCTCGCGGCGTACCCGGGGGCCTCGGCATCGATCCACCGGACCGCCCGGTCCAGCTGCCCGGCCCAGCGTGCCGCCGCGCTGTCGGACAGCCGGCCGGCGACCGGGTACGGGCGGTAGCAGTCCCGGTGCGGGTCGGTGTCCTCCAGCAGCAGCGGTCGGCCGCCGGCCGGTACGTGGCGCACCGGTTGCCAGCCCGGCCCGTTGCCGGCACCGCCCGGCCGCACGGTGTCGACGTCACCGTCGGCGCGTACCCGGAACTGCCCCGGGGAGGCGGTGAACAGCGCCGTGTCGGTGCCCGGGCCCACGGCCAGCGCACCGACCGTGGGTAGGGTCAACATCCCGTTCCGGACCGGCACGACCAGCTCGGTCCCGTGTCCGGCGTGCACCGCGGCGGCCGCCGCGACGCACGCCAGATACGGCAGCTCGGCGGCGGTGGACCGGGACGAGGGGTCCAGACAGGTCTGTGCCCAGCTCCGCACGAACGGATGGGTCAGGACGGCCCGCACGGCGGCCGGCGCCTCGACGTCGAGCCGGACCAGCAGGTCCCAGCCGTCCTCCGCGACCGGCACCCCGGCCACCCGCGCGCCGAGCGTGACCAGTAGCGCGCGGGTCATCCCGAGATGGATGTCGGCGAGCTGCCGGACCGAATCGTCGGTCCCGCGCCCCGAGCCGAGGTCGTCGAGCACCGGCTGGCTCAGCTCCTCGGAACGGTGTGGCCGGTCCGGGACGTTCGGTGACGGGTACGCGGTGGTGGACATCGACCGGATCAGTTCCTTCAGGTCGGCACAGTAGACCGATGGGTTGTCGAAACCGCTGCCGGACCGGTACCGGTGGGCGAAGAGCCCGCCACCGCACTGCCGGACCAGCGCGCACGCCCGGCAGGTCGCGGAGAGCCCGGCCACGCCGGCCTGTCGGACGGCGATCATCGGGTGCGACGCCACGTCGTCCACCCGGTGGGCGAAGACGTCCAGTCCGGTCGCCGGTGCGCCGTCGAAGGCGGACTTCAGGGAGTCGACCTGCTCGAACGTGCCGTCGGTCTCGATGACGGCCAGGTCGGCCGGGGTCAGCCCGACGGCCTCGGTCCGGCTGCCGCCGCCGGCCGCGACGGCGATCAGGGACTCCAGCAACCGGATCGGCATCGGTCGGTCGTCCGCCGACCAGCGGCGGTGGATCGCCAGCAACCAGGCGGCGTACGGGGTCGGCTCACCCTCGGGACGGGCCGGTGGACGGTCCCAGTTGGCGTGCGGTAGTAGGAAGTCGACCTGCGGCGGCTCCTCGGCCAGCAGGGCCTCGTACACCCGGATCGGGTCGTTGGCGAGATCGATCGTGCACAGTAGACCGGCGTATTGCGGGCGGTAGGCGGGACGGCGCAGCAGCGCGAGGGCCGACCGCACCCGGGCGTGACTGCTCGCGCCGTTGGCGTACCGGCGGTGCCGGTCGTTGGCGGCGAGGTCGCCGTCGAGCGAGATGCCGATCCGGACGTCGTACTCGGTGAGCACGTCGCAGATCTCCGGGGTGAGCAGTACGCCGTTGGACTGCATCCGCAGGTCGAGCCGGGTCACCGGGTCGAGCCACCGCCGCAGTTCGGCGGCGGTACGGCGCAGTCCCGCGGCACCGGCGAGCAACGGCTCGCCGCCGTGCAGGACGACCCGGACCGATTCGAGTTCGTGTGCGGTCGCGTGTTCCGCGATCCGCTTCGCCGTCATCGTCACCGTGGCCGGCGTCATGACGAACGGCTGGCGCCGCCAGCTCTGGTCGGGGTGCTCGTAGACGTAGCAGTGGTCGCAGGCGAGGTCGCAGCGGCTGACCAGCTTCACCACGTATTGACTGAGGGCGGTGGCGCGGCCGGACCGGGCCGACCGCATTGTGGAACTGCTGGGATCAGATCGAGGAGTAGAAGGCTGCGACATCAACGGCCGCCTGGCGGTCCCTCTCGGGATCGGTCGAGCGTGCCACGGCGTGGGCCCGGGCGAGCGGGATCCGGCCGAGCGGCGTGCGCCGGAGGTCATCCAGCGGTGGCGGGGTGGTCGGCGTCGATTCCGACTGGCCTGGGATGCGATCCACGGGTTTCCCCCATCGGACTTGAAGGGTCGCGGGCGGTCACCTTGCGGTAGGTTGCACGACGGTCGTGAACGAGCATATATAAAACCGTGGGTGAAGTCACCGCTGCTGTACGTTGTTTCCCCAGGGCTGGGACGGTGTTTCCGGCAATCTTGAGTTCGACCTGGCTGCCCGGACCGGGCCCGACCACAGTGGAGATACGATCCGCCGGCGGAGCCATTTCTCCGCCGGACTACTGACGGGTCGCCTCGATGGTGCGCTCGATGCCGTCGAGCAGGAGTCGCAACCCGAACTCGTACGCGTCGACCATCGCCTCGGCGGTGCCGACGAATCCGTCCGCCTCCCAGGTCCGGGTCATCGCGGGAAACCGCTCGACGTCGAAATGGTCCTCCCAGAACGAGTTCCGGTCCGACCACCACTCGTCGGTCGACTGTCCGGTCGCCCGCTCGGCCTGCTCGCTCTCCGCCTGCTGGCCGGCGGCGGCGTCGACGAAGGTGGCGATCGCGTCCGTGGCGGCGACCACCTGCCGGGCGGACAGGCCGGTGTCGGCCAGCGCCGCGAGCAGGTACTCCCGCTGGCCGAGCAGACCCGGCCCGAGCGGCGGGCGCACCATGGAGACCTCCCGGAGCCATGGATGACGCCGGTACGCGGCCCGGGTCCGCTCCGCGTACAGGACGATCCGGGCCCGCCAGCCCGACGGGCGTACGTCGTCCGGGCCGGGCAGGTCACGCTCGCTCAGCACGCTGTCCACCATCAGGTCGATCAGTTCGGCCTTGCCCGGGACGTACGTGTAGAGCGACATCGTGCCGACCCCGACCTCCTCGGCGACCCGGGCCATCGACATCGTGGCCAGTCCGTCCCGGTCGGCCACGGCGACGGCGGCGAGCCGGATCTGTGCCAGGGTCAGCCGAGGTGGGCGTCCCCGGGCGGGTTTCCCGGCCGACCCCGGGCGACCTGCCGACGGCTGGGCACTCCAGAGCAGCGCCAGGGTCCGGACGGGATCTCCACCGCCACTGCGCTCCACCGACATGGTCCGCCTCTCCACGGGTACGCCCTGATCGTATGTTCTCGTATCCTGTACGCGAATGGCGGCCGGACGCGGTCCGAACATCCGGGTTCCGGACGGGTCGGCGGGCGGAACCGCCCCACCGGCATCGCCGGGTTGTCGCCGCCTGGTCGCCCCGGCGATGGCAGGACCCCCGCGGCCGGGACTCCAACAAACATCCCCTGCTCAGGCCGCCCCACTGCCGGCCGCCAGCCGTACTCCAGCTTGTCCGCCTCAGGGGATAGGCTTTGGGTGCGGTGTTAAGAGGGGGCCCTTCCTATACAAAAAGCGATAAGCGGGGGCCCTTCCTTTCGCCCGTACACCCCCCGCCCGGCCTGGGCGCGGGGTAGTTTCCGTGTGCCCACCCAGAGGTTGTGATCATGACCGTGCTCGCCGGTCTGCTGTCCGCCGCGCTTCGAGACCCCGCGCTGGCCCGAGCCCGGGCGTTGGCCCGTGGCGGTGGCGCGGAGGCGGACGGGCTCGATCTGACCGCGCCGCCGGCGCTGCGGCCGTTCATGGTCGCCGCCGTGGCGGCCGGAGAGGACCAGGGCGGCGCGGGGCGGCCGGTGCTTGCCGTGACCGCCACCACCCGGGAGGCCGATGATCTTGCCTCGGCGTTGGGCAGCCTGCTGCCGCCGGGGCAGGTCGTGGTCTATCCGGCCTGGGAGACGCTGCCGCACGAGCGGCTCTCGCCCCGGTCGGACACCGTCGGGCGGCGGCTCGGGGTGCTGCGCCGGCTGGCCCATCCGGAGCTGGCCGAGCACGACGGGCCGGTCCGGGTGGTCGTCGCACCGGTCCGGTCGGTGTTGCAGCCGCAGCTCAAGGGGCTGGGTGAGCTGGAGCCGGTTCGGCTGGCGGTAGGGGTGGAAGCTGGTCTGGAGGAGACCTCGCGTCGGTTGACCGACCTGGCGTACGCCCGGGTCGACCTGGTCACCAAGCGCGGGGAGTACGCCGTCCGGGGCGGCATCCTCGACGTCTTCCCGCCCACCGACGAGCACCCGTCCCGGGTCGAGTTCTGGGGCGACGAGGTGGAGGAGATCCGTACCTTCGCCGTCGCCGACCAGCGGACCATCGAGGCGGTACCGGCGCTCTGGGCGCCGCCGTGTCGGGAGCTGCTGCTCACCGACCCGGTCCGGCAGCGGGCCGCCGAGCTGGCGGCGGAGCATCCGGAGCTAACCGAGATCCTGGACAAGCTGGCCGAGGGGATCCCGGTCGAGGGGATGGAGTCGCTCGCCCCGGCACTGATCGGCGACGACTCCCTCGAACTGCTGCTGCACTGCATGCCGACCGGCACCCACGTACTGCTCTGCGACCCGGAGCGGATCCGGACCCGGGCGCACGACCTGGTGCGTACCTCGGCGGAGTTCCTGGAGGCGAGCTGGGCCGCGGCGGCCGTCGGCGGCCAGGCCCCGGTCGACCTCGGCGCCGCCGCCTTCAAGACGCTGGCGGAGGTACGCGCGACCGCCGCCGGCCTCGGCCAGCCCTGGTGGTCGGTGTCCCCGTTCGGGCTGACCGAGGCGCCGGCCGGGCCCGTCGTGCAGCCGTGGGAGGTCGAGCCGGAGTCGGTGGTTTCCGTCACGCCGGACGCGGGCGAGTCGGTGGTGCTGGCCGCCCGGCCGGTGCCGCTCTACCACGGCGAGACCGCCCGGGTGGTCGACGACCTCAAGCGGTGGGTCGGCGAGGGCTGGGGCGTGGCGCTGGTCTTCGAGGGGCACGGCCCGGCGCAGCGCGCGGTCGAGGTGCTCCGGGACGCCGGGCTCGGCGCCGCGCTGACCGAGACGATTCCGGCTCCGCCGGGCGCCGGCGAGCTGGTTGTCGCCTGCGGGTCGCTCAACCACGGCTTCCTCGACGCCGCGTCCCGGTTCGCGGTCGTCACCGGCAACGACATCACCGGCGGCCGGGGCTCGTCGACCCGCGACATGCGCAAGATGCCGAGCCGGCGGCGCAACACCATCGACCCGCTGGAGCTGCGGGCCGGCGACTACGTCGTGCACGAGCAGCACGGCATCGGCCGGTACGTCGAGCTGGTACAGCGCACGGTGAACGGCGCCGAGCGGGAGTACCTGGTCATCGAGTACGCCGCGAGCAAGCGTGGGCAGCCCGGCGACCGGCTCTTCGTCCCCACCGACCAGCTCGACCAGCTCTCCCGGTACGTCGGCGGCGAGACGCCCACGCTGCACAAGATGGGCGGCGCGGAGTGGCAGAAGGCCAAGGCCCGGGCCCGGAAGGCCGTCAAGGAGATCGCCGCCCAGCTCGTCCAGCTCTACGCCGCTCGGAAGGCGTCCAAGGGGTACGCGTTCGCCCCGGACACCCCGTGGCAGCGGGAGCTGGAGGACGCCTTCCCGTACACCGAGACGCCAGATCAGCTCGCCGCGATCGAGGAGGTCAAGCGGGACATGGAGCAGTCGATCCCGATGGACCGGCTGATCTGCGGCGACGTCGGGTACGGCAAAACCGAGATCGCGGTCCGGGCCGCGTTCAAGGCGGTGCAGGACGGTAAGCAGGTGGCCGTGCTGGTGCCCACCACGCTGCTGGCCCAGCAGCACTACAACACCTTCGCCGAGCGGATGGGGCAGTTCCCGGTGCAGATCCGGCAACTGTCCCGGTTCCAGACGCCGAAGGAGGCCGAGCTGACCCTGGAGGCGGCCGCCGACGGCAGCGCGGACATCGTGATCGGCACTCACCGGCTGCTCCAGGCGGCCACCCGCTTCAAGTCGCTCGGCATGGTGGTGGTGGACGAGGAGCAGCGGTTCGGGGTCGAGCACAAGGAACACCTCAAGACGCTGCGTACCGCCGTCGACGTGTTGACCATGTCGGCGACGCCGATCCCCCGGACCCTGGAGATGGCGATCACCGGCATCCGGGAGATGTCGACCATCGCCACCCCGCCGGAGGAGCGGCACCCGGTGCTGACCTTCGTCGGCGGGTACGACGACAAGCAGGTCGCGGCCGCGATCCACCGCGAGCTGCTCCGCGACGGCCAGGTCTTCTACCTGCACAACCGGGTCGAGTCGATCGACCGGGCGGCCCGGCGGATCCGGGAGCTGGTGCCGGAGGCCCGGGTCGCGGTCGCGCACGGCCAGATGGGCGAGGACGCCCTGGAGAAGGTCATGGTCGGCTTCTGGGAGAAGGAGTACGACGTCCTGGTCTGCACCACGATCGTGGAGTCCGGCATCGACATCCCGAACGCCAACACGCTGATCGTGGAGCGGGCCGACCTGCTCGGGCTGGCGCAGTTGCACCAGATCCGGGGCCGGGTCGGCCGGGGCCGGGAGCGGGCGTACGCGTACTTCCTCTATCCGCCGGAGAAGCCGCTGACCGAGCACGCGCACGAGCGGCTGGCCACCATCGCCCAGCACACCGAGCTGGGCGCCGGGATGTACGTGGCGATGAAGGACCTGGAGATCCGGGGCGCCGGCAACCTGCTCGGCGGGGAGCAGTCCGGACACATCGAGGGGGTCGGGTTCGACCTCTACGTCCGGATGGTCGGCGAGGCGGTGCAGACCTTCAAGGGGGAGGCGCCGGAGGAGGAGGTCGACATCAAGGTCGACCTGCCGATCGACGCGCACCTGCCGCACGACTACATCGGGGTGGAGCGGCTGCGGCTGGAGATGTACCGCAAGCTGGCCGAGGCCCGGGACGCCGCCCGGCTGACCGAGGTCGTCGCCGAGATGACCGACCGGTACGGCGAGCCGCCCGAGCAGGTGGCGAACCTGGTCGCGGTGGCCCGGTTCCGGCTGCTCGCCCGGGCGTACGGGCTCACCGACGTCTCCGTCCAGGGCAAACATGTCCGGTTCGGTCCGCTGCCGCTGCCGGACTCGAAGCAGCTCCGCCTGAAGCGGTACCACCCGGACGCGGTCTACAAGGCGGCGACCGACCAGGTCAGCGTGCCCCGCCCGATGACTCGGCGGATCGGCGGCGATCCGCTGCGGGACCAGGCCCTGCTGGACTGGTGCGGCCAACTCCTCAAGGATGTGCTGGGTGACCCCGTGCCGTCGGTGGCGGCGGGTGCGTGAGAGAGTGTCGGGCATGCAGCGTGCCCGTCGTCTGGCTTCGATCGCGGTGATTGCCGTGCTCGGCACCACCGTCCTCTCCGCCTGTCGGTCCGACTCCACGGTCGCCGCGTACGTCGGTGATCGGAAGATCACCGAGGACGAGGTGACCAAGGTCCTCGACGACGCCCGGAGCAAGGTTCCGCCGGGTGGCCACGTGCCGAGCGCGGCGGCGGACCCGAGCACTCCTCCGGATCCCAACACTCCGCCGGGAGAGGCCGAGGTGAAGGCCCCGACCCGGTCCGAGGTCGTCCGCGTGCTGGTGATGGAGGAGGTCTGCCAGCGATTCGCCGCCGGCAAGAACTTCACCTCGCCGCAACGACCGCCGGCCGACGAGTGGGCCAAGCAGCAGGGCCTGCCGCCGGGATCCCGCTACGTCGAGGACTCGCTCGACCTGGCGATCTGCGTCGCGGGCATCCCCGAGGGCCAGGCGGAGCCGACGAAGGAGGAGCTGAAGGCCCTGGTGGCCCTGGGCAAGAGCACCAATGCGGTGCCGCAGGACGCGAAGGACGACGAGGCCGGGAAGCAGCTCGACCAGCCGCAGTTGCGCAGCGGTCTGGCCCTGCGTAACACGCTGGCCCAGGCGGTGGCCGACCAGAACGTCACGATCAACCCGCGATACCGCCCGCTCGAATACCCCGTGCTCTTCCTCGGCGGCACGCCGGCGGTGAGTGTCACGGTCGGTGAAGGCGCCCTGGACACGGTTGTCGACGCGCGCTGAGCGACGAGTGGACGCCCCGCGTAGCGCGACACCCGTACCGCGATGAGCCGGATCGTACTGCTGGTCACCTCGCCCCGGCTGCCGGCCGGGCTGATGACGGCGGCAGCCTGGGACGTCGTACGCGCCTTTCCGGTATTGGCCGGTGCGGAGAGCGAGCTGACCACGGCCGTACGGGTCACCGGTGCCGAGGTCACCATCACCGGTACGCCGGTTGCCGCCCTGCTGGACGCGGCGGCGGCGCACGGTACGGCGGTCTGGCTGGCTGGTCCGGCCGGTGACGAGTCGCTGGCCCGGGAGTTGGGGTTGCGGCTGGCCCGGGAGCCCGGCCTGGCCGAACTGGAGCTGATGTACGGGTCCTGGGATCCGCCCGGCGCCCGGCTCCTCGACGCGGTCGCCGTGATGGACCGGCTGGCCTCGCCCGGCGGGGATCCGTGGAAGCGGTCGCAGACCCACGCCACCCTGGCCCAGTTCCTGCTGGAGGAGTGCTACGAGGCGTACGACGCCATCGCCGCCGGGGACCTGGTGGCACTCCGCGAGGAACTCGGTGACGTGCTGTTGCAGGTGGTGCTGCACGCCCGGCTGGCCGAGGATCTGCCCGACGACCAGCGGTGGACGATCGACGACGTGGCCGGTGGCCTGGTCGACAAGATGATCCGCCGCAACCCGCACGTCTTCGCCGGTGCTCCGGTCGGCACCATCGAGGAGATCACCGAGAACTGGGAGCAGATCAAGCGGACCGAGAAGCCCCGGGATTCGGTGCTGGACGGGGTCGCGCTGTCCCAGCCGGCGCTGGCGCTGGCGGCGAAGATCCTGCACCGGGTGGAGCGGTCGGGGCTGGACCTGCCGACGCCGGAGCCGTCGGCGGAGCTGGATCCCTCGGCGCGGCTCGGCGCGAGCCTGCTCGGCGAGGTCGCTCGGGCTCGGGCGGCGGGGCTGGACGCCGAGGCGGCACTGCGCCAGGCGACGCTGGAGTACGCCGCGACGGTCCGGGCCGCCGAGGGCGACTCAGTCCCGCCCTCCTGACGCCGGTCGCTCGTTCCTGACGGCCCACCGGAACATCCCGGTACGCGTCCCGTTGCCGCCCCGCCCGGTTCGGATGCGAAACTCCCGCACGCAGGCCGGCGGCGAGCCCGATCGCCACCACCAGCACTCCGGCGCTCTGTCCGAGGTCGGGCGCTCGGCCGGCCTGCACTGCCGCGGTGACGAGCGTGGCCACCGGCATCAGGCCGACCAGCACACCGGCCCGTTCGACCCCGAGCTGGCGCAGTCCGGTGAACCAGGCGAGGAACGCGACCACGGTCATCAACGCCGCGAGGTAGCCGAGGGTGGTCGCCTCCACCGCGCTCGGCAGGCGCCACCGGGCGACCTCGCCCGCCGGCAGCGCCGCCAGCAGCAACAGCGGTACGGCCAGCGCGCAGCTGTAGGCGGCCACCCGTACCGGCCCGAGCCTCGGTAGTACGGCGGCGGCCAGCAGGGAGAAGGCGATCTCGCCACCGAGCGCGCCGACCGAGGCCAGTACGCCGATCGCGTCGGTCCGTCCGTTGCCCTGCACCAGCGCGGTACCGGCGACGACGATCCCGGCCGCGGCCACCAGTCGGATGGTCGGGCGGCGGCCCCGCAGCAGCGGGCCGAGCAGGGCGAGCCCGAGTGGCGCCGCCCCGATGAAGGTGCCGACCACCGCCGGATCGGCGTGCGGCAGCGCGATCAGGATGCAGGCGTTGAACCCGGCGAGTCCGGTGCCGGCGAGTGCGGTCAGGATCACCCATTCGCGCCGGGTCGGCCGGCCGGCTCCGTCCGGACGGGCCGGGTCGGCGTCGCCGGTCAGGAAGGCCGGCGCGGCGCGGGCGATGACGGACAGCACGAGGGCGGCGAGCGCGTACCGCGCGGCCTGCCCGGTGAGGTGCGGGTAGCCGACGACGAGTTGGCTGATCGAGACCGAGCTGCCGACGATCACCATGCCGCCGACGCAGAGCAGTCCCGCGACCGGGTTCGAGATGTTCACCGGGCCGACGCTATGGTGCAAGTGGTTCGGGCTTAAGAGCCAATCGCGACGGCTTTTGGGGGACCAATTGGCCATCCTGGAGGCGTTGGTCGAGCTGGACCGGGACCGTCCCGGCCTGGCCGACCGGCTCACCGTCGCCCTGCGCGCGGCGATCGTGGACGGTCGGCTCGCCCCGGGAAGCCGACTGCCGTCGAGCCGCGATCTCGCCACCGACCTGCGGCTGTCCCGGGGCGTGGTGGTGGAGGCGTACGAGCAACTGGTCGCCGAGGGCCGGCTGGTGGCCCGGCGCGGCTCGGGCACGACGGTGTCGACCGGCCAGCACGGGACCGCGGCGGTGTCGACCGGCCAGCACCGGCTGGCGACGGCGGGAGGGACGGCCGGGGCAACGGCTGGGGCCACGGCCGGGAAAGCGGTTCGACCGAGTCGTGAGCCGGCCGCGCCCGCCCGTAACGGCGATGGTCGACGTGTCACCGACCCGGCGGGCGTACCCACCGGTCGGGGTGGGGTGCTGCCGCTGCGGCCGGGGGTGCCGGACCCGGGGCTGTTCCCCCGGACGGCGTGGCGCCGCGCCTACGAGCGGGCGCTGGACCGGGCCGGCGCCGCCGACCTCGACTACGGCGATCCGGCGGGTGCGCCCCGGCTCCGGGCCGAACTCGCCGGCTACCTCGGCCGGGTCCGGGCCGCCCGGGTACGGCCGCTCGACCTGCTCGCCACCACCGGCGCCGCCCAGGCGTTCGGTCTGCTCGCCGGGGCGCTCCGGTCCGTCGGGGTGGACGCGGTCGGTCTGGAGGACCCCGGCAGTGAGGGCATCCGGGCGCATCTCGTCGCACACGGACTGCGGCTCGTGCCGATCCCGGTCGACGACGGCGGGCTGGACGTCGCCGCCCTGGCCCGGACCGGCCTGCGGGCGGTACTGGTGACCCCGGCCCACCAGTTTCCGACCGGCGTGGTGCTGGCACCGGACCGCCGGGCCGCCCTGCTCGACTGGACCCGTCGGGTCGACGGGCTGGTCATCGAGGACGACTACGACGCCGAGTTCCGGTACGACCGCGACCCGGTCGGCTGCCTTCAGGGGCTCGCCCCGGACCTGGTGGCGCACATCGGCTCGGCCAGCAAGGCCCTCGCCCCGGCCCTGCGGCTCGGCTGGCTGGCCGTACCGCCGGGGCTGCGGTCGGCGGTGCTCGCCGCGAAGGCGGCGGCCGACCTCGGCGGACCGGTGCTCGAACAGCTCGCCTTCGCCGAGTTGCTGGCCGGCGGCGGCTACGACCGGCATCTGCGCCGGCTCCGTCGGGTGCACCGGCAGCGCCGGGACGCCGTGGTGGCGGCCGTCCGTCGGCACCTCCCGGCCGCCAGGATCTCCGGTGTCGCGGCCGGACTGCACCTCGTGGTGGAACTGCCGGAGCACATCGACGACGTACCGCTGGCCGACGCCGCGCACCGGGCCGGGCTGGGGCCGGCGCCGCTGTCCCGGCTGCGGCTCGCCCCCGGCGGCCCACCGGGACTGGTTCTCGGGTACGCGACGCACCCGCCTGACGTACTGGGCCGCGCGGTGGCGACGCTGGCGGAACTGATCGTCTAGGTTTGCCGCATGCCGCCATTCGTTCCCCTCGCCGAGCGGATCGTCGACGCGCTCCTGTCGAGCGATCCCGCCCTGGCCTCGTCCGTCGGTGACCACGGCGTCGACGACCAGTTGCCGGACCGGTCCGTGGACGCGGTGGCCGGGCAGGTGGCGATGCTGCGGGACGCCGCCCACGCGCTGTCCGAGGTCGACGCCGAGGAACTGGAGCCGCCGGAGCAGGTCGACCACGCCGTACTGTCGGCCTCGGTCGATCGCGGGATCTTCGAACTGACCGAGGTGCGCGGCCACGAGTGGAACCCGCTGGCCCACAACCCCGGACCGTTGCTGTACGCGCTGCTCGACCGGCCGTTCGCCCCGGCCGACGTACGGCTGACCAGTCTCGCGGGACGGCTGGCGGCCGTACCGGACGCGCTGGCCACCGCGCGGGCGGTGCTCCGCGACATTCCCCGGATCCACGCCGAGACCGCGGTCGGGCAGTTCGACGGTGCGGCGGCGCTGGTCCGCGACCAGGTGCCGACGCTGCTGGCCGAGGCACCCGGGTTGCGGAGCACGGTCGAGCCGGTCGCCCGGGCGGCGGTACGCGAGCTGACCGGGTTCGCCGACTGGCTGCGTACCGGCCTCCGGGACGATGCCGGCCCGGGGCGGGACCCGAGGTTGGGCCGCCGGCTCTGGGAGGCGCAGCTCTGGCACACCCTGGACACCGAGCTTTCCGCCCGGGAGGTGCTCGACCGGGCCTGGGCGAATCTCGACCGGGTCACCGAGGAGATCCGCGCGGCAGCGGTCGAGCTGGTCGGTGGTCCGGCCTCGGACGCGACGGTACGTCAGGCGCTGAACCTGCTCGCCGACGAGCACCCGGACGACGCCTCGATCGTGCCGCTCGCCCGGCTGACCCTCGGCGACGCGACCGACTTCGTCGCCGACGCCGAGCTGGTGTCGCTGGTCGACGATCCCTGCGTGATCAAGGAGATGCCCGAGCACGATCGCGGCGTCGCGGTCGCCTACTGCGACGCGCCGGGGCCGTTGGAGACCGCCGAGGTGCCGACGTACTACTGCATCGCGCCCACCCCGGCCGACTGGTCGGCGTCCCGGATCGAGTCGTTCTACCGGGAGTACAACGACCACATGATCCGCAATCTGACCGTGCACGAGGCGATGCCGGGGCACTTCCTTCAGTTGGCGCACGCCCGGCGCTACCGGGGCAGCAGCCGGGCCCGGGCACTCGGCCACTCCGGCCCGTTCATCGAGGGCTGGGCCGTCTACGCCGAGCAGGCGATGGCCGAACGCGGCTTCGGTGGTCTGGCGGTCCGGTTGCAGCAGCTCAAGATGCAGCTTCGACTGACCATCAACGCGATCCTCGACCAGCTGGTGCACTGCGAGGAACTGCCCGAGGCGGACGGGCTCGCGCTGATGATGGAGCGGGGCTTCCAGGAAGAGGGCGAGGCGGCCGGAAAGTGGCGGCGGGCGCTGCTCACCTCGACGCAGCTCTCCACGTACTTCGTCGGATACAGCCAGGTCGCCGAGATCGCCGCGCGGCGGCCGGCTGGGGTACCGGTCCGGCAGTGGCACGACGCCATGCTCGCGCACGGCTCTCCGCCGCCCAGGCACCTTCCCGTGCTGCTCGGCCTGATCTAGGGCGGTCGGAGGTGACGGGTCAGGCCCGTCCGCTCTCCTCCGCCGTCCGGTTCCGGGCAAATGCGCTGGTTGGCGGCGGGCCGCTGGGTAGCCTGCGAATGGCAACGTTCCTTGGCCCTCGCCGCCGACGGGATCGGCACGGAGGTCATGGCGCCGCCGGATGCTCCGTCGACGTCGGCTCAGGGCGCCACCAGGGCCGGCGTCGACGGGCTACCCGGGTTGTCCGGGCGGACGCCGCCTACTGCGGGTCCGGCCGCCGGTCGACCACTCCGGCACCGGGCGGCAGGTCGAAGGCGGAGCCCTCCACCACGTCCCGGTAACGGCTCAACGCCACGTCGAGTTCCTTGCCGTCGAGTACGCCGGTGAAACTGCCCAACGCGCCCTCGCTGATGATGCAGGCGTCGAATCTGGCGGTGGGAGCGTCGCTGAGCTGCTCGACCTCCACGCAGGTGGCGTGCCGCCCGGCGACCGTCGTGTCGTGCTGCCGGATGACCGCGTCGGGGTCGATGGCGGCGGCGGTGAGCAGGCCGATCACCACCGGCGGGGTGACCAGCCCCCGCTTGTTCATGTCCGTGAAGACGGCGATCGCCGGCTTGGTGTTCGTCGCCGGCGGTGCGGTGACCGTACAGGTCGGTTTCTTTCCGGTGGTGTCGCATGCCGTGGTGGCGTCCGAGGTGACCGTCAGCATGCCGCCCGGATAGGCGTACGCGGCGCGCAGCGGATCCTGGGACTGCGAGATCGAGGCGCTCTTGCCACCCGGCAGCTGGTAGTCGGCCGAGTAGGTGAGTTCGTTCGACCGGTCCAGGCGGGCGGCGAGGTCGTTGACCAGATCGGCCCGGCTGATGACGCGGCCGGCGCCGTCCAGGGTCTGGCACCCGGAGATCGTCAGTACGGAAATGATCGCCCCCGCGAGTACCCGGAGTGAGATCGACACAGCCGGCATGGCCCACAGCCTTGTCGATCGGGTCAAGGTCTCGCAAACCGGTTCCCACGTACCGTGAAGGAAATCCACAAATGTCGGACCGTCGGATGGCCGCGCGACCACGGTGGCGTGGTGGTCGCGCGGCCATCCGGCGAAGAGAACCGCGGGTCATCCGGCGTCAGCGGAACTGCGGCCGCTCGGCGCGGAAAAATCCGATCAGGACTGGGAAATCCGGTCAGGACCGCCAGAAGCCGCAAGCGTGCTCCCGGCCCAGGTCGACCTGGCCGATCCCACCGGGGCCGGGGGCGAGCACCTGGACCCGGTCGCTGGCCGGGCTCATCCGGGGCCAGGTCGGCAGGCCGGGGCCGTTGGGGTTGCCGGTGTGCGCGAAGCGGGCCCAGTAGCGGACCATCTGGTCGGAGAGGTGGCGCTGGTCGGCGGTCTGCGGTCCGGGGAACTGCTCGTCGTCGAAGAGGTACTGCAACTCGGCCGCGTGGAACGCCCCGGTCGGGTACGTCGGCGCCGGTGCCGCGCTGAACCAGGGAGCCTGCTCGTCGGCGAACTCGAAGGCGTACGTCGGCACGTGCCGGCTCAGCAACTGGTTGGTGGTACGGGCCGGGCAGGCCCAGGCGGAGTCGGTCCAGACCGTGGCGGCGGCGAGACCGGCGGAGCCGTACCGGCTGACGGGGTAGCGGTCCAGCACCTGCGCCGCCCGCTCCGGGCCGAAGAACCCGGTCAGCTCGGCGACGTACGACTCCTCGGTGGTGGGCTGGCCACCGGCCATCGCCTCCAGCGCGGCCTGGAAGGTGATGTGCTCGTCCCGGGTGGTGCCGTGCAGCACCGGTACCCGGTTGAACCGGCCGGTCCGGATCGCCTCCACCGGGTTGACCGGCAGTACGCCCGGCCCGACCACCGGGCCGAATCCGTACCCGCCGTTGGAGGCCGCCAGCAGTCTCTCGACCGACGAATCCTCGCTCGACGGATCCTCGCGCCGCAGGCAGGCGACCGCCGCCGCGTCCGGTGCCACCGGGCAGCCCAGCGCGGTGAGCACGCCCGTCGCCATCCGCTCGGCCTCGGCCCGAGGCCGGGCCACCCAGTTCCCGCCGTCCAGGTACGGCCACTGGGTGGTCAGCGCGCACGGCCCGCTCTGAATGACGGCCCGGTGGAACAGTCCGGCCGAGCCGGGTGCGGCGAGATGCGCGCAGGTGCTGACCGCGCCGGCCGACTCGCCGGCCACCGTCACGTTGCCCGGGTCGCCGCCGAACGCCGCGATGTTGCGGCTGATCCAGCGGAGTGCCGCCTGCTGGTCCTGGAGGCCGTAGTTGCCGGAACTCTGGTCCGGATTCGGGCCGTCCAGCCCCGGGTGGGCCAGGAAACCGAAGACCCCCAGCCGGTAGTTCACGGTGACCACCACCACGTCGCCAGCGGTGGCCAGGCGCTGGCTGCCGTAGATGTGCCCGGAGCCGGAGAAGAACCCGCCGCCGTGCAGCCACAGCAGGACCGGCCGGTCCCGCCCGTCCCGTCGGGTCGGGGTGGTGACGTTGAGGTATAGGCAGTCCTCGGTGATGCTCGGCTCGTCGCCCAGGAAGCCGTTCGCCTGCGGGCAGGCCGGTCCAGGTCGGGTGGCGTCGCGGGGCTCCACCCACCGGGTGACCGGCTGGGGCGGCTGCCAGCGCAGCGGCCCCTCCGGCGGCGCGGCGTACGGGATGCCCTGGAAGACCCGGTGGTCGGCCGCGACGGTGCCCCGGACCGGACCGCTGTCGGTGCGCACCACCGCCGGCTCGGGCCGGGCCGGCGCCAGGTCGAACTGACCCGACGTCTGCTCGGCGCGGGTCGGCGCCGCGGCGGCTGCGGCCGGCCCGCCGATCAGTGCGGTGAGGATGGCACCGGCCAGGCCGGCCGCCAGGACGGCCCGAACGGGTCGGCGGCCCGCCCGGCGTGCGGGGCGGGATGTCGTCGGGATGATGCTCGATGATTGCCGGCGCTTCGTCATGTGAAGAACGCTAGGCAGCCTGGCAGCCTGCGGAAATCCGGTTAGGGTGCCAGCGGAAGTGGTGCCAGCACCCTTGAACCGGCGCAGAGGTCGGGACCGCGACGGTGGGCAAGCCGGGGCCGCAACGGTGGGCAAGCCGGGGCCGACCCGGCGCGGAGTCGGGCCGTTGCGCAGGTCCGCCATGCGGCGCCCGCGGGCCCGGACCGGCCCGATAGGCTGGTCGTGGAGGCCTCAGCCGCACCGTCGCGGCCCGGACCGGACCGCCATCGTCATCCGATGGACCGACATCGACAACTGAGGAGCACGACAGTGGCCACCATCGAGGGAATCGTCGCTCGGGAGATTCTCGACTCGCGCGGCAACCCGACCGTCGAGGTCGAGGTCGGACTGGACGACGGTACGGTCGCCCGCGCCGCGGTGCCGTCCGGCGCGTCCACCGGAGCCTTCGAGGCGATCGAGCTGCGCGACGGTGACTCCGGCCGCTACAACGGCAAGGGTGTCGAGAAGGCCGTCGCCAACATCGAGGACCGAATCGTCGACCAGCTGGTCGGCTACGAGGCCAGCGAGCAGCGGCTGATCGACCAGAAGATGCTCGACATCGACGGCACCGACAGCAAGTCGGAACTCGGCGCCAACGCCATCCTCGGCGTCTCGCTGGCGGTCGCGAAGGCGGCGGCGAGCAGCTCCGAGCTGAGCCTGTTCCGCTACCTGGGCGGCCCGCACGCGCACCTGCTGCCGGTACCGATGATGAACATCCTCAACGGTGGTGCGCACGCCGACTCGAACGTCGACGTGCAGGAGTTCATGATCGCCCCGATCGGCGCGTCCTCGTTCCGGGAGGCGCTGCGCTCCGGCGCCGAGGTCTACCACGCGCTGAAGTCGGTGCTGAAGAAGAAGGGCCTGGCCACCGGGCTCGGTGACGAGGGCGGCTTCGCGCCCGACCTGCCCACCAACTCCACCGCACTCGACCTGATCGCCGAGGCGGTCGAGAAGGCCGGTTACCGGCTCGGCACCGACATCGTCTTCGCGATGGACGTGGCCGCGACGGAGTTCTTCTCCGACGGCACGTACACCTTCGAGGGCGCCACGAAGTCGGCGGACGAGATGACCGCCTACTACCACAAGCTGATCGACGACTACCCGATCGTGTCCATTGAGGACCCGCTGGCCGAGGACGACTGGTCCGGCTGGGCCAACCTGACCGCCTCGATCGGCGACCGGATCCAGATCGTCGGCGACGACCTGTTCGTCACCAACCCGCAGCGGATCGCCCGGGGCATCGCGGAGCGGTCCGCGAACGCGGTACTGGTCAAGGTGAACCAGATCGGCTCGCTGACCGAGACCTTCGAGGCGGTGGACCTGGCCCACCGGGCGGGCTTCAAGTGCATGATGAGCCACCGCTCCGGGGAGACCGAGGACACCACCATTGCCGACCTGGCGGTCGCGATGGGCTGTGGCCAGATCAAGACCGGCGCACCGGCCCGGTCCGACCGGGTGGCGAAGTACAACCAACTGCTGCGGATCGAGGAGGAGCTGGCCGACGCGGCGCGGTACGCCGGCACCAGCGCCTTCCCGCGTTACCGTTCGGTCTGACGTAGAACCTCGGGGGGAGGGTGCGACGGCGATGACGCAGCGCCGTACACCGAGCGGCCAGGGCCCGGCCCGGCGGCCGGATCGTGCCGGCCGGGCCGGGGTGCCCCGGCCCGGCCGCGCCGCGTCCCGTGACCCCGGGGCCCGGTCCGAACCGAGGCAGGGCCCGGTCCGGGCGTCCGGAAATGTCCGGGCGTCCGGCTCCACCCGTGGCACCGGCGCCAGCCGGAGCGCGGACGGACCCAGGTCGGGCAGCCGGCCCGGGGCGGCCCGCCGGACCGGTGCCGCCCGGACGGTGAAGCGCACCTACGCCCAGCAGCCCCGCCGGTACACCGGCCGGGCGACGGTGCTGGCCGGGGTCCTGGTCGCGCTCGCTCTCGCCTACACCTATCCGGTCCGGGTCTACCTCAACCAGCAGTCCGACATCGCGCGGATCGAGGCGGCCCAGCAGGCCCAGCGGAAGCTGATCGGCGACCTGACCGAGGAAGCCGCGCTCTGGGACGACCCGGAGTACGTCAAGATCCAGGCACGGGAGCGGTTCTTCATGGTGCTGCCCGGCGAGGTGCCGCTCGTGGTGCTGACCGACCACGAGGGCGCGGCCCGGGATGCCGGAGTCGTCCCCGACTCGACGCAGCGGCGCACCCCCGACCCCTGGTACGACACCCTCTGGTCGAGCATCCAGGCGGCGAACGAGCAGGAACGGGCCGGTCAGTGAGCCGACCCGACGCGGTCGACGTACCCGGGACGGGGTCGGCGGCGGACTCGGTGCCGGCACCGGTGCGGGAGCCGGCCACCACCGGCGACCTGGCAGCGGTGGCCGCCCAGCTCGGCCGTACCCCGCGTGGTACCCGTGCGGTGGCCCACCGGTGCCCGTGCGGGCTGCCGGACGTGGTGGAGACCACCCCACGGCTGGCCGACGGTACGCCCTTTCCGACGCTGTTCTACCTGACCTGCCCCCGAGCGGTCGCCGGATGCAGCCGGCTGGAATCCGCCGGGGTGATGCGGGAGATGGCCGAGCGGTTGGCGGCCGACCCGGAGCTGGCCGAGCGCTACCTGGCCGCACACCAGGACTACCTGGCCCGACGGAACGCGATCGGGCAGGTGCCGGAGATCGACGGGATCTCCGCCGGTGGCATGCCGGGCCGGGTGAAGTGCCTGCACGTGCACCTCGGGCACGCGCTCGCCGCCGGCCCCGGGGTCAACCCCTTCGGCGACGAGGTGCTGGAACTGCTCGAACCCTGGTGGGCCGCCGGCCCCTGCGTGGAGCCGCCCGAATGACCCCTCCGGAACCCGACCAGGAACCGGAGTCGGTGCCGAATTCGGTGCCGGATTCGGTGCCGGAGTCGGTGCCGGCCGAGCTGGTCATCCGACGGGCCCGGACGGCCGACGTACGGGGAATCCGGGAGCTGATCGACACCTACAGCTCCGAGCGTCGACTGCTCAGCAAGGCGACCGTCACGCTCTACGAGGACGTCCAGGAGTTCTGGGTCGCGGTGGATCCGAGCGACGAGACGGTGGTCGGCTGCGGGGCCCTGCACGTGATGTGGGAGGACCTGGCCGAGATCCGGACCGTGGCGGTGCACCCGGGCTACCGGGGCCGCAAGATCGGTCAGCGGATCGTGACGGAGCTGCTGGCGACCGCCCGCGAACTCGGCGTCTCCCGGCTCTTCTGCCTCACCTTCGAGACCGGGTTCTTCGCCTCGTTCGGCTTCGTCGAGATCGACGGCGCCCCCGTCCCGCAGACCGTCTTCGAACAGCTCCTCCGGTCGTACGACGAGGGGGTCGCGGAGTTCCTCGGCCTGGAGCGGGTCAAGCCGAACACCCTCGGCAACGTCCGCATGCTGCTCCGCATGTAAGGCATGTAAGGAAGGGCCCCTTCTTATCGTTTTCTGTCGAAGAAGGGCCCCTTCTTAACACCCGGCCTTCGGCTATCGGCGGGTTAGTAGTCTGGCGTCCGTGACGATGGAAACGGTCTTTGAGCGGGTCGCCGCGATCGACTGCGGCACGAACTCGATCCGGCTGCTCGTGGCCGACCTGCCCGACCCCGCCGCCGGGCCGGAGGCCGAGCTGGTCGACGTGGTCCGCCGGATGGAGATCGTCCGGCTCGGCCAGGGCATCGACCGGACCGGCCGGCTGGCGCCGGAGGCGATCGAACGTACCCGGCTGGCACTGGTCGGGTACGCGACCGAGATCGAGTCGCTGGGCGTTGCGAAGATCCGGATGTGCGCCACCTCCGCCTCCCGGGACGCGTCGAACGCCGACGAGTTCCGGGCGATGGTGCTCGACGCGCTCGGCGTCGAGCCGGAGGTGGTGACCGGCGACGAGGAGGCCCGACTCTCCTTCACCGGGGCCGTACGCGGGCTGGACGCCGACGTACGGGAGCCGTACCTGGTTGTCGACATCGGCGGCGGGTCCACCGAGTTCGTGGTAGGCCGCCGTCCGGCCACCGGCGGTACGGCCAGGGTCGACGCGGCGGTGTCGGTGGACATCGGCTGTGTCCGGATGACCGAGCGGCACCTGTCCGGCGATCCGCCGACGGCGGAGCAGGTCGCGGCGGCCGAGGCCGACATCACGGCGGTGGTGGACCGGGCGCTGTCGATGGTGCCGGGACGGGAGGCGGCCACCCTGATCGGGCTGGCCGGGTCGGTCACCACGGTCGCCGGTATCGCCCTGGGCCTGCCGGAGTACAGACCCGAGCGGATCCACCACGCCCGGGTGTCGTACGCCGACGTGGTGAAGGTGACGACGGACCTGCTGGCCCGGTCGGCGGCCGAGCGGCTGACCATCCCGGTGATGCACCCCGGCCGTGCCGACGTGATCGGCGCGGGCGCCCTGGTGCTCCAGGTCATCATGCGGCGGGCCGGAATGTCCTCGGTGATCGCCAGCGAGCACGACATCCTCGACGGGATCGCCTACAGCCTGCTGCCGGCGTAGCGACGGGTGGACGCCGGCAGGGCGCGTTGCACGACGGCCAGTTCGGCCAGGGCGGGCATGGCCCCTCGGGGGTTGGCCATGCGGGATGGGAGCCGGTCCGGAAAGCGACCGGCCCCCACCGCAGGCGCTTCTCGGGCTGGCGACCGGCCTATCGGAGCCAGTCGTCGATGGTGTCGGCGGCCAGCCGGGTGAAGTTCTCCATCACCTCGGGCCTGGTCTCGAAGCCCGACTCCCAGCCGATGTCGTGCAGGATCGTCACCACCGGCCCGATCCGGACCACTGTGACCAGGTTGTCGGCGGTGCCGGTGACCTCGTCGGTGTTGATGTCGACGACGTCGCGGCGGATCCGGATCAGCAGTGCCTCGTCGCCCTGGTCGGGAGCTGTCAGCAGGCTGTACCGGGTCGTGCGGGGACCATCGGACTCCTGGCGGCAGTCCTGTACGGCATCGGCGAGCTGGTCCATGAAGGCTGCCGCCGACCGGTCTTCGTAGCATGCGCGTCCCGCATCGGCTGCCACCCTCCTCTCCGTATCCGATCTCCTAATCGGATTACGGGTGGCCGACTCGTCAGGTTGCGGCCGGTGTCGAGGTGATGACTGGCGAGCGACGATCGGTGCAGAGCGAGGACGATCAGTGGAGAGCGGGCGACGATCGGCTCTGGGTGGCGACGATCGGCTCAGAGTCGTGATCGGCTCAGAGTCGTGATCGGCTCAGAGTCGTGATCGGCTCAGAGTGGCGACGATCGGCTCAGAGCGGCGACGGGTCGCCGCGCAGCCGGCTGTAGAGCCAGCCGTCGCGCCAGCGACCTGCCCGGAACTCGACCGAGCGCACCACTCCCTCGAGGCGGAAGCCCGCCTTCTCCAGAGAGCGCTGCTCCGCGGTGTTCTCCGGATGGGTCCCCGCCTGGATGCGTTCGACGGGGGTGTGTGTGAACAGGTAGTCGCAGAGCGACGCCTGGGCCCGCCAGCCGATACCCTGGCCACGCCACTGCGGCAACAGGGCGATCCCGATCTCCCAGAAGCGGGCGGTGCCGGGCCCGGTCGCGTGCCAACTCACGAATCCGGCCGCGACCCACTCCGCTGTGACCGGCTCCGCTCCGGCCGGCTCCGCTCCGGGCGTCTCCGCTGCCGCCGTCTCCGCTTCGGATTCGCCGCCGACCTCGACGATCAGGCGGCTCTGTTCGGCACCGAGGTAGCCGTCGGTCGCAAAGCGTCGCGCCGGCTCCTGGGCGTCGCGGAAGCCGGCCCAGTCGAGACCGATCAGGCCGGGCTCGGTCAGGAACCGTTGGAACATCACGAGATCGCTCTCGACCACGGGTCGCAGCCGGACGGATGGTGTCACGTCGTTCTCCCTACGCTGGCCGATCGAGGACCGGAAAGGCGGCACGGGCAGCGGCGAACAGGCGAGGGTAGCCGTTGCCGTGGGCGTACGCGGCGGCATGCAGCGCGTCGACGGCGGCCACCAGCGGGTCGTCCCGGGTGACGGCGAAGATCGTCGGCAGCGCGATGGCCTGCTGGGAACAGTTCGGTGTGCCGTCGGGGATGGTGACGACCGTGCTCGGCACCCGCCGGTCGGCCCAGAGCCGCTGCCAGGTCCGGACCTCGTCGTCGAAGGGCGGCGGTGGTGCCGTGCCGCGCTCGACGGCGGCCAGTGCCCCGGCGATCCAGTCGACGGTGTCCAGTCCGGAGATCGCGCAGGCCCGACGCATCGCCCAGCGGGCGACGTTTCGTTGCTGCTCCGGGGTTGCCTCCGCCAGCGCGTCCAGCAGGTCACGATCGAGCCGGGCCAGGCCCAGGGTGTTGGCCGGCAGGTCGCGCAGCCGGTCGGAGGGTGGTCGGCCACCCCACCGCGTCGATTCATGGAGGAAACGCCGATGCCGGGCCGCAGTCGCCTCTTCGGCGGCCCGCGCGGCGATCTCATCGAACAGCGGCTGCCACGGATGCGGTGCCACGGGAGCACCGTCGGCCAGCCGCTGGGCGCGATGCAGCAGATGGTCCCAGACCAGACCGAGCAGGACGGCGTCTTCGCCGCGTACGCCACGGTGCAGCGCGGTGAGTTCGGCGGTGCCGTCGCCAGGCTGGGGACGCAGCCGCAGCTCGACCGTACTCGTGTCGGGATCGGGCGGCGTGGACGTCGATCCGGGCGCCGTCGACCAGCGCCAGGTCGCGGTGAACGTTTCCGCCGACCCGGGACGGGTCTCAGTCGCAGTCCCGGTCCCGGTCCGGACGGCGCGCAGCCTGATCTGCACACTCCCGGCCGGCACGACCAGCTCGTCGCCGTCCGGAACGGCACCGAGGAGGTCGCCGGGTCGCTGCCACAACGCCGCAGCCCGGTCCGCCGGCAGGAGACAAGCACGGTGTACGTCGACGCGTGGCACCTGCACGCCGCCCTGCTCCCGGACGGCGCCGCCCGTACCCGCTGCTCGGGCGGCTGACGCTGCCGCAGCGGCTCGGAGATTGGCGATCCGTGGATCGGGATTGGCCCTCGCCAGCAGCCGGACCATCGCCCAGCCCGCTCCCGCCGCAGGCTTCGGTGTCCAGGCGACCGGTGACAGGTCGTCGGTGTCCCGGGTGTGCAAGCCGGTCTCCTCGGAGACCGGCCAGGCGAGTACCTCGTACTCCTCGGGTGGGTCCGATGCCGGGCCGGTGTCCTCCGGGCGGCGGTTTCGGGCCCGGACCCGAACCCGGACCAGGCCGGGCCCGGTGACGGTGACGGCGACATCCCGGAAAGCGTCGGGACAGTCGCCCATCAGCCCGCACACGCTGATCCGGCCCGTCGCGCACCACAGGGTGGCATCGCTGACGGCCTCCCAGCCGTCGTCGGAGTCGGCGGCGGGCGGCCGCGCCAGGATCACCAGGCGTACGCCGACCCAACCAGTGTGCGGCCCGGTCATCACCGTCAGCACGCTCTCACCGGTCAACTGCACCAGGTCGTCGCCGACGGTGTAGAGCGGTAGGTCGCTGTTCTCGTGGCCGGTCGCCACCTGCAACTGATGGTACGAAACGAAGACCTGTTCGGTGCCACCCACGACGTCCACGTCTCCTCGACTCAGGCGGGCTGGTGCGCCTTCGGGTAGGTCACGCCACTGAGCTGTTCCGAGACGTCCCAGAGCCGGGTTGCGTCCTCGTCGTTCAGCGCACGGGCGGGGATCTTCGCCGGTGCCGCGCCGCCACGCAGTTCGCCGAACCCGTCCGGGCCGTAGTATCCGGCGCCCTCGGCATCCGGGCTGGTGGCGGCGTAGAGGGCGGGCAGGACGCCGGCGGGGACCTCCTGCCACACCCCGGGCACGAGGTAGAGGAGCCGGTTCCGGATCCGGTTGAGCCGGACCGAACGTCCACCGTGGGTAGGGCCGGTGACCTGGAGGTTCGTGATGGTCGCGCCCGGATGGGCGGCGTTGCTGCGGATGCCCCAGCCGCCGGCCACGCTGCGCCGGTCGAGTTCCCGGGCGAAGACGAGCTGGGCGAGCTTGGAGACGCCGTACGCGAGCACGCCCTGGTAGCGACGTTCACTCTGCAGGTCGTAAAAGTCCAACCGTCCCAGGCGGCTCATCAGGCTGCTGACCGACACCACCCGGGCCGATCCGGCGGCCCGCAGCAGCGGCAGCAGGTGGCCGGTCAGGGCGAAGTGCCCCAGATAGTTGGTGGCGAACTGGAGTTCGAACCCGTCCGAGGTGACCGCCCGGCGACGCGGGGCCATGATCCCGGCGTTGTTGGCCAGGAAGTCGACCGGCCGACCGGCCTTGTTCAGATCGGCGCCGAGCGCCGCGACGCTGGCCAGGGAGGACAGGTCCAGTTCCCGCAGGCTGAGGACCGCGTTGGGTACCCGGTCGCGGATCTTGGCGATCGCCTCGGCACCCTTCCGCTCGTTGCGGACCGCGAGGATCACCTCCGCGCCCGCCTGGGCGAACCGGCCGCTGAGGCCGAAACCGATTCCGCTGTTGGCTCCGGTGACGACCGCGAGCCTGCCGCTGAGATCCGGTACGTCGATGTCGGGTGCGCTACGTGGCATGGCCCCATTTTCCGGCCGATCCATCGACGATGGGGACCCGCTACGCCGTACCGGTGCCGCTATGTGTCGCAGTCGAGCATCGTCGAGGGAGGTGGTGCGGTGCGAATCGAGGTCGAGGGACGACTCCCGATCGTGGCCCGGCATTCTGGGCGCGGGTGCCGTGCCGGGTACCTGACCTCGACGTCGGACAAGGGCTCCTCCGGCCGGCTCATCCCAGGTGGGCGAGGATCGCTGTCGCGAAGGTGGTGTTGCGGGGACAGGATTTCGACCCGGCCGCGTCTTCGCCGAGAGGGCTGGCGATGAGCCGGAACGACTGCCTGGCCCCGATCGCGACGAGCGTGGTGCATCCTCCGCGTGCGGTGGTGCCCTGGACCGCCCGATGCCCGTCGATCTTGATCTGCTTCAGGTGCCGGAACTCCTTGGCCGCCGTCTGGTCAACCGACGGGTACGGGGTGAAAGCCACTACTCCATCCAGGATCCCCCATTGGCAGGACTTGCCGTCGAGGTCGGTCTCCGACCCTTCGATGATGATGCCGAGTTTGCCGCTGTCCTGCTGGTCGAGGGCGCGGCAGGGCTGCCGCGCCAGCTCGGCGAGGGTGGCGGCGGGGCCGGCGACCGTGGTGCTCGGCGTCGCCGCCTGGGCGGGAGTGGTGACGGTGGATGCCGGGGTGGTTCCGGCCGTACGCGGTTCGTCCCCGTCCCCCTCTCCGCCGCAACCGGCGACCATGACCGACGCTGCGACCAGGGCCGCCGCCATGGTCGTACGCCACCTCGGTCGCCGCCGACTTCCCGGTTCGCTGTCGCCCTGGGCCATGACCCCGACAGTACCGCCGGCACTCGGGACCGGTCCCCAGTGGCCGTAGCTCCAATCCTGGTCGCTTCGATGATCCGGGGGCTCAGGCTGGCTGCTGCCACTGTTGTGTCCAGGCGGGCGAGACGGCACCCGTACGCTGCCGTCCGTGACAGATCAACACAATGCCTCCGGCACCGTACGGCGGAGTCGGCGCGCTCTCGTCGTCGGCGCCGTCGCGGCCCTCTGCGTACTCGGACTCGTCTGGGCGGGGCTGGTGCTGCTCGGGGACGACCGGGAGATCCGGCTGGAGGCCACCACCCGGTCTGGCGAGGCGACGAGCATTTCCTGGAGCGGACCCGATGACAACGGCAAGGGCCACGATGTCGGCGACGGCCCGATGAGCGTCGTCAAGACTCCATGGTCCAAGGACATCGAGGTGGCGGTCGAGAGCGGGAGGATCAGCCTCAACGTCATCGCCGTGCTGGGCGACACCGCGACATGTCGTCTGCTCGTCGGCGACAGGGTGGTCGTGGAGGAGACGGGCAGGCCGGCTGCCCACTGCCTGGTGTCGGTGGAGCGGGCGTTCCCGGTCAACTGACCCCCGAGTGCATGACTCACGACCGCCTGGGTGGCTCGGCGACAAAGGACCGCCAGGCGTCGGACCGGAAGGTCAGGATGCCGCCGTCGCGGTCCTTGGTGTCGCGTACCAGCACCCGGCCGGGCAGGTTGCCCGCGACCTCGACGCAGGCGCCCTGATTACTGCTGCGGGTGCTCTTGTGCCAGCTCGGGATGGTCGGCTCAGTCATCGACAGCCTCCTTGATGATGGCGGTCAGCAGATCCTCGGAGTCCTCCTGGCTCAGGGCCAACTCTCCCAGTCTCTGCCAGACCTGATCGTAGACCGCCACCTCGGCCGGCTTGTCCAGGTAAAGGGCGCCGGTCAGGTTCTCGCTGTAGATGGTGGTTGGCTCGGGCGGTCGGGTGCCGATGGCCGGGAACTCGAAGATGTGGAACGAGTTGGCGACCGAGGCCAGGTGCGGACCGACCCCCGACGGCAGGATCCGGACGGTGACCGAGGGCACCCGGTTGGAGTTGGCCAGGTGAGCGAGTTGGGCCAACCAAGCGTCGTGATCGGCGATCGGACGGCGCAGCACCGCCTCGTCCACGATGACCTCCAGGTCGGGGGCCTTGGGGCGACGCCGGGTCAGGATTCGTTGCCGCTCAAGCCGAAGCGCCACCTTGGCGGCGACCTCCTGCTCGGTCACGTCCGGCTTGGTGCGGATCACCTCGGCGGCGTAGTCCGGGGTCTGGAGGAGTCCGGGAATCAGGGACGACTCGAACTGTCGGATCCGGGAGGCGGTCGCCTCCATGCCGACGTACAACTGGAACCAGGACGGGATCACTTCGCCGTAGGCGTGCCACCAGCCCTTGGCCTTGGACTCCCGGGCCAGGCCCAGCAGTACGTCGGTCATCTTCGTGGTCACGCCGTACAGCCGGCACATGGCTTCGACGTCGTGGGTACGTACCGTCGTCTCGCCCCGCTCGATCCGGTACATGCGGGCCCTCGACCATTCCAGGGTCTTGGCCGCCGGTTCGAGGTTGATCCCCGCCTCCTCTCGGGCGAGCTTGAGATGACGGCCGAGCTGACGCTGCGGTACCGATGATCCGTGGATGCCCACGATGCCGCTCCATTCTCGATGGACGGTTTTGAACGGCTCGAACGAGACACCGATATCGGGTCGGCCGAGCCGATGTCAATATTTCTCAGCAAATCTCGCACCATACTTCTGGCAAAGCGGCTAATCGATGTCGAAAACTTCCCGGCATGCGGTCGCGCTCGGTGGAACACGGGGTTGTTGGTCCCGGGTGCGACCTGCGGGGGGTCGCCGGTATCGGCAAAACCGGCGACCCCCTTCCACACACCGGGAGGTTGCGATGTCGTTCGCCGCACGCCCGCACGAGCCACAGCGGCCGATCTGGCTCTGCCGGGCGTGCGCCCGCCCCTGGCCCTGCCCGATCGCCCGCGCCCGGTTGACGATCGAATACGCCGCCGACCCGGTCGCACTGCACGTCTATCTCGGCACGGTCCTCCAGGACGCGATCGACGACCTGTACCGGCTCAATCCGCAGCCCGGTCCCGATCCGGCCGCCATGTACGCACGGTTTCTCGCCTGGGCCAGGCCACGACTGCGCATGATCGGCGCGTACAGTCCGGTCGTGGTGGGGAGTGCGATTCCGGAGCGGCTGCGCTGGGCCGTCCAGACAATGGATGTTGCACCCGGCGATCATTTGTTGGAGATCGGCTGTGGGACCGGAGTCGCGATCTCGTTGGTCTGCGATCGACTCGTCGACGGAACGATTACCGCGATTGACCGGTCGGCATCTGCGATCCGACAGGCGGAGCAACGGAATCTGCGGTACGTCTCGACGGGCCGGGCGGTCATCCGGCTCGGAACGCTGGAAGACTCCGATCTGGACGGCGAGCGGTTCGACAAGATCTTCGCCGTCAATGTCAATCTTTTCTGGGTACGCTCGCCGGCCCGCGAACTCGCGATCGTCAAGCGGCTGCTGAAGCCGACCGGGAGGCTCTACCTCTGCTACGAGCCGCCGGGCGCGGACCGGGCGGCCGAGTTGGCGCAGCGGTTGCCGGTCGTACTCGCCGAACACGGCTTCGACAGCAACACGGTCACCTCGACGACGACCAGGTCCGGCTCGCTGCTCTGTGTCACCGGCTCAGTCGAACGTTAGAGGCGCGGGTGCGCGCTGGCCTTCGTTCCGGACCACGAGCGGGGCGAGCCCACGGATATCGACCTCCGCGGGGCCGCGTCCTCGTCCGGGCGCTGGGCCAGCCACTCGGTGAGGTGCGGAAGATTTCCCCGTACGAAGTCCGCCCGTTGCCCGTCGGGTTCGGGCGTCGGCGCCTGGTCCTGGAGGACGAAGCCGGAGGGTCGCGAGGAACTGAGAGGCGCTTCGTCCTGAGTACATCTATCGCTGTATCCAGTAATTGCTGTATTGTTGCCCGGCATGGAGACCCTGACGCACGGCCAGGTCCTCGCGCGGTTCGGTCACGCGCTCTCGGACCAGACCCGGGCGCGGCTGTTGCTGGCGCTCCGGGACGGCCCGGGATATCCGGCCGAGTTGGCGGAACTGCTCGGGGCGACCCGG
The DNA here is from genome assembly GCF_042658085.1 of Plantactinospora solaniradicis. Taxonomy (NCBI): domain Bacteria; kingdom Bacillati; phylum Actinomycetota; class Actinomycetes; order Micromonosporales; family Micromonosporaceae; genus Plantactinospora; species Plantactinospora solaniradicis. The sequence goes on along the minus strand of NZ_JBHSPR010000020.1, from coordinate 150,868 downwards.
CAGAATCTCTCCAACCATCTCGCCTGTCTGCGCGGCTGTGGCCTGGTGGTGGCCGTACCGGAGGGGCGCCGGACCAGGTACGAACTCGCCGACCCCCGGATCGGGCACGCCCTGACCGACCTGCTCGGGGTCGTGCTGGCGGTGGACCCGGCGGCCTGCCCGGAGAGTGCGACCAAGGAGTGCTGCTGATGGCCGCCTGGGCTGACGGAGGGATCCGGCTCAACCGCTGCGGCGCAGGTCGGCCCGGGACTGCTCCCGGGGCTCGCCCTCGTCCCGGGACCACCACCAGGCGTAACTGATCTCTCCCGGCCGGGGCGTACGCAACACGATCCGGGCCACCAGCGGACCCTCGTACGCGGTGAAGTGGCCGGGAGTCTGCTGGGTGAAGCGCACCATGCCGGGCAGTTCGAGGCTGGCGACGTGCAGTTCGAGCCGACCGCCGCCGCCCAGCACCAGCACGCTGTGCTCGACGTGCCGCAGACCGTCCCGGTCGTTGGTGGCCTCGTAGTCCAGAATGGCGGCACGCCCGTTCAGGCTGGTGCTCACCGCCATCCGGGCCAGGAACGGCCCGCTCTCGGGGCCGTCGCCACGGCCCCGGTACACCCCGGTCGTCGCGGTGAGGCAGCGCAGTACGTCGGTCTCGGCAGGCACGGCGCCACCGTAGCCCCGGTGCGCCACGCTAGTACATTGTTGACGGTACTACGGATTGAACAGTAGCATCCTCGGCGTGGACACCACCCAGTTGCTCAAAGGTGTGCTGGACCTCGCGGTCCTCGCCGTGTTGAAGGACGAGGACGGCTACGGCTACGACATCATGCGCCGCCTGCGCGCCGCCGGTCTCGAGGAGATCGGTGACGCCTCGGTCTACGGCACCCTGCGCCGGCTCTTCCAGGGCGGACTGCTGACCACCTATGTCGTGCCCAGTGAGTCGGGGCCGCACCGCAAGTACTACGCGCTGAACGCGGCCGGACGGGACCAGCTCACCCGGTCGGGCAAGGTGTGGCGATCGTTCGCCAACACGATGGAGACGCTGCTCGACGACCGGGGGATGGCGGCATGACCGAGCGGAGCGAAGGCATCAGCCAGCCCAGTCGACGGGGTCATGGTGACGACGAGCGCAGCGAGGAGACGCCATGACCGAGCGGAGCGAGGGCACCGTGGTGACCGAGCAGGAGATCGCCCGGTACGTGGGCCAGGTCCGTGCGGCGCTGGGCGACCTCGCGCCGCCGGTCCGCGACGAACTCCTCGAAGACCTTCCGGAACACCTCGCCGAGGTGGCCGCCGAGGGAGAGGGCTCGCTGGTCGAGCGGCTCGGCCCGCCCGAGATGTACGCGGTCGAGCTGCGTACTGCCGCCGGGGTGGCCCCGCCCGTCACCGTCGTCAACCTGGACCAGCGGATCGCCAGCGTCGTCCGCAAGAGCCGCGACCGGCTGCGCGCGGTGGACTCGCGGCTCGGCCCGCCGATCGGGTACGGCCGGCTCAGTGAGTTCCTCCTCCTGTTGCGCCCCGCCTGGTGGGTGCTCCGGGGCTACCTGGCCGCCATGCTGATCACCGCGATTCTGACCGGTACCTCGTTCGGCCTGCTGCCCCGGCTCGGCGGCAGCGGCCTGGCCGCGATCCTGCTGCTGGCCGCGACCGTCGCCGGGTCGATCTGGCTCGGCCGGCGTACCGACCGGTTGGGTCGGCGCCCCAGGTGGATCCTGCACCTCGGCGCGGTGCTGCTGGTCTTCTTCGGCCTGGTCGGCTTCTTCGAGGCCGACAGCCGGGCCGTCGGTGGGTACGAGAACAACTACTCGCCGGTCTACACCGACCAGTACTCCGGAGTGCAGGACGTCTACGTCTACGACAGCGAGGGTCGACTGCTGACGGACGTACGGCTGTTCGACCAGAACGGTGAGCCGATCCGGCTCGGCAGTCCGTGGTGCGAGGAGGCGCAGCAGCGGTTGCAGCCCGGTCCGGACTATGTCGACCCGATGCGGCAGCCGTACCCCTACTGCCCGCAGAGCGCTCCGTTCCAGGTGCGCCCGACCGCACCGCCGCCCCTCTCGCCCACCGGATCCGCTGAGCCGACAGACAGCGTGGGCCCGACGCCGCCGGCCACCCCGAGTGGTTCCCCGGCGCCGGGGACGAGCCCGACCGGAGCCGTTCCGACTCCCACCCCGACCCCCACCACCTGATCCGTAGGCCCCGGGGGCGGGGCGAACGGCAACGACGTGGCGTACACCTCCGCAACAGGAGGTGTACGCCACGTCGCCGTTACCTTCCATCCCTCCGGTCGAGCGTGGCAGGCTACCCGCACACCCGACATGCAAGACCCGACCACCGGACATCGGTCGGAAAAAACTGTGCGACCAGCCAACGATGACTGACCGACAGGAGGGCCACCGATGGGCGAGATGGTGAGTTACCGCAGTAACGGCGGAACCAGCGAGGGATACCTCGCGGTACCCGTCGACGGCGCGACCGGGCCGGCCGTCATCGTCATCCAGGAGTGGTGGGGACTGGTGCCACACATCACCTCGGTCGCCGACCGGTTCGCCGAGGCCGGCTTCGTGGCGCTCGCCCCCGACCTCTACCACGGCACCTCCACCACCGAGCCCGACCACGCCGGAAAGCTGATCATGGGTCTGGCCATGGACCAGGCCGCCCGGGACATCGCCGGGGCCGCCGACTACCTCGCGGAGCGGCCGGAGGTGGTCGGCAAGGTCGGCTGCGTGGGCTTCTGCGCCGGTGGCAGTCTGGCGCTCTGGTCGGCGACGCTCTCCGACCGGATCGTCGCGACCGCAGGTTTCTACCCGGTGCTGCCGTGGGAACGGATGAGCCCGGACTGGGCGAACTACGCCGGCAAGGCCGCGGTGATCCACTGCTCGGAGGAGGACGGCACCTCGGCCGCCGACGGCGTCAAGGCGGCCCGGCGGGCGATCGAGGCGGCCGGTGGCGACTGCACCCTGCACGACTACCCCGGGACCCGGCACGCGTTCTTCAACGACGACCGCCCCGAGGTCTTCGACCAGCAGGCGGCGGCCAGCGCCTGGGCCCGTACCCTCGAACTCTTCCGGACCCGGCTTGGCACAGCCGCGTAACCCGCAGGACGTGCTCGCCCGCGCACCGCGGGCGAGCGGCCTGGCCGAGTTGGACCGCGAGGTTTCCGACTGCTTCGCCTGCCCGCGCCTGGTCGCCTGGCGCGAGGAGGTCGCCACCGTCCGTCGTGCCGCCTTCCGTGACCAGGAGTACTGGGGTCGGCCGGTGCCCGGCTTCGGCAGCCCGGACGCCCGGATCGCGATCCTCGGCCTGGCGCCGGCCGCGCACGGCGGCAACCGGACCGGGCGGATCTTCACCGGCGACCGGTCCGGGGACGTGCTCTTCGCCGCGCTGTACCGGGCCGGGCTGGCCAACCAGCCGACCAGCGTGGCGTCCGACGACGGGCTGAGCCTGCGGCACACCCGGATCGCCGCCGCCGTCCGCTGCGCGCCGCCGGACAACAAGCCCACCCCGGTCGAGCGGGACACCTGCGCACCCTGGCTGCACCGGGAGATCGAACTGATCAGGCCCACCCTGCGCGTCGTGGTCACCCTGGGCGCGTTCGCCTGGGCGGCGTGGTGGCCGACGCTCCGGCACGTGTACGGCGTCCGCCCGCCCACCCCGCGACCCCGGTTCGGCCATGGGGCACACTGGTCCGGAGATGCCGTACCGCAGGTCCTCGGCTGTTACCACGTCAGCCAGCAGAACACCTTTACCGGACGGCTCACACCGGCAATGCTGGACGAGGTGTTCACCCGGGCGAGGCGCCTGGCCGGGCTGGACGACTTCCGCTAGACGGCTCGAAGGGGCGGTGGCGATGACCGACGGGCACTCCGGTCGTGCCCGTCCGGGGGAGCAGCCGACCCGATCCACGGTGACCTCCGCCCTGCTGCGGACGCTGTGGCCGCTGGCCGCCGTCACCGGACTGCTGGGCCTGGCCGCCCTCGCGGCGGCCAACTCGTCGATCGGGTTCGAGCGGATCGAGCCGCCGGCCGACATCGTGCCGACCCTGCCCGAGCCGCAGTCGGCGGCGCCCGCCCAGGGCCAGGTGACCGCCGCTCCCGAGACCGGGCCGACCCTGCCGGACTGGATCCCGATGGTCGGCGCGCTGCTCTGCGGCGCGGTGGTGGCGGTCGTGCTCGGGGTGCTGGTCTGGGCCCTGGTCCGGGATCTGCTGCGGCGCCGGAAGGGACTCGCCAGGAGCACCGGCCGGCGGTCGGTCCGGTCCGCGACGGAAACCGCCGAGGAGGTGGTCGCCGCGCTCGACGCCGGACTGGTCGACCTCTCCGACAGCGACGCCGACCCGCGCAAGGCGGTCATCGCCTGCTGGGTCCGGCTGGAACAGGCCGCCTCGGCGGCCGGCGTCGAACGTCGGCCCGGCGACACCCCGACCGAGCTGGTGACCCGGCTGCTCGGCGCCGACCGGCCGGTCAGCGCCGACGTGCTGGCGGCGTTCGCCGAGGTCTACCGGGAGGCGCGGTACGCCACCCACACCGTGGACGAGCGGATGCGCGCCCAGGCCCGCTCCGCGCTGCAACGGCTGCGTACCGAACTCACCACCGCGCAGGGTGGTCCCGTGACCGCCGGCGGCGAGCGTTCCACGCGGTCCGGAGCCGAGGGCAGGTTCGGATGAGCGAGTCCAGCGCAAGCATCTACGACCTGCTCGAACACGAGGAGGAACAGCAGCCCAGGGCCGCCCGCCGCAGCAGTGGCGTACGGGCCTGGCTGCGGAGCGCGTTCGCCGCCGCGGCGCTCGCCGCCGCCGTCGTACTCGGGCTGCGGATGGTCGGGGTCGGAGTGTCGCCCGCCGCGATCTTCGCCGGCTTCCTGGCGCTGCTGCTGATCCGCCGGGTCGCCCAGGCGCTCACCCCACCGCCGCCGCCCCGGATCCGGTTCGCCCGGGACCCCGAGCGGGGCGAGGAGGACGGCAGCTACAACTGGGCCGTCCGGGACGCCCTGGGTAGCTCGGTCAACCGCTGGGAGGCCAAACTGGTCTGGTCGCAGGGGGAGCCGGAGCGGTTCAATCGGGCGGTGCTGCCGGTGCTCGCCGAACTCGCCGACGAACTGCTCCGGCAGCGGCACGGGATCACCCGGGCCGGCGATCCGGTCCGGGCCCGCGCACTGCTCGGCGAGCCCCTGTGGCAATTTCTCGGTACGCCTGCCAAGCGCACTCCGCCGCCGCGCGACCTCGCGGCGTACGTCGCCCAATTGGAGAAGCTATGAAAGACGCGGACCAGGTCACCACCTTCGACGTGGGGCGGCTCGCGCACGCGGTGCTGGACCAGGTCGGCACGGTGGTGGTGGGCAAGCGGGACGCCCTGGAACTGGTGCTGGCCGGGATCCTGGCCGGCGGGCACGTGCTGCTGGAGGACCTGCCGGGGCTCGGCAAGACGCTGACCGCCCGCTCGTTCGCGCAGGCGCTCGGGCTCGACTTCCGCCGGTTGCAGTTCACCCCGGACCTGCTGCCCGCCGACGTCACCGGGTCGTTCCTGTACGACCAGCGCACCGCCGACTTCACCTTCCGGGCCGGTCCGGTCTTCACGAACCTGCTGCTCGCCGACGAGATCAACCGTACGCCGCCGAAGACCCAGGCGGCGCTGCTGGAGGCGATGCAGGAGAAGCAGGTCTCGGTGGAGGGTGTCACCTACCGGCTGGACCCCCCGTTCCACGTGATCGCCACCGCCAACCCGATCGAGTACGAGGGCACGTACCCGCTGCCGGAGGCGCAGCTCGACCGCTTCCTGCTCCGGGTCTCGTTCGGCTATCCCACCCACGACGAGGAGTGGGACGTGCTGCGCCGCCGGATGAACCGCCGCCAGGAAGAGGCGGAGCTGAAGCCGGTGGTCGACGCCAACCTGCTCCGGGCGATGCAGGCGGCCCTGGAGAACGTGGTGGTGGAGGACTCCATCGGCCGCTACATCGTCGCGCTGACGGCGGCCACCCGTGAGCACGCCTCGGTGCTGGTCGGGGCCTCGCCCCGGGGCTCGCTCGGCCTGCTGCTGCTGGCTCGGGCGAAGGCCGCGTTCGCCAACCGTGACTACGTGATCCCCGAGGACGTCAAGGCGGTGGCGGTGCCGGTGCTGGCGCACCGGATCACGCTGCGGCCCGAGATGTGGCTGCGCCGGGTCGACCCGTCGTTCGTGGTGAACGAGGTCCTGGATTCCACGCCCGCGCCGGCCAGCGGCGCGCTGCCCAGTTACGCCGCCCGACCCGCGGGGGCGGCGCTATCGCCATGACGACGACCGAACCATACGTGCGACCCGCGGTACCCGGTCAGCGCAGGGCCGGGTCCACCGACGTGGCCGAGGAGCCGGGGCCAACCTGGGTCCCGACTCCGGCGCTGCGCCGGGCGGTGCTGCTGACCGGGCTGTTCCTGGTGGCCGGAGCGCTGCTCGGGCGGGTCGATCTCGTCGTCCTGGCCACGCCGTTCGCGCTCGGCACCGCGTTCGCGCTCCGGCGCCGTCCCTCGCTCGCCCCGGAACTGGCGATCGGGGTCGACGACACCAACCTGGTGGAGGGGACCCCGCTGGTCGGCGCGATCAGTGTGGGCAACCGGGACGAGGTCGGCTACGACCTCGTCATGATCCGTACCGTGGTGTCGAAGTGGCTCCGGATCGACCGGGTGACCTTCACCGCCGAGGACGTCGAGCCGGACACCGCCACGGCGGACGCCCCGGCCAGGGGCGGCAGCAGCCCGGAGCCGGAGCAACCGGCGCGGCGCAGCGCCACGGACCGCCCGTACGGCTTCACCGTGCCGGCCGGCACCATCTCCGACCTCGAACTGCGCGGCGAGACGCTGCGTTGGGGACGGCACTCCGTGGGTCCGGCCGCCGTCCGGGCCGCCGCCTGCGACGGGCTGCTGGTGAGCCAGACAGTGCTCAGCGACGCGCGGATGGTGCCCGTCTATCCGGTCACCGAACCGTTCGACGCCGACCAGGCGATGCCCCGGGCCGCCGGACTGGTCGGCGGACACCGGTCCCGTCGCCCCGGCGAGGGCGGCGAGCTGGCCGGGGTCCGGATCTTCGGGCCCGGTGACCGGCTGCGCCGGATCGACTGGCGCGTCTCGCTGCGGGCCCGGCAACTGCACGTCGCCGCGATGCTCTCCGACCGGGACGCGGAGGTGGTGCTGCTGCTCGACGTACTGGCCGAGGCCGGTCGCTCGGGGGGCATCCGGGGCAGCGCGTCGGTGCTGGACACCTGCGTCCGGGCCGCCGCCGCGATCGCCGAGCACTACCTGCACCGGGGCGACCGGGTGTCGCTGCTCGAATACGGCCCGTCCGCCCGTCGGCTGCGTCCCGCCACCGGCCGCCGGCAGTACCTGACCCTGCTGGAGTGGCTGCTCGACGTCCGGGTGGAGCAGTCGCCACACGAGCCGTACGACCAGGTCTTCGGCCCGCAACTGCTCTCCTCCAACGCCCTGGTGGTGGTGTTCACCCCGCTGGTGGACGGCAGGTCGGCGAAGATGCTGGCCCGGTTGGCCCGGTCCGGCCGGTTCGTGGTGGCGGTGGACACGCTGCCCCCGGCAGCCACCCCGCCGGCCCGGGGCCAGTGGACCGACGTGGCGCACCGGCTCTGGCGACTGGACCGGGACAACACCATCGGCCAGCTCCGCGAGCACGGTGTGCCGGTGGTCACCTGGGCCGGTGCCGGCAGTCTCGACCTGGTGCTCCGGGACGTGGCCCGGCTCGCCTCCGCGCCCCGGCCCGCGCTCCGGTGAGTCCCGTGGCGGCGAACGGACCCATGTCGGCGAACGGAGGAGCCCGGTGGTGACCCGGATCATGCGGCTCTACGCGGCGATCGGTCGGATCACCCTGGCACCCCTGCTGGTGCGGGTCGGGGTCTTCCTCTGCGCGTTCGTCTCCCTCCTGCTGGCGTACCCCGCGATGCCCGCCGACGTCCGGCTGCTCGGCCTGCTGGTGGTCGCGGCGCTGGCGCCGGCGATCGTTCCGCGCCGGGCCTGGACCACCGTGATCCTGGTGGCCGCCGCCGGGGCCTGGGTGGTGGCCACCGGCTGGTACGACGAGCCGGTGGAGCTGTGGCGGCTGCTCGGGCTGGCCACCTTCCTCTACCTGACGCACAGCCTCGCGGCGCTGGCCGCCCTGCTGTCGTACGACGCGGTGGTGGCCCCCGAGGTCCTCGCCCGGTGGGTGTCCCGGGCGCTCGGGGTCGCGCTCGCCTCGGCGGTGCTGGCGGTGCCGCTGCTCGCGGTGGAGGGGCAGTGGGGCGACCGGGGCTTCGTCGTCGCGCTGCTCGGCGGTCTCGTCCTGGCCGTGCTCGCCGCCGTACTGCTCGGCTGGATGTTCCGGCGCAGGTAGCGGGTCCTGCGCGGCGATCGGCAGAGATCGGCCGGCCAGATCCGGCAAACTGGGGTAACGCGGGTCACCTGGCGTCGTCAATCACAGAAGGGGCATCTGGCCCGCATCGGCAGGCCGGTGGGGGAAAGATAGAGGCGTGAATCCGCAGCGGATCCTTGTGGTAGGTGCCGGTCACGTCGGGCTGTACGCGGCCCTGCGCCTGTCGAAGAAGCTCCGGTCGCGGGAGGCCGAGGTCATCGTGGTCGACCCGCAGCCGCACATGACGTACCAGCCGTTCCTGCCGGAGGCGGCGGCCGGCAACATCTCCCCCCGACACTCCGTGGTGCCGCTCCGGCGTGAGCTGCGCCGCTGCACCATCGTCTCCGGTACGGTCACCCGGATCGAGCACGCCCGGAAGACCGCGACGGTGCAGCCGATCATCGGTCCGGCCCGGGAGATCGGGTACGACCACATCGTGGTGGCGCCCGGCTCGGTGTCCCGGACCCTGCCGATTCCCGGACTGGCGGAGCAGGGCATCGGGTTCAAGACCATCGGTGAGGCGATCTTCCTGCGCAACCACGTGCTGGACCGGCTCGACGTGGCGGCCGCCACCACCGACCCGGACACCCGGCGCTGCGCGCTGACCTTCGTCTTCGTCGGCGGCGGGTACGCCGGCATCGAGGCGCTGGCCGAGATGGAGGACATGGCCCGGGACGCGCTGAAGTACTACCCGGAGCTGAAGGCCGACGACATGCGCTGGGTGCTGGTGGAGGCGACCCTGCGGGTGCTGCCCGAGGTGGACCGGGACATGGGCGCGTACACGGTCGCCCAGCTGCTGAAGCGCAAGATGGACATCCGGCTGGAGACCCGGCTGGAATCCTGCGTGGACGGACTGGTCCGGCTCTCCGACGGCGACAGCTTCCGGGCCGACACCATCGTCTGGACGGCCGGGGTGAAGCCCTCGCCGATGCTCGCCCAGACGGATCTGCCCCGGGACGACCGGGGGCGGGTGACCTGCGTTCCGACGCTCCAGGTGGTCGATGGTGACCGGATCGTCGATGGGGCCTGGAGCGCCGGTGACTGCGCGGCGGTGCCCGACCTCACCGGTCCGCCCGGAACGTACTGCTCGCCGAGTGCCCAGCACGCGGTGCGGCAGGCGGCGCGGATGGCCGACAACATCCGGGCGGTGATCCGGGGCCGGGTTCCGGTGGACTACAAGCACAAGCACGCGGGCAGCGTCGCCAGCCTGGGGCTGCACAAGGGCGTGGCACAGGTCTACGGGATCAAGCTCAAGGGGCTGCCGGCCTGGTTCATGCACCGGACGTACCACATGAGCCGGATCCCGTCGTTCAACCGCAAGGTGCGGGTGGTGGTGGACTGGAGCCTCGCCTTCTTCCTCCGCCGCGAGGTCGTCGCGCTGGGCCAGTTGCACGACCCCCGGGAGGAGTTCGTCGAGGCGTCAGCGGCGGCGGGTAGCCGGCCGGGCGACCGCAGGCCGGTCTGACCCCACTGGGTCTGACCGGACTGGTCTGATCCCGGGCCGGGTCGCGTCCGACTCGCTGGCCGGCCGCCGTGGCGGCCGGCCAGCGCCGGTCAACCGACCCGCCAGGTCCAGGCGTCGGCGATCCGGGTGGACGGGCCGAAGAGTGCCTCCAGGGTGATCCGCAGGCTCTCCGCGTGTACGGCGTCGTCGGACAGCACGACGCAGGATGCCTTCCAGAACCTGACATCCCGCTGGGCCTGTTCGCGTTGCTCGGCGCTGACCGCCGGCACGGCACCGCTGGTCGTCACGTCCGTCAGCAGTTGCGAGGTCGGCTGCTTGTAGGTGCCCATCGACGCCTTGCCGCCGGCCGCGTAGGGGCCGATGAAGAAGCCCTCCGGGAGCGAGAACGACGCGTCCGCCGCGGCGGCCCAGCGCATCGGCCAGGGCTCCTTCGGGGTGGGCAGTGGCACGGGAACGAGCACGCCACCCGGCTCGACACAGTCGCGCCAGTGTCCGGCGGTGATGAACTCCGGCACCGGCGGCCGGGCAGCGGTCGCCATCTGGGTCGGGAAGATCGGCAGCAGGGCGAGGGCCGCCGCCACCGGCACCAGGATCCGGACCTGTGTCCGGTCCGCCGCCAGTCCCCGGTCCACGGCGAGTACCAGCACCGTGGCGATCAGCGGCAGCAGCGCCAGGGCGAACCGCATCGGCAGCGCACCGTCGACCACCGGCACTCCCAGCAGCAGCGCGTACGGGCCGCTGAGGTCGGTCGGCTCCCGGTTGACCACCACCGTCGGGCCCAGCGACAGCGCCGCCATCCCGAGCCCGGCCGCGACGCAGGCGATGACGATCGGCCGCCGGATCAGCCAGCCGGCGGCGACGACCGTGGCCAGCAGGAGCGGCCAGCCGAGGAAGGTGTTGTACTCGGCCGCTCCGGTGGTCAACTGGGCGGCCCCGGCGGAGCCGGCGATCGACAGCGGCGAGATGGCGGGCCAACTGGCCAGGTCGGCATAGAAGTAGTACGGACTGAACATGCCGTTCGGTACGCTCTGCGGCCCGGCGAACTGGAACCAGAGCGGGTACGCCAGCACGGCACCGGCCAGCGCGACGGCGAGCAGCATTCCGGCGAGGAACCCGGGCAGCACCCGGCGGGCCAGCGAGCGGTTCGCGGCGGCGTACGCCAGGCTGAGGATGATCATGGCGACGGCGGTGAGGAACAGCACCTCCTCGCCGATGAAGACCTGCACCGAGACGGTGGCGGCCAGTCCGACCGCCGAGGTCACGACGCGGCGGCGATCGACGCCGGGCCGGTCGGGTCGGCCCTGCGGATCGGCGGCCCGGACCAGCCGGACGACCAGCCAGACCAGCACCGGCACCAGCCACTGGGCGGTCATGTGCAGGTGGCTGTTGCTCTGCGAGAGCATGCCCGGGCCGAAGCCGCAGAGCCCGGCGCCCAGTGCGGCGGCGAGCCGCCGGACGCCCAGCATCCGGGTGAAGAGCAGGTACCAGGCGATGGCGGTGCCGGCGAGGTTGCCGGCGACGAGCAGCGCGAAGGTGGCGGGCGCACCGGCGACCAGGGTGATCGGCGCGAACAGCATGCCGAGGGCGATGACCGTGGTGTTGGCCATCAGATTCACCCCGGTCGGGGCGTTGAGCCGGTCACTGAGCAGGGCGAAGTCCCCGTGCAGGACCCGGGAGTCGACGGCCAGGAACCACTCGTACAGTGCCTGGTCCTCGGGGTTCAGGGAGAGGACCCGGGCACCGGGATCCGGCCACATGCCGGCGGTCAGCCAGCCGGCGAGGAGAAGGAAGAACAGGCCGATCGCCAGGTCGGTGCGGTGCCGACGGAACGCGACGGCCCAGCGTCCCCGTCGGGATCCGTTCTGGTCCGGATCGGTGCCTGTCGTGGCCTGGCCGGAGTCGGCGTCCTGCGCCGCGCGGGCTGTGCTGGTCACGACAGTGACCCTAGTGCCGATCCGGGAACGGGGTGCGCCCGGTGGGGGTTCACCGGCTACCGTGGCAGGCACCGGGCCCGATCGCGTCCGGTGCCGCCCTGCCCGGGTGGTGGAATGGCAGACACGGCCGCCTTAAAAGCGGCTGCCGCAAGGCGTGCGGGTTCGATCCCCGCCCCGGGCACATCTTCTCGCCACGGGCGCCAATTGACGTGGATCTCCACAACATCGCCGCCGACCATTACCCTGGAAAGGGCACGGTCACCGTGCACCGACCTTCCAGGAGGCTTGACACAGTGAAGACGTCCAACCCGGTGCTGGCCCGACTCGGCCAGGCGGCCGAGCGGGAGCGGGCCGCCGGGTACGCCCCGGCCGGCGCATACGGACAGCCCGGCTACGGGCAGCCGTACCCGACGGCGGATGGCTACCCGGCCGCGCCGCCCACCGTACAGCCAATGTCCATCGACGACGTCGTCGTCAAGACCGTCACCCTGCTCGGCATCACCGGGTTGTCCGCCGCGGTGGCCTGGGTGCTCGTGCCGAACGAGCTCGTCGGCGCGGCCTGGATCGGTGCCGCCGTGGTCGGGCTGGTCCTCGGCCTGGTCATCTCGTTCATGCGGATGGCGAACCCGGCGCTCGTGATCACCTACGCGGTGATCGAGGGCGTCTTCGTCGGCATGGTCAGCAAGTTCTTCGAGTCGATCGCCGGGTACGACGGCATCGTCCTACAGGCGGTGATCGCCACCTTCGGCGTCTTCTTCCTGATGGCCGGGCTCTACAAGGTCAAGGCCATCCGGGCGACGCCGAAGTTCGTCCGGGGCGTCGTCGCGGCGATGGTCGGAATCTTCGCGGTCATGCTGATCAACTTCGTGATCACGCTGACCACCGACATCGACACCGGCCTGCGCAGTGGTGGACCGGTGGCCATCGGCTTCAGCCTGATCTGCATCGTGATCGCGTCGCTCAGCTTCATCCTCAGCTTCCACGAGGTGGAGGAGGGCGTACGGATGGGGCTGCCGCGTCGTTACTCGTGGACCGCCGCGTTCGGCATCCTGGTCAGCCTGGTCTGGCTCTACATCGAGATCCTGCGGTTGCTCAGCTACTTCCAGGGTGACGACTGAGCCGAGCCTCAGCCGCGCTGAACTCGGCTGAGCCGAGCGGACGACGACTGAGCCGACGTCACCCGGTGGCGCCACCCGGCGCCGCCATGATCTGTCCCGACGCCCGTCCCCGGATCCCGGGGGCGGGCGTCGGTCGTGCGTCCGGGTTCCGCGCCGGCCCGGGCGGGCACGAGTTCTGCGGAGAGAAATGTCCGAGTTGTTAGGGTAGGGCGTGGAAAGTTCGAACCCGGTGCTGAGCCGCCTGGACGACACCGCCCGGGTCGAGCGCCAGGTACTCGGCGCCGGAGCCGTCCGGGCCATGACGGTCGACGACGTGGTGGTCCGCACCGTCGTACTGCTCGTCCTGACCGGCGGCACCGGCGCGATCGCCTGGACCTTCCTGACCGACGGCTGGGCCGGCGCGGCGGGGGTCGGCTCGGCCCTGGCCGGGCTGGTCCTGGCCCTGGTGATCTCGATCCGCCGGATCACCAACCCCGTCGTCATCGGCGCGTACGCGATCCTCCAGGGCGTGCTGCTGGGCGTCGCGAGCCGGGGTTTCGAGGCGGTATACCCCGGCATCGTGGTGCAGGCCGTGGTCGGCACCTTCGGCGTCTTCGCCGGGATGGCGGTGCTCTACGGGCTCCGGGTGCTCCGCGCCACCCCCCGGTTCACCCGGATGGTGATCGGCGCGCTGATCGGGGTGGTGGTGCTGAGCCTGGTCAACTTCGTCGTCTACCTGATCGCCGGCCGGCAGGCGTTGGAGATCTACAGCACCACCAGCAAGGTCGGCTGGCTGCCGTACGTCTTCGCCCTGGTCTGCATCACGGTGGGTGCGTTGACCTTCATCCTCGACTTCGACCTGGTGGAGCGGGGAGCCAGGGACGGCCTGCCGACCCGGTACGCCTGGTACTGCGCGTTCGGGTTGCTGGTCGGCCTGATCTTCCTCTACTGGCAGATCCTCCGCCTGCTCAGCTACATCAGGCGCTGAGATCCACACCCCGCTGAACGTAGACTCAGCCGCGATGAACGCAGCCGAACCGGGACGCCCAGGGGAGTCGCTGGCCCGCCAGGTGGACCTGCTGGTGCGGCAGGTGGCTCACTGGACCGCGCCGCGCTGGGGCGCGCCGGCCACGTCCGGCAACTCGGCCCGTTCCGACCTGCTGCACCGGCTCGTCCAACTGCTCGCCAACCTGGCTGCGGACACGGTGGGGGAGCGGCGCCGGACCGTACCCCGGTTGGAGAACGACCTGGCCCTGCCCGACCAGCTCCGGGTGGTGGCGGCGGATCTGATCGCCGCCGACCCCCCGGCGGCGGTCCTGGCCGAGGCCGAGGTCGAGGTCGCCGCGACCCGTCGCGCCCTCTGACCCCGCTCACCGTTGGGCGCGTGCCGGACGGAGCCCGTCGGCGGCCGGCGGTTCAGCTCAGCCGCTCCAGCACCATCGCCATGCCCTGGCCGCCGCCCACGCACATGGTCTCCAGCCCGATGCTCTTGTCGTGCCAGTCCAGCGCGTTCAGCAGGGTGCCGGTGATCCGGGCACCGGACATCCCGAACGGGTGCCCGACGGCGATCGCGCCGCCCATCACGTTGAGCTTGTCCAGCGGGATGTCGAGCTGCCGGTACGACGGGATCACCTGGGCCGCGAACGCCTCGTTGATCTCGACCAGGTCGACGTCGTCGATGGTCATGCCGGCACGGCGGAGCGCCTGCCGGGACGCCTCGACCGGGCCGAGTCCCATGATCTCGGGGGACAGCCCGGTCACTCCGGTGGAGACGATCCGGGCCAGCGGAGTGATCTCCAGCTCGCGGGCCCGTTCCGCGCTCATCACGATCACGGCGGCGGCGCCGTCGTTGAGCGGGCAGCAGTTGCCGGCGGTGATCCGACCGTCGGGCCGGAACACCGGCTTGAGCCCGGTCACCCCGTCCAGGGTCACGCCCGGCCGAGGGCCGTCGTCGGAGTCGACCCACTCGCCGGAGGGCAGGGTGACCGGGGTGATCTCCCGGGCCCAGAAGCCGTCGGCGATGGCCTTCTCGGCGCGGTTCTGGCTGCGTACGCCGAACTCGTCCATGTCGGCCCGGCTGACGTCGTACACCTCGGCCAGGTTCTCCGCGGTCTGGCCCATCGTCAGGTAGATGTCCGGCAGTCCGCCCTGGAGTCGAGGGTTCTCCCAGACCGGGGCACCACCCTTGGCCCGGGTCGCCGACCGGGCCCGCGCCGCGTCGAACCTCGGGTTCTGCCAGCCACCGACGATCTCCTGCGCCTGCGGCGGAAGACCGTCGGAGGTGCCCCGGACGTACCGGGAGACGCACTCGACCCCCGCCGAGACGAAGATGTCGCCCTCGCCGGCCCGGATCGCGTGGAACGCCATCCGGGTGGTCTGGAGCGACGAGGCGCAGTACCGGGTGAGGGTGGCGCCGGGCACGGTGTCCAGGCCGAGCAGGGTGGCCACCACGCGGGCCATGTTGAAGCCCTGTTCGCCGCCGGGTAGGCCGCAGCCGAGGTAGAGGTCGTCGATCTGCGTTGGATCGAGTTGCGGCACCTTGTCGAGCGCCGCCTGGACGATGGTGGCGGCGAGGTCGTCGGCGCGGAGTTCCCGGAGGGAACCCTTGTGCGCTCGGCCGATCGGGGAACGGGCGGTCGCGACGATAACGGCTTCGCGGGGGGACGCGGTCGACATGAACAAACGTTAACCCGATCCGGCCCCGGGGTCACCAGGGGGCGAGGTGCGCCGTCATCCGGATCGTTCCTCGGCCGGCGGCGTCGGGGCGTACGGCATCGCCGCGACCAGTTCCTCGACGAACCGGTCCGGATCGTGTTCGAGGAACCGGTCGCGACCGGTCGGACCGAGGAAGGCGACCAGGAAGGCGCGCTGGAAGCACGCGCCGAGGAAGAGGTCGGCCAGCGCGACCGGGCTCGCCGTCGGTGCTATCCGGCCGAGTTGCTGCTCCCGCCGGAGGTACTCGGCGAAGAGGAGGTTCGCATTGTGCGGCCCGTGGCCGGTCTGGTCGAACACCGCGCGCTGTCGTGCGAGCAGCGCGGGTTCGGCGAACAGCGCCATGGCGAGTTGGCCGGAGTCCTCGTACACCCGGAGCATCTCGTGGCCGAGGTCCGTCAGGTGCGCCGGTACGGTGCGGGTGCCGGCCTTCTCGGGCAGCCGGACCATCAGCCCGATGAACGGGGCGAGCCGGATCCGCATCACCGCCAGGAAGAGGTCCTCCTTGCCCTGGAAGTGCTTGTAGAGGGTGGCTTCGGAGTAGCCGGCGGCCCGGGCGATCTCCTTCGTCGTGGTGTGCGCGAGGCCCTGGTCCCGGATCACCGTGGACGCGGCGGCCAGGATGCGCTCCCGGGTCGTCTCGGCTCGACTCATCGATCGTCTTCCACTCGGCTCGGTTGTCGGATGTCTGGGAGTTACGTCGTCGGGTCGGTTGACAGGTGGTGAGTACTCACTACCCTAATGGTTAGTAAGCACTTACTCACCCCTGGGAGTGCCATGAAACTCACCCTCTTCGCGGCCACCGGCGGCATCGGTCGCCATCTGCTGACCCGGGCGGTCGCCGCAGGTCACGACGTCACGGCAGTGGTACGGAACCCGGCGACGCTGAGCGCCGAACACGGCGGCGTACGACTGGTCACGGCAGATCTGACCGCTGCCGACCCGACGGTGCTCGCCGACGCCGTCGACAAGGCCGACGCGGTCCTCTCCGGCCTGGGCCCGCGCTCGATCGCCGACTCCGGGGTGACCTCGCGAGGCACCGGGGCGATCATCGCGGCGATGCGGGCCAGGGACGTACGCCGGATCGTCGTGGTCAGCGCCGCGCCGGTCTCGACCGTGCCGTCACCGGGTCGGCCCAATCCGCCCCGACACGATCCGGGCGAGGGATTCCTGATGCGGAACCTGCTGAGCCCGCTGATGAAGTCCATCCTCCGGAAGCACTACGCGGACCTCGCGGTGATGGAGGACATGCTCCGGGACAGCGACCTGGACTGGACGGTGGTACGGCCGCCGAAGCTGACCGACAAGCCACCGACCGGCACCTACCGGACGGCGTACGGGCAGAATCTGCCCCGTGGTGCCGTCGTCCCGCGCGCCGACGTGGCGCACTACATGCTCCGGGCGCTCGACCAGCCCGAGACGATCCGGCAGGCCGTCGGAATCGCCACCTGAACCGACCGGACTACCGCCGGTGGCTGCCGACGGTCGGACTACAACTGGCGGCTGCCGACGGTCGGACTACCGCTGGCGGGTGCCGGCGGCGGCCCTGGCCACGGCGGGCAGCAGCGCGTGCGCCCAGACCCGGTAGCCGTCGGCCGACGGGTGGTAGCCGTCGTGGCAGAGCGTTCCGGCGTCGGCCCGGAACACCGCACCGGTCTCGGCGCCGAGATCGACCACGGTGCCACCCGCCTCGATCACGGCGACGGCCTGGGCCCGGGCGGTGTGCCGGCCCAGCCAGCCGGCGAGCTGGCGCAGCGGCGGTGCGATGGCCCGGACCGCGCCGAGGTCGGGACAGGTGCCGACCACGACCCGGACCTGGGCGTCGCGGAGTCGTCGTACCGCCGCGCCGAGGTACGCCGCCGCCTCACCGGGTCGGCGGAGCCCCACGACGTCGTTCGCGCCGATCAGGATCACCGCGACGTCCGGGCGTTCGCCGAGCAGCGCCCGGGCCACCTGCGTGGCCAGGTCAGTGGAGCGGGACCCCGAGACGCCGACGCTGGAGAGCCACACCTGGCGTTCGCCGCCGGCCGCCGGGCCGGCCCCCTCGGAAAGCAGCCGGGCGAGTTGGCCACCGACCGTGTCGTCGGCCCGGTCCACGCCGACGCCGAGCGCCGCCGAGTCGCCGAGCAGGACCAGCCGGACCGGCGGTGCGCCGGTACGACCGATGGTGGAGCGCAGCGCCAGCCCCAGTTCGGGCTGGGCGTACTCCCGGTTACGGGCCAGGAACATCTCGCCGACCAGCAGCGCGATTCCGCCGACCGCACCGGCGGCCAGCGTGACCGCGGCTCCCCGGGCGAGGCGGGTGGCCATGCCGGACATCACCGTTCCGGTCGTGTCTAGTCCCGTCATGCGCGTTCCTCTACTGTGGAGGTCGCTGCCCCGTCCAGCGATGCCGGTGTCCGTGTCTCTGCCTCCGCCGGGCTCTCAGTGTCACCCGAACGGGGGTGGCCGAACCAGGCCCCGCGACGGCGCAACTGCGCCCACCGCCCGCCCGGCCCATGTTCGTGACCGCCGACCCGGACTCCCCGGACCTCGGTGCCAGCGTGCCGGGCCGCCTCGTGCGCCGCCTCCGGAAGGGACCGTACGCCCTGGTCCCCGGTCTGCGTCGGCCGGCGCTCCGGACCCGCCCCGAGCGCGGCCAGTACGGTCGGCAGCAGCGCCGCCGCCGCGATCGCGTACCCCTCGGCGGACGGGTGGAAGTGGTCCCAGGCGAACATCCGGGTCGGTTCGGCCGCGAACCGGGGACCGAGCAGGTCACCCAGGGACACCGTCTGGCCGCCGGCCTCGACCACCGCGACGGTCTGCGCGGCGGCCAGTTGCCGACTCCACCGCCGGGCGAGCCAGCGCAGCGGCGGCTTGATCGGCTGGATCGCACCGAGATCCGGGCAGGTGCCCACGACCACCTCGGCACCGGCGGCACGGAGTTCGCGTACCGCGTCGACGAGGTAGCGTACCGCCACCGACGGCGGCGTACGGTTCGTGACGTCGTTGCCGCCGATCAGGATCACCGCCAGATCGGGCTCCCGCTCCAGGGCCGCGTCGATCTGCGGGCGCAACCCGGCCGAGAGGCAGCCCACCACGGCGAACCGGTACAGCCTTACGGGCCGGCGCAGCCGGCGGGAGGTGCCGGTGGCGAGCAGCGCGCCGGGCGTCTCCCGGGGGCGGTGCACGCCGTAGCCGGCGGCGGACGAGTCGCCCAGGATCACCATCGTGATCGGCCGACCGGGAAATCTGGCGCCGTAGACACCGTCGCCACGCGGCGGCGGAGCCTCGGCCAGCGGGATGATCCGGCGGGCCTGTCGGGCCTGCCCGACCAGCAGCCCGGTCGCGGCCACGGTGGTGATCGCGGTCAGGCCCACTCCGACGGCCGCCGCCTTCGCGACCCGCCGGGCGACCAGCCACGACTGCTCCCGCTGCCACGACGGCTCGCGCCGCGGCGACTGTCCCAACCACGACGCGCGCGCCCACCGCGGCGACTGCTTTCGCGACTGTTTCCGCCACGACGACTGTTTCCGTCGCACCGATCCGGCCGGACTCATCAAGGCCCCCCGCCTGTCATGCCGTACCCCGCGACCTTTGAGATTATCTCGGTGGCACACCTCGCGCTGTCGCCGTCCCGCCTCTTCCCGGGGTCAGTTCCCGACCCCGGTCGGACCGCCGCCGGTTCCGCACCGAGCGGCGGTTTGCGTACGGATGCATGATGAATCGACAAGGAGGCGCGGAGATGGCCAAGACACTGAAACGCACCGCCGCATTCAGGGCGTTGTTCCAGGCGTTGACCGCAGGCTCCCGGGGGGGACCGTCGCTGGGCAAGCGGCTTGCCGCCCTGCCCCGGATGATCCGGGCGACCACCCGGGGAGAGTACGACGGCGGCCTGCGGCTGGCGATGATGACGGCGGCGACGGCGTACGTGCTGTCCCCGATCGACCTGGCACCCGAACTTGTGCTGATGCTCTTCGGGCTCGCCGACGACGCGCTCATGGTCACCTGGCTGGCCGGCGCCGTACTGGCCGAGACGGAGCGGTACCTGGCCTGGGAGGCCCGCCGGGAGACCGTGATCCCCGGCCGGGTGGTGACCTGATCCGGCCTGAGGATCCCCGCCCACGTGCCGGGCCGGGGGCACGTAGGCTGGCCGTGAACACGCCATCCTCCGCCCCGACCGCACGCCACCAGCACCGACTCCGTGCCCGGCCAGTGCCGACCGGGCGGCGAGCACTGGAGAAGGGCACAGCGACGTGCGCTACTACGACAACGTCATCGAACTGATCGGTGACACACCCCTGGTCCGGCTCCGGCAGGTCACCACGGGCATCTCGGCGACCGTGCTCGCCAAGGTGGAGTACTTCAACCCCGGTGGCTCGGTCAAGGACCGCATCGCGCTGCGGATGGTCGAGGAGGCGGAACAGGCGGGCCTGCTGAAGCCGGGCGGCACGATCGTCGAGCCGACCAGCGGCAACACCGGCGTCGGGCTGGCGCTGGTGGCCCAGCTCAAGGGCTACAAGTGCGTCTTCGTCTGCCCGGACAAGGTCAGCGAGGACAAGCAGAACGTGCTGCGGGCGTACGGCGCGGAGGTCGTGGTCTGCCCCACGGCGGTCGCTCCGGAGGACCCCCGCTCGTACTACAACGTCTCGGACCGGCTCACCCGCGAGATCCAGGGCGCCTGGAAGCCCAACCAGTACGCCAATCCGGCGAACCCGCGCTCGCACTACGAGACCACCGGGCCGGAGCTGTGGGACCAGACCGGCGGCCGGATCACCCACTTCGTCGCCGGGGTGGGCACCGGGGGCACCATCTCGGGCACCGGCCGCTACCTCAAGGAGGCTTCCGGCGGGGCGGTACGGATCATCGGCGCCGACCCCGAGGGCTCGGTCTACTCCGGCGGAACCGGCCGGCCGTACCTGGTCGAGGGGGTCGGTGAGGACTTCTGGCCGGAGACGTACGACCGGAGCATCTGCGACGAGATCGTGAAGGTCTCGGACAAGGAGTCCTTCGAGCTGACCCGGCGACTCGCCCGCGAGGAGGGACTGCTGGTCGGTGGCTCCTGCGGAATGGCGGTGGCGGCGGCCCTGGAGGTGGCCCGGAGCGCCGGACCGGACGACGTGGTCGTGGTACTGCTGCCGGACGGCGGCCGGGGCTACCTCTCGAAGATCTTCGACGACGAGTGGATGGCCCGGTACGGCTTCATGGACACCAGTGCCACCGAGGCGACCGTGGCGGACGCGCTGGCCAGCAAGCCGAACGGCATGCCGGAGTTGATCCACGTACATCCGACCGAGACGGTCCGGGACGCCGTCGACTACATGCGCGAGTACGCCGTGTCGCAGCTTCCGGTGCTCAAGGCCGAGCCACCGGTGGTGACCGGCGAGGTCGCCGGCTCGATCGCCGAGCGGGACCTGCTGGACGCGCTCTTCACCGGCGAGGCGAAGCTGCACGACACCATCGAGCGGCACATGGGCCCACCACTGCCGATGATCGGCGGGGGTCAGCCCGTGAGCGAGGCCGTCGGCCTGCTGGAGAAGTCCGACGCCGCCCTCGTCCTCGTCGACGGTAAGCCGAAGGGCGTCCTCACCCGGCAGGACCTGCTCGCCCACCTCGGCGCCCGCCCCCGCTGAACATGTAAGGAAGGGCCCCTTCTTATCGTTTTTTGTAGAAGAAGGGGCCCTTCTTAACAGGCCGACAGGCCGACAGGGCGGCGTCAGCGGGTGAGTTCGGTGGGTACGGCGATGACGTCGACGAAGGCGGACCGGCGGAGCAGGGTCATCGGCAGTCGGCTGCCGATCGCCGGGCCGAGCATGAGCCGTTGCAGACTCTGCCCGTTGGCCACCGGTCGGCCGCCGGCCGAGATGATCACATCGCCGAGGTAGATCCCGGCGATCCCGGCCGGGCTGTCCGGGACCACCTCGACCACCCGTAGTCCGCGCTGCTGCCCGGTCCGCTCCGCGACGGCCGGCGGCAGCGGTACGGGCACTCCGGCGACACCCAGCCAGGCCCGGCGGACCCGCCCATTGCCCACCAGGTCGCCGATGATCTGACGGGTGGTGGAGTTGATCGGCACCGCCAGGCCCAGGCCGTAGCCGGCGACGGCGGTGTTGATCCCGACCACCCGGCCCGCCGAGTCGGCGAGGGCGCCGCCGGAGTTGCCGGGATTCAGCGCCGCATCGGTCTGGATGACATCCTCGATCAGCCGGACGACCCGACCGTCCCGGGCCGGCAGCGACCGGCCCAGCCCGGAGACCACGCCAGCGGTGACCGAACCGGCCAGCCCGAGCGGATTGCCGACGGCGACGACGAGCTGCCCGATCCGGAGCGGATCGGCGTCGCCGAGTTCGGCGGGTGGGACGGCCGTGGCCCGGACCCGGAGGACGGCCAGATCGGAAAGCGGGTCGGCGCCCACCACGTCGAACCGGGCCTCCGCACCGTCGCCGAAGGTGGCGACGCCGCCGTCGGCGCCCTGTACCACGTGTGCGCTGGTAAGCAGGAATCCGTCGTCCGTGAAGGTCACCGCCGAGCCGGCCCCGGCGCCGCGCGGGCTCCGTACGGCCAGCGCCGCCACGCTCGGCAGCACCCGCGCCGCCACGGTGGTGACCACCTGTGAGTACGCGTCCAGGGCGGCCGATTCGGCGCGCTCCGGTTCGAGTTGTTCGGTGCTCATGTGCCGGACAACGCCCCGACGAGTCCTGTCGATGCCCGGTGGGTGCCCGGCGGTGCTCCGCTCAGAGCGAACAGGTGGGAGTTCGGGGAGGTGCGGGATCTCTCAGGGGAGGTCCCGGACGTGCCGGAGTTGCCGGGTCAGCACCGGGCCGATGTCGCCCTCCCGCTCGACCCCGTCCGGAATCCAGCCACCCCGGACGTAGAAGTCCCGGGCGTGGGCGTTGTCGGCGAGCACCCAGAGCACCGCCCGCCGCCAGCCCTGGGCGTGCAGCTTCGCCAGGGCGTCGACCATCAGCGCCCGACCCACCCCGCGACCCTGCTCCGCCGGATCCAGGTGGATGGCGTACAACTCGCCGACGTCCGGCCCGGCCGAGTCCGGTTCCTCCGGGTCGTGCGGCCCGAGATAGGTGAAGCCGACCAGCCGGCCGTCCCGCTCCGCCACCGTCATCAGGTGACTGTCCCGCTCGTACGTCCAGCGCTCCGTCCAGTACCGGCCCATCATCTCCCCGCTGACCGAGGCCAGCGCGTGCGCCGGAATGAACTCGCGGTAGGCGGCCGACCGCGAACGGTAGTGAAGATCTCCGATGGCCATCAGATCGCCGGCGACCGCCGGGCGCAGGGTGAGTGTCACTTGTCGATCGTAGTAACGTGGCCGATATGGTCACCTGGGACAGAGTGTGTGATCTGGTGTCCGTGTTGCCCGAGGTGGAACAGGGCACCTCATATGGGACGCCAACCTGCAAGATTCGCGGCAAGCTGTTCGTCCGGCTGTTGGAGGACGGCGAGCGGCTCGCCATTTTCACGCACGAGCGGGAGGCGCTGGTCGCGGCGGCCCCGCAGACCTTCACGGTTCCGGCGCACTACGTCAACTACCCGATGGTGGTCGTCGCGCTCGACACCGTCGACCCCGTCGAGCTGGCCGAACTGCTGGCGGAGTCCTGGCGGATCAGGGCGCCGAAGCGGCTGGCGGCGTCGCTACCGCGCTGACCGGCCTGGCCGGGACGGACACCCGGATCAGGTCCTCCGCCACCACGAGTTCACCGTCGAAATGCTCCCGCGCCTCGGCCGCGAAGCGCTCCGCCGCTGACGTCGCGACCGTCGACAGCGAGGCCGCTGACGTCGCGCCCGTCGACAGCGAGGCCGCCGACAGCGAGGCTGCCGCCGACGCCGAGGGCACCGCCGTTGCCGAACCCGCGCCGGCCGCCGGCCCGGTGTCGGCAACGGGTCCGCCGGTCACCGGCTTCCGCCTGGGCGCCGGGCCGTACCGCTGGGAGAAGTGGGTGAGCACGAGTCGACGTACCCCCGACTCGGCCGCCACCCGCCCGGCCTGCGCCGCCGTCAGGTGGCCGACCTCGGCGGCGAGCGCGGCGTCCTCGGTCAGGAAGGTCGACTCGATCACCAGGAGGTCGGCCCGCTCCGCCAGCGCGAACACCGCGTCGCAGAGGCCGGTGTCCATCACGAAGGCGAACCGCTGGCCGGGGCGCGGCGCGCTCACCTCGGTCAGCAGCACGCGACGTCCGGGCAGGTCGAGGTGGCCGGTCCGGGCCAGCTCTCCGACGGCCGGACCATGGATCCCGTACGCGGCCAGCCGGTCCGGCAGCATCCGGCGGTCGTCCGGCTCCACGAGCCGATAGCCGTACGTCTCCACCGGATGCCGGAGTCGTCGCGCCTCCAACCGGCCGGCGGAGGTCTCGAAGGTCTGACCGTCCGCCAGCACCGGACGTTCGCGGATCTCGGCGGTCTCGTAGAACGAGCTGGCGTGCCGCAGCCGGGCGAAGTACTCGCCGTTGCCGGCCGGGAAGTGGGCGTCGACCGGGTGCGCGACCCGGTCGAGCGAGAGTCGCTGGATCACCCCGGGCAGGCCCAGGCAGTGGTCGCCGTGGAAGTGGGTGACACAGATCCGGGTCAGGTCACTGGCGGCGATCCCGGCCAGCAGCATCTGCCGCTGGGTGCCCTCGCCGGGGTCGAAGAGGATGACCTCCCGGTCCCAGCGCAGCAGGTACCCGTTGTGGTTGCGATGCCGGGTCGGCACCTGACTGGCCGTACCCAGCACCGCCAGTTCCCGTACCGACACGGCCGGTCCTCCCGGTGCGACGCCTTCCGACGCCGGAAATGGTCGACCCCCGGGGTGTCCGCGTGAGCATTGTCACGCGGACGCCGGCTGGACTGTGGCCGGACTCCCCGGGGGTCGGGTGGCTGTCGTGGATTCGCCGCACCGCTGCCACACGGTCTCGACGACTTGCAACTGCCCGCTTGCGGCGGACACCGAAACTGTCAAGGACAGCGGCTAGCGGACAGCCACCTCACGAGTCCCATTGCTATACAAAGCTCGGACCACCTCCCTTCCCGTGTACGGCCACGCTATCCATCCCTGCCCGCCACCGGCAACGGTTTTTGCGCACACTCAACGAGCTGCCAGGTCGGCGGAGGGAGCACGGAGGCGATGGTGGCGGGCGTTCCGCAGGGCGGGGACTGGGACTGGGTACGTCCGCACCTGTCGCTCGGGTTCTGCCTGGCCCTGGTGCACGGCCGGACCGAGGCGGAGCTGGTGACCGCGTTCGGCGTGTACGAGCCCTGGGCGGAGGTGCTGGACTTCGACACGGCGGCAGACCAGTTCGACCCGTACGAGATGATCCGGATGGGCCGGGTCGGCGACTGGGCGTTCGCCTGGCAGGAGCCGGCCGGCGGGACGGCCGACCAGGACGTGCTGCGGGAGCTGTCCGTCGGGGGCCGGGCGTTGAGCGTTCTCCAGACCGGCAGTGCCCTCGCCTGGTTCGGCCTGATGGTCGACGGTGTCGAGGAGTTGGCGTTCGAGCCAATGTTCCCGACCCACCGGCGGGGCTCCCGCCCGGACGAGTACGTACCGCTGATGACCGAGGTCGGGCTGTTGCCGCCGGCCCATCCCGACAATCCGGGCCGGCCCAGCCCGACCCTGGCGGCGTTGTCCCTGGCCACCGCCGTGACCGGGGTGACCCTGTCGGTGGCGACGATCACCGGCCCGTTGCTGACCGGCGAGATCGGGAACTACGACCTCGGCGAGGACGACGGTCCGCACGGTCCGTGGTGAGGGCCGACTGCCGACCAGGCGGTCTGCCGATCGTCCCCGGCGGAAACAGTGAACTGCCGCGCCGGAGGTCCGGCGCGGCAGCATCTGTCACGTGTTTCGGTACGGGTGGCTGGCTACGCCTCGGTGCGGGCCACGCCGACCGGGCAGGTCATGCCGTTGGGGCCGTGCGTGCAGTAGCCGTTCGGGTTCTTCGTCGGCGCCAGGTACTGCTGGTGGTAGTCCTCGGCGTAGTAGTACTTCCCCAGCTTGTCGATCTCCGTGGTGATCTCGCCCTTGCCGGCCCTCGCCACCACCGGAGCGAACGCGTCCCGGGACGCCTGCGCGGTCGCCAACTGCTCGTCGGTCGTCGTGTAGATCGTCGACCGGTACTGCGTACCGACGTCGCCCGCCTGCCGCATGCCCTGGGTCGGGTCGTGGTTCTCCCAGAACACCTTCAACAGGTCCTCATAGGCGATCTTCGAGGGGTCGTAGACCACCTGGACGACCTCGGCATGCCCGGTCCCGCCGGAACACACCTCTTCGTACGTCGCGTTCGGGGTGTAACCGCCCGCATAGCCCGCAGAGGTGGAAATCACCCCGGGCAGGGTCCAGAACAGTCGCTCGGCTCCCCAGAAACAGCCCATCCCGAAGACGGCGACCTGCGCCCCCTCGGGCCACGGGCCCTTCAGCGGGGTCCCGAGCACCTCGTGCCGGTCGGAGATCGGCATCGCGATCAGCCGGCCGGGCAGCGCCTGGTCGGGGGAGGGCAGTTCGGCCTTCATTCGCCGTAGGAACACGGTGGAACTCCTCTCGTACCTCTGCCGGGTGTAACGCGGCGCGGCAACAGATCCTTACCCGTAACCGCCGTCAGCAGACCGAGCCCGCTCGACAATGGGGCCAGGGCTAGGCCTCGGCGAGGGCGGCGGTGATCCGGTCGGCGTACGACCGGGCCTCGTCGTCGGAGGCGTACTTCGTCCGGGGCCAGAAGAAGCCACGCAGGCCGTCACCCTTGGTCCTGGGCACGATGTGGGTGTGCAGGTGCGGCACCGATTGCGACACCCGGTTGTTCATCGCCACGAAGGTGCCACCCGCGCCCAGACCGGACTCCACGGCGACGGCCAGGCGCTGGACCAACCCGAAGTATCCCGGCAGGGCGGATGCCGGTAGTTCGCTCAGCACCTCGAGATGATCGCGGGGCACCACCAGCAGATGTCCCCTGAACACCGGGCGGGTGTCGAGGAAGGCCACCCCGTCGGGAGAGTCGACCGCCCGGAACGCCGGCACCGAACCCGCCACGATCCCACAGAACACGCAGCCCGCCACCAGGGCAGACTAGCCTCATCCAAATGAGTCACGGGTTCGAGACACTCGCCATCCACGCCGGCCAGGAACCGGAGCCCCGCACCGGGGCCGTGGTGCCGCCGATATACCAGACCAGCACGTACGCGCAGGACGCCGTGGGCGCACCCCGACTGGGGTACGAGTACAGCCGCTCCGCCAACCCCACCCGGGACGCCCTCCAGGAGTGCCTCGCGGCGCTGGAGGGCGGCCCGGTCGCGCTGACCTTCGCCAGTGGGCTGGCCGCCGAGGACACCGTGCTGCGTACCGTCTGCCGGCCGGGTGACCATGTGGTGATCCCGGACGACGCGTACGGCGGCACGTTCCGGCTGTTCGCCCGGGTGGCGGAGCAGTGGGGACTGACCTGGACCCCGGCCCGGATCTCCGACGTCGACGCGGTACGGGCCGCCGTCCGGCCCGGCCAAACCAAGGTCATCTGGGTGGAGACGCCCACCAACCCACTGCTCGGGATCGCCGACATCGCCGGGCTGGCCTCGGTGGCGAAGGACGTCGGCGCCCTGCTCGTCGTCGACAACACCTTCGCCTCGCCGTACCTCCAGCAGCCGATCGCGCTCGGCGCCGACGTTGTCGTGCACTCCACCACCAAGTACGTCGGCGGGCACTCCGACGTGGTCGGCGGCGCCCTGGTCGCGGCGAGCGCCGGACTGGGCGAGGAACTCCGCTACTACCAGAACGCCATGGGCGCGGTGAACGGCCCGTTCGACGCCTGGCTGACCCTGCGCGGCGTCAAGACCCTCGGCGTACGGATGGACCGGCACTGCGACAACGCCGAGCGGATCGCCGACTACCTCAACGGGCACCGATCGGTCGCCCAGGTCCTCTATCCGGGGCTGCCGGAACATCCGGGGCACGAAATCGCGGCGAAGCAGATGCGCCGGTTCGGCGGAATGATCTCGTTCCGGGCCTCTGGCGGCGCTGAGCAGGCGGTACAGATCTGCAACCGGGCGAAGCTCTTCGTTCTCGCCGAGTCGTTGGGCGGGGTCGAATCCCTGATCGAACATCCGGGCCGAATGACGCACGCAAGTGCCGCCGGCTCGGCGCTTGAAGTTCCCGCCGATCTCGTGCGACTGTCTGTCGGCATCGAGACCGCCGACGACCTACTCGCAGATCTGGAGCAGGCGCTCGGCTGACCGCTGTCCGGACGTGCGTACCGGACGGGCCGCGTGGGATGGCGCGGCGCGTCCGGGCCGGCGCGGTGGGTGGGACCGCCCCGCCCGCCCGGACAGCCCTGCGGACAAGCCGATGGGGAGGTGGCCGTGCAGGACATCATGCCGACCTGGGTGGGCGCGACCGCGAAGCAGATCGCCCGGGCGGTGCGCCGTGGTGACGCCTCCGCCACCCAGGTGGTGGCGGATCACCTCGACCACGTCGACCGGACGGATCGCGAGCTGTCGGCGTTCCGGGTGGTGCGGGGTGGCGAGTCGATCGTCGAGGCGGAGAAGGTCGACGAGCAGGACGACCTGGCCAACCTTCCGCTGGCCGGCGTGCCGGTCGCGGTCAAGGAGAACACCGCCGTGGCCGGGCTACCGACGTGGAACGGGTCGGAAGCCGCCCGTACCCCGGTCGCCGAGTCCGACCACGAGGTGGTCCGGCGGCTGCGCGGCGCGGGAGCGATCATCGTCGGCGTGACCCGGATGCCCGAGTTGGGGCTGTTCGCGTTCACCGACGACGAGACGGCGGTGACCCGCAACCCGTGGCGTACCGATCGCACCCCGGGCGGATCGTCGGGTGGTGCCGCCGCCGCGGTGGCCTCGGGAATGGTGCCGATCGCACAGGCCAACGACGGCCTCGGCTCGATCCGGATTCCGGCCGCCTGCTGTGGGCTGGTCGGGCTCAAGCCCGGCCGTGGCGTGGTGCCCTGCCAACTCGGCACGAACGACTGGTTCGGTCTGACCGAACACGGCATCCTGGCCACCACCGTGGCCGACGCCGCGGTCGGCTTCGCCGTGCTCGCCGGACGTCGCCCGGACAAGCTGGTACCGCCGGACCGTCTGCGGGTCGCCGTGTCGCTGCGCTCGCCGGTTTCCGGCGTACGCCCGGACCAGGCGAACCGGGACGCGGTGGCCGCCGGTTCCCGACTGCTGGCGGCGGCCGGACACGACGCGGTGTCGGTCGACCCCGTCTATCCGACCTCGCTCGGCCTGCGCGGCATCGCGACCTGGTTCGCGTCGGCGGCCAGCGAGGTGGCGGCGGCCGGGCTGGACCCGTCGACGCTGCAACGGCGTACCCGTCGGCACGCGGCGCTGGGCGGCTGGGCGCAGCGGCGAGGGCTCGTCCAGGAGAAGGACCGGGCCGCGTGGCGGGAGCGGTCGATCGGCTTCTTCAGCGACCACTCCGTGGATCTCCTGCTCACCCCCGCGCTGGCCAGCGCCCCACCGGCGGCGCTCGGCTGGGCCGCCCGCTCCTGGCAGTCCAACCTGCTGACCTGCATCCGGTACGCCCCGTACGCCGGACCCTGGAACATCGCCGGGCTGCCGTCGCTGGTGGTCCCGGTCGGGTTGCGTCCGGACGGCCTGCCGGTCGGGGTGCAGTTGGTCGGCCCACCCGGCTCGGAACTGCTGCTGCTCGGGGTGGCCGGGCAGTTCGAGCTGACCGCGCCGTGGCGGCGGCACGCGCCCGGTTGGCCGAAGGTGCCGACCCCGGCGAGCTGAGCCCTGGCGGCCCGGGTGTCGTCGCTGTAGCGCCCGGCCGGTCGTCTCTGTAGCGCCCGGCCGGTCGTCGCCGCGGTGCCCGTCGGCGTCCGGCGGCTGATCGTCGCCGGTTGGTTGGCCGGTCCACCGGCTGGCCAGCCGGCGGTCGGCGCCGGCATCGTCGGCGGCCGAGTCGATCCCGGTGCCGCCGGGCGGTGACCTCCGGCACGAGCGCACGGCGCCGCCGATGGGCGGTCGAGCGCGGGATGCGACGATCTGAGGATGACGGAGCTGGTCGGACTCGCCGAGGTCGTCGCCGCCCGCGAACTGCTCGCCGGGGTCATCCGGGCCACTCCGCTGGAGCCGTCCCGGCCGCTCTCCGCCGCGCTCGACGGGGAGGTCTGGCTCAAGAGCGAGCATGTTCAGCGGGCCGGTTCGTACAAGGTCCGGGGGGCGTACGTGCGGATCGCCCGGCTCTCGGCGCAGGAGCGGGACCGTGGGGTGGTGGCGGCGAGCGCCGGCAACCACGCCCAGGGGGTGGCGCTCGCCGCCGGGCTGCTCGGCACCACCGCGACGGTCTTCATGCCGGTGGGCGCGCCACTGCCGAAGGTGGCGGCCACCAAGGGGTACGGCGCCCGGGTGGAACTCGTCGGCAACACGGTCGACGAGTCCCTGGTCGCGGCGGAGGACTTCGCCACCCGTACCGGTGCGGTCTTCATCCATCCGTTCGACCATCCGGACGTGATCGCCGGGCAGGGCACGGTGGCGCTGGAGATCCTGGAACAGTGCCCGGAGGTACGCACGATCGTGGCCGGGGTCGGTGGCGGCGGCCTGATCTCCGGGATCGCGGTGGCCGCGAAGGCGCTCCGCCCGGACGTACGGGTGATCGGGGTGCAGGCCGCCGGGGCGGCGGCCTTCCCGCCCTCGTTGCTGGCGGGCGAGCCGGTCCGGCTGCCCGCGTTCGCCACCATCGCCGACGGGATCGCGGTCGGCCGGCCGGGCGAACTCACCTTCGCGCACGTGAGCAAGCTGGTCGACGAGGTCGTGACCGTCTCGGACGACGACATCTCGCGGGCCCTGCTGATGCTGCTCGAACGGGGCAAGCAGGTGGTGGAACCGGCCGGGGCGGCCGGCGTGGCGGCACTGCTGGCCGGGGCGGTCCAGGTGGAGGCGCCCGTGGTGGCGGTGCTCTCCGGCGGCAACATCGATCCGCTGCTGATGTTGCGGGTCATCGAGCACGGGCTGGCGTCGGCGGGCCGGTTCCTCCGGATCAGCGTCCGCTGCGCGGACCGACCCGGGCAACTGGCGTCGCTGCTGGGCCTGATCGGCGAGTACCGGGGCAACGTGGTCGACGTGGTGCACCAGCGGCAGAACCCGCACCTGCGGCTCGGCGAGGTGGAGGTGGCGCTCTCGGTGGAGACGCGCGGCCCGGAGCACTCCGACCGGCTGATCAGCGCGCTGCGGGGCAGCGGCTACCAGGTCGACGTCGCCCAGCCGGGATGAGCCGGCTGGGACCTCAACGTCGGGTTGGTCGTGCTTCGTGGGCTGCGCTGCGCTGTCCTCGGGAGCCGGCCGTCAGCGGCCGGAGATCGCCGGCCGTGCGGGGGCAGCCCCGGCCAGGCGGGCGCCGGTCGGCTCAGGCGCCGTACGCCTCGAACCGGACCACCGTGACCTTGATTTCGGCGCCGCTGGGTGCCGTGTAGGTGACGGTCTGGCCGGGTCGGGAGCCGAGGATCGACTTGCCGAGGGCTGACGCCGGGCTGTAGACGGTCAGGTCGGTGGTGGCGGCGATCTCCCGGGAGCCGAGCAGGAAGGTCTCGGTGTCGTCGGTGTCGTCGTCGAAGTGGATCGTGACGACGCAGCCGGGTGCCACCACGTCCGCGCTGGGTGCCTCGCCCACCTGGGCGGTGCGGAGCAGTTCCTGGAGCTGGCGGATCCGGAACTCCTGCTTGCCCTGTTCCTCCCGGGCGGCGTGGTAGCCGCCGTTCTCCCTGAGGTCACCCTCTTCGCGCCGGGCGTTGATCTCCGCGGCGATCGCAGGTCGGGCGGCGATCAGCTCGTTGAGCTCCGCCTGCAGCCGGTCGTAGGCCTCCTGGGACAGCCAGGTGGCCGCCGCGCGGTCGGTCGTGGACACAGACGATCTCCTCGGGTAGTCGTGCGCGGACAGGGACGAATTACCAAGTTACCAGTGCGCTACACACCGGACGCCACGTGATTTATCGCCACCCCGGGGCCGGAGCGCCACCGCGCGGTCGCCGCCGCGTCGGCGTGGGGTGTTAATAAGGGGCCCTTCTTCTACTGAAAGCGATAAGAAGGGGCCCTTCCTTAACTAGCTGGCGGGGCGGCACCGGACGACTTCGCCGAGGATCGCCCGGCCGGTGGTGGCGAGCCGGTGCCGGGCGGTCAGGTGCCGCTGCCCCGGCTCGGCGGTCACCGGCACCTCGTCGCGGCCGACCTCGGCGCCGTCCCGGGAGCGGGCCCGGACCACACAGACCGCCGAGCCGCCGGCCGGTACGGTGACCCGGAAGTCGAGCACCAGCTGCGACTCGGTGATCTCGGTGTAGGTGATCACCTGAGCGTCGTAGTTCGGGTCGCCGTACTGGCGGTAGAGCCGGTAGGAGACCGCTCCCATCACCGCCAGCAGGGCGACCACCAGCAGGCCCGCGACCCAGGGCCGGCGTTGTCGGGGCGCGCGTCGGTGGCCGTACCGGCCGGGTGGGAACACCGGGGCGGCAGGTGCGGATGTGGCGGGCGTCTCGGGCACCGGCGGGGATCTCCTGGGACTGATGTCGGTGGCATCGGCAAGAATGGGTAAGTCCATCTTCTCAGCCGCCGGCGGGGCCGAGTGTGGCAGGTCGTTCAATAGCGGAACGGCCGGCCGGGGCCGCAGGCCGGCGAGAGGGTCGGACGGCTCGTCGGGACGAGCCGATCCGGCCAGGCGCGACGAGGGAGCACACCGGAGTTGGCAGAGCAGCTACGTCTGATGGCCGTCCACGCCCATCCCGACGACGAGTCGAGCAAGGGTGCGGCGACCATGGCGAAATACGTCGCCGAAGGCGTGCAGGTCCTCGTCGTCACGTGTACGGGCGGCGAGCGGGGCAGCGTACTCAATCCCAAACTTGACCGGCCGGACGTCTGGGCCAACATCGCCGAGATCCGCCGGGCGGAGATGGACTCGGCGCGGGCCATCCTCGGCGTCGACCAGGCCTGGCTGGGATTCGTCGACTCGGGGCTGCCCGAGGGGGATCCGTTGCCGCCGTTGCCCGAGGGATGTTTCGCGTTGCAGGACGTGGAGGTCGCGGCCGGCCCGCTCGTCCGGCTGATGCGCGAATTCCGGCCGCACGTGGTGACCACGTACGACGAGGAGGGTGGCTACCCGCACCCCGACCACATCATGTGCCACAAGGTGAGCGTGGCGGCGTTCGACGCGGCAGGTGACCCCGAGCGCTTTCCTGAACTGGGCGAACCGTGGCAGCCGTTGAAGCTCTACTACGACATCGGTTTCTCCAAGGCCAAGATCACGGCGTTGCACGAGGGCATGCTGGCCCTCGGCAAGGAGTCGCCGTACGCCGAGTGGCTGGAGCGCTGGGAGGGGCGGCCCGACAAGGGGCCGCGGATCACCACCCGGGTCGAGTGCGCCTCCTACTTCCCGGTCCGGGACGACGCGCTGCGGGCCCACGCGACCCAGGTCGACCCGGACGGCTTCTGGTTCCACGTTCCGATGGAGTTGCAGCAGCAGGCCTGGCCGACCGAGGATTTCGAGCTGGTCCGTTCGGTGGTCGACAGCCCGATGCCCGAGTCCGACCTGTTCGCCGGGGTACGCGAGACCATGCATGCCCGCTGACCGGTGACAGGCGTACCGTAAGGGAGTGGATAGACCGCACATCGGAGGATCCCTGCCATGCTGACCGCTGCACAGGTGCTCGCGGAGAACAACTTCGGTGACACCCGGACCGGTGGCCTGGCAGGGCCGATGGGCCTCTTCATGATCACCGTGCTGGCCATCGCCACCGTGCTGCTGATCCGCAACATGAACGCCCGGCTGCGCCGGTTGCCCGACCGGTTTCCGGAGCAGCGGGCCGACGAGCCGGACGAGTCGGATCCGGCCGGTTCCGAACCCGCCGGGGCGACCACGCCGGAGGAATCTGGTGGAAGCGCTCCCAATACCCCTCACCTGGACCGGAACGGCCCTTCCGCGCCATGATTCACGCTAATCCGACCCGGCGCCCTCTGTTGCGCCGAATCGGATTGGCTTAGCCTTCCGCCGGGGACCAAAAGTCCCCGCACCGTGCGCGGGAGGGGGCGCCGATGATTACCAGACCCGACGCCCAACGCCATACGCGGGCCGGACACGTCGCGCAACGACGGCTGACGAACGGCGGCGATCCGTGATCTCGGGTCGCCGACCGGGACGTCTCCTTGCTCTGGTCGGCATCGCGGCGGCACCTCGCCGGGTGCGCGTGCTTACCTTCACCATGCTCGCGCTCGCGCTGGGCGGCGCCGTGGCCGGGTTCCTGATCCCCACGGAACTGCCGGCGGACGACCCCCTGCCGGCACTGGCCCGGCTCGGCACCGCCGCCGCGGTGGTGGCGATCGCGCAGCTCTTCCGGCTCAGGTTCCGGGTCGGCTCCGGCATGGTCAGTGTCACCTGGGGCGAGGCGGCGTTCATCATCGGCCTCTCCCTGGTCCCGCCCGGTTGGCTGCCGGCCGCCGCCCTCGTCGGGGCGGGGTTGGCCTGGGCGCTGATGACCATCTTCGTCGACCAGCGTTCGGTGCTCGATGCCGTACACACCACCGTCGCGCTGGCGACCGGCGTGGCGCTGGCCACCGCCACCACCCTGGGCACCATCGTCGTGCTGGGTGCCTCGGCCACGGACCTACTGAGCGTGCCGGTCGCCGCCGGCCTGACGCCGCAGCTGATCGCCGCGCTGGCCGTCGGGTCGCTGACCTACCTGCTGGCCACCGCCGGAATCGCCGGGCTGACCCTGTCACTCAAGCACGCGGTGGCGCTGAGGCCGGCGCTGCTGCGCGCACTTCAGGGCAAGTTGCTGATGTTCGTCGGCAACGTGCTCGTCGGGCTGGCCGTCGTGGCCGTGGTCGAGTACGACCCGCGCTGGCTGCTGCTCCTGCCG
Organism: Plantactinospora solaniradicis; assembly: GCF_042658085.1. Lineage (NCBI taxonomy): Bacteria > Bacillati > Actinomycetota > Actinomycetes > Micromonosporales > Micromonosporaceae > Plantactinospora > Plantactinospora solaniradicis. Next base: position 116,488 of record NZ_JBHSPR010000020.1, on the reverse strand, counting down.
CCCGTCCTGTGGCTGCTGCAACAGACGTACAGCCATCGGCTGCGGGCCGACGACGAGCGCCGCGCCTGGCGGGCCCTTGCCGAGGCCACCGGCGCGCTCAACCAGCTCGACGAGCACGGCGTCGCGACGGCCGGGGTGACCGGCCCGCTGGCCCTGTTCGGGGCGGAGCGGGTCGAGGTGGACGTGCTCCGCGGCGACGGCCGGTGGCGGCGCTACCGGGGCGAGCCGGGTCGGCCGGTGGTGCACCGCGATCTGGTCGGGACGGATCGGACCGGGGCCGGCGAGCGGACCGACCAGGAATTGATCCGACCGCTGATGGTCGGCACCGTCCAGGTCGGCGAGCTGCGGGTCCGGCTGCCCCGAGCGGTGGCGCCGCAGCAGCGCGAACAGGATGCCCTGTCGGCCTTCGGCGACGCGCTGGCGTCCGCGCTGCACGACGCGGCGACCAACCGTGAGCTGCGGCTGGTGACGGCGCGGTCGTCGTACGAGGCGGTGCACGACGCGCTGACCAACCTGATCAACCGGGCGGCGTTGCTGAGCAAGGGCGACGTCGCGCTGCACCAGCTCGGCCACGATCATCCGGTGGCGCTGCTGCTGCTCGACATCAACCACTTCAAAGAGGTGAACGACACCCTCGGGCACGCGGCCGGCGACGAGTTGCTCCAGGTGACTGCGGACCGGTTGGACGTTCTGGTCCGGCCGGGCGAGTTGCTCGGACGGCTCGGCGGCGACGAGTTCGCCCTGCTGATCCCGTCGCCCGCGGTGCTGTCCGAGTCGACCACGGTGGCCGAGCGGTCGCCGACGCCGAACGTGCTGCGGCGGGCCCGCGAGATCGTCGAACTGCTCGCCACCCCGATCGAGGTGGCCGGGGTACGGATGTCGGTCGAGGTGTCGGTCGGGGTGGTGGTCGCGGGCGCGGGTACGGCCGACATGACCGAGTTGCTGCGCCGGGCCGACATCGCGATGTACCAGGCGAAGCAGGGTGGCGGCAGCGTGGCCTCGTACGACAGCGCCCGGGACGCGGCCAGCACCGACAAGCTCGCCCTGCTGGCCGAGCTGCGGGAGGCGCTCGACGTCGACGACCAGCTCGAACTGGCCCTCCAGCCGGCGGTCGACCTGTCCACCGGGGAGCCGACCGGGGTGGAGGCGCTGATCCGCTGGCGACACCCCCGTCGGGGCCGGTTGAATCCGATCGACTTCGTCCGGACGATCGAGGGCAGCGAACTGCTCGGCGCGTTCACCCGGTACGTCGTCGACAAGGCCCTCGGGGTCGCCGCCGACTGGGCGCGGCACGGTCTCGACGTCCCGATCTCGATCAACCTCTCGGCCCGTAGCCTGCTCGACCCGCGCCTGCCGGCCGAGGTGGCCGAGTCGTTGCGCCGGCACCAGGTACCGGCACGCCGACTCGTTCTGGAGATCACCGAGACGGTGGTGATGAGCGAGCTGGAGGTCATCGACGAGGTGCTCTCCGCGCTGCGCGCGATGGGCGTGCAGCTCGCCGTCGACGACTTCGGCACCGGCTTCTCGTCGCTGACCTTCCTGACCCGGATCTCGGTCGACGAACTCAAGGTCGACCGGTCGTTCGTGATGCGGATGGCGGAGTCGCCGGAGGCCGCGGCCATCGTGCGTACGACCGTGGACCTCGGGCGCGAGTTGGGTCTGCGGGTGGTCGCCGAGGGGGTGGAGACCGCCGACCAGCGGGCCGCACTCGCCGAGCTGGGCTGTACGGCCGCGCAGGGCTACCACTTCTTCCGGCCGATGCCCTCGGACAAGATCGTCGCTGTGCTCCGCTCGCTGCTCGACTCCGCCCAGGCCCGGATCTTTCCGCTCCGGGCCGACGGCGCCTCGTAGCGGTCCCGTCGGCCACGGCTGAGTAGCCGGGCCCAGGCGTGCGATGGACGCCATAGGCGAGACTGGCCCGATGGGGGAGATCGAAGGCGGCCAGGTGAGGCGATCGAGGGTCAGGCGATCGAGGGTCAGGCGATCGACGGTGGCGCTCGCGGCGCTGGTCGTGGCGGTGACGATGGTCGGCTGTGCCGGCGGGCCCGGTGCCGGCGGCGGGTCGTCGGGCATTCCGGACGAGGTCATGCTGAGCAGCGACGACCTGGGTGGCGCCACGATCTCCTCCGGCGGTCCGGACGGCACCCATCCGCTGCCACCGCGACCGTGCGCCTCGGTGACCGGACCGGCCACTCCGGCCGCGTCGGTGACCGGACAGGCCACTCCGGCCGCGTCGGTGACCGGCCCGGCCACTCCGGCCGCGTCCGGACCGACCACTCCGGCCGCGACCGGACCGTCCGCCTCGCCCGGGTCGGCATCGGACGGTCCGCAGCCGCTGGCCGAGCGCACGATCAACGCGACCGTCGGCCAGTACCGGATCTACGAGTACGTGGCGCGGTATCCGGCCGGGCTCGCCCAGGAGGCGATGGACGTGCTGCGGGACGAGTTGTCCCGTTGCCGCCGCCCGGCCGAGGGCGAGGACTGGAAGGTGCTCGCGGAGGACGACGCCGGGCTGCTCGTCCTGCGCTCCTATTCCGACGGCGACGCGACCGCCGCGTACTACGTCGGGCGGGCCGGGGAGCACCTGGTGGCCGTACTGGTGATCGGCACCCGGATGCCCAACGGCGACCCGACGACCGCCTCCGGGCTCGGCAGCGCGGCGTTGGCCCGGGCGGGTGGCACCCGGGGGACTCCGGTGCCGCCCACCACCGCGGCCGGTCCGGCGGTCTGGAGCACGTACCAGGCCGAGGTGACGGGCGTACGGCGTGGGCCCGATCCGCGCACCCTCCTGATCGACGTGGAGATGTTGGCCGGCCATCCGGAATGTGCCCGGAACCCCCGGACCGACTACTACACCGAGGAGAACGGGCTGATCTACGCCAACGTGGTGCTCGACTCGGCGCGGGCCGACGCGCGTAACGGCTGCCTGAGCAAGGTCCCGGGGGTGGCCCGGCTGACCTCGTCCACCCCGATCGGCAACCGGGTGGTGGTGCTCAACAACGAGCCCTGGGCGCCGGACGGGGCCGGCTACCGGCGCTGCGACCCGAACCTCGGCTGTACGCCACCGGCCGACCACTGCGACTCGACCTGGGTGCTCGCGGCGATCAAGGGGATGGACGTACCCCGGAACAGCTCGCGGAACGTGGAAGCGTGCGACGGCGCCTGGCTGGTGATGACGCTGAACCTGAACAGCACGCAGTGCGGCGCGGGCGGCCGCCCCGGCTGCTCCGCGCCACCGGCGCTGTACCGGTACTTCATGCGCTTCGAGGAGGCGGGCTGGCGGACCATCCTCCGGACCACCGCGCCGGGCTGTGCCGACGTCCTGAGGGTGCGGGCGGACTTCCCACCGGCGCTCTGTCGGACGCTGCCCGCCCCCGGCTAGCCCATCGGGGTTGACTTTGACGTTACGTCAACTTCTACCGTTATCCCCGGACGACGAGATCGGGGATGGGGGACGACGGTGGAATGGTCGATCCAGGAGATCGCCCGTTCGGCCGGCACCACCAGCCGGACGCTGCGCCACTACGGGCAGATCGGGCTGCTGACGCCGAGCCGGATCGGCCGGAACGGCTACCGCTACTACGACCAGGAGTGCCTGCTCCGGTTGCAGCGGATCATGCTGCTCCGCGAGCTGGGACTGAGCCTGCCCGACATCGGCAGGGTGCTGGACGGGCAGCGGAACGGCGCCGTCGCGCTCCGTACCCACCTGCGGATCCTGGAACAGGAACGGACCCGGATCGGGCGACAGATCGAGTCGGTACGCACCACGTTGCGCAAGGTGGAGGGAGGTGAACAACTGATGGTGGAGGAAGTGTTCGAGGGATTCGACCACACCCGGTACGAGCCGGAGGTGACGTCGCGCTGGGGCCGGGACGCGTACCAGCGGGGTGACCGCTGGTGGCGCTCGCTCGGCGATGCCGAGAAGCGGGCGTTCCAGCAGCGGCAACTCGACATCGCCGCCGACTTCGGCCGGGCCAGCGCGGCCGGGTTGGCGGTGGACGGCGACGAGGTCCAGGCGATCACACAGCGGCAGTACGAGTGGTTGACCGAGACCGGGAACCCGGTGTCGAAGGAGTACTTCGTCGGACTGGCCGAGATGTACGTCGAGGACCCACGGTTCGCGGCGAACTACGACCGGCACGGCCGGGGCTTCGCCGAGTTCGTCCGGGACGCGATGAAGGTCTACGCGTCTCGGCGTCTCGGCGGCTGAGCCACCGGGCGGGGCTGCAGACCCGCCCGGTAGCGGCCGGCGCGACGAGCCCGGCGGGACCGCCGCCGGCGCGGGCATCTCCGGCACGCGACGCCGGTACGAACGGCGGTGCCGGGTCGGGGAGGTTATGGTCGTCGGGTGAATCGACTGGCCAGTGCGACCAGCCCGTACCTGCTCCAGCACGCGGACAATCCGGTCGACTGGTGGCCCTGGTCGGCGGAGGCGTTCGCCGAGGCGCGCCGTCGGGACGTACCGGTGCTGATCTCGGTCGGCTACGCGGCCTGCCACTGGTGCCACGTGATGGCCCACGAGTCGTTCGAGGATCAGGCCGTCGGCAAGCTGATCAACGACAACTTCGTCGCGATCAAGGTGGACCGCGAGGAGCGGCCGGACGTCGACGCCGTCTACATGACCGCCACCCAGGCGATGACCGGCCAGGGCGGCTGGCCGATGACGGTCTTCGCCGCCCCGGACGGCACCCCGTTCTTCTGCGGCACGTACTACCCGAAGCCCAACTTCGTCCGGCTGCTCCAGTCGGTCACCGAGGCCTGGACCGGGCAGCGGGAGGCGGTGCTGCGGCAGGGCGCCGCCGTGGTGGAAGCGCTCGCCGGGGCCCAGGCCATCGGCGGTCCGACCGCACCGCTGACCGCCGACCTGCTCGACGCCGCCGCAGACCAGCTCGGCCAGGAGTACGACGAGGTCAACGGCGGATTCGGCGGAGCGCCGAAGTTTCCCCCGCACATGAACCTGCTATTCCTGCTCCGGCACCACCAGCGCACCCGCTCGGTCCGGGACCTGGAGATCGTCCGGCACACCTGTGAGGCGATGGCCCGGGGCGGCATCTACGACCAGCTCGCCGGCGGCTTCGCCCGCTACTCCGTGGACGGGCACTGGACGGTGCCGCACTTCGAGAAGATGCTCTACGACAACGCGCTGCTGCTCCGGGTCTACACCCAGCTCTGGCGGCTGACCGGCGACGAGCTGGCCGGCCGGGTCGCCGCCGAGACCGCCGCCTTCCTCCTGGACGACCTCGGCACTCCCACCGGTGGCCTGGCCTCGGCGCTGGACGCGGACACCGAGGGCGTCGAGGGCGCCACCTACGCCTGGACCCCCGGGCAGCTCGCCCTGGCGCTCGGCGCGGACGACGGCGCATGGGCCGCCGACCTGTTCAACGTCACCACCGCCGGAACCTTCGAACACGGAACGAGCGTGCTGCGGCTGGCCCGGGACATCGACGACGCCGATCCCGAGGTGCGGGAACGCTGGCAGCGGGTCCGGCTCGCGCTCCGCGAGGCGCGGGACCGGCGCCCACAGCCGGCCCGGGACGACAAGATCGTCGCCGCCTGGAACGGCCTGGCGGTCACCGCCCTGGTCGAGTACGCCACCCTCACCGCCGACCCGGTCACCGCAGCCGCGGCGGTCACCATCGCCGAGGTGCTGGCCGACCGGCACCTCGTCGACGGGCGGCTGCGCCGGGTCTCCCGGGACGGCCAGGTCGGGGAGCCAGCGGGGGTACTGGAGGACTACGGTTGCGTCGCCGAGGCGTTCTGCGCCGTGCACCAGCTCACCGGGGACGGGCGCTGGTTGCGGCTCGCCGGTGAGCTGCTGGACACCGCACTGGCCCGGTTCGGCACCGGCCAGGGCGGGTTCTACGACACCGCCGACGACGCCGAGGAGTTGATCAGCCGACCGGCCGACCCGACCGACAACGCCACCCCGTCCGGGCTGTCGGCGGTGGTGGCGGCGCTGGTGACGTACTCCGCGCTGACCGGGGAGCCGAGCGACCGGAAGGCCGCCGAGACGGCACTCGGCACGGTGGCGCCGATCGTCGCCCGGCACGCCCGGTTCACCGGGTACGCCGCCGTGACCGGCGAGGCGCTGCTCTCCGGCCCGTACGAGATCGCGATCGTCACCGCCGAGCCGGCCGGTGACCCGCTGCTCGCGGTGGCACACCGGAACGCCCCACCGGGCGCGGTGGTGGTGGCCGGCAGTTCCGGGCAGCCCGGCGTACCCCTGCTCGCCGACCGCCCGATGGTCGACGGCGTACCCACCGCGTACGTCTGCCGGGGGTTCGTCTGCGACCGGCCCGTGACCACCCCGGATGACCTGCTGGCGCAGCTTCGGACCGGCGGAGGTTAGGCTTGCGCCCGCTATGGATTCCCGCACGGGTCTGCCCGTTGTCGGCATGGTGGGCGGCGGCCAACTGGCCCGGATGACCCACCAGGCCGCGATCGCCCTCGGTCAGTCGCTCCGCGTCCTCGCGCTCGGTCCCGAAGACGGTGCCGCGCTGGTCGCCTCCGACGTCCGGTACGGCCAGCACACCGATCTCGCCGCGCTGCGGGAGTTCTCGGCCGGCTGTGACGTGGTCACCTTCGACCACGAGCACGTGCCGACCGAGCACATCCGGGCCCTGGCGGTGGACGGTGTCGTGGTCTACCCGCCGGCGGAGGCGCTGATCTTCGCCCAGGACAAGCGGGCGATGCGGGAGCGCCTGGCCGCACTCGGCGCCCCGGTCCCGCGCTGGCGCCCGGTGACCGAACCGGACGAACTGGTCGAATTCGGTACGGAGCTGGGCTGGCCGGTGGTCCTCAAGGCGGCCCGGGGCGGGTACGACGGCCGGGGCGTCTGGGTCGTCTCCGACCCGACCGAGGCGGCCGAACTGGTCGGCACGCTGCGTGCCGCCGGTACCGACCTGATCGCCGAGGAACGGGTCGCGCTGCGCCGCGAACTGGCCGTCCAGGTCGCGCGTTCGCCGTTCGGCCAGGTCGCGGCGTATCCGGTGGTGGAGACCGTGCAGTCCGACGGGATCTGTGTGGAGGTGCTGGCCCCGGCACCGAGACTGCCGGAGGAGGTGGCGCTGCGGGCCCAGCAGCTCGCGATCGACCTGGCCACCTCGCTCGGCGTGGTCGGGCTGCTCGCCGTGGAGCTGTTCGAGGTGACCGGCGCCGACGGCGAGCCCGCTCTGGTGGTCAACGAGCTGGCCATGCGACCGCACAACTCGGGGCACTGGACGATCGAGGGTGCCCGTACCTCCCAGTTCGAGCAGCACCTGCGGGCGGTCCTCGACTACCCGATGGGGGACACCGCGTTGACCGCGCCGGTGGTGGTGATGGCGAACGTGCTCGGCGGTCCGGACGGCGGCATGTCGATCGACGAGCGGCTGCACCACCTGTTCGCCGAGGATCCGGGCGTCAAGGTGCACCTCTACGGCAAGCAGGTCCGGCCCGGCCGGAAGATCGGGCACGTCACGGTGCTCGGCGACGACCTGGAGAAGGTACGCGCCCGTGCCGTCCGGGCGGCATGGTGGCTACGGGAGGGACGGGCATGAGGCAGGCGGCGCCCCCGGTCGGCGTGATCATGGGAAGCGACTCGGACTGGCCGACGATGCGCGCCGCCGCCGAGGCCCTGACCGAGTTCGACGTCAACTACGAGGTCGGCGTCATCTCGGCGCACCGCACCCCGGTCAAGATGATCGATTACGCGAAGGCCGCCGCCGGACGGGGAATCCGGGTGATCATCGCCGGTGCCGGCGGTGCCGCCGCCCTACCGGGCATGGTGGCCGCCGCCACCCCACTCCCGGTGATCGGCGTCCCGGTGCCACTCAAGCACCTCGACGGCCTGGACTCGCTCCTCTCCATCGTGCAGATGCCCGCCGGCGTACCCGTAGCGACCGTCTCCATCGGCAACGGCCGCAACGCCGGCCTGCTCGCCGTACGGATCCTCGCCGCCTCCGACGAGACGCTCCGGCACCGCATGTCGGCGTACCAGGCCCAGCTGGAGGAACTCGTCGCGCAGAAGGAAGCCGCACTCAAAGCAGCACTGTAAGGAAGGGCCCCTTCTTATCGCTTTTTGTAGAAGAAGGGGCCCTTCTTAACACTTCTCCAGTGCGGGGTCAGCGCATGCCGCGCAGCTCAGCGCATGCCGCGTACGGCGCGGAAGCGCTCCTGGGTACGGCGGCGGTTCTCGTTGTTGGCGCCGAACGCGAGGAGCAGCAGACCGACCGGGATCAGCACCAGCCACGGGCCGAAGCTGAACAGCGCCCGGAGCGCGGCGAGCGCGGTGACCACCGCACCGATGATCACCGGAGCCTGCTGCCGACGGTTGGAGCCGAAGATCAGCGTGGCCACCCCGCCGAGCAGCAGCAGTACCTGCCGCAGCGCGCTGTCGTTGCCGGTCATCACGATGACCATGGTGGGCAGGAACGCCGCCACCAGCGCCGGGCCGTACGCCACCCAACTGCTCAGGTCGGACCGGTGCCGGAGTTCCAGCAGTCCGACCAGCAGTGCGAGCGCCGCGAACGGCAGCGTGTACGCCTCCGGCAGGGCGACGTCGGCCAGTGCCATCAGCAGCCACCAGGCGATGATCTCGCAGGCGACCGCCGACCAGAACAGGGTGCGCCGCTCGGTGGGGTTCCGGTACGGCCGTACGGCGGCCATCCCGAGCACCGCGCCCCAGGCGGCGAGCAGCGCGGCGATGTGCCGGGGCGAGTCGTAGGCCAACGCGGCGGCGATGAGCGCGGCCCCGTAGCCGCTCCACTCCACGGTGTTCGCCTCGCGCATCGCCTCGGGGCGGCGCAGCCGGGGCAGCATCGCCGCGACCAGCAGCAGGATCGCGCCGACCGCCAGCACCCCGAACGCGGACCACGCCGGGTCGAGGCCGAACACCAGCCCCGTGGTGAAGACGAAGGTCTGGGCCATCACCGAGGCGAACAGCCAGCCGAGAATGCGGGCGTTCTGGGTCCGGCCGCCCAGCGCGGCGACGGCACCGACTCCCACCGCCGCGCCCAGGGTGAACAGGGTCAGTTGCCGGGTCGCCAGCGCGCCGGCCAGTCCGGCGCCGCCGGCCGCCATCCCGATGCCGAAGACCAGGATCCGGGTGAGCCGCAGGGAGCGGGCCACCTCGGCGTCCGGCGGCGGCGGGGTCAGCGCCAGTCCGAGCATCGCCAGGGTGAACACCGCGAGCGCGGCCATCGTGCTGTGCGGCCAGCCCATGCCCAGCGAGATCGGGGTGATCAGCAGGGTGATCGCGGCCCCCGGCAGCACCACCGGAATCGCCCGGGCCGGTCGGCCCCCGCTGAACCCGGTCGCGGCCAGTCCGGCGGCGATGGTCAGCAGCAGCGCCGCCAGGACGTTGGCGCCACCGTCGACGACACCGGCGGGGGCGCCGAGAAGCGAGGCCGGCGGACCGTCCCAGATGTGGCTGAGGATCTGGTACGGCTCGACCAACGCCGTGGCCAGGGCCGGGGCGAGTGCCGCGACGGCCAGCGCGGTCGGCACGGTGGCGGCGACCATCGCCCCGACGGCGGGACTGACCGACCAGCGGCCGGTCCGGGCGGGCTCGGGCAGCCGGCGCATCGCCCCGCCGAGCATCACCGACCAGCGGCGGATCGGCTCACGGAGCGGGGTTGGCGCCGGGGTGACCGCCCGGACCAGTTCGGCGAGTACGCCGAGCAGGACGGCCGCGGCGGCGTACACGCCCCACGGCAGGCCGGCGAGGAGCGCCGCGATCGCGGTCGCCGTCGCGCCGCCGACGATGCCGATCGTGGCGTACGGCAGGTATTGCGGAACCTGCCGGCGGACCAGCGCCACCACCGCGACACCGAGGCTCGCCGCGCCGAGGTTGGCGAGGACGACGACCTCGGCAGGCCAGCCCAGCGAGGCGGCCAGCGCGGCGAGTGAGCCGGCGAGCGCGAACAGGGCACCACCGGCGGCGAGCCCGCCGATCTGGGCGGTCTGCGGCGGCAACGTCCAGGACTCGGCCTCCTCGGCCGGGCCGGAGAGGGTACCGACCGCTCGGGCGAGGGCGGCGACGACGACGCCGATCAGGGCGACCACGCCCAGGGCGACCGCGGTGGTCCACGGCCGGACCAGGCTCGCCCCCACGGCGTGTACGGCGACCGCGGCGGCGACGGTGGCCCGGGCCAGCCCGGCCCGGGGATCGGCGGCGACGACCGCGGTGACCCCGTAGACGGTGGCGACCGCGCCGCCGACCACGATCGGGGACCACCAGGGCAGCCCCAGCGCCGCCGGGGCGCCGATGGTGGCGAGCCCGACGCAGACGCCGGCCACGTCGTACGCCCAGGGGCGGGGCAGCGCGATCGCGGCGGCTCCGGCCAGCAGTACCAGGGCGACCGGCGCCTGCCAGCCGTTGCCGGCCCCACCGACCGGCCAGTCGGCGAGGTTGGCCTCCCACAGCCGGCCGGGAGTGGCCAGTACCCGCAATCCGCCGCTCAGCGCGGTCCAGCCGGCGATCAGGGCGACGACGCCGCCGGTCAGCGCGATGCCGAGGATCGGACCCCGGCGCCAGTCGGCCGGCATGGCCCGGATGCCGGCGGCGACGACCAGGATCAGGAACGCGGCGGCGGCGAGTTCGACACCGTCGCCGAGGATTCCGGCGATCCTGGCCAGCGTGCCTACCAGTGCGGCCGTCACCGCCGCGGCGGCGATGTCGGAGCCGTCGAGCAGCCGGTCGGCCCGCCGGCCGGCGTCGATCGACGGCGCCAGCACCAGCAGTACCGCGCTGACCAGGAGCAGTCCGCCGACCCAGGCGTCGGCGAGGGTGGCGCCGGGGGCGCCGAAGGCCGCCGCCGTCACCGCGAGCGCGCCGAGCCCGGTGCCGAGGGCCAACGGCGGGCTGATCCGCCGCTGGGCCACCTGGGTGACCGCGGCGTAGCAGAGGACCGCGCAGACGGCCAGGAAGCTGGCGGCGAGCACCGGCTCGGTGGCCTCGCGGACGGAGGACACGGTCGGCGTCGGGTCGACCGGCACGGTCGCGGCGACGAACGCCGCCACCGCGCCGGGGAACGCGAACGCGGCGCCGCCGGCCGCCCAGTCGGCGACCAGCCCGGCCGACTGGCCCAGCGGGGCGGCCCGGACGAGCGGCGCCGCCGCGATCAGCGCTCCGGCGACGGCGAGAGCGAACAGGGCGGCGGCGGTCAGTCCGGGGCGGGCCACCGAGGTGGCGGCTCCGGCGAGCCCCACCCCGGCCGCGGCTACGGCATGGGCCAGCGCGCCGCGCCGGGTGTCGGCGGAGAGGCCGACCAGGCCGATGCCGATCGCGGTCAGCACCGCCGGCCAGGGGGCCGCCGCCCAGGGCAGGCCGAGCGAGGCCGGCATCGCCAGCGCGGTCAGCGCCGCACCGACCACGGCGAATTCGCGGCGTATCTCGGGCGGTGACGAGAGCACGGCGGCGATGGTGAGCAGGAAGGCGGTCGCGACGAGTTGCCAGGAGGTGGCGCCCACCCCGGCGGCGAGCGTTCCGGGATAGTCGGCGAGGTCGGCCTCCCAGACCGGCAGAGCGGCCCGGATCGGTGCCATCGCCGCGCGGAGCGCGCCGCCGGCCACCACCACGCCGATCACGACCAGGGCGGCCGCCGACGCCAGTTGCGGGCCGCGGCGGGCCGCCTCCGGTACCGCCCGTACGCCGAGTCCGGTGAGCGCGATGACGGCGGCGATCACCACCAGGGCCCGGCCGGGCAGCGCGACGGCGGCGACCCGGCCGGCGGCGCCGATCACGGCCAGGGTCAGGATGGCGGCGCCGATGTCCGGCAACGGTGGCTGGCGCAGGGCCAGCGCGCCGACCAGGCCCACGACGGCGGCCAGTAACAGCGCGGTCCCGGCGCGGGCGGCACCCGGCACGGTGTCGGCGTTCACCAGCGCGGCGACCGCGCACACCACGGCGGCGGCGAAGGCCAGGGCGTGCAGCGTCCAGGTCAGTTCTCGTACCCAGGGGGTCGGCGTGGGGCGGGCACTCGCGGTCCGGACCCGGTTGCCGGAACCGCCCTGTTCCGGATCCACCTGGAGGACCGCGTCCGCCTCCTCCGGGAAGGTCTCCGGCCGATCCGGTCCGGGGCCGTCCTGCTCCGGTGGTTCGGGGCCGTCCGGGCCGGTGGTCCGGCCTGGACGGTCGGGGCCGCCCGGCGTCCGGACCGCCGGGCCGGTGGTCCGGAACTCCGCGGAACCGGCCGGGCCGAACTCCCGCGCGGCGGGGCCGAACCGGAACCGGGCGGGCCAGCCGGTCAACCGACCGTCGTCGGTGAACAGCCGGCTGAGATAGAGGTTGCCGACGGCCACCGCCGTCAGCACCACGGCCCAGCCGGTGGGACCGCGCAGCCAGGTGTACGCCAGCAGCGGCAGGATCGGCTGGACGGCCAGCACCGCCGCGTACCGGGGGGCGTTCAGGCCGGTGGCTGCGGCGTACGCCGCCGCGACGACGGCGCTGAGCAGGAAGACCAGCCCCGCGAAGACCGACCCGGGCAGCCCGCTGTCCCCGAACCGGTTGACCGTCCAGAGGGCGTAGCCGACGAGGGGCACCAGGAGCAGTCCCACCGCCGCGACGGTCTCGGCGGTGGCGACCAGGCCACGCCGGGCCACCCGGGGCGGAACGGCCAGCATCAGCGCGGTCGCCAGCACCAGGATGGCGACCCGGCTGAAATCGTCCAGCGAACTGAGGGCCACGGCCGCGAAGACCACCGCCGCGATGCCGAGCAGCAGTGCGCCGAGCCCGAGCAGGATGTTCTGGACCTCGCGGGTCGATGCCTCGGGGCGGGCCGTCGATCCCTCGTCCCAGGTGGGCTCCGCGCCCGGTGACGGCGGGGGTGGCGGAGCCGGCGGGGTCATCCGGTCCGCTCCGCCGCCCTTCGGCTGCCGGGGTACCCGGGGCGGCGGCGAACTGGGCGTGACCGTCGGTGGGGTCGGGGTCATCGGACCGGCCGCCGCCGGACTCCGGCGGTTGGCCTTGCGGCGGAGTACCCGGCGCGGCTTGGTGCTCTGCTTACGCCGCTGGTCCGCCGCGTGCGAGAGGATGTCCCGCTGGAACAGCGCCGCCTGCATCTGGGAGGCGATCGTCTTCTGCTCCTTGGCGATCGCCGCCTCGCGGATCTTCATCTCCGCGATCGACCGTTCGATCCGGGCCAGGTCGTCCAGCCGCTCTGACTGCTCGGCCCCGCAGTGCGGGCATCGGGGGGCCGGCTCGATCTCCCGGCCACACGAGGAGCACTGGTACGTACTCACGGCACCCCCTCCAGCCGGCGCTGACGTCGCATCACGGGCTTCCACCGAAGCATGCCCAAGTCGGGCAAGCGTTGAACAGCCCCCGATCGCGTGCGATGCCCGACTGAGGAGATCCTAAGAGTCCGGCCGTGGACCTGTTCGGGTCCACGGCCGGCAAGTCGTCGTCGAATTCATGATTGTCGCGCTGCGGCGACTCCGCTATGAGCGCTGCGGCGACTCCGTTAGGAGCCCTGCGGTGACTCCGTTAGGAGCCGAGCACGGCTACGGGCGGCCCATGCCCCGGTACTCCCAGCCGGCCTGGGTCCACAGTCCTGAGTCGAGGCAGTTGCGGCCGTCGACCACCCGGCGCCCCGAGGCCAGCTCGCCGAGCGCGACCGGATCGGCGTTGCGGAAGTCGGCCCACTCGGTCAGTACGCAGACCAGGTCGGCACCGCGTACGGCGTCGTTCATGCTGGCCTCGTACGTCAGCTCGGGGCGCTCCCGACGGGCGTTCTCCATGCCCTGCGGGTCGTAGACGTGCACGTCGGCACCGGCCTTGGCCAGCGCGGCGGCCACGGCGAGCGACGGGGCGTCCCGGACGTCGTCGGAGTTGGGTTTGAAGGTGGCGCCCAGTACCGCCACCCGGGTGCCGGACAGGTCGGGACCGGCCGGACCGTACCGGCGGCCGAGCAGTTCGGCGGCGAGCTGGAGCACCCTGCTCCGGCGGCGCAGGTTGATCAGGTCCACCTCGTGCAGGAAGCGCAGCGCCTCGCCGGCACCGAGTTCCTGGGCCCGCGCCTGGAAGGCCCGGATGTCCTTCGGCAGGCAGCCGCCGCCGAAGCCGACACCGGCCTGGAGGAACCGGTTGCCGATCCGGGGGTCGTAGCCGATCGCCCGGGCGAGCTGGGTGACGTCCCCGCCGGCCACCTCGCAGACCTCGGCCATCGCGTTGATGAACGAGATCTTGGTGGCGAGGAAGGCGTTCGCGGCCACCTTGACCAGTTCGGCCGTGGCGAAATCGGTCACCACCAGCGGAACTTCGCGATCCTCGGTGGCGGCGAGGTCGAAGACGCCCTTGTGCGAGGCGTAGAGCATCCCGTTCGCCCACTCGGTCTTGACGCCCACCACGATCCGGTTCGGGCGCAGCACGTCCTCGACGGCGAAGCCCTCCTGGAGGAATTCGGGGCTCCAGGCGACCTCGACTCCGAGATCGGCGGCGGCGTGCTTGCCGACGAGCTGCTCGATCCACTCCGCCGTGCCGACCGGCACCGTGGACTTGCCCACGATCAGGGCCTTGCGGATCAGGTGCTGGGACAGCCCGGTCACCGCCGCCTCGACGTACGACAGGTCGGCGCCCATCCCGTCGGCCCGCTGCGGGGTGCCGACGCAGATGAAGTGGACGTCGCCGAAGACGGCGGTCTCGGCGATGTCGGTGCTGAACCGGAGCCGACCGGCCGCCAGGTTCCGCTTGAGTAGTTCGTCCAGGCCCGGCTCGTGGAACGGCACCTCACCGCCGGCCAGCTTGGCGATCTTCTCCGCGTCGACGTCGAACCCGATCACCTCGTAGCCGAGTTCGGCGAAGCAGATCGCGTACGTCGCGCCCAGGTAGCCGGTCCCGAGGAAGGTCAGTCGCGGTCGGGCGGCCCCGGAGGGCGGAGTCACCGCCGGAATCGTCGGCATGGGCTGAGTGCTCGGGTACGGGATCGTCACGCCTGTGTTCTCCGCTCGCAGTGGCGGCGCTTCATTGCGTCGCGGTCGGGAGGTCGGCGCCGGAGGAGAGCACCGATGTCGGACATTGTGGGCCTTGTTCACCTGGGTGTCGCGGCTGCGCGGTCGGCGAGTCGGCTGCCCGCGCGAGGGACGACAAGCGCTGAGCCTACGCGGACGGCGCTTCCCGGCGCACCTTCGGTCGGCATCTTCACAGCCGGCCCCACCACCGGCGGGCGGCCTGGCCAGCGGGCCGACCGGCGACCGGGAGGGGTGGGCTGGCCAGGTGGCCGACCCCTCCGATGGTGCTCCGATCGAGGTGTGACCGCCCGACCGGTGGTTCCGGTCGACGACGGACGTCGAGGCTATTCCCCCGATTTTGGCTGGTAGGCGTGCTTCGTGACCGGCGTCGTGCCGCCGTCCTCCAAGATCTTGACCGCCGGAAATGCCTGATCATAGGCTCCGAGCCACCCTTACGCCGATTCTGAAGAGAAGGGAACGCGAACTTCTGATGACCGTTCTGAAGTTCCCCCCGTACTTCCCTCCGAAGCCCCCGAACTCGGTCCTGGCCCGGCGACTCGGTGGTACCGCCGTCGCGGCGCTCCTGCTCGCCCCGCTGTCCCTGCTGCCCGGCACGCCGGCCGGTGCCCACCCCGGCGGGCCGTCCGGCCCGAACGGTTGCAGCCAGAACCCGGCGGCCCGGCTGGCCGACGTACCGAGTCCGGAGACCCATCTGGGCTTCCCGCTCGGGGTCGGCCAGGAACGGGTCGTCACCGACGACGAGATCCGCTCCTACCTCAGCGCCGTGGACGGCGCCTCGGACCGGGTGATCACCGGCAACCTCGGCAACAGCGTGCTCGGCCAGTCGATGCCGTACGCGATCGTCTCGGACTCGGCGCACCTGCGCCGGGGCGAGCTGGCCGAGATCGCCGAGGAGATCCGCGACCTGCGTGACCCCCGCAAGCTGTCGGACCGGAAGGCGGCGGAGACCGCCGCGAAGGGCCCGGCGATCGTCTGGGTCACCGGCAACGTGCACGGCGGCGAGAAGTCCGGTGCCGACGCCGCGCTCAAGACGCTGTACGAGCTGGCCGCCGGCCTCTCCTGCGACGTACGGGAGCGCAACGACAACCTCGTCACGATCATCGTGCCGACCCAGAACCCGGACGGCCGGGACGCCACCCGGCGGCAGAACGAGTACGGCTTCGACCTGAACCGGGACTGGTTCGCCCGGACCCAGCCGGAGACCGACGCCAAGCTGGAGATGCTCCGGCAGTACCCGCCGCAGGTCTACATCGACGCGCACGAGATGGGTGGCCGGGAGTACTTCTTCCCGCCGAACGCGGACCCGATCCACCACGAGATCGCCGACGAGGCGGTCGACTGGATCGACCGGATCGGCGCGGCGAACGCCGCCGGCTTCGGATACAACGGCGCGTGCACCGAGACGGTCACGGCCGAGTGCTACTTCAACTACGACACCTACGACATGTTCTTCATGGGCTACGGCGACACGGTGCCGACCACCGGCTTCGGTGCCGCCGGGATGACGTACGAGAAGGGCAGCTCGTCGGCGGTCCAGGACCGGGTGCAGCAGCAGTTCAACACCCAGTGGGCCACCCTCGGCTGGGCCTCGGCCAACAAGCGCGAGGTGCTGTCCGGCTACTACGACATCTGGAAGGACGCCCTCGCCGAGGGCCGGGCCGGCGCGTTGCAGCCCAACGAGGTGGTCCAGCCGACGAACGAGGTCCAGTTCCCGGTCCCGGACGTCACGATCCGGTCGTACTTCCTGCTGCCGGACCGGCAGCTCGGCGACGTACGGCAGCTCGTCGAGCGGCTGCGCCGGATGGATGTCGAGGTGTACGAGCTGACCCGGTCGGTGAAGGTGCCGAACGCGCGGATCTTCGGCGGTCGGTCGGCCCGGAACCTGACCGTGCCGGAGGGCGCCTACTGGATCCCGATGGACCAGCCGCAGAAGCACTGGATCCAGGCGATCATGGGCGAGGACCCGTACGTCCCGTTCCCGTACTTCTACGACGTGTCGTCCTGGAGCAACCCGCTGCTGATGGGCGTGCGGACGGTCTACACCGGTGACCGGCTCTCCCCGAAGGCCGAGCGGGTCCGCGACATCGACGGCGGGCGGGACGGCAGCGCGCCGAAGTACGGCTCGTACGCGTACCCGCTCGACTCCGCGGCGGCGGCCGAACTCACCTTCACGCTCCTCGGCGCGGGCGTCGCACTGCGCCGGGACCAGGCCACCGGCGTCGTCACCCTGCCGGCGGCCAGCCTCACCGGCACCCGCGACCGGCTCGCCGAGTCCTTCGGGGTGACCCTGACCCCTCGCCGGACCCCGGCGACCGGGACCGCGCTGGCGCTGCCCGACGTCGGCCTGTACGCCGGCACCGGCATCTCCACCACCTCCGGCTCGCACGGCGAGGCCCGGTACGTGCTCGGCAAGCGGTGGGGCCTCGACCTCAAGCCGGTGACCACGGCGGACATCAACGACAACACGTCGGCGTTCACCGGCCGGAGCGTCCTGCTGGTACCGGACGGCAGCAGCGCGACCGGCGGGCTCACCGCCGCCGGTCAGGCCAACCTGCGGGCCTGGGTGGCCGGCGGAGGCACCTACCTCGGGCTGCGCAACCAGGGCACCCGGATGGCCCGGTCGGCCGGACTCACCTCGACGACCGAGGTGGCGAAGCCGACCGACTACACGGTGATCGGCTCGCACCTGCGGGTCGACGTGGACCGGAGCAGCCCGGTCGGGCTGGGCCGACCGGCGGAGGACTTCGAGTTCAACAACAACGACTCGATCCTGAGCCCGAGCACCACCGGGACGAACGTGCTGACGTACCCGACCGACGACCGGTTCTGGCTCAACGGGTACACCGTGCACGCGGACGCGCTCAAGGGCACGGTGGCGCTGGTCGACGAGCCGACCGGTGCGGGCAGGGCGGTGCTGTTCGCGTTCAACCCACTGTTCCGGGCGTACAACGAGTCCGGCCTGCACCTGGTGGCGAACGCACTGCTGGCACCACGCCCGGCCTCGGCGGCCTCGCCGTCACCGAACGCGCGGCCAACGGCTCCGGCCGTACCGCCGGCTCGGGCCAGCGCCGCCGCGGCACCGGCACCGGAGAACCTCGGCGGCGAGTGGCGACCGATCACCATCCAGGTGGCCGCCACCGACCTCGACCGCACCCGTGCCATCGTCACCCGCCACACCGCCGACGCCCGCACGGCCACGGCGAACGATTCCGCCTACCTCACCATCCCCAACCCACAGGGCCTGTCGTCGGACGAACACCCATTCCTCCGCGACCTGGTCCGCGAAATCCGCGCGGCGGGAATTCCGTTGCGCTCCGTCGTAGCGTAAGACTGTAAGGAAGGGCCCCTTCTTATCGCTTTCTGCATAGGAAGGGGCCCTTCTTAACACCCCGGCCTCATGATCGAGGAACCCAGCCGAGAAAACGGGTCGAGAGTTGGGCAGGGTCCAGGTTGGGCAGATCGTGCAGCGCCCGGTGTAGTTGTCCGGCCAGGTACACGAGCAGTCCGATCCGGTCGCCGCGATACGCGAGCAGTAGGGACAGCCGGGCGGGTTGGCACGGCCACGGGGCGCCGCAGGCGCGGCACCGGAAGGCCGGCCGGGTCGCCGTGTGCGCCCGGAAGCGGGCATAGGGCCGCCAGATCGGCTCGCCGCCCGCTGCGGTGACACTGCCTTCCGGGTACGGCTGCTCCGACGCCGGACCGGTCGGCGCGGTCATATCCGTTCGGTACTGCGGACGGGTGCGGGCTGCCCGGGGCTCAGTTGCCCGGAGCGGCTGTTGAGCAGGTGTGACCCGGCCGCGCTGGCGCCGACCGCCCGGCGGTTCGTCAGCCGGCTGGCCCGGGGCGGTCGGCTGACCGGGGTCGGCTGGGCCGACGAGCCGACCAGATCGCGGATGGTCGTCGGCTGGCCGTGACCGGCCCGGGGAAGCGGATCGGGCGTGGGCGGCGTCCAAGTCGGGCCGGATCCCGGGTACGCCGGTCTGCCAGGTCGCCCCGAGCGGGGGTACGCCGGTCTGCCAGGTTGCCCCGGGCGGGGGTACGGCGGGGTGGCTGGTCGCCCCGAGTTGGGTAGGCAGTGGGGGCCGGGCCAGCGGCGTCCGCAGGCGCAGAAATACCACAGGAAATACCACGCGCGGTGGTGCGGTATCCCCAGTCGGTGTCGGCGAGACATTGATCTTTCCTCCTTCCGGAATGGATGCGGGAAGCGCGGTGATTGCCGTCGCGCGCTTCCCGCTCGGTTCCGCCCTTGCGTATATCGCGGGGAGCGGTTCCGCTAATTCCACCCTGGACTGTCCGCCCACGGCGCGGGAAGATGCCGGTGGCGCAACTCTGATTCGTAAGGATTCCGTCGAGCCGGGTAAGGACGGGTAGAAATGAGTAACCGACATGGGTAGTTCGCTCGCCCGCGTCATGCGGCACTTCCGGTCGTCCCAGGGGTTCACCCAGGAGCAGGCTGGCAGCGCGATCAAGGTCTCCGGGTCGTTGATCGCCGCCTTCGAAACCGATCGCCGCATTCCGAAGCCGGATACGGCGAAACGGTTGGATGCGCTGTTCGGCACCGGCGATCTCATGGCGGGTCTGGCCGCCGATGCCCGGAAGGGTTACGCGCCGGACTGGTTCCGGCCGTTCGGCGAATACGAGCGCGAGGCGCTGGCACTGCGAACATACGAACCGCTCTACGTTCCCGGATTGCTCCAGACCGAGGCGTACGCCCAGGCGGTGCTGGCCGGCGGCCTGCTCGACCCGGAGAAGGCCGAGGAACTGTTGGCGGTCAGGTTCGAGCGGCAGGCCGCGATCCTCGACGGCCCCCGCCCGCCGCTGACGACGTTCGTGATCGACGAGGTGGCCCTGCTGCGCGGCGATTCGCAGATCATGAAGGAGCAGTTGCGGCACCTGCTCGACCTGGGCGCGCGCTCCCGGATCTCGCTGCACCTGGTGCCGCTCTCCGCCGGGCTCTACGTCGGGCAGAGCGGCCCGTTCACCCTGGCGTCGCTTGAGGACGGCGCCGACGTGGCGTTCCTGGAAGACCAGTTGGCCGGCCGGGTGATCACCGATCCCGAACAGGTCGCCGCGCTGACGCGGGTCTGGGACGGAGTACGCTCGGTGGCACTACCCCGGAATCTGACCCACGACGCGATTTCGAAGATGGTGAACGGATATGACCGCTAGCACCCCCGCATGGCGGAAGTCGTCGCGCTCCAACTCCAACGGCGGCAACTGCGTCGAGGTCGCCGCCGAGCTGGCGCCGGGTGTGGTCGGCGTACGGGACAGCAAGGACCGGCAGGGGCCGGTGCTGACCTTCGACCAGCCCGCCTGGCGGGCGTTCGTCCGGGAGATCGTCGCCCCCTGACGGGGCCGGACCCCGGAGACAGGATCGGGCACCCTCCCGTGTGACGGCGACCGCGTCCACACTCAACCCCGGCGGGGGCCGGAGGCGTCTACCTCGCATCCGAGCAGCGACACGCTGCGGATGACCTGGAGGTGGCGTGGCTAAACGCGAACACGAGGAACACGAGGAACAGTTTCGACTGTTCGTGCGGGAGCAGTGGGGGCCGTTGACCAGGACGGCCTACCTGCTGACCGGTGACCGGGGCACCGCCGAGGACCTGGTGCAGTCGGCGTTGGAGAAGACCCACCGGCACTGGGGGCGGATTCTCCGGAAGGACGCGCCCGAGGTCTACGTACGCCGGGTGATGGTCAACACGGCGATCAGTTGGCGCCGGAGACGCCGGCCGGTCGAGGTGCCACTGCTGGCGTCGGACACCGAGCCGGTGCCCGACGCGTACGCCCGGGTGGAGCAGCGGCAACAACTCGTCATGGCGCTGCGGCAACTGCCGCGCCGGACCCAGGCGATTCTGGTGCTGCGTTACTTCGAGGACCTCAGCGAGGCGGACACCGCCAGCATTCTCAGCTGCTCGGTCGGTTCGGTGAAGAGCCAGGCGTCGCGGGGCCTGGCCCGACTGCGGGCCCAGTTCGCCCCGACCGCTCCGCCCCCACCGGTACGCCTCCAGGGAGAACCAGCATGACCGAGGACCTTGTGGAATCGACGCTCCGGGACACGTTGCAGCGGGAGGCGAGCGGCATCGGCGTACTCGAAGATCCGTGGCCGGGATTCGCCAAGCGTGAGGTACGGCACCGCCGGACCCGGCGGCTGGGAACTCTCGCGGTCGTCGCCGGGTTCGTCGCCGCCGCCGTCGGTGTCCAGGCCAACGTCGTCCCGCTGCCGGGCTGGCCGTCCAGCATCGAGACCGCCTCGGCACCGTCGGGACTGGCCGAAGGACCGACCAGAGGTTCGCTCGCCGGTGACCGGGCGTGGCTGACCGCCTTCCGCGAGCAGGTCGACGGGTTCGACGACCCGCAGGGCAGGGGCCGGTGGGAGGTGGCGGACCGGAAGGAGATCCGGATCGTGTACGCCAGCGACCGGCCCGGAGTCCGGCTCGGGCTCGTCTTCGCCCCACTCCGGCTCGGCTCCGGCACCGAGTGGCACTTCCTCTGGTACGAGGGACCGACCGGTGCCGATGCCCGACAGATGAGAGAGAGCGGCGGCGAGCAGAACACCGACCCCTCCGTGCTGGCCTTCCTGCGCGCCACCCCGGAGGACGGCGGCTTCGCGATTGCGATCGGACCGCCCGACTCGACCGTGACGATCATCGGGGAACCCCATTACTCGCCGAGCGGCAGAGTCGAGCCCCGGCAGATGGGTGTTCCGGACGGGTCCGGGGTCGCAGTGGCGGTCCTGCCGCCGTCACGGTTGCCGTCCGGCCTCCTCGCCCGGGTGACCCGGGACGGTGATCTCGTCCACCAGGAGCGGTTGGCCGGCGGTGCGTTCGGGCCGTCGTTCGGGCTTCCGGGTAAGTCGACCGACACGGTGCTCGACGCCGCCGTGCAGGGAGCCCGAGGGCCGGAACTGGACCGAACCATCTTGACGGACTTCATCTCGACGGCGCTCGAGGAGAGTTGCCTCCCGCCGACCGGGGTGGCCGTACGGCTGCTCTGGTCGGGCCCGGTGCAGGGCCAGACCGCCGCGCTGTTCACGGTGCAGCCGACCGACGGCGGGGTCATCGCGTACGTCATGCGGAGCGGCACCGACGGGTCCCGTTGGACGGATATGCGGCTGCTGCTGCCGGCCGAGGGTGCGCAGCGGCGGCCCATCGGATGGCGGCTGCGCGCCGAAGGCTCGCAGACCCGGACGGACAAGGTGATGGTGGTGGCCCCGGCCGACGCCGCTACCGCCTCGGTCACGATCGGCGGCGGGACACCCGTTCCGGTTCCACTGGACTCGTCGAAGGCCGGCACCGTCACGGTGCCACTGGACCAGTCCGCGACCGTCACGGCGTACTCCGCCGACGGTTCGGTGTTGGCGAGCACCCCCGTACCGCCGGGAACGGACGACTCGTCCGGGCTGCCGGGCGACACTCCCGGTACCCGCGTCGTCCCCTGACGATCAGCCGACGGCGTTTTTCGCGCGATCAGCCGACGGCGTCGTCGCGCCTCCGGACGGATCAACGGACGGATCGACGGGGAGTCTCGGTGGGGTGGGAACTTCGCCGAGACTCCCCGTCGTGACTACTGGGCGGGGGAGTCGGGCGGGGGTTCCGTGGCCTTGGTTACTGGCGGGTATCCTCCCTTCGTTACTGGCGGGTATCGTCAGGGCACGAGGCGGACGCCGCCGGGGTACGAGGAACGGGGAGGGCCGCGATGACCAGTGAGTCGTCGTTCGACGCATACCTGCTGCCGGAGGAGCACGAGGCGGTCCGCGAGGCCGTCCGGGCCGTCTGTGACGCCAAGGTCGCTCCGCACGCCGCCGAGGCCGACGAGACCGGCGAGTTCCCCAAGGCGTCGTACGAGGCGCTGCGGGCCGCCGACTTCCACGCCCCGCACATCCCGGTCGAGTACGGCGGTGCCGGTGCCGACGCGCTCGCCACCGCGATCGTGATCGAGGAGGTGGCCCGCGCCTGCGCGGCGTCCTCGCTGATCCCGGCCGTGAACAAGCTCGGCACCCTGCCGCTGCTGCTCTCCGCCTCCGAAGAGTTGAAGCAGCGCTACCTGCCGCAGGTGGCCCGAGGCGAGGGGATGTTCTCGTACTGCCTCTCCGAGCCGGAGGCGGGCAGCGACGCTGCCTCGATGGCCACCCGGGCGGTCCGGGATGGCGACCACTACGTCCTCGACGGCGTCAAGCGGTGGATCACCAATGCGGGGGTCTCCGAGTACTACACCGTCTTCGCGGTGACCGATCCGTCGGCGCGGTCCCGGGGCATCTCCGCCTTCGTCGTGGAGAAGTCGGATCCGGGGGTCAGCTTCGGCGCGCCGGAGAAGAAGCTCGGAATCAAGGGCTCGCCCACCCGAGAGGTCTACCTCGACAGCGTACGGATCCCGGCGGACCGGATGATCGGTGATCCGGGTACCGGCTTCGGCACCGCGATGCGGACCCTGGACCACACCCGGGTCACCATCGCGGCCCAGGCGGTCGGGATCGCCCAGGGGGCATTGGACTACGCCAAGGGGTACGTGAAGGAGCGCAAGCAGTTCGGCAAGGCGGTCGCCGAGTTCCAGGGGATCCAGTTCATGCTCGCGGACATGGGCATGAAGCTGGAGGCGGCCCGCCAGTTGACGTACGCGGCGGCGGCCAGGTCGGAGCGGAACAGCCCCGACCTGACCTACTTCGGCGCGGCGGCCAAGTGCTTCGCCTCCGACGCCGCCATGGAGATCACCACCGACGCGGTGCAGTTGCTCGGCGGGTACGGCTACACCCGGGACTATCCGGTGGAGCGGATGATGCGGGACGCCAAGATCACCCAGATCTACGAGGGCACCAACCAGGTGCAGCGGATCGTCATGGCAAGGCAGCTGCTCAACGCCGTCGTCTGATCGTGGCAAGGCAGCCGCTCGACGCCGCCGTCTGATCGTGATGGCCCGCCGAACTCCGCGAGGACCTCAGGCGGCGGCGCGGTCCGGCACCGGACGACGTCGCCGGGCCGGATCGGTCAGTACGGGTGACCGCCAGGCACCGTCCGGCTGGTACACGTTCGTTCCCGGCGGCACGATCTCGTCGATCCGGTCCAGGGTGGCGTCGTCGAGGGCGAGCGTGGCCCCCCTGAGCAGCCCGTCGAGCTGCTCCATCGTGCGCGGTCCGATGATCGCCGAGGTGACGGCGGGATGCGCCACGGTGAAGGCCACGGCGAGTTCCGGAAGCGTGCAGCCGAGCCCGTCGGCGAGTTCGACGAGCTGCTCGACGATCTCCAGCTTGGTGATGTTCACCGGCAACGAGGGATCGAACCGGCCCGGGTTGAGCGCCGCCCGCCCGGTGGACAGGTCGACCGGGCGGTCCTTGCGGACCTTGCCGGAGAGGAAGCCGGAGGCGAGCGGGCTCCAGACCAGCACACCCATCCCGTACCGCTGGCAGACCGGAAGCACGGACGTCTCGATTCCCCGGGCCAGGATCGAGTACGGCGGCTGCTCGGTCCGGAACCGTCCGAGGGCCCGGCGCTCGGCGACGTGCTGGGCCTCGACGATCTCCTCGGCCGGGAAGGTCGAGCAGCCGAAGGCGCGGATCTTGCCCTGGCTGACCAGGTCGGTCAGCACCGAGAGGGTCTCCTCGATCTCGGTGGTGTGGTCCGGCCGGTGGACCTGGTAGAGATCGATCCAGTCGGTCCCCAGCCGCTTCAGGCTCTCCTCCACCGCGCGGAGGATCCAGCGCCGGGAGTTGCCGCTCCGGTTGCGGCCCTCACCCATCTGGAAGTGCACCTTGGTCGCGAGTACGACCTCGTCCCGCCGTCCCCGCAGGGCCTTGCCGACGATCTCCTCCGACTCGCCGCCGGAGTACATGTCGGCGGTGTCGACGAAGTTGATGCCCTGGCCGAGGGCGGCGTGGATGATCCGGATGCTGTCCTCGTGGTCGGAGTTGCCGACCGAGCCGAACATCATGGTGCCGAGGCAGTGCACGCTGACCTCGATGCCGGTGCCGCCGAGTACGCGATAGCGCATGATCGTCTTCCTTTCGACCACGGCACCGTATGACCTGGAGTCGGCTCTAGGTCAAGCTCGCTCGTACCCTTGGCGCCATGCCCGACTCCGAAACCGCGCTGACCATCGGCCAGGTCGCCGAGCGGACCGGTCTCAGCGCGCACACGCTGCGGTTCTACGAGCGTGAGGGGATCCTGGCCCACGCCGTACGCCGTGACGGGGGTGGCCGCCGCGTCTACACCGAGCACGACGTTGACTGGCTGACGGTCTGCGTGATCCTCCGTGCCTCCGGCATGCCCCTGCCGGCGATCCGCCGGTACACCGAACTGGTCACGGCGGGCGCCGGGAACGAGGCGGAACGGCTCACCCTGATGCGTCAGCACCGTGAGCGGGTGACGAGCCAGATCGCCCAGCTCACCCGCTCGCTGGACCTGATCAACTACAAGGTCGGGGTGTACGAGGACATTCTCGGCGAGTGAGCAGGTAACGGCCGGTGACCCCGGTTCGGGGACACCGGTTTCGATGATCGGCTGTCGGCTGTCGGCTGGAGTCGTCCTGCAATCGTCCGCTTCTACATCGGGCGGGTGTCGTCGCCGAGTCGGCGGGTCGCGCCGTCCGTGCCGTCGTCGTCCGGGCCACCGGTGAACTGGGTGGTCTCGTCGGTACCCGGATGGCCGGGCCGGCCCGGCGGCGGCGGTAGCGGGGAGAAGGTCGGCGGCATCGGCGGCGCGGAGGTCGGCGGCCCGGGTACCGGTGGGCCCGAGATCGGTGAGCCCGGGGCCTGCGGGCCGGGCGTGCGGAACTGTCCCGGTGTCGGCGGTGGTCCGTAGTACGGCGTTCCGGGTGGGGTGTTGTGCGCCGTTCCCGACGGGTTGTTGTGCGACGGCGCCGTCGGGCCGTAGTTCGGCGGTACCGAGGAGCCGTAGTTCGGCGGGCCCGTCGGCGCGTAGCTCGGGCTCGCCGAGGGGCCGTAGTTGGGGCTGGCCGCAGGGCCGTAGTTCGGCGGGTGCCCGGCCGGACCGCCGGACGGGAACTGGCCACCGGCGGGTACCTGGGCACCCGGCTGGTACTGGCCACCGGACTGGTACTGGTCACCTGGCTGGTACTGGCCGCCCGGGGGCACCTGGCCGGGGGGCGAAACCTGGCCGGGCGGTGCGAACGGCGGGTATCCGGACTGCCCGGCAGCCCCCGGATAGGGGGCGGCAGCCGGACGGTTGCCCCGCCAACGGTGCGGGAGAGCGACGGTGGCGAGTAGCGGGATCGCGATCAGTACGGAGAGCGCGCCGACCGGGATCGTCAGGGCGAACTCGGTGCCGAGGAAGTTTCGCGGCATCAGCTCGATGATCGAGCTGATGTCGATCAAGGCCCACAGCGCCATGATCATGAACAGCCCGCCAGCGGCGGCCGGACCGAGTGGGGACCATCGGGGCAGTAGCAGTGCGGCCAGCAGGGCGGCGGCGACGATCAGGACGACGAACCCGAGGATCGCTCCTCCGGTGGACTCTTCGTTCAGTGCGAAGTTGAATCTGGCCCACCCGATACCGGTCAGCACCCAGAGTATCGGCGCGCTCACGATCCCCAGAACCAGCGATCCAAGGTGCCGCATTCCAACCTCCTCAGCCGGTCGCTTCACGGCACCGTACCCGCACAGGGCAAGGTCGGCCTCCCCGTGTTGGTCCGGGGCGGATCGACCGAACGACCCGCCCCGGGCATCGTCAGCTGGTCGGACTGTCCGCCGAGTCGTCGCGCTTCGCGCTGGTCCGGGGCGGGGCCGACCACGGCGACCCGGACGGTGACCCGGCGTCGCGGCGTGGCAGCGGCGGCAGCGGGGCGGTGTCCGGCTCCGGGTAACCCAGGGTCGGCGGGTTGATGTCGTGCTCCGGCGGGTTGTTCAGCATCGACCAGTCCGTCGGCGTCGGCTCGTCCACACCAGACTCGACCGGAGCGGCGGTGGTGACCGTACGGGGCCACCGTCGCCATCGCTGGACACTGAACGTCGCCATCAACAGCAACACGCCGATCAGGAAGATCGTGCCGTTGTCCAGGACCTGGATCAGTGGCAGCGGGTCGCCGAAGACCTTCCAGTTCGTCGGCACCGCGTCACGCACAGTGAACGGGTCGACGAACAGCCCGACGTACGGGGCGACGAGCAGCAGACCGGCGACGAGCGGGCCGAGCGGCGACACCCGCAGCGTCCCGAGCAGGCCGAGCAGGACGCCCGCGACTCCGAGATAGACGGCGGCCTGGATCAGGTTGGCCGTGTTGTACGTACCGAGTTCCACCCAACGGGTGACGGTGCGGGCCGACCCGTCCTGGCCGAGCGCGATCAGTGCCCAGGAAAGTGGCGCCGCCACCACTCCGGCGAGAAAGCTCCAGAGATGTCGCATCCGCGCACCGTACCGCCTTCGGCGGGATCGGGCAGCCTGCGCAGCGCCGGGCAGTTCGATCTTGCTCCCCGTCACCGCCGAGTAACCAGCGTCACGGGACGGGGCGAGGCCCCTGGCCAGCGCCGTACCGTTGCCGCATGATCGAGCGCAGCGAGGAGACGCCGTGACCGAGCAATCCGTCCTGCCGCCGGCCGGGAAGCCGACCTCGTACTCGCGGGTGACGCTGAGTCGGATCATGACGGCGGTGGACGTGAACCTCTACGGCACGGTGCACGGTGGCGTACTGATGAAGTTCGTCGACGACGTCGCCGGAGCCTCGGCCGCCCGGCACTCCGGCGGTACGGCGGTGACGGCCGCGATCGACGAGATCGTCTTCGCAGAGCCGGTCCGGGTCGGTGACCTGGTACACGCGCACGCCCAGGTCAACTGGACCGGGCAGACCTCGATGGAGGTCGGGGTCCGGGTGGTAGCCGAGCGCTGGGACAGCGCCGAGGACGATCCGATCGTGGTGGCCACGGCGTACCTGGTCTTCGTCGGGGTGGACGTGGCCGGCAACCCGCGTCCGGTCCGTCCGGTCCTGCCGGAGACGCCGGTCGACGAGCGCCGGTTCCGCGAGGCGGAGATCCGCCGGGCGCACCGCCTCGCCAAGCGCCGAGCCATCCAGGACCACCGCGCCGTGAGCTGAGCCGGGCGTTAAGCGGGGGCCCTTCCTATACAGAAAGCGATAAGAAGGGGCCCTTCCTTACACCCTCATGCCCACATATGTGGGTTGGGCACGCATGCGGGGGCCGGCGCCGGGCGCAGAATTGCGGATCGGGGTACGGCAGGATGGCGACCGGGCGGCACAGCGGCGTGCTGGCCGGGGGAGGGAGGAGCGGGACCATGGTTGGCGAGGTGCTCTGGAGCCCACCGGCCGACGTACGTGACCGGACCCGGGTCGGCGCCTATCTGGACTGGTTGCGTGCCAATCGGGGACTCGAGTTCGACGACTATGCCGCGCTGTGGCGCTGGTCGGTGACGGACCTCGACGGGTTCTGGCGGTCGATCTGGGACTACTTCGAGATCAAGGCGTACGCCGAGCCGACCGCGACGCTCGTCGATGCCGGGATGCCAGGGACGCGCTGGTTCCCGGGGGCGACCCTGAACTACGCCGAGCACGTGCTCCGGATGCCGGGGCTGGCCGACGACGCGCCGGTGGTGCTCGGGCACAGCCAGACCCGGGCGCCGGTCACCCTGACCGCGGCCGAACTGCGCGATCAGGTACGCCGGGTCCGGGCCGGTCTGGTCCGGCTCGGGGTCGGCACCGGCGACCGGGTCGCGGCGTACGCCCCGAACGTTCCCGAGACGTTCGTACTGATGCTCGCCACCACCAGCCTCGGCGCGATCTTCTCCTCCTGCGCGCCCGAGTTCGGCACCCGGAGTGTGCTGGACCGCTGGCGGCAGATCGAGCCGACCGTGCTGGTGGCGGTGGACGGCTACCGGTACGGCGACAAGCCGGTCGATCGCCGTACCGAGGTGGCGGCGCTCCGGGCCGCGCTGCCGTCGGTGGTACACACGGTGGTGGTGCCCTATCTGGAGCCGGATGCCGCACCGCCGTACGGCGCCCTGGGCTGGGCGGACCTGGCGGCCGAGACGGACGAGCCGCTGACCTTCGCGGCGGTGCCGTTCGACCATCCGCTGTACGTGCTCTACTCCTCCGGAACCACCGGGCTGCCGAAGCCGATCGTGCACGGACACGGCGGGATCCTGCTCGAACATCTGAAGATGCTGGCGTTGCACCATGATCTCGGGCCGGCGGACCGGTTCTTCTGGTTCACCACGACCGGCTGGATGATGTGGAACTTCCTGGTCAGCGGGCCGGCGGTGGGTGCGGCGATCGTGCTCTTCGACGGGAACCCGGCGGTGGCGGCCGAGCCGGGTCAGCCGGCGCGGCCCGATCTCGGCACCCTGTGGCGGCTCGCCGCCGACACCGGGACCAGCTACTTCGGTACCTCGGCGCCGTTCCTGCTGGCCTGCCGCAAGGCCGAGTTGCGCCCGGCGGACCTGGTCGACCTGTCCGCGCTGCGCGGGGTCGGATCGACCGGTGCGCCGCTACCCGCCGAGGGCTTCCGCTGGGTGTACGACGCGGTCGGCGCCGACCTGCGACTGGATTCGATCTCCGGTGGCACCGACGTCTGCACCGGGTTCGTCGGCGGGGTGCCGCTGCTGCCGGTACGGGCCGGTGAGATCGCCTGCCGTTGTCTCGGTGCCCGGGTCGAGGCCCGGTCGGCGGACGGCTCGCCGGTGGTCGACCAGCTCGGCGAACTGGTGATCACCGCGCCGATGCCCAGTATGCCGGTGGGATTCTGGAACGACCCGGACGGCGTCCGCTACCGGGAGGCGTACTTCGACGTCTATCCGGGCGTGTGGCGGCACGGGGACTGGATCACCATCACCGAACGGGGGAGCTGTGTGATCACCGGCCGCTCCGACGCCACTTTGAACCGGGGCGGGGTACGGCTCGGCACCGCCGAGTTCTACTCCGTTGTGGAGGGGTTGCCCGAGGTGATCGACTCGGTGGTGGTGCATCTGGAGGACGACGAGGGCGGCGCCGGTGAGCTGCTGCTCTTCGTGGTGCTGGCCGAGGGGCTGGAGTTGGACCGGCCGCTGACCGCGAAGATCGCCCGCGAGCTGCGTACCGGGTTGTCGCCCCGGCACGTGCCCGACGAGATCCACCAGGTCGGTGCGGTGCCCCGGACCCTGTCGGCCAAGAAGTTGGAGGTGCCGGTGAAGAAGATCCTCACCGGGGCACCGGTGGACTCGGCCGCCGCCACCGGGGCGTTGGCGAACCCGGAGTCGCTGCTCGCCTTCGAGCGGTTCGCCCGGCAGCGTGGCGGAGGAGCCGGGTAGCGGGCAGCGGCGGGTGGCGCCCGACGGCTGAGCGGGCCGGATGGCGGAGCGGGCCGGACGGCGGCGCGGCCCCGGACGGCGGGGACCGGGCAGGGGCGCGCCGCGGTGGGTCAGGTCAGTTGCACGGTGACCTTTTCCGTGGTCGCCCGGTCGGGAAGTCGGGCGGGGTCGAGGTGCCCGCAGAGCACCAGGCTGGCCCCGGCGTGCAGCGGGGCGAGCAGCCAGTCCACCGGGTCCGGGTACCGGGCCGCGTCGACCAGCACCCGGTCGCCGGCACCGATGCCGAGTTCGGTGGCCCGCTGGGCGGCCCGAGCGGCGAGCGCGGCGTCCTGGGGGCCGTCCTGCGGGTCGGGGTTGAAGTGGTCGCCGTGTCCGCGTACCTCGATCACGTAGTCGGCGAAACCGGCCGGCAGGTCGCGTACCGGGGCGGCGAGCGGGGCGAGCGCGAGGGCGTACCGGTCGCCGGCCGACCAGGCCGCCGCCTCGGTGACCCGGTCGGTGGCGGCGAAGAGCACGTCGACCGGGCGGCTCGCCGGCTCGCCGGGTCGGCCCCCGGTCACCTCCAGCTTGGCCGACCAGCAGCCGAGCAGGACGGCGGCGGTCTGCCAATGTGGTGGCAGCAGCACCCCGGCGGAGTCACCCGGCGCCAGCCCGGCCGAGTCGACCAGCAGGTTGGCGGTCTTGGCGACCCAGTTGGCCAGGGTCGCCCCGGAGAGTTCGGTACGGTCGCCGGTCGCGTCGTCGTACCAGGTCAGCAGGGGTCGGGTCGGGTCGGCGGCGATCGCGGCGGCGAAGATCCCGGCAATGTTCTCGGTCATCGCCCGCGACGATACCGACCCGGACGGCCGGTGGCGGAGCATCTGCGGTCGTCAGTACCTGATTCGTACGGTTCTGGTACCCACCGTGACCGCCGACACCCGCGAACCATTTGAGTCACCGGAAAGACAGTTGCCCGACGGGTCGCAGTCGACGCGCTCGGGCGGGCGCGGCGTAGGCTTGGATCCAGTGTTGTTCCCCACACCACACCATTTCGAGGAGTCGCCCAGTGACCGCCGGTCGTCCGCCCCGCGTGCTCATTGACGCCACCAGCGTGCCCGCCGACCGGGGCGGCGTTGGTAGATACGTCGACGGGCTGCTCGGCGCCCTGGGCAAGGTCATCGGACCGGGCCTGGAATTGGTCGTGGTCGCGCTGCGCACGGACGGTGAGCGGTACGCCCGGATGCTGCCGGCGGCGGAGGTGATCCCGGCACCGGCGGCGGTGGCGCACCGGCCGGCGCGGCTCGCCTGGGAGCAGACCGGGCTTCCGCTGCTCGCCCAGCAGGTCGGCGCGCATGTGCTGCACTCGCCGTTCTACACCTGCCCGCTCCGGGCCGGCTGTCCGGTGACCGTCACCGTGCACGACGCCACCTTCTTCACCGAGCCCGAGCACTACGACAAGTCCAGGCGGACCTTCTTCCGTAGCGCGATCAAGACGTCGCTGCGTCGGGCGGACCGGGTGATCGTGCCCAGCAAGGCGACCCGGGACGAGTTGATCCGGTTGCTGGATGCCGATCCGACCCGGATCGACGTGGCGTACCACGGGGTCGACCAGGCGGCGTTCCACGCGCCGAGCGACGAGGAGAAGGCGCGGGTACGCGCCCGCCTCGGTCTGGGCGCGAACAGCTACGTGGCGTTCCTCGGATCCAAGGAGCCGCGCAAGAACGTGCCCAACCTCATCCGTGGCTGGGTCCTCGCGGTCAAGGACCGGGCCGCCCCGCCGGCCCTGGTGATCGCCGGTGGCCAGGGTCACGACGACGAGATCGACCGGGCCGTCGCCGACGTACCGGCGCACCTGCGGTTGCTGCGCCCCGGCTACCTGCGCTACGCCGACCTGCCCGGCTTCCTCGGTGGCGCGCTGGTCGCCGCCTACCCGTCCTACGGTGAGGGTTTCGGCCTGCCGATCCTGGAGGCGATGGCCTGTGCCGCACCGGTGCTGACCACGCCGCGACTGTCGTTGCCGGAGGTGGGCGGCGACGCGGTCGCCTACACCAGCGAGGACCCGCAGCAGATCGCGACGGATCTCGGCGCGCTGCTGGACGACGAGTCGCGGCGCCTCTCGCTGGCGAAGGCGGGCTTCGACCGGGCCAAGGAGTTCACCTGGGAGTCGAGCGCCGAGGTGCACATCGCGGCGTGGAGCCGGGCTCGCGCATGATCATCGGGATATTGCCAGGTCAGCGAGGCTTTCGTTGCTTTCCGTGCCGGGTTGATCGCATACCGTCGCGACAAGCCGGAGTGATCGGGCACACGTGTCCGGCATGATGTGCTGATGCTCTTCGCCGTCATCCCGGCGGGCGGTAGCGGTACACGTCTGTGGCCGCTGTCCCGTGCCGGTCATCCCAAGTTCCTCCATCCGCTCACCGGCACCGGCGACTCGCTGTTGCAGGCAACGGTCAACCGGCTCGGGCCGCTGACCACGCCGGAGCGGACCATGGTGGTCACCGGTGCCGCGCACGTGGCCGCGGTCGCCCGCCAACTGACCGGCCTGCCCGAGGAGAACATCCTGGTCGAGCCCTCGCCCCGGGACTCCTGCGCGGCGATCGCGCTGGCCGCCGCGGTGATCGCGCTGCGCGAGCCGGAAGCGGTGATGGGTTCGTTCGCGGCGGACCACCTGATCGGCGACCCGGACGGTTGGGCCGCGACGGTGCGGGAGGCGGTCGGCGGTGCCGAGCAGGGCCTGCTGATGACGGTGGGCATCAAACCCACCCGGGCCGAGACCGGGTACGGCTATCTCCAGTGCGGCGAGCTGCTCGGCTCCGGCCCGCTGCGCCGGGTCGAGGAGTTCAAGGAGAAGCCGGCGGCCGATGTCGCCGAGGCGTACCTGCGCTCCGGTCGGCACCTGTGGAACGCGAGCATGTTCGTCTGGCGGGTCGACGTCTTCCTGACCGAGCTGGCTCGGCAGCAGCCCGCGCTGCACGCCGGGCTCACCACCATCGCGCAGTCCTGGGACACGCCCGAGCGGGAGGAGGTGCTCGGCACCGTCTGGCCCACGCTGCCCAAGATCTCCGTCGACTACGCCGTGATGGAGGGTGCCGCCACGGCCGGGCGGGTCGCCACCGTGCCGGGCGACTTCGGCTGGAACGACGTCGGCGACTTCGACACGCTCGGCGAGGTGTTGCCGGCCGACGAGGCCGGCAACGTGGTGCTCGGTGCCGAGCAGGTCGAGCCGAAGCCCGGCGTCCTGCTCCGGGACTGTGAGCGTCTGGTGGTGGTGCCGCAGTCCGGCCGGCTGGTCGCCGCGCTGGGCGTCCGGGACCTGATCGTGGTGGACACCCCGGACGCGGTGCTGGTCTGCCCCCGCGACCGGGCCCAGGACGTCAAGAAGCTGGTCGACGAGCTCAAGGAGCGGGGCGAAGAGAACTACGTCTGAACGCCGCCAGTGCCGGCGCCACCAGTTGCTCGGTGGCGCCCGCCAGCGGCTCGGGCAGCCCGTCGGGCGGAAACCAGCCGAGTTCGACCGACTCGGCGCTGACCCGCTCGACCGCGCCCGCCGGGGCGATCGCGGCGAACCGAACGTCGTGGTGCAGGGAGCCGCCGCCGCAGGGCACCGGATGGATGTCCAGGTCGATCGGTACCGGGTCCAGCCAGAGCCCGTCGATGCCGGACTCCTCCGTCGCCTCCCGCAGCGCCGCGCCGGCCAGGGTCGGGTCGGTGGCCTCGCAGTGCCCGCCGAGCTGCACCCACCGGCGGAAGCGCCCGTGCAGGCAGAGCAGCACCCGGCCGCCGGTCGAGTCCAGCACCAGCGTGCTGGCCGTGACGTGACCGGGGCGGTGCTCCCGGGTCATCGCCACCGGCCCGCCGTCGTGAAGCAGTCGGAGGGTCCGGTCCAGGGCGCCGGCCGCACCGGTGGTCGGCGGTTGCCAGGCGGTGAGCAGGGTCAATGCGTCGTCGTACAGGGCGTCCAGCACACCGGTCACCCTAGGCGAGACTCGTAACATGATCCTATGACCCGCCCCCTGCGTACGGTCGAACTCGGCGTCGCCGGCAACGAGGCGAGCGACCTGTTGCCGGTACGCTCGCCCGCGCTGCTCGCCGCGCACGGCGCACGACGTGCCTTCTGGACGGTGCTCGACGAGGGGTCGGTCGAGCACTGCCTGGCCCTGCTGATCGAGCGGTACGACGGCGGGTGGGTGACCCACCACCTGCCGATGGACGCCGGTGCGGAGAACGGCCGGACCGAGGACGGCGAGGCGCTGGCCCGGTACGGCGAGTGGATCTACGTGCTCGGTTCGCACTTCGGCTCGAAGCGCGGACCGCTGCGTCCCCGTCGCGCCTTCGTGGCGCGGTTCCGGGAGGCCGACGCGGTCGTCCCGGTGCCCCGGCTGCACGTGGTACGCAACCAGTTCCGGCTGCATCGGGCCGTGAACGACGCCATCGTGGCCGCCGGCATCACCGTGCTACCGCCCGGTGAGCAGGTTCGGCACCGGTTCATCGTCGCCACCCGGGACCGGGGTACCGCGCGGGCGAAGACCTGGGTGAGCCGGTTGGCCGACAACGACCTGCCGGTGAACGTGGAGGCGGCGGCCTTCACCCCGGCCGGCACCCTGCTGCTCGGGCTGCGCTTCCCGGTGACCGACCGGGGCGAACCGATCGTCGTCGAGGTGGCGGACCTGGCTGGGATGTTCGACCGGCGGACCTGGCCCCGGGTCGTCGGGGCGTACGCGGTGACCGGGGTGACCCGGCCCGGCGAACTCACCGGGTTCCGGGGGCTCTCGTCCCGGGACGACGGCTCGTACGACGCCGTGATCGGCTCGATCGACGCACTCGGCAAGGGCTCGGTGCTGCTCGACGAGCACCCCACCGGGGGAGACGTCACCAGTCGACACGTGCGGTTCCGGTGGGTCGCGGGTCAGGAAGGCCCGGTGCTGGCCGGTGAGCTGGTCTCGGACCTCGCGCCGCTGCACAACGTGGAGGGTCTGACCGAACTGGACGGTTCCCGGTACTACGTGACCGACGAGGATCACCGGGTCGCGCTCTGGATCGCGGTGGGGGATCGGCATGCTGCGGAAAGCGACTACCCGGACGGCACCCTTCGCGGATGAAAGGGCCGCGAACCCTCGTTGGGACCGTCCGGGTGCCGCATTCCTCCCCCTACCCCGGCACACCGCGGGGCCGGTCCAGCGTCGAAGACGCCGGTGACCCCGATAGCGGCACAGTGAGCATGCCCGGTGGGTCCGCTGGCCGTCGAGGTCTTTCAGCCAGAGCTGAAAGACAGAGATAGATGGCACCGGGGTAGAGTTCGACGGGTTGCCGGGCACCCTCATCCGGCGACTCGGGAGTGCGTGCGATGCTGAGAATCTTCTTCTCCAGCGAGGACATCGCCCGGACCCGCGTCGCCCCTGCCGCCGACCAGGTCTGGGAGCTTGTCCTCAGCCTGCACCTGTTGCAGGGCCGGAGCCGCGATCCGGTGATGGCCGGCTGGCGGCGTGACGTGTCGGGCGGGCTCCGCCGGGACAGCGTGCTCGGCCAGCTACGGCTGCTGCTCGCACTCAACCCGCCCCGTGGCTACTTTCCCGACTTCCTGACCCCGTACCAGAGCCTGCACGGGCTGGAGGCGGGGCTGGACACCATCCGGTCCACGCCGATCACCGCGCTGGAGCGGGACCTGAACGTTCTCGCCGTGGAGAACCCGCTGTCGCTGCCCAGTTCGGCGAACGCCCTGGCCCGGGGGGACGGCGAGGTGCTGCGGCACCTGACCGATTCGATGCGGACCTACCAGGTGACGGCGATCGAGCCGTACTGGGCGCGGATCCAGGCGGCCGTGGAGGCGGACCGGAGCCGTCGGGCCCGGGCGCTGCTCGACGGTGGCGCCGAAGGACTGCTGGCCAGCCTACGCCCGGCGATGCGCTGGGACTCCGGGGTGCTCGAGGTGCCGGACTATCCCGTCGTCCGGGAACTGCACCTCGACGGGCGAGGGCTGCTCCTGGTGCCGTCGTTCTTCTGTGCCCGTATCCCGGTGACCCTGGTCGACCCCGAGTTGCCTCCGGTCCTGGTCTACCCGGTCGACCGGCTGGGCGGCCTGACCCCGGCCCCGGGCGAGGGCGCCGGTCCCGTCGCGGCGGTCGGGCAGGGTGGCGGGCAGGCGGC
The DNA here is from genome assembly GCF_042658085.1 of Plantactinospora solaniradicis. Classification (NCBI taxonomy): domain Bacteria; kingdom Bacillati; phylum Actinomycetota; class Actinomycetes; order Micromonosporales; family Micromonosporaceae; genus Plantactinospora; species Plantactinospora solaniradicis. The sequence continues at coordinate 80,177 of NZ_JBHSPR010000020.1, read as the reverse complement.
GCTGGCGGCGCTCATCGGGCGTACCCGGGCGAGGGTCCTGGAGGTGGTGGGCGACGGCTGCTCCACCGGGGAGGTCGCCCGCCGGCTGCACATCTCGCCGGCCGCCGCGAGCCAGCACACCTCCGTGCTGCGCAACGCGGGGCTGCTGGTCAGTCACCGGGACCGCAACACCGTGCTGCACACCCTGACCCCGCTCGGCCGCGCGATGCTGGACGGCTGACCAGCACCGTCCGTCCGGCGCGAGCGGTGGGCGACCGGGCGGGATCACGCTGGCGACGGGCGACCAGGCGGGGCCGGACCGGCGGGGGTCAGAGTGGCGGGGGTCAGAGTGGCGGGACGGCCGGGGCCGGGGGGCCGGTGACCACCAGGGTCGCTCCGCCGCCGTCGGCGGGTGCCGGAAGTACGGCCGAGTCGACGCCCTCGGCGGCCAGCGCGGCACGCAGCCGGTGCAGGTCGGCACCGAACCGGATGAGCGCGCCGGGATCCACCACGTTCCGGCCGGCGGCGTACGGATCGGTGCCGCGCGGTACGGGCGGGCGGGGCGGCCAGCAGTCGATCATCGCGGTGGCGCCGGACGGTCCGGTCGGCGCCGTACCGGCGAGCCGGGCCCGTACCCGCTCGTCGGTGACCAGGGTGAAGACCGTGCCCGGGGCGACCACCCCGGCCACCGTGCCGATCGCCCGGTTCACCGCCGTGACGTCGAGCATCCCGGTCGGCTCGTCCGGACCGGCGGCCCACCGGCCGGGCGTGGGAGTCGAGTCGCCGAGGACGGCGGCGGCGCGCAGCCCCTCCGCCCGTGCTTCGGCGGTGCCCAACGCGAAGAGGTCGTGCGCGGCGTCCCGGACCAGGGTCGCCGCGCCGGCACCGTCGTCCGGGTCGGCGGCGTTCAGGTAACCGCGGATCACCGCGACCGGCACCTGGTCGCACTTGCCCTTCACCAGTTCCCCCGCGCCGGCCAACTCGTCCACCACGGCCATCTGGGTGATGCTCAGCTTGTTGCCGTACGGGTCGACCTCGCCCCGGTGGTCGCGGACCGCCGGCATGCCGGCGACGCCGAGCGCCACGTCGGTGAGCCCGTTGCGCCACGGGCGTCCCATCGTGTCCGAGACGATGACCACCACGTCGGCGCCGTGCTGCTCCCGGATCGCGGCCCGTAGCCCCCGGGCGGACGCGTCCGGGTCCTTGGGCAGCAGTACCAACCGCGAACGGTCCACGTTGGAGGCATCGATCCCGGCGGAGGCCATCACGAAACCGTGGTGCGTCTGCACGATCCGGGTCGAGCCACGCCGGGCCACCGGGCGGGCGGTCTCCCCGGCGAGGATCTCGGTCCGGGCCGCCTCCCGCTCCGGCCCGTCGACCGGTACGTCGACCACCCGGCCCTCCGCCTTGGACACGATCTTGCTGGTCACCACCAGTACGTCGCCATCGCGCAGCCAGGGCGCGGCGGTCGAGATCAGCGCCGCCAGGTCGTCGCCCTCGATGATGTCGCCGAGGCCGAGCACGGGTAACACCTCTAGTCTCATCGGAGCTCCATCGCGGTCCGAACCATCGTCACGGTCGCCGCCTCGTCGGTCATCCACAGCGGTGCCGCCCGCACGGTCAGGCCCGGGACCTCGGCACCGGCGTCGGTGGTGTCCACCAGCCAGGAGTCCAGGATGCCACCGCCGGAGCGAGGACCGTAGAGCCCGCCCACCCCGGCCGCGGTGCAGGGCACCCCGAGCACCGCCAGGCAGCGGTCGGCCATGCCACGTACCGGGGCGCCACCGATGATCGGGGAGATTCCGATCACCGGCGCGGTGCCCGCGACCAGCGCGTCCCGGATCCCCGGCACGGCGAGGATCGGCGCGATGCTCACCACCGGATTGCTCGGGGCGAGCAGGACGACGTCGGCCTCGGCCAGCGCGTCCAGGACCCCGGCCGCCGGCTTGGCCGCCTCGGCGCCGACGAATACGAAGCGGTGGGTGGGCAGTGCGCCCCGGTGGCGTACCCACCACTCCTGGAAGTGGATGGCGCGCTGGGCGTCCGGGGTGTCGGTCGTACCGTCGTCGGCTCCGCTCACCACGACGTGGGTCTCCAGGCGGTCGTCGGTGGCGGGCAGCAGTCGTACGCCCGGTTCCCAGCGTGCGCAGAGCGCCTCGGTCACCGCCGAGAGCGGATATCCGGCGCCCAGCATCGAACTGCGGACCAGGTGGGTCGCCACGTCCCGGTCACCGAGACCGAACCAGGTCGGCTCCGCGCCGTACGCGGCCAGTTCCTCCTTGACGGTCCAGGTCTCGCCGGCCCGTCCCCAGCCCCGTTCCCGGTCCGCGCCACCACCGAGGGTGTACATGACGCTGTCCAGATCCGGACAGATCTTCAGTCCGTGCAGGAGGACGTCGTCCCCGACGTTGACCACCGCGGTCACCTCGGCGCCGACCTGACGGGCGTACGCGCGGACGCCGGTCAGGAAGCGGGCGCCGCCGATGCCCCCGGTCAATACCACGATGCGCATGTTCCCCATCCTCGCCCATCCGCTCTGTGCGGGCGGCGGGCGGGTTGGCCGACTAGGCTCAGGCGTCGCCACCGTCCGTAAACTGCCTGAGGGGGAATTTTGACCAGCCAGCCCGGGCCCGCGCCGACCGACGCGCCGCAGGCCAGCCAGACAACCAAGCCGCTACGCGAGCTGATCGCGCTGGTGCTGCTCGGCGCCAACGCCCTGTTCCTGTTCAGCGGCATGATCGAGCTGTTCTTCGGTGGCTGGGAGGGTTCCGACTTCGGCGACCGCTCCCTGAGCGCCTACTACTCCTTCGTGGGCATCGAGCAGACCGTGCTTCCGGTGCTCGCCGTGCTGCTCGCGACGCACATCCAGCCGGTGGTCGGCCAGGCCCGCCTGATCACCCTCGTCGCGCTCGGCGAGTACGCCTTCTCCGCGCTGTTCGGCGTGATCACGCTGCTCGCCGGGCTCACCAGCCTGCTGGCCGATGCGGAGTTCCGACGGGCGTTCAGCGGAACCCTGCTGATGGTCGGCGCCTTCGCCCTGCTCGCCGTCGCGGCCTTCGTGGTCTTCCGGGTGTGGCGGGCGCTCTTCTACGTACCCAAGCCGAAGCCGCAGCCCGGTGTCTACGGCCAGCCCCAGCCGCACGGGCAGGCGCCGTACGGCCAGCAGCACCCCTACGGCCAGGCGCCGTACGGTCAGCAGCCGTACGGCCAGCCGGGCTACCCGCCGGCCGGCTACCCCCAGGGCCAGGGCGGCGACCCGAACGCCTACGGCCAGCCGACGGCCTACGGCCAGCCCACCGAGTACGGCCAGCCGGCCGGGTACCCGCAGCCCAGCGGCTACGGCCAGCCGACCGCGTACGGCCAGCCCGTCTCCGGCCAGCCAATCTCCGGTATCCCGGCCTCCACCCCGCCCGCGTCCGCACCGCCGGCCGCTCCGTTCGGGGCGCCGGGGTCCGGCACCACGCCCGCCGGCCCCGTCTCGGCACCGCCGTCCCCCGCCCCGTCGGCCGGTCCCGCCCCGTCGGCCAGTCCCGCCCCGTCGGCCGTACCCGAGCCGGACGAGGACGAGGAGGCCGGGCGGACCCAGGTGATCCCGCAGCGCACCGCCGACCGCACGCAGCGGATCAATCCGGCCAGCCAGCAGCCGTCGGCGGGTACCCAGCCGCCACCGGCCGACCGGGACGACGACCCGACCCAGCCACACCAGCCGTGAGCCGATCGGGAGGGTGGGCGCCAGGGCCATCCTCCCGACGGCTGTGACCGTTGCCACCCGAGTTCGGCCCCCTGCGGGGGCTCGCCGACCACCGTCCCGTCGGTTCCACGGCCTAGGCTGCACGAGTGGCTGATGGGACTGACGGGGCACCGACCACCGCGAGCCTGCGCCGGGCGTTACGTCGGGCGGCGGACGGCCGGGCCCTCGACCCGGACGAGGCGACGGCGCTGCTCGCCGCGCGCGGCGAGTTTCTCGACGACCTGCTGGCGATCGCCGGCCGGGTGCGCGACGCCGGGCTGGTCGATGCCGGCCGCCCCGGGGTGGTCACCTTCTCCAAGAAGGTCTTCATCCCGCTGACCCGGCTCTGTCAGGACCGCTGCCACTACTGCACCTTCGCCACGGTGCCGCACCGGCTGCCCGCCGCCTACCTGGAGCGGGACGAGGTGCTGGCGATCGCGGCGGCGGGTGCGGCGCAGGGCTGCAAGGAGGCGCTGTTCACCCTCGGCGACCGGCCGGAGGAGCGCTGGCCGCAGGCCCGGGAGTGGCTGACCGAGCGGGGCTTCGACTCGACCCTGGACTACCTGCGGGCGTGCGCGATAGCGGTGCTCGAGGAGACCGGCCTGCTGCCGCACCTCAACCCCGGCGTGCTCTCCTGGGCGGAGCTGCAACGGCTCAAGCCGGTGGCGCCGAGCATGGGCATGATGCTGGAGACCACCGCGACCCGGCTCTGGTCCGAGCCGGGCGGCCCGCACTACGGCTCGCCGGACAAGGAACCCGCGGTGCGGCTGCGGGTGCTCGCCGACGCCGGGCGGGTCTCCGTGCCCTTCACCACCGGCATCCTGATCGGCATCGGTGAGACGCCCGCCGAGCGGGTCGACTCGATCTTCGCGATCCGGCGCAGTGCCCGGGAGTACGGCCACATCCAGGAAGTCATCGTGCAGAACTTCCGGGCCAAGCCGGACACCGCGATGCGGGGGATGCCCGACGCGGAGCTGCACGACCTGGCGGCCACGGTGGCGGTGTCCCGGATCCTGCTGGGCCCGGGAGCCCGGATCCAGGCGCCGCCGAACCTGATCGAGGGGGAGTTCGACCTCCTGCTGCGGGCCGGCATCGACGACTGGGGTGGCGTGTCGCCGGTGACCCCGGACCACGTCAATCCGGAGCGCCCCTGGCCGCACCTGGACGAGTTGGCGGCCCGGTCCAGGGCCGCCGGGTTCACCCTCCAGGAGCGGTTGACGATCTACCCCGAGTACGTCCGGCGCGGCGACCCGTGGCTGGACCCCCGGCTCGCCGCCCACGTGGCCGCGCTCGCCGACCCGGTCACCGGGCTGGGCGTCGCGCAGGCGCGTCCCACCGGTCGTCCCTGGCAGGAGCCGGACGACGCCTTCGTGCCGGGTGGTCGGGTCGACCTGCACGCCACGATCGACACCACCGGGCGGACCGGTGACCGACGCGGCGACTTCGACCAGGTCTACGGCGACTGGGCCGAGGTCGGCGCCCGGATTCCCGGAGCGGTTCCCGTACCGGCGTCCGGGGGGCAGCCCCCAGTGCTGCGTGGCGGGGTCCCGGCCGACGGTGACCGCGACCTGCGCGCCGGACTGCGGCTGGCCGCCGACGATCCGGCCGCGCTGCTGGAGCCCCGGCACGAGGCGGCGGCGCTGGCGCTGTTCGCCGCCGAGGGGGCGGCCCTGGACGAGGTGTGCCGGATCGCCGACGACGTCCGCCGGGCGACGGTCGGCGATGACGTGACGTACGTGGTGAACCGCAACATCAACTTCTCCAACGTCTGCTACGTGGGCTGCCGGTTCTGCGCGTTCGCGCAGCGGGAGCGGGACGCCGACGCGTACCGGCTCTCGGCCGGGCAGGTCGCCGACCGGGCGGAGGAGGCCTGGGCGGCCGGTGCCACCGAGGTCTGCATGCAGGGCGGGATCGACCCCAAGCTGCCGGTCTCGGCGTACGCGGAGCTGGTCCGGGCGATCAAGACCCGGGTGCCGGGCATGCACGTGCACGCCTTCTCACCGATGGAGATCGTCACCGGTGCCGCCAAGGCGGGCGTGCCGGTCCGGGACTGGCTCACCGAGCTGCGCGACGCTGGCCTGGACACCATCCCGGGAACGGCGGCGGAGATCCTCGACGACGAGGTGCGCTGGGTGCTCACCAAGGGCAAACTGCCGGCCGCCACCTGGGTCGAGGTGGTCAGCACCGCGCACGAGCTGGGCATCCGGTCCAGCTCGACGATGATGTACGGCCACGTCGACCACCCCCGGCAGTGGCTGGGACACTTCCGGGTGCTGGCCGGGGTGCAGGACCGTACCGGCGGGTTCACCGAGTTCGTCGGCCTGCCGTTCGTACACACGAACGCCCCGATCTACCTCGCCGGGATCGCCCGGCCCGGTCCCACCTGGCGGGAGAACCGGATCGTGCACGCCATGGCCCGGCTGCTGTTGCACGGGCGGATCGCCAACATCCAGTGCTCCTGGGTCAAGCTCGGCGACTCCGGGACGGCGGAACTGCTCCGGGGCGGCTGCAACGACTTGGGCGGCACGCTGATGGAGGAGACGATCTCCCGGATGGCGGGATCGGATCATGGTTCGGCCCGTACCGTCGCCCAGCTCGAGCGGATCGCGGCGGCGGCCGGGCGGCAGGCCCGACGCCGGACCACGGTCTACGGGCACGCCGGTTGACCGTTCCGGCCAGCGGCCCACGGATACCACTCGTAAGCGGGACGCCACAGGGCGCGCCGGGCGCGAAACGCCGATATCTGACGCAACTCGCCGAGCGGGGCGTTACCCCTGCCGGGTCTGAATCGATAGGGCAGGTTGCGAGACCGCGATGACTCCACAGTCGTCCGGGCACGCGGTAAGGGTGACTCCACTTAGCAGGTTCGGCTTGACGACGCACGTATAACACACGTGTAATTTCAGTGGGGTCGTTCGTACGGAGCGCATCAAATCGCTACCGGGCGGACAAACACGCCTTCCGCGTGGGGGGTTGCGCCGGCTGCCACGCCGGTGCGCGATAAGGAGGCAACTGGATGGACGGCCGACTCGAGGTGGCCGACCTGCTCGGAAATGCTCCGGAGTGGCAAGAGCGCGCGCTGTGCTCGCAGACCGATCCGGAGGCGTTTTTTCCCGAGAAGGGCGGTTCGACCCGCGAGGCGAAGCGGATCTGCTCCCGGTGTGAGGTCAAGACCGAGTGTCTGGAATACGCGCTCGGGCATGACGAACGGTTCGGGATCTGGGGCGGGTTGTCCGAACGCGAACGGCGCAAGTTGAAGCGTCGCGTCGCCTGACCGGCCGCGCCCGGGTGGTGGGGGCCGCCCGGGTCAGGCCAGTTCGTCGGGATCGACGCCGAGCAGGTTCGCGACCTGCTCGATGATCACGTCGTGCACCAGGTCGGCGAGGTCCTCGCGGTCTATCGCCCGGAACTCCAGGGGGCGGCGGTAGAGCACGATCCTCGGCGGCACCTCCTGCCGGCCGGGCCTACCGGGCAGCAGGCGGGCGAGGGGTACCTCGCCGTCCTCCAGGACGTCCGAGTCGTAGACGTTGAGGTCCGGCGGCACGTCCTCGACCGCGAACTCGACCCCGGCCAGTTCCTTGGCGAACCGCCGTTCCAGGGTCTCCACGGTGTCCAGCACCAGATCGTCGAAGATCTCCGACTTCGTCCGGGCCAGCGGAACCGTGGCCGGGACCAGCCGGCCGCGCAGCCCGCGCCCGTGCCGATCCCGGCGGGACCGGCGCCCGGGGTCGGGCCGGCGATTCTCCGGACTGGTCATCTCGAACCCCGCTCCACTCGTCGTGAACGTCCCGCCACGTCGACAGGGTAGACCCGGGGCGATCAAGATCGGCTCGTGGATTCGGCCGTGTCTCCAGGCGGAAGCCCGAATTGTGATCACCACTACCGGCGTGTCGGAAGCCCAAGCGGAGCGGCGGAGCCGGTAATGGAGATACCGTGCCGCCGTGAGGTCACCACGGCGTTGCTCCCGCAACGGCTGCCCCCGACAGGCCGTAGCCACGCTGACCTATGTCTACACCGAGTCGACCGCGGTGGTGGGTCCGCTCGCGGCCTTCGCCGAGCCGCACACGTACGACCTCTGCGAGCCGCACGCCCGGAGCCTGACCGCGCCGCGTGGCTGGGACGTGGTCCGGCACGAGGGGGAGTTCGAGCCCCCGCCCCCGACCACCGACGACCTGGTGGCGCTGGCCGAGGCGGTCCGGGAGGCGGCCCGCCCGGCCCCGCCGCGCCCCGACGAGGCCGGGGTCGACCCCAACACCGGCCAGCAGACCGGCCGCCGTGGCCACCTCCGGGTCATCCCACCCAGCCACTGAGGGTGTAAGGAAGGGCCCCTTCTTATCGCTTTTTGCATAGGAAGGGCCCCCTCTTAACACCTCTCGGCACCTCTGCGCCCACCCACGTCCGCTCTGCCGCGCTGTGGGATCGTTACCGACACGGATGACGATCATGAGAGCGTCGCGGCGGAACGGAGGGGTGCGTGACCAACCGGTTCCTGTACCTGGCCCGGCACGGGGAGGCCGTCGGCGACGGTGAACTCAGCCCCGCCGGACAGCAGCAGGCTCGTCTGCTGGGGCAACGCCTCGCTACCGCGCCCCTGACGGCCATCCACCACGGCCCGCTGCCCCGCGCCGCGCAGACCGCCCATCTGATCAGCCAGTTCCTTCCGCACGTCCCCCTGCACTGCTCCGAGGTCGTCGGCGACTACATCCCGCCGGTTCCGGATCCGTCGGCCCTGCCCGAGATCCACGCGCGGTTCCTCGACGGCGTGTCCGCCGACGAGTACGCCGAAGGAGCCAGGCTGGCCACCGCCGCCCTCGAGCGGTACGCGGTGCCCGGCGCAACGGACACCCATGAACTCGTCGTCACCCACAGTTTCCTGATCGCCTGGTTCGTCCGCCACGCCCTCGACGCTCCCGACGAACGCTGGCTCGGCCTCAACGCCGCGAACTGCGCCCTCACCGTCATCCTCTACCGGCCGCACCGCCCACCGGCGCTGGTCAGCTTCAACGACACCAGCCACCTCCCTCGGCACCTGCGCTGGACCGGGTTCCCGCCCGAGATGAACGTCTGACGGATACGGATAGCGCGTCCGACACACACTTCGGACAGTCAGGGACGTCCTGGGGACCTCTGGCACGCCCGCTGGTCCCGTCGACCCCGAGCACACCCGCTGACTCTGCGTACACCTCTCGGAAACTGGTAGACCCTCTCGGGTGGCCGCGCGGCAGCATGCCAGGATCGGCATCTGATCGGATCTCCCGCGACGCCTCCGGCCAGCGGGCCGACCCCGCCTGCCCTGCCCGTCGGCACGACCCCCGGAGGAGCCGTCTCATGCGCGACCGCCCGCATCCCCTGCCGAGGCTGCCCCGGCGTGCCCTGCTGCGTGGCGCGGCCGGCTCGGCGGCCCTGTTCGCGATGACGGCCGCCCTGGGCGGCTGCGGGACGAAGGGCGCCCGGCAGACCGAGGCGAGCTGCGTCAGCGAGGATCTCTCCGGAGCCGAGAAGAAGCTGATCTTCTCCAACTGGCCGCAGTACCTGGACGTGGACGAGGAGGACGGCTCGAAGCGGCCCAGCCTCGACGCGTTCCAGGCGCGGACCGGCATCCAGGTGACGTACACCGAGGACATCAACGACAACAACGAGTTCTTCGGCAAGGTACGGCCGCAGCTCAGCTCCTGCCAGCCCATCGGTCGGGACATCATCGTGCTCAGCGACTGGATGGCGGCCCGGGTGATCGGGCTCGGCTGGGTGCAGCGACTGGACGGGGCGAGGCTGCCGAACGTCGGACGGAACCTGCTGCCCTCGCTGCGCGACCGCCCGTACGACCGGGAGAACGTGCTCGCCATCCCGTGGCAGTCGGGTCTGGCCGGACTGGCCTACAACGGCAACGTGACCAAGCCGGTCCAGACCGTCGACGAACTGCTCACCCGGCCCGACCTGAAGGGCAGGGTCACCGCGTTGAGCGAGATGCGGGACACCATGGGGCTGCTGCTCCAGGCGGACGGGCACGATCCGGCGAACTTCACCGCCGATCAGTTCGACGAGGCGCTGGGCAAGCTCAAGAAGGCCGTCGACGGCGGACAGATCCGCCGGTTCACCGGCAACGACTACGCCCCGGAACTCGCCAAGGGGGACATCGCCGCCTGCGTCGCCTGGTCGGGCGACGTCATCCAGCTCGCCGCCGAGGACGAGCGGATCCGTTTCGTGGCCCCGGATTCCGGCGCGATGCTCTACTCCGACAACATGTTGGTGCCGAACCGGGCGACCCACCGGGCGAACGCCGAGGCGCTGATGGACTACTACTATGAGCCGGCGGTAGCGGCCCGACTCGCGGCGTACGTCAACTACATCTGTCCGGTGCAGGGCGCGCAGGCCGAGATGGAGAAGATCGACCCGGAGTTGGCGGCCAATCCGCTGATCTTTCCCGACCAGGCGCTGCTGGCCAGGTCGACGGTGTTCATGCCCCTCGACGAGGCCCGAGAGCGGGAGTACGAGTCGAAGTTCCAGCAGGTGATCGGGGGGTAGGGGGTGGCGAGCGAGGAGGCGGCCGGGCAACTGCGGCTGGCCGACCTGACCAAGCGGTTCGGCCCGACCGGCCGACGCTTCGGCCCGACGGGCCGACGGTCCGCGCCGTCGGGCAGTGCCGTCACCGCGGTGGACCGCCTCGACCTGAGCGTGCCGGCGGGATCGTTCTTCGCCCTGCTGGGCCCCTCGGGCTGCGGCAAGACCACGACCCTGCGGATGGTGGCCGGGCTGGAGGAGCCGACGAGCGGGCGGATACTGCTCGGCGGGGAGGACATCACCCGGCTGCGACCGTACCGGCGGCCGGTGAACACCGTGTTCCAGAGCTACGCGCTCTTTCCGCACCTGGACGTCTTCGAGAACGTCGCGTTCGGGCTGCGTCGGCGGGGCGTACCGGACGTGGTCGGGCAGGTGCGGCGGATGCTGTCACTGGTGCAGCTCGACGGGTACGACCGGCAGCGGCCGACCCGGCTCTCCGGCGGCCAGCAGCAGCGGGTGGCCCTGGCCCGTGCGCTGGTCAACCGGCCCCGGGTGCTGCTGCTGGACGAGCCGCTCGGTGCACTCGACCTCGCGCTGCGCCGCCGGATGCAGCTCGAACTCAAGCGGATCCAGACCGAGGTGGGCATCACCTTCGTACACGTCACCCACGACCAGGAGGAGGCCATGACGCTGGCCGACACCGTCGCGGTGATGAACGCCGGCCGGATCGAACAGCTCGGCCCTCCGGCGGAACTGTACGAGTTCCCGGCCACCGCCTTCGTGGCCAACTTTCTGGGCCGGTCCAATCTGCTCGCCGGCACGGTGCGCGGACGCGGCGGCGACGATGTCCTGGTCGAGGCGTACGGCCGGCGCTTCTCGGTGCCGACGGTCCGGGCCCGGGCCGACGCCGGCGCGGTGCTGCTGGGGGTACGGCCGGAGAAGCTGCGGCTGGTCGGAACGGTGGAACAGGTGCCGGACGGCCACCAGTGGATCGACGGCACGGTCGCCGATGCCGCCTATCTCGGGGTGAGTACGCAGTACCTGGTCCGTGCCGGTCACGGTGTCGAGTTGTCGGTCTTCGCCGCCGCCGACGGGGAGGCGCCACGGATTCCGGTGGGCAGCGCCGTGGTCGCGTACTGGCACCCGAGGCACGCCTTCCTCCTCGCCGACGCCGACGCCGACGCCGACGCCGACGCCGACACGGACGCGGACGCCGACACAGACGCCGACGCCGACACGGACGCCGATGCGGAGACAGACGTCGACGCCGACACCGGCCCGGCGGCGGACGCCGGTCCGGTGGAAGCGACCCGGTCGTGACCCGGGCGGGGCGGCGGTGACCAGGGTACGGCGGGGCCGGTTACTGCCGTACCTCCTGCTTGCGCCCGGCGGGCTCTGGCTGGTGGTTTTCTTCCTGGTCCCGGCGGTCCAACTCGGCGCCACCAGCCTCTACGACCCGGCCGGCTCGCTGACCGACGGCTACGCGATGACCTGGTCGTTCGGCAACTATCCGGACGCGCTGGCCGGGTACTGGCCGCATCTGGGCCGGTCCTTCGGCTACGCCGCGCTCGCCACCGCGCTGGCGTTGCTGCTCGGCTATCCGCTGGCGTACGTCCTCGCGCTGCGCGCCGGGCGTTGGCAGAACCTGCTGCTGGTCTGCGTGGTCGCACCGATGTTCACGAGTTTCCTGGTCCGGACCCTGGCCTGGAAGACCATCCTGTCCGACGGCGGTGCCCTGGTCGGGCTGCTCCGTGACCTGCACGTGCTCGGCCCGGACGGCCGGCTGCTCGCCTCACCGGTCGCGGTGGTGACCAGCCTGACCTACTGCTACCTGCCGTTCATGGTGCTGCCGATCTACGCCAGCCTGCAACGGCTGGACCGCCGGCTGCTGGAGGCCGCGCAGGACCTGTACGCGGGCCCGAGCCAGGTTCTCCGGCGGGTCATGCTCCCGCTGTCGATGCCGGGGGTGGTGGCCGGGACCCTGCTGACGTTCATCCCGGCGAGCGGTGACTACATCAGCGCGGAACTGCTCGGCACCCCGAACGAGTACATGATCGGTAACGTCATCGACTCCGCGTTCCTGGTCCGGCTGGACTATCCCCAGGGGGCGGCGCTCTCCGTGCTGCTGCTGGGCGCGATCCTCGCGATGGTCGTCGGGTATGTCCGGCGGGCCGGCGCCGCGGAGGTGGGATAGCCGTGGGTGGGCGGTTCGGGCGCTGGGTGGCCGATCACTGGCCGGTCGCCGTCGCCGCCTGCGTACTCGGTTACCTGCTGCTGCCGGTCGTGGTGGTGGCCGGGCTGTCGTTCAACCGGCCGTCGAGCCGGTTGTCGTACGACTTCCACGAGTTCACCCTCGACAACTGGCGGGATCCGTGCGGCAGCGCCGGCATGTGCGAGGCGGTGGTGCGGAGCGTACAGATCGGGTTCGTCGCCACGACGGTGTCCACAGTGCTCGGTACGCTGATGGCGTTCGCCCTGGTCCGGCATCGGTTCCGGGGCCGACCCGCCGTCAATTTGCTGGTCCTGGCGCCGATGGCCACCCCGGAGGTGGTGCTGGGCACCTCGTTGCTCGCCCTGCTGGTGGCCGCAGGGGTGCCGCAGGGCTTCTGGACCGTGGTCATCGCGCACGTGATGTTCTGCGTCTCGTTCGTGGTCGTGACCGTCCGGGCCCGGCTGTCCGGAATGGACCGTCGGTTGGAGGAGGCGGCGCTGGACCTCTACGCCAGCGAGTGGCAGGCGTTCCGTCGGGTCACCCTGCCGCTGGTGCTGCCCGGCATCGTGGCCGCCGCGCTGCTCGCCTTCTCGCTCTCCTTCGACGACTTCGTCATCACGAACTTCAACTCCGGCACCACCGTCACGTTCCCGATGTACGTCTGGGGAGCCAACCAGCGGGGCATCCCGCCCCAGGTGAACGTGGTCGGCACCGCGATGTTCGCGATCGCGCTGCTGATGTTGCTCGTGGTACAGGTGCGGGGACGAAGGCCAGCGGCGTCCGAGTAAGGCCCGGCGCTCAGCCACACCAGGTACGTCGAGTGATGTTCGAGGATTAGGCTGGGCCGCCATGGAGCATCGTCATCTCGGTCGCAGCGGCCTGCTCGTCAGCGAGATCACCTACGGGAACTGGCTCACCCACGGCGAACTGGTGGCCAGGGCGGCGGCACTGAGCTGCGTACGGGCCGCACTGGACGCGGGTGTCACCACCTTCGACACCGCCGACGTCTATGCCCGGGGTGCCGCCGAGGAACTGCTCGGCGAGGCGCTGCGTGGCGTACGTCGCGAGTCGGTGGAGATCGCCACGAAGGTGTGCCTGCGGACCGGCGACGGACCCAATGACCAGGGTCTGTCCCGCAAGCACATCCTGGAGTCCTGCAACGCCTCGCTGCGCCGGCTCGGTACGGACTACGTCGACCTCTACCAGGCGCACCGGTTCGACGACGAGACACCGCTGGACGAGACGCTGATCGCCTTCGACGACCTGGTACGTCAGGGCAAGGTGCTCTACCTCGGCGTCTCGGAGTGGACGGCGGCACAGATCCGGGCGGCCCTCGACCTCGCCGACCAGCTCGGGCTGCGCAACCGGATCGTGTCCAACCAGCCGCAGTACAACATGCTCTGGCGGGTCGTCGAACCCGAGATCCTGCCGTTGTCCGTGCAGGAGGGGATCGGCCAGATCGCCTTCCAGCCACTCGCCCAGGGCGTGCTGACCGGCAAGTACCGGCCGGGTCAGCCCCCGCCGGTCGGCTCCCGGGCGGCCAGCGGCGGTCGCGCGCCGATGTTCATCCGGCGGGTGCTCGGTGACGAACTGCTCCGCCGGGTCCAGGAGCTCCGTCCCATCGCCGACGAGGCCGGCCTGTCGATGGCCCAGCTCGCGGTCGCCTGGACGTTGCGCCGCCCCGGGGTCAGCACGGCGCTGATCGGCGCGTCCCGGCCCGAACAGGTCACCGAGAACGCGGCGGCGGCCGGCGTCCGGCTGGACGACGAGGCGATGCGCCGGATCGACGAGACGCTCGGCGACCTGGTCGAGACGGACGCCACGAAGACCGCCCGGATGATGGCCGTCAAGCCCGACTGGGCCCGCTCGGAATCGGCGTCGGGGTAGCCCGGAGAGAGTAGCGGAGACTCCTGCGGTAAGCCGCGGCCGGATATCGGCCGTCGGAGTCTCACCTCGTCAACGGGGCCGGATACCGCCGTTGGAGCCGGATACCGCCGTCGGAGTCGTACCCTCGACACCGACGGTCGGCGGACCGGCGCGGACCCTACCTCCGGGGAAGGCACGGCATGAAGGTCATCCTGTTCGGCGCGACCGGCATGGTGGGGCAGGGCGTGCTCCGGGAGTGCCTGCGGGACCCGAAGGTCGAGGCCGTCCTCTCGGTTTTGCGTACCCCGAGCGGGCAGCGGGATCCGAAGCTGCGGGAGCTGGTCCGGAAGGACTTCCTCGACTTCACCGACGTGGCGGGCGAGTTCGCCGGCTACGACGCCTGCTTCTTCTGTCTGGGCGTCTCCTCGTTCGGGATGAGCGAGGAGGACTACACCCGGGTCACCTACGACTTCACCATGGCCGCGGCCCGGACCCTCGCGGAGGTCAATCCCGACCTGACCTTCGTGTACGTCTCGGGGCAGGGCACCGACGGCACGGAGCGGGGGCGCAGCATGTGGGCCCGGGTCAAGGGCCGTACCGAGAACGCGCTGATCGCGCTGCTGCCCAACGCGTACGCATTCCGGCCGGGCTTCATCCAGCCACTGCACGGCGTCCGGTCCAGGACCCGGTGGTACCGGCTCCTCTACGTGCTGATATCGCCGTTCGGCACGCTGCTCCGGCGGCTCTTTCCGCGCGCCGTCACCACCACCGAGCAGTTGGGGATCGCCATGCTGGCGGTCGCCGAGGGCGGCTTTCCCCGGCGGGTACTGGAGAACCGGGACCTGACCGGGTTCGGCCCGGAAGCTCGCCGCTGAGCGGAGAACGGACAACCCCCGGGCCTGCGCCGGGCTGGTGCTGGCGGTCGCCGAACGCTCAGTCGAACCAGTCGCGGTCGCCGGTCCGGATCAGGGTGGCGAGGGTGGGCCCGTCCTGGAAGGCCCTCTGGAGCAGTCCGCCGAGTCGGCGTAGGGCCGCCGGGTCCGTCCCGTGGGCGACGAACGTTCCGGCCTCCGGGTCGTACTCCAGCCGGTCGGCGATTTCCGGGGCGTGCGTCCGTACCGCCGAGCGCGCGACGCCGGACCAGTCGTAGCCGTTGCCGACGTATCCGCACTCCTCGAAGACGTCCGACACCTTGACCATGTCCAGGTCACTGAGCATGAGGCAGTAGTTGCCGGGATCGTGGTCGTACTCGAAGAGCTTGAGCGGGTTCAGGGAGTCGCCTGCTTCGATCACGCCAGGATCTTAGGCCGGGCCGCCGACAGGGCGGTCAACCGAAGCTCTTCCGGAACGCGGCGTAGGTCGGGGTACCGGACTGCCGGTCGAACACGGCGAACACCACGTGCGCGAACCACGGGCTCTGCCGCAGGGCGTCGGCGAACGCGTCCGCAACGGTCGCCGGCTCGTTGCCGAAGACGCCGCATCCCCACGCGCCGAGGACGAGGGTCCGGTGTCCGTGCGCCGCGGCCACCGCGAGCACCCGGGCGGCCCGGCGGCGCAGGATGGCCGGTAGCTCGGCGAGGTGTTCGGGCTGGTTGCGCAGCATCGCCGACCGGTTCGGCGCCGCCGAGGTCAGGAACGAGGTCGGGTACGGCGCCGCCAGCGCAGCACCACCGTCGTCCCGGAACACCGGTACGGCCGGGGAGTAGATGACCCGGTCGCTGTAGCCGAGGTACGGATCGGCGCGGTGCCGGGCGTAGAAGTCCCCGGCGGCGCGGAGGCAGGGGTACAGCGCCGAGCCACGGGCGACGCTCTCCTCCTGGGCCTGCGCTCCGTTGAGGAAGCCGCCGCCCGGGTTCCGCGCCGAGGCGAAGACCAGACAGGCCGGGTCACCGCCGAGCCGGCGGGTCGCCGCCAGGGTCGTTTCGTTGGTCACCTCCACCACGGGCGGGCCTTCGGTCGGCGAGGGCGCCGGCAGCACCTCGTCCGGCAGGTACAGCCGGGTGCCGGCCACCGCCGCGGTCACCTGGTCGGCGATGACCACTTCCGCGCCCCGTTCCGTACGGTAGGAACCGCGTTCCACGGCCGCGACCGTCTCCTGGGCGATCGCCCTCAGCCGTCTGCTCACGCAGCCATCATGCGCGATCGGCCCGGCGGTCCTCGACCGGTTATCGTTCCGCCATGGATGACCAGGTGCTGCTCGGCTCCGGCCGGGACGCGGACGTCTTCGCCCTCGACGAGGGGCGGGTACTGCGCCGGTACCGTGCCGGTGGTGACGTGGCGGCCGAGGCGGCGATCATGGCGTACGTGGGGAGCCTGGGGTACCCGGTACCCCGGGTCGACCGGGCCGAGGGCCCCGACCTGGTGATGGAGCGGATCGACGGCCCGACCATGCTGCGCGCGATGGTCGAGGGCGAGCTGGCCATCACCGACGGCGCCGAGATCCTGGCCGACCTGCACCGCCGGCTGCACGAGTTGCCGCCCCGGCCGAACAGTGCGCCCGGCACCCGCGTCCTACATCTCGACCTGCACCCCGACAACGTCCTGCTCGGTCCACGCGGACCCGTCGTGATCGACTGGCTCAACGGCACCGACGGTGAACCCGAGCTGGATCTCGCGCTCTCGGCGCTGATCGCCGCCGAGGTGGCGGTCAACGACATGTTCGGATCGGGCGCCCTCGCCGAGTCGTTCCTGAGGGTCTTTCTCGGCGCGGTGTCGGGGGACCCGCTGCGGCTGCTGGACTCCGCCGTGGCGAGGCGCCGGGGCAATCCCACGCTCAGCGCCGAGGAGGTCAGCCGGCTCGATTCGGCGGCCACGCTGGTCCGGGCGCTGTCCACCGATGTGCGCCAGGCCGGCTGATCGAGAGGCCGCCGAGGACGACCGTCGGGTGGGGACGCGAGATCTGGCGTCCCCACCCGACGGTGCCTACGGTCAGGACTGGGCGCGCGGCCCGTCCGGGTCGAGAGTGTCGATGAACTCGTGCGGCTGGTTCGCCTCCGCGCTGGTCCGGGCGGCCTTCGCCTCCTCGGCCATCTGCTTGGCGACCTTGTCGGTCGGTACGCCCGCCTCCCGGGCGCCGTCGACCACCGCCGCGTACGCCTGGTCGGCGTACGCGTACGCCGACCGGTACTGGTGGTCGGCCAGGGCCGCCTTGGCCCGACCGAGCAGCCGGTCCGCCGCCTGCAACTCGTCGTACGCCCGGTGCGCCCGGGGCGCGTCGAGGACGTCGGCGGCGAGCCGGTTGGCGGCCTCGTTGTAGGCGGCGGTCAGGAACCGGTCGCTGTTGTCGTGGTCGAACTGGCTGAAGTCCCAGTTCAGGTCGATGTAGCTCATCATCGAGTTGGTCTCGTCACCGGCGTTGACGAAGAAGAACTCGTCGGCCGGTACGTAGTCCACGCCGGACGCGCTGTCGTAGCCGTCGTGCGGGTGGCTCATCCCGACGTGGTGGCCCACCTCGTGGATGAGGGTCGTGGTCAGCCCGTACCCGGCTTCGACGATCTCCGGCGAGACGAACGCGAAGACGTACGACTGGGTGCCGTCGACCCAGTTGTCGTCGGCGAAGCCGAGGGCCGGGGTGGGAGTTCCCTCCGGTACGGCGTAGCTGAAGATCGGCAGCTCGTAGTCGACCTTGCCCTGGTCGTCCTGGGTACGCGCCAGCTCACGCTGGTTCTGTAGGTAGAAGTTGGCGAACCCGCCGTAGCCCAGTTCCGGGTAGCAGGACTCGTCCGCCACCGCCAGCCGGTAGCAGCGTTCGGCGTCACCGGTGAACGGCAGGTCCTGGCTGTCGTAGTCGAGCCGGTTGCGCCAGCGCAGTTCCCGCAGTTCGTCGAGGAGCAGGTCCTGGTCGATGTACCGGCTGGAGGCGTTCACGCCCGGCCAGCCCTCGTAGACGTTGCTGTCGAGGTTGATCGAGCGCGGCGGTTCCGCCGTCGGCAGTTCCGTGGGGTAGAGCGGCGAGGTGGTGAAGAGGAGGTTCAGCGCGACGTATCGGGTGATCTTGCTCAGGTCTCCGGCTAGCGCGCCCGGCGCCCGGTAGCCGCCGGGGGTGTATTCCCAGGTCGCTGGCATTCGGTAGTCCTCGACGCCGTTGCCGTCGAGGTCCGGGTCGTCCACGTTCCAGTTGTAGGTCCAGGACTCCGGCCCGGCCGAGAGGTCGTGGAACCAGATCCGGTGGGTGGAGCCGAGCCCGTTCTCCTCGTCGTTGGCGGTGGTGCCGCCCCACGCGATGATCTTGCGGCTCTCCCGCTCGGTCCCGAAGTTGTATCCGGTGTCCGGGTCGGGCTCGTTGGTCTTCGTGTAGACGTGGAACCGGAAGTCCGGCCGGCCGTACCAGTTGATCAGGAAGACCGTGTTCCGCCGGGTGTCGACCCCGGCGGGCGGGTTCTTCGCCAGCCACCGCTCCACACTGGGCGCGTCGATGTTGTGGTTCTTGGTGATGTCGAGAACGTTGCCCTGCTGCTCGTTGTAGAGCGTCTGGTACTCGCTCAGTGGCGCCGGCCGGGCCAACCGCTTCAGTTCGCCGAAGAACCTGTCCTCGTAGCGCTCGTCGGTGTAGCTGATCCGGTAGTCGTAGCTGTAGTGCAGGCCCAGTTTCTCCTGCGTCATGTACATCAGCCGGGACCGGACCACCGGGTCGTACCCGGCGGGCAGGCCGGCCTGGAACGTCGACCGGGGCACCTGGGCCGGCGAGTAGCCGAGGAAGACCACGTTGACCGGGACCCGTTCGGTCAGCCGTGGCTGCCCGCCGGGATTCAGGTGCGGGTAACGGGGTGCCGCGGCCTGGCTCGCCGGTGCCAGCGCCAGCACGGTGAGCACCGCTGTGGCGGCAGCCACCAGGATGGTGCGTCTCGTTCTCATTCCGACCCTTCCGCCGTCCGGGGAGATCCGTCTGTCCGTGTCGGGCCGGACGACCCACCCGGGCGGGGAGCGGCGACCCGACCCCCGACCGGGCGTGCCCGTCATGGGGCCCGCGTCCGCCGAGCGTACGTCCCAGGTAGAACGTGGGCTATCCGTGAACGTCAGTTTCTTCGATCGACCGCGGTCCTTCGCCGGGGCTTCCCGAGGGTCAGCCGCCGAGCTCGGCGAGATCCTCTTCGGACAGGCGCAGGTCGGCCGCTGCCATGTTCTCCTCGAGGTGCTCCGGTGAACCGGTGCCGGGGATGGCGAGCATGACCGGAGAGAGGGCGAGCAGCCAGGCCAGGGCCACCTGGGCGACGGTCGCGTCGTGGCGTGCCGCGATCCGCTCGTACCGGCTCGGGTCGAGCGGCCGGTTGCCGCCGCCGAGCGGGAAGAAGGGCGCGTAGGCACTGCCCAGGGCCGCACACCGGGCGAGCAGTTCGGCGTCGTCCCGGTGCTGGAGGTGGAAGTGGTTCTGCACCGCCGCCACCGGGGCGATGGCCTCGGCCTCGGCGTACTGGGCCGCGTCGACGTTGCTGACCCCGAGATGCCGGATCAGCCCCTCCTCGCGGAGCGCCGCGAGCACGCCGTACCGCTGCGCGATCGACTCGCCGCCGATCGGGCCCAGGCCGCCGACCCGGAGGTAGACCAGGTCGAGCCGCTCCAGGCCGAGCCGGCGCAGGTCCTCCTCGACCAGGCCCCGGAGCTCGTCGGCGGTGGCCTCCCGGGAGGGGATCCCGGTCGCCTCGTCCCGAAGCGGGCCGACCTTGGTGGCGATCACCAGATCCTCCGGGTACGGGGAGAGCGCCTCCCGGATCAACTCGTGGGCGTGCACCTCGCCGCTGCCGTAGAAGCCGGCCGTGTCGATGTGGTTGACCCCGAGTTCGACGGCTCGGCGGAGCACGGCGATACCGGTCCGGGGATCCCGGGACGGTCCGTGCAGGGAGTTCGCGGCGAGCCGCATCGCCCCGAAGCCGAGCCGGTTGATCCGCAGGTCGCCGCCGAGCAGGAAGGTCCCGGCGCTGGTCGGTGTGTTCGTCGTCATGACACCGAGCCTGGCGCCGCCGAGTGACCGGCGCGGAGATTGGCAACAAGTGGCCAGTCCGCCGCCGGTCCCACCACGGGTCCGCCGCCGGTCCACGACGGGTTCGCCGCCGGTCCGGCGCCGGGGCGGAGTTGCCGCTGGTCGGATGCCGGAGCCAGACTGGGTGGATGGCGGAGGAGCAGGTGATCACCGTACGCGGCGAGGAGGAACTCGTCCGGCGTGCCGGTCATCTCTTCGTCGGCGCGCGAACCGAGTTCGTGTGCGCCGCGACCGACCTGGAAACCTGGTCCCGGACGAGCGCGCGGATGGCGGTCGCGACCGGAGTGCGCCGCCACGTGGGGGACGGCCTCGTCGTGCGGAAGCTCTACACCTCCGCCGCGCTCGACACGGACGAGCACCGCGCCCATCTGCGCGACGCCACGGCGGCGGGTATCCGGGTACGCATCTCGTCGGCTCGGTTGCCGCAGGAGACGATCATCATCGACCGGCGGATCATGATCCTGGCCGGTCCGCCGGACGGTGCGGACCGGACATTCACCGTGACCACCGCGGCCGGCCTGATCGACGGGGTGCGAGCGCTGTTCCGGGCCGCCTGGGACGCGGCCGAGCCGCTGGACGCCTGGCTGCGCAGGCGCGGGCCGCAGCTCGACCCGGCGGATCGGGTGATCCTGCGTTCGCTCGCCTCCGGCCTCACCGACGAGGCTGCGGCGCGGCGGCTCGGCATCCCGCTCCGGACCTACCGGCGGCGGGTGGCCGAACTGATGCGGCAACTGGGTTCGGATTCCCGGTTCCAGGCCGGTGTGGAGGTCGGGAAGCTCGGCCTGAACCGCTGATCCGTCGTACCCGTCGTCGGCCCGTCAGTTCGTTCTCGGCCCGTCAGTTCGTTCTCGGCGCGAGCATGGCCGCGACCGGTGTCCGGGCGAAGTCGGGGCTCCCGTCGTAGTCGGTACTCCGGCTCACGTCGGCCCAGGCGGTGGTCTCCTGCGCCCGCGACTGCGCGGCCTGCTCGGTGAGGCGGAGGGCGTCGGTGCCGAGGAGCAGCCGGAGCGGTGGCGCCGCCAGGCCGACGATGTCGGCGATGACCTTCGCCGCGCGTACCGGATCGCCGGCCTGCTGGCCGTCCATCTCCTGCCGGAGGCCGTGCAGGCGGCCGACGGTCTGCTGGTAGTCCTCGCCCACCTTGCCCAGCCGCATGGACGAGCCACCCCAGTCGGTACGGAAGGCGCCGGGCTCGATGATCGTGACCTTGACCCCGAACGGCTTGACCTCGTTGTAGAGCACCTCGGAGAACCCTTCGACGGCGAACTTGGCGGTCTGGTAGGCGCCCAGCCCGGGTGTCCCGCCGACGCGCCCGCCCACCGAGGAGAACTGGAGGAAGTGCCCGGACCGCTGGGTACGGAGGATCGGCAGCGCCGCCTTGGTGACGTTGACGACGCCGAAGAGATTGGTCTCGACCTGTGCCCGGAAGTCGTCGTCCGGGGTCTCCTCGATCGCGGAGCTGTTGGCGTAGCCGGCGTTGTTGGCGACGACGTCCAGCTTGCCGAACGCCTGCACGGCCGACACGACCGCCGCCCGCGCGGCGGCCGGGTCGGTGACGTCGAGGGCGAACGGCCGGATCTGGTCGCCGTACCGGTTGACCAGCTCGTCGAGCTGTTCGGGTCGCCGGGCGGTGGCGAGGAGGTTGTCACCCCGGGCCAGGATCTCCTGACTCAGCGCCCACCCCAGCCCTCGGGAACTTCCGGTGACGAGCCATGTCCTGGCCATGATTCTCCATCCCCCTCGTACCTCTTCCTCCAGTGCTCGACTCTGCTATGTCCGCCCCCGTGGGCTGGGGAAAACGCGATGTCTACGCTCGTAGAAATACCCTGGGTCGCTGGTCTACCAGGGCACCGGGCCGGTGTCGGACTGGAACTCTCCGCTGGGGCCGTCCTCGCCGAGCAGGGCGAGCCGGACCACGACGGCCGCTCCCTCGGCGGGGTCGCGTGGCCCGGTGTGGTGGTTCAGGTCGGTGGCGCAGTATCCGGGGTCCGCCGAGTTGACCTTGATGTCCGCCGCCCGCAGTTCGGCGGCGTACGCCACGGTCAGGCCGTTCAGGGCCGACTTCGAGGAGCTGTACGACATCATCGGAATCCCGCTGTCGGGAGCGGCGATCCGGGTCAGCGAGCCCATCGAACTCGACACGTTCACGATCCGGGCGGCGGAACTGCGCCGCAGCAGCGGCAGCATCGCGTTGGTCACCGACACCACGGCGAAGACGTTCGTCTCGTACGCCTGCCGGAGATCGTCGGCGGAGAGCTCGCTCGGTGGGCCCCAGCCCGTCATGATGCCGGCGTTGTTGACCAGGATGTCCAGCCGGCCGTGCTCGTCCTCGATCCGTTTCGCCGTCTCCGTCACCGACGCCGGATCGGTCACGTCGAGGCGTACCGGTGTGGCCGGTACACCGTCGGCGCGGAGCCGTTCGGCGGCTTCGGCGCCCCGACCGGAGTCCCTGGCGCCGAGCAGTACGGTGGCGCCGGCCCGACCCAGCAGCCGGGCGACTTCGAGCCCGATACCCTTGTTCGCTCCCGTCACGAGAGCGATCTTCGTGTCTTCCATGGCCGCCAGCGTCCGGCAGTTCCCGGAGCGTCATAAGGGGTCGGTGCCAGCCACGGACTGGCGAGTCCCTGGTTCGGCCGGCGGAGTCGAGGCACCATGTGCGGATGAACCGCCGACACCTCGCCGACTTCCTCCGGGCCCGGCGCGCCCGGGTGCAGCCGGCCGACGTCGGCGTCACCGCCGGCCGACGCCGACGTACGCCGGGACTGCGTCGCGAGGAGGTCGCCCAACTCGCCTGCATCTCGGTCGACTACTACGCCCGGCTCGAACAGGCCCGGGGACCGCGGCCGTCCCGGCAGGTGCTGGTGGCCCTGGCCCGGGCACTGCGGCTGACCGACAGCGAACGCGAACACCTCTACCAGCTCACGGGCCTGCGCGTGGACATCCCGCCGGGGCCGCCCCGCGACGTGCCGGCCGGGATCCTGCACCTCATCGACCGGCTGGACGACACGCCCGCCTTCGTGATCGACGCTGTCTACAACCTGCTGGCCTGGAACTCCATGGCGACCGCACTGTTGATCGACCCGACCGTGTGGCCGGTCGAGGACCGCAACCTCATCTGGCAGCTCTTCGGCGGCCCACACGCCGACTTCGACGATCCGCAGGTCGACGAGTTCGCCCGGCAGTGCCTCGCCGACCTGCGTACGGCGGCGGCCCGCTATCCCGACGACCCGGGGATCAACAGGCTGATCAGCCGGCTGCGCGGCGCCAGCCCCACCTTCGTCCGCCGCTGGAACGAGTACCCGGTCGACCCGCCCCGGCCCAGTTCGACCAAGCGGATCCCGCATCCGGTGGTGGGCGACCTGGAACTCGACTGCCAGACACTGGAGATCAGCGACCGTGACCAGCGTCTGATTCTCTACACCGCCGCCCCCGGCACCCCCTCGCACGACGCGCTCCGGCTGCTCTCGGTGGTCGGACTCCAGAAACTCTGACCGCGCCTTCGGCCCGGCACGCTCCGGGCCGGCGGTATTCAGGACGGAAACTGACCTGAGAGCGGCATAGCGTCGGCCTCATGTCGCAACGGCATCGGGGCATCCGCCACATGTTCACGGTCGGCTGAGATGGCCGCCCGCAGGCCCGTACCGCGCCCGGGTGTGCGGGTGCTGAGTTCGCGGTCGCTGGGCCGGGCGGTCCTCGACCGGCAACTGCTGCTCCGCCGCGTGGACCTGCCGGTGGTCGGCGCCGTCGAGCGGTTGTTCGGGCTGAACGCGCAGAGTCCGAACCCGCCGTACGTCGCGCTGTGGAGCAGGCTGGACCGCTTCGCGATCGGGGACCTCACGCGGGCGATCGAGGACCGTTCGCTGGTCCGGTCGACGCTGATGCGAGCCACCCAACACCTGCTGTCGGTGCCGGACTTCCGGCTGGTCAGACCCGTACTGGCGGCACTGCTGCGCCGGGCCCAGCGCAATGCGTTCGGTAGCCGTACGGTCGGGATCGACCTCGACGAGCTGGCGGCCGAGGCGCGGCACCTGCTCGCCGACGGGCGGGTGCTGACCCGGCCCGAGCTGGGCCGCCGACTCGCCGCGCGGCGGCCGGGTGCGGACGCGACCGCGCTGGGCTGGAGCGTGCAGTACCTGGAGCCGGTGGTGCATCCGGCGCCGAGCGGCACCTGGAACACCTACGGTGCGACGCCCTTCGCCCACGCCGACTGGACCGGGGTACGGCCGGAGCCGACCGTCGAGGACGTCCGCCAGATGGTCCGGCGCTACCTCGCGGCGTTCGGGCCGGCGACCGTGGCCGACGCCCGAGCCTGGTCCGGCGTGGCCGGACTGCGCGAGGTCTTCGCCGAGCTCCGGACGGAACTGCGGGTCTACGCCGACGAGTCCGGCCGGGAGCTGTTCGACGTGCCGGCGGGGGTGCTGCCGCCGGCCGACCTGCCGGCGCCGGTGCGCTTCCTGCCGGAGTTCGACGCGCCGTTGCTCGCGTACGCCGACCGGACCCGGATGATGACCGACGAGGTACGCCGACAGGTCTGTGTCGGTGACGCCGTCGAACCCACCGTCCTCGTCGACGGAACGGTCGCCGCGACGTGGTCGGTGTCCCGGACCGACCCGGCCGCCACGCTGACCGTACGGCCGTTCCGGGCGCTCTCCGTGGTCGAGCGCTCGGACGTCGAGGCCGAGGCCCAACGGCTGCTCGCCTTCACCGATCCGGACGCCGCCGGGCACCAGGTACGGCTGCTGGAGCCCCGCTGACCACGCCGACCTCCATCGCCCACGCAACCCGGTCGGCGGCCGACTCGTTGGTGCCACAGGTGCGGACCGGGGTGGACAGGGGCGGACGATGGTGGCGGGACGCGGTGCCGGACTGCTGCGCTCTGCGACGAGTTCGGGGCGCGCCACGTTCCTGGAGCTCTTCTTCGACCTGGCCTTCGTTGTCGCCCTCACCCGGGTCTCGCAACGGTTCGCCGACCTCGGCAGCGACACCGGCTGGGCGCTCGTCGCCGGGCTCGGTCGTACCCTGCTGCTGTTCCTGGCGCTCTGGTTGATCTGGTCGCACACCGTCTGGATCACCAGTCGCTACGAGCCGGAGCGGTCGGTCATTCAGGCGGTCGTGGTCGGCACCATGTTCGCTGCCCTGGTGATGGCGGTGACGCTGCCGCGCGCGATGGAGGAGCGAGCGTTGCCGTTCACGGTCGCGTACCTGATGGTGATGGTGGTGCGGCCGCTGGTGGTCGCCGCCGCGCTGCGTGGCCATCCACGACGGCTGGTGCCGTTCCGGCTCGCCATATGGGCGGCGGTGGCCGCGCCGCTCTGGCTGGTCGGCGCGTTGGGCCCGGACGGGCTTCGCCTGCCGCTGTGGGCTGCCGCACTCGCCGTGGACTACCTCGCCTGGACTCTGGGCTGGCCGCTGCCGTGGCTCGGGGCTGCGGCGGTGGGTCGCTGGCGGATCGCCGGGGAGCATCTGGCCGAACGTCATCAGCAGATGTTTCTCGTCGCGCTCGGTGAGTCGATTATGATCATCGCCCTCGCCTTCAGCGGCGTGGACTACGCCGCGGGGCGCGCCGCCGCCTTCGGGGTCGCGTTCACCACCAGCGCGCTGCTGTGGCGGATCTACTTCTACCGCGCCGGCCTGTTGCTGACCGAGGCGTTGGATCGGGCGCGTATGCCCGGCCAGTTGGGTGCGGCCTCGGGACGGACGCATGCGTTGCTCGTGCTCAGCGTGCTCGTCACCGCGGTCGGCTACGAGCTGGTGATCGCCCAGCCGTACGGGCCGCCGCGGCCGACGTGGCTTCTGTTCGTGGTGGGCGGTCCGGTGCTCTTCCTCGTCGCTCGGTTGCGGCTGGAGTACGAGATCTTCGGCCGGGTCTCCCGATCGGGGATGATCGGCTTGGTGGTCCTGCTGCTGGTCCCGGCGGCGTTGGTCCGCTGGTCGCCGATGGTCGGACTGAGCGTGGTGGCCGGGGTGCTGGCCCTTGTCGCGCTGCTCGACGCGTTGCGCAGTCGGCAGCAACCGCCGGAGGACATCGCCTCGCCGATCGGGCGGGAGACGCCCGGCAATCGCGGGTCCGAGGCGTGATCGCGGGGGCTACCTGAAGCGCTCCGTCGCCCCGAAGCTGTACCAACTCACCTGTCTTCTGGCGGGATCAGGCATCCGCCGACTCGACAGGATCGGACGCGGCATGAGCGCGCAGCAGTCCCTCGACGCCGCGCAGGAAGGTGTCGCAGACCAGCGTCGGGTCGAAGAGGCAACCGGCGGCCATGGCGCCGTCGCGCAGCATGACGAAGTGCCGGGCGGCGGCCTCGGCGGGCGCTTCCTGAATGCGCGCCAGCAGTTCCGTGACGGTGTCCAGGAACCACTGGCGGTGGGCGAGCACCGCCCGGTGCACCGGGTGATCGGGGTCGGGATACTCGGCGGCGGCGTTGAGGAAGGCGCAGCCGCGGAAACCGGGGGACTGGATGCCCTGGGCGATCACTTCGCCAACGGCCCGGATGGTGTCGGCCGCCGGTAGCCCACCCTCGGCAGCCCCGTTGACCTGAGCGCGAATGGCCTCGTCGACCTGGCTCAGGTAGGCCAGAACGAGCTCCTCCTTGCCGGGGAAGTGCCGATAGAGGGTGGCGCGGGTCACCTGCGCTTCGGCGACGATGCGGTCGATGCCGACCGAGTGGATGCCCTCTTCGTAAAAGACCCTTGTCGCCGTGTTGAGCAGCCGGGACCGCGCTTCGGACGGCCGGCCTCCGGATTCTCCCCGCACCATGGCACCCATCGTAGCGGATAGAACGTTCGGTCTTGACGCTCTCCGGTCGCTGTGTCATCGTTCCCTGAGACAGAACGTTCGTTCTCCCTGGAGGCCGCCACGTGGCTCTTCGGAGCCACTCGCCCGATTCGTCCTCGGAGTCCGTTTACCGCAGCTCCAGACCAGGCAGTACCGAAAGGATCACCGTGACCCCCATTGCTGCACCCGCCATCCCCGCAGCGGCGTCCGCCCTGCGGCGGCTGTACGTCGTCCGCTTCGCGTTCGCCGTCGTCTGGGCCATCGTGATGTTCACGACCGCGTCGCACCTCGGGCCGCTCGCCGTCACGCTGCTCGTGCTGTATCCGCTGTTCGACGTGTTCGCCGCGCTCGTCGACGCTCGTTCGTCGCGGGCCACCGGATCGGTGCTCGGTCTTCACGTGAACGTCGCCGTCAGCCTGCTCACCGCTGTCGGCGTGGCCATCGCCGGCGCGTCCGGCATCCCCGCGGTCCTGCGTGTCTGGGGCGCCTGGGCGATCGTGGCCGGGGTGGTACAGCTGATCGTGGCCGCCAACCGTCGCAAGATGGGCGGCCAATGGCCAATGATCATCAGTGGTGCCATCTCCGTGCTCGCCGGCGCCTCGTTCATCGTGATGGCCGGAGCCGACGGTGCCACGCTGACCAACGTGGCCGGCTACGCCATCCCGGGAGGCATCTTCTTCCTCGTCTCGGCGCTCCGCCTCGGCCGCATCGCCGACGAGAACTGATATGGACACTCGCGCCGTCGGTGCCGTCACCGGGAACGGGTGCCGACACCGTCGGGCGCGAGTCCCCCGGTCAGAAGGTGGCGATCGGGTTGACCGGGCTGCCGGACGTACCGGCGAAGCGGACCGGCGCGACCGCGAGGTGGAAGTCCCACTGGCCAAGCTCGGCAGCGGTCGTCGCGCACACCTCCAGGTCGCAGTTGTCGAGCATCCACAGACCCATCGCGACGAGGCTCACGGCGTGGACCGGCATCAACACGTCTTCGTACCCCGACGGCTGAACGTCCTGAGGGGTGTCAGCGCCGATCAGCGCGACGTCGCGTTCATGCAGCCACGGCAGGCAGGACGCGTGCCAGCCGGCCTGCGTGAAACCGCTGGCCCCACCGGTCTCGTGCCGGAAGCGGCCATAGCCGGTGCGCAGGAGCACGGCATCGCCGGGCCGCACCCGCACACCCTGGCGACGCTCGGCCTCCTCGAGATCGTCGGGAAACACACCCTGCCCCGGCTCCAACCACGGCACATCACGGACCCTCGCGATGTCCAGCAGCACACCACGCGTGACGATCCCGTTCGCCGCCGCCGTGACGGCCCCCCACGCCGATCCCGTAGCGGCGTCGACCAGCGAGTGCGACCGCCCGTTGTACATCGTGCCGTCCCAGAAGATGTGGCACGGCGAGTCGACGTGGGTGATGGTGTTGCCGTGGAACGTGATGCCGACCCGCTCGGACGAAAAGCCCCAGCGCCGGTCGGCGTGGAATGCGGGCACCGGCATGTTCTCGGCACCCGGCATGTCGGCGGCGCACGGGCACGTCGTCGTCGACCGCTCCATCTCCTCCGGTACGGCAACCTCCCACGCGCAGGACACGCTCCTGCCGTGGCGTACGGCCCGGGCCGCCGCCAGCCGGACGTCGTCGGTGATGTGGTTCAGAGTGCCGAGCTCGTCGTCGTCGCCCCACCGTCCCCAGTTCGACAGCGTGTCGAAGTACCCGAGCACGTCGTCCTGTCCGGGCATCGCTCGCCCTGCCGTCATCCCAGCATCGACTCCTCCGGTCGCGGTTCGAGGCACCGCACAGGGTATCCCGCCCTTTTTGGGTCGCGCTGAACTACACCTACCTGCACCTGACCCCGCTCGGGGAATGGGACGGCTCAGCGCCGCTCCGGATCCGGGGATCGGGGCACCGATCGGGGTGCCGGGGCGGCCAGCGCGAGGAGTTCGTCGACCGACCACTGGTCGTAGACGTGCTCGCCGTACCGGTGTGCGAGCACCCGGCCGTCCGGCGCGATCAGGAAGTCGGCGGGCAGCCCCAGTCGGCCGCCCTCCGGGCTCGCCGCCGGCCCGCGCTCGCGCCGCCGGACGATCGCCCACGCGCTGCGCAGCACCGCCCGGACGATCGGCACCCAGGCACGCGGATCGAGCACGGCCCGGGGCGCCGACTCCACGCCGAACTCCGCGTAGAGCCGCTTGCCGGGATCGGGGATGACCGCGAACGGAAGGTCGGCCGTGTGCTGTCGCAGGTCGTCGGCGGAGGAGTGGAACACCACCACCTCGCGGACGCCGGCTGCCGTGATCTCGTCGTGCCGGACCACCACCGACCGCAGGTGCAGGTTGCAGACCGGACAGCCGGCGAATCGCCGGAACTGGAGATGGATCAGGTGTTCGCCATCCGGGACGGTGAGCGGGGGACCGGTGACCGGCGTGAGGGTGCGGGCGCTGACGACCCGGATCGGCGAACGTCGGGTGGTGGGCATCGGCAGCACTCCGGTCGTAGGCGTACAAAATATACCTACGATCGTAGGCGTATGTTGTACGCTGTCAAGCGCCATGCCGCGCCCGCGTTCACTCAGTCCCGTCCAGCTCGCCTCCGCCGCGCTCGCCGTCATCGACCGCGATGGACTCGTCGGGCTGACCATGCGGGCGGTCGCGAAGGAACTCGGGATGAGCACGATGGCCCTCTACCGCTACGTGCACGACCGGGCGGAGCTGGAGGCGCTGGTCGTCGAACTGGTGCTCGGTGCCGTCGACTCCACCCCGCCGCCGCCCGGCCCGCCCTGGCAGGCGCGGATCGAGGTGATGGTCGGGCGGGTCCGGGCCGCCGTCGGCGCCCATCCGGCGGTCGTCCCGCTGACCCTCACCCACCGGCACCGCTCACCCGGCGTGCTGCGCTGGTCGGAGACGGTGCTCGGCATCCTGACCGAGGCGGGCCTCGACGGCGGTCGGCGAGTCGTCGCGCTGCGCGGCCTGCTCAGCTACGTCGTCGGGGCGATCCAACTCGAACACCTCGGTGCGCTCTCCGGAGCC
Source organism: Plantactinospora solaniradicis (assembly GCF_042658085.1). Lineage (NCBI taxonomy): Bacteria > Bacillati > Actinomycetota > Actinomycetes > Micromonosporales > Micromonosporaceae > Plantactinospora > Plantactinospora solaniradicis. Next base: position 50,119 of record NZ_JBHSPR010000020.1, on the reverse strand, counting down.
GGCACCACGGCCATCGCGGAACTGCCCCAGGCGGAGTTTCCACACCTCGCCGAAACCGCGCGGTCGGCGCGGCGGATCGGCCCCGACGAGGAGTTCGGCGGCGGGCTCGACATCATCCTGCGCGGCCTGACCGCCCCACGGTGAGTCTCCGGATCACGTGAGTGTCCTGATCAGGTGAGTCCTGATCAGGTGAGTGACGCGCGAGCGATCTCGCCCGGTCCGGTTCCCGCCTCGGCCACGACCCCGCCGTCCGGGTTCCATATCCGCGACCGGCCCGCGGCGTCGGAGTACCCTCCGCCGGTCGAGCCCGCGAAGCTGGCGATGGCCACCCAGACCCCGTGGTCGGCGGCTACCCGGCGGGCACGCTCCTCCTGGATCCCCGCATCCGAGGCGGAGTCCGTCGCCCCGGCCACGTACGCGTCGATGCCGAGCGCGGCGGTGTCGGCGGCGTGCCGAGGCACACCGGTGTCCTTGCAGACGGCGAGACCGAGTCGCCAGCCGTCCACGTCGAGCGCGACCGGCGTCGTGCCCGGGACGAACCACTCGGGCTCGGCACCGCCCAGCCAGATCTTCCGGTACGCCACGCTCGCTCCGGCGGCGTCGACGGCCAGCACCCCGATGGACGAGCGGCGGCCGGTGTCATCCGGCACCGGGGCCCCGGCCAGTGCGACCGAGCCCGATTCGGCGCAGGCCGCCACGAGCGGGGCGAGCCGCTGATCCTCGGCGGTGATCGCCGGGGCGTCCAGTTCGTACCCGGTCAGCGACAACTCGGGAAAGACCACCACCCGGGCACCGGCGGACCGGACCGTCGCGGCGTGGATCAGCGCGTTCGCGGCGACGTCGTACGGCACGCAGGGTGGCTGGGCGACGGCGATGGTCAGCGGCTGACGCATGAAGGGGGGCCGATCCGCTGCTCAGTACGAACAGTTGACGAGATTGCACTCCGGGTTGAGCCGGACGTCGAAGCGGGCCTCGACACCGTCGCGAATGTGCGCGGCGAACTTCATCACGTCCGCCGCCGTGGCGCCGCCCCGGTTGGTCAGTGCGAGCGTGTGCCGACTGGACAGGGCGACGCTCCCGTTGCCCCAGTCCGTGCCGTAGCCGCGATGGAAGCCGGAGTGCTCGATCAGCCACGCCGCGTGCAGCTTGGTCCCCTTGATGTCCGGCTGGCTGGGGCACTCCCGGGCCCGGTCGGGCACCTCTTCGAGCACCGGGTTGATGAAGAACGACCCGACGCTCCAGGTGTCGTGGTCATCGGGGTCCAGCACCATCCGCTTCTCCCGACGCAGTGCGATCACCGTCTCGCGTACGTCCGCCGGGGCCGCCGTGCCGCCGACCTCGATGCCCAGCCGCTGTGCGACCGCCGGAAAGGTGACCGGATTCGACTGACCGCTCCTTCGCAGCCGCATCGTCACGTCGAGTACGACCCAGCGGTCGCTGTGCTTGAAGACCGACTGCCGGTGGCTGCCGAATCCGCACTGCTCGGGGAGCCAACGCTCCACCTGGCCGGTCTCCCGGTCGTAGACCGACAGCGACTCCAGGACGTCGGAGGTCAGCGTGCCGTACGCCCCGACGTTCTGTACCGGTGTGCCCCCTGCCGAGCCCGGAATCCCGGACAGGGTCTCTATCCCGGCGAGTCCCTCCGCCACGGCGGTCCGGACCACCTGGTCCCATTCGACCCCGGCGGCGACGGTGAGCCGGTCGTCGACGATCTCGAACTCGGTCGACGCCATCTTGACCACCGTGCCCGGCCAGCCCACGTCGCCGACCACGAGGTTGGAGCCGCCGCCCATCACCAGCAGCGGCTCTCCCGCGCTGTCGGTGCTCCGCAGCAGGTCAACGGCGTCCGGGGTGGTCGTCGCGACGTGCAGCGCCCCGACCGGCCCGCCGATCCGCATGGTGGTGAGGTCAGCAAACGTGATTGTCACGGCTGGGAAGCTTACCGAGCGGCCCAGGTGCGGTGCCGGGCATCGGGCCGATGGCGGCGGAACCGGAAGAATCCTCGGCATGGATTTCGCCTTCGCGACCGAGCCGGCGCCGGGCCGACCCAACGAGGACCACCTCGTCGTGTCGGCCGGGTTCGCGATCCTGCTCGACGGGGTCACCGAACTGCCGGGGTTGGACACGGGCTGCCGGCACGGTCCGGGGTGGCTCGTCCGGATGCTCGGCGCGCACCTCGCGGCGGCGCTGTCGGCCGACCAGACGACGGGACTCGACCGGGCGCTGGCCGGCGCCGTCGACGCGGTCGGACGGCTGCACGCCGACACCTGTGACCTGACGAACCCGAACAGCCCGTCGTCGACCGTGGCGATCGTGCGCGAACGCGGCCAGCAGGTCGACTACCTCGTGTTGTGCGACTCGTCGGTGGTGTTCGAGGACGCCCGGGGCACCGTCGTGGTCAGCGACGACCGTACGGGCGGACTGCCCGGTTACGACCGCGACACCGTCGCCCGGCTCCGTAACCGGCCGGGCGGCTTCTGGGTGGCGTCGACCGATCCGGCCGTGGCAGCCGAGGCGATCACCGGCAGTGTCGACCGGAACGGGCTGGTCCGGCTGTTGCTCTGCACCGACGGCGTGTCCCGACTGGTCGACTTCTTCGGGCTGGGCTGGGCCGAGGTGTTCCGGCTGGCCGAGGCGGGCGGGCCCCGCGCGGTGATCGAGGCGGTCCGGGCCCGCGAGGTCCAGCACCCCGGTCGGCTCACCAGCGCCGGGCGTACGGTCAAGCGCCACGACGACGCGACCCTCGCCGTACTCCTGCGGTAGCGGCGGACGGCGGTGCGGCACGCCGGCCGATCGGGGAGGGCCGCGCCCATCCGGCCGGTACCGCCGACTATCCGGCGTCGAGCGAGCGGACGAGGTCACGCATCGACCGGATGCCGGAGCGGATCTCCTGGAGGTACCGGTCCGGCGCCGGCGATTCGTACACCGGTGCGGCGCCGATCGCGGTGGCGGCGAAGCCGACGGTCTGCACCGCGCATCCGTAGCCGTGCAGGATCCGCAGTGCGTCGCAGTGCTGGAACGGAACGTAGAGCGGCGTCGTCACCACCAGGACCCGGTCCCCGGTCGTCAGGCTGACGTTCCGGGCCCAGAACCGGTAGGTGTCCGGGGTGTTGGCGCGGCTTCCACCGGTCTCGGCGGGTGCGGCGAGCACCTCCAGGGGGCGGCCGGGGCCGTATGCGTGGCGGTAGACGCGCCACGAGGTCCGTTCCACGGCACCGGTCGAGCCCCGACGTCGCGCCGGCCGCTCGATCCCGAACGCCCGGCGTATCCCGATCTCCATCGCGTCGACCTCGAACTCCGCCGGTTCGCCGAGGACGGCGAGTTCGTGTCCGCCCAGGACCCGGAAACTGCCGAGTGCCGCCACCGTGCCGGCGGTCAGGCCGCCCCGGATGAGCTGGGCCGCGTACGCCGTGCGTTGCAGGCACGCCGGGGCCCGCCCGCCCAGCACGACCACGTGGTCGTACGACCGGTGTGCCACCGGCGCCGCGCCGACGAGCCCGAGCGCCCGCGCCGCCGACCGGACCAGTGCGGCGACCGCCGGAGTGAAGTCGACCCCGACCACCTGGTCACGCTCCACGCCGGTACCGGTCGGCGCCGCGCGCCGCTCCGCCTCCCGACGCCGGAAGTCCCAGTGTTCGGCGCTGAACTCGTCCAGCCAGGCGAGCAGGTCAGCGGTGCCCAGCCCCGGCAGTTCGGCGCCGAACGCGGCCACCAGGTCGGCCATCGGGCGGGAGGAGATCCAGCCGTGGACCCCGGCGACGATCTCGGGCCCGCCCGCCGACCCGGTGCCGGCGGGCAGGGGCACGGCCTGGTACGTCATGTCCGACATGCTGCCGCAGCCGAACCGGCCGTCGCGCCGGAAGAGCCCGGCTCGCGGCGTCGCCGCGTCGCCGCATCGCCGCGTCGACCGGCTCGCCCAGTTCGGGCAGGTCGCCAAGGTCGCCGGGGCGCCCAGGTCGTCAGGCCAGGGACCTCTCCCCGGCGAGTGTCTCGGCGGCGTCGACCAGCAGCCGGCGCGCGGACCGGATCGCCGACAGGGTCTCCTGGAGCAGGTACTCGGCGGTCTGCGGCCGGTCGTTCCACTCCGCGCCGTACCCCACGGTGTCGAGGTCGACCCCGAACGGCAGGTACAGCTGCCGGAGCCCGTCGAACGCCTGGAACGGTACGAACACCTGCGTCGTCACCACGAGTACCCGGTCCCCGAGACGCGGTCGTGCGCACCGGGCCCACAGGCGCAGGGTGTCGGCCGTGTCCGGTCGCAGCGGCGGGCGTCCGGTGCTCGCGGAGAGCACCGAGCCGATCGGCTGCCCGTCGGCGCCGACGAGTGCGGCCCGGCGCTCGTGGGTGAAGGCCGGTGGCGTCTGCTCTGCCCGGGGCAGGTTGCGGGCGGACCAGTTCGGGCACGCGTTCTCGGCCGAGGGGCAACCGCACAGGAAGGTCACCTCGGCGGTGTCCAGCCCGAACTCCGCCCGAACCGCCCCGATCATCAGGTCGAACTCGTCGGTGGCCCCCGGCGCGTACCGCTCGGCGGCCGGGCGCTCGGGCGGTTCGTGGATGAGGAGGCGGGGGCTGCCGAGGAAGCTGACCTCGCCGAGGGCGACCCCGGAGGCCTGTAGCTGCGCCGCGTACCGGGCGCGGAGCAGCGGTGACCGGTAGCCGCCGCCGAGCACGAGCGTCTTCCCGTAGTCACGCGATCGGGGTGGATGCGGGCTGACCAGGCCGAGCGCGTCGGTCAGCCGCAGGACCAGGGCCCGGGTCTCCGGGCTGAAGTCCGCGTGCACCGCCTGCGAGCGCTCCCGGTAGCTGGACCCGTCCCGGGTACGAAAGTTGAAGTGCGTGGCGGCGGTCTGCTCGATCGCGAGGGTCCGGCGGAGGACATCCGTCTGCCCCGCGGACAGCCCCTTGACGGCGGGGTCGGTCTGTCGAAGGAGCGAGTCGAGCCATTCCGGCAGGTCCTCGTCGAGATGGAGCCAGTCGCTCCGGTCGGCGTGTCCGTCGAAGATGTCGAGCAGTTCCGTCATCGGTTCACTGAACAACCATTTCTCGACCAAGGCGAACGCGTGTGTCGCCCGATCGACCTCCTGCTGTGCCGCTGGAGCTTGGGGTATGGCCGCGTCCGCCGTCACGCCCAGCACAGTACCGGCGGCAGTTGATCTCTTCAACGATCCGTCGATGTCGTACCGGCAGGTCGTAGGATCGACAGATCTTGGACCGTCGACCGATACTCTGCCGGTGACGACACCACGGTTCGGAGGTCCCTCCGAACTCGCCGCCGCGCTGGACGAGGTCGGGTACCTCCCGGACACCGGGCTTGCGGCCGCCGCCTTTCTGGCACAGCGCCTGCGTCGTCCACTCTTCCTCGAAGGCGATCCGGGAGTGGGAAAGACCGCGTTCGCGCGGGCGATGGCCGACGTGTTGGAGGCGGAGCTGATCCGCCTGCAGTGCCACGGCGGCATCGACGCCACCCAGGCCCTGTACGACTGGAACTTCCCCCGCCAGATACTCGAACTGCGCGCCGCCGGCGAGTCAGCCGGCGTGACGCCCGACGTCACGTCTCTCTACACCCGAGAGTTCCTCGTGCGGCGGCCGATCCTGAAGGCTGTCGAAACCAGTCCGTCCGTCCTGCTCGTGGACGAGATAGATCGCGCCGACGACGAATTCGAGGCATTGCTGCTGGAGGTGTTCGAGAACAATTCGGTGAGCATTCCCGAACTCGGCACCATCAGCGGCGCCACCCCGCCGCTGGTGGTCCTGACGTCGAACCGGACCCGTGAGGTCCATGACGCGCTAAAGCGGCGGTGCCTCTACCACTGGATCGACCATCCGGATCTCTCGCGAGAGGTCGAGATCCTGCGCCGGAGGGTCGAAGGGCTGCCGGACGAGCTGGCGGGACAGGTCGCCGCGGCGATGCGGCGGCTCCGCGCCGCGAACCTGGTCAAGCCGCCGGGCGTGGCCGAGGCGATCGACCTGGCCCGCGCGGCCGTCGAACTCGGCGAGCGTTCGTTGACCGACACGCTGGCCGACGCCGCGCTCGGTACGGTCGCGAAGCACCACGACGACCGCGCCGAGGTACGCCGACTGCTGGCGCCGGCACCGCTCGCGGCATCCTCATTCGCGGCCGATCCCGACCTGCCCGACCTGCCCGACCGTGCCGACCGCGCCGACCGCGCCGACCGGGCCGACCGCGCCGACCATGACGGGCACGAAGCCGGACGGGGCCGAGCATGAGCGGCGCTGACCTGGCGTCGGAGCTCGTCGGGTTCGCGGCCGAGTTGCGGTTGGCCGGGGTCGCCGTCGATCCGGCCCGGATCGCCGTCGCGGCGTCCGCGCTCACCGAGTTCCCGTCGGCCGGGCCGGACGCGATCTACTGGGGAACGAGGCTGACGCTCTGCTCCCGCAAGGCCGACCTGCCACTGTTCGACGCCGCGTTCGCCGCCCGGTTCGGCCGCCGCCCGGCAGCGGAGCCGGCACCCGGGCCGCCGGCCGAGCCGGTCGTGGCAACCGCGATCCCCGTGGACGGAACCGCCCACGGGGCCCCGGAGGGGCCGGCGGACGAACCCGGCGCGGACGCGTCCGGCGTGGACCCGCAGCGCGTACCGGGCGTCGGGGCGGCCGGTGTGGAACGGCTCGGTGCTCGGGACCTGAGGACGCTGACCGAGACCGAACGCGCCGAGGTCCTCGCCCTGATCGCCCTGCTGGGCGCGCCGGCCCGATCCCGTCGGTCGATGCGCCGGATTCCGGGTGGACGGACCCGGATCGACGTCGGCCGGACGGCCTCGGCGATGGTGCGTGGCGGCGGAGAGCTGGTACGCCTCCACTATCGACGCCGCACCGAGCAGCCCCGACGGCTCGTCCTGCTGCTCGACGTCAGCAAGTCGATGCGGCTGTACAGCGATGCCCTGCTCCGGTTCGGGTACGCGGCCGTCCGGGCCGATCCCCGTACGACGGAGGTGTTCACCCTGGGCACCCGGTGTACGCGGATCACCTCGGCGCTGCGGGCCCGGAACCCGGACCTGGCCCTGCGTACGGCCACCCGGCTCGGCGCCGACTGGGGCGGCGGTACGCTCCTCGGCCCCACCCTGCGGGAGTTCCTGCGTCGGTGGGGCGGCAGCGGCACGGTCAGGTCCGCGATCGTGGTGATCGCGTCCGACGGTTGCGAGTTCGGTGCCCCGGAATTGCTGGCCCGCCAGGTGGCGCGGCTCTCCCGGCTCGCGCAGCTGCTGGTCTGGGTCAACCCGCAGCAGGGATGGCCGGGGTTCGAGCCGTCGGCACCCGGACTCGTCGACAGTTTGTCGTACGTCGACAGGACGCTGCCGGGGCACAGCCTCGACGCGCTCCGGAAGCTGGCGGAGGTGGTCTCCCGATGACCGGCCCGACGAGCGGCGCGACGACGGGTCGGCGCGGGCCGTCCGTACCCGTTCGCCGGGTGCTGGCGCGCGACGCGCTGCTCCTGCTGGCCGCGGACGCCGACCTGGCCGTCGGCATCGTCCGGCAACGCGAGAGCCTCGCCCGGAAGGCCAGGGACGAGCCGAACCTCTTCGCGGTCGCGCTGCGGCATCACCTGGCCGCGGCGCGGAGCGCCGACGCCTGGGCGATCAGGGCCCAGGCCTGGGCGTACGCGGGGACGATCGTGCACTTCTGCGGACTCGTCGGCATCCCGATCGATACCGCCCACACCCCGGCGGACCTGTACGCGCGGGCCCTGACGGAGTTGGCGGAGGACACCGACCGGCTCTACAAGGACCTGACGCTCGGGGTGGGCAGCAGATATCTCGCGGCCCGCAGCCTCCGGTTGCACGGCGAGTACGCCGCGGCGCTCCGGCTGGTCGTCTGCCCGGCCACCTTCTTCCACGGGACCGGGGCGGAGCCGCACCGGGGGCACTTCCTCTACGAGCACGGCGCGTCGCTGATCTGGATGGGGCAGGCGATGCAGGTCCGGGACACTCTCGGCGAACTGGAGGAGGAGTACTGGAACTCCACCCGGGCCGCCGGCTACTCGACCCGGCACCGCTACGACTTCGTTCTCGGGCTGGCCGCCTGGGAACAGGGCGACCACGCCGAGGCGGTCCGGGGGATGGGCGTCGCACTGGACCGGGTCGGCCGGCCGGTGCCGGTGTCCGGCCAGCCCGGCGGCCCGGCGCCGGATCCGGACGAGGACCGGGGTGTGCTGGAGCTGTCGGCGGCCCTGGCCCTGGCCGAGTGCCTGGCGACCGGCGAGCGGACGGCAGAGACCGTCGGGCGGGCGGTGGAGCTGGGCCGCCGGGCCCTCGACGCCGCAGAACGGGTCCGGGGCCGGTGGCGGGTGGTCGCCCGGTCCCGGGCGCCGCTGGCGGTCGCCTTCCGGCGGGTCTACGGCGACATCGCCCTGCTGGCCGCCGCGCTGCCGGGTACGGACGCGGCCGAACTCGGACTCCGGGTCGCGCTCTCCGCCAAGCAGACCGGGTTCGCGAGCCGGATGCGCGCGGGTCGACTCCTGCTGAGTCCACACGTCAGTGGCCTGGTCGACGAGATCGTGCGGGCCGAGGACCAACCGGCGGAGAGCCTGGTCGGCGACGAGGCGTCCCGACAGCGGGAGCTGACGGATCTGCACTGGCAGCTCGAGGAGGCGGTGTCGCCGATGCTGGCCGACACGGTGCTGCCGGCGCCGGCCGACCTGGCGCAGCTGGTCGACGTCATCGGCACCCGGTACGCCCTGGACTACGTCGCGCTTCCGGACACGCTCGGCGACGGCACCAACTGGTTCCGCGCGTTGGTCGAGCCGGAGCGGTCGGTCAGTTTCGAGCAATTCACTCCCGGCCCGGCGTACGCGGCGTTCTTTCACGGCACGGACGGCACGGACGGCACGGAGAAGTGGCTCGGCCGGCTCGGGGACGCCGACGGCGACGCCGGGCCGGACTGGCGCGGCCTCGCCCGCGAACTGCTGCCGGCGCGGTTGCTGGCGGTGCTGGGGGCCCGCACCCGCGACGATCCGATCGAGTTGCTGGTCTCCGCGCATTCCGTGCTGAGCCTGCTGCCGTGGGTGGCGTTGCGGATCGACGACGCGGGTACCCGACTGGTCGAACGGGCGGTGACCGCCCAGTGCCCGGTGCTGACCTGTCTGTCGTACGAGGAGCCGCCGCCGGTGACCGGACCGGCGCTGGTCCGGCTCGTGTCCCGGGCCGAGGGCGGCGTCAACATCCGGCAGGAGCGGATGGCCTGGGACCTGGACAACGAGGCGGAGGTCCTGCCGCTGCACCGCTGCGCCGTCGGCCCCGTCTCGGCACCGGTCGGGCTCGACGGTCGGCTCGTCGACGCGATGGCGGACGAGTCCGCCGGTTGGCAGTTCGTGCACATCGCCGCGCACGGCGACGGCGAGGGGCTGGGCCAGTGTCTCCGGCTGCCCGAGCCGCTGGCCGCCGGGACGGCGCTCGGCCTGCACTGGCCGCCGTCGGTGCTGATGGCCTCCTGCCATGTCGGGCAGCTGGTGAACCCCGCGCACGCCGAGCCGTTGAGCTTCGTCATGGCGCTGCTCACCGGCGGCTCCCGGTGCGTCGTCGCCGGGATCGACGAGATCCCGGATCGGCTCACCGGGGCTGCGGCGAGCCGGATCGTGGACGAGATCAGGGACGGTGCCGTCCGGCTCGACGTGGCGCTCCGGCGGGCCCAGCTGGACGCGGTGCGGCATCGGGGCCCGGAACTGGGCTGGGCGCTGCTGAGCGCGTACGTCCGCTGATCGGTGGTGTGGTCGACGAGTGCCCGGTGGCGGTCGCGGGTGGGTCAGGGCGGTGGGTCGGTACCGGCCGGCCGGTCGAGCTGGCGGGACCGCAGCCGGGCCAGCGCGGTCGCGGCGAGACCGACGACGAGGCTGAGCAGCCAGGTCGGCAGCTTGTCGAGCGGGTGGCCGTCGATGGCGTACGACACGACCTCGCCGACGAGCCAGCCCAGACTCGCACCCAGCGCGAAGGTCGCGAGATAGTCGACGGTACGCAGCGGCATGTCCCGGGAGATGTTGCTCGACCAGCGCGTGGCGGCGGTCGGCAGCGCGAGCGCGAGGCTGCCGAGTACCGCGATGAGGGGCGCCTGCAGCAGGGCCGGAATGTCGACCTTGGTCTCGAACGCCTGCACGGCGGCCAGGATCATCACGATCGCCCCGACGACCGACGTCTGGACGAGCAGTAGCTGCTGCTGGAACGCGCCGAGGCCGCGTTGCACGGCGGTGGCGGTCAGCGCGGACACCCGGTCGGCCCGCTCCCGCGAGATGTCCAGGTACGCGATGTCGTCCCCGATCCGTTCGGACAGGACCTTCGCCATCGCCTGGTCGGCGGCGAGTGGCCCCCGTGCGGACGGCAGGGCCGGAACCGCCGCGGTCATGTTCGCCTTCGCGACGCCAACGGTCCAGGCGACCTTGCGCAGCCGCGCCAGCGTGGTGATCATCCCGGTCGCGTCGGTCTGGAGCTGGGTCAGCGCGTCGTCCGCCCGGACGAGGTCGGCCGGTGCCGTCGACGCGGACCGGTGCAGCGCCAGGAGCCGGTCGACGGCGCCGTCGATGTCGAGGCACAGTTGCCGGATCCGGGGGAAGTCCGCGTTGTGCACGGCCAACTCGTAGCGCAGCTTCTCGCTGTCCAGGAGGTAGTAGACGAGCGGGCCGAGCACCCGCCCGCCACTGGTCCAGGCGAACGCGTCCAGCTCGTCCTCGGCGGACTCCTGGCCGATCAGGATGAGCCGCCGCTCGCCGGGGTGGCGTGCCGGCGGTTCCCAGAGGAGGAAGTCCTGTGCGGTCCTCGACCAGTCGCGGGTCCAGGCCGTGGCGCCGCCCGGGTCCGGTACGGCCCCGCCGATCGCCGCCGCGATCCGTCCGACCGTCTCCTCGTCGAGCGGCGACTCGACGTAGGCCACGTAGATCCGCAGCGTGCCCAGGTCACCACCGGCTCCGGTGCCCGGCTCGGCGCCTGCTCCCGCGTGCGGCTCGGCGGCTGCGCCCGCACCCGGCTCGGCGGTCGTGCCATGCGGCCACTGGGCGTCCAGGTCGGCCCAGGTGGACGTCTCGAGGTTGGGCGCCAGCAGGACGGTGAGGCACATCGAGTCGCTGGCGGCGGAGAGCACCGCCTCGTAGACCCGATCGTCGTCGTGTCGCCCCCGACGGGTGGCGAGCACGTCGAATCCACGGGCGGACGTACCCGGCGGAACCCGGATCGTCGCGACGTCGGCATCGGGCGGTCCGACCTGCTTGTCCAGGAAACCCCGGTTCCACAGCGCCCGGAGGCGGTCGGGTACGCCCGAACCGTCGTCGCCGGTCTGGTCGAGTCTGGCGAACTCGTGGATCAGGAGCGCCGGCCTGATGAGCATTCGTTACCGCTCCGGCTCGACGCGGGGCTTCGTGCCGGAACGCGCGCGGTCGGCGATCACCGGGACCAGCTCGGCCAGCCTGGCCCGGAACGGCTCCGGCGCGTTGACGTCGCGGGGATCGTCGATCCGGGCCCTGACCCGGCGGGCACCGCTGGCCCCGAGCTGCTGGAGCAGTTGGCCGATCCGGCCCTGGTCCCGGTCGCCGAGCGCCTCGACCAGCTCCTCCAGATGGCTCATGAAGGGCGCCCACCTCTCCGGTGGGAGACGCAGCTCACCGGGTTCACCGAGGTCGTCCTGTAGCGCGGCCAGATCCCGGTCCAGACGGTTCCGCACGTTCGATCCCTTCCGGACAGACCCGCTCCCACTCGGCGGTCCCCCACCGAGGTCGGAAGCAGGCATGTCCATGTTGTCGCCTTCGCGTCGCCAACCTATGGCGGAGGCCGTTGATCGTCCAGGCTCTGGACGTCCGCATCCTGAATAGGGTCGCGCGAACTCCGGCGCCGGACCGTCCCTGCGTCGGGGCCGTCCGAGCCCCGACGTCCGCCGTTCGGGTGATGACATGTCCGATCGTCGGCCGGTACTAGTCGAAGCGGTCGTGCCGCTGGCGTCTCCGGGGCGCCGTCTGTCGAGGGATGCGTCGAGATGATGAGTGCCGAGCAACTACGCGGGCTTCCCCGGGCCGTACGGACGGGTGCCGTCCCCGTCGACGACGGGCTGCTGCGGCGGATCGAGGCGGAGGTCCAGGCGTACCGGGAATTTCTCGACGACCCCCGGCCGCAACTGCCGCCGGAGAAGCTGGCGGAGCTGCTGCCCGTGATGGGTTGGCTCCTCTACGAGGTGTCGCTGATGTCGCTCTGGCAGGTGACCCCCGGGTTCGAGTCGCTGACGGGTGAGGCGCGGAGGTCGGCGCGGGCCGCGGCCGACCTGATCGCCAGGACCGCCGACGCGGCACGGTCGCTGCCGTGGCCGGAGTTCGCGCCCCGGGCGCTCGGGGCGATCCGGGCCCAGGCGCTGGCGGAGTCGAAACGGGATACCGAGAGCGGCTACGACGACGCCTGGATCCTGCACCAGGAGGCGCGGACGAAGCACGCCAGCTTCACCGACAGCCATGCCGGCAGCCCGGACCGCGACCGGTACCTGCTGGACCTCGACGAGGTGCTGTTGCAGATCGCCCTCGCCGAGGCCGGCACCGCCTGCCGGACGGCGGAACGGGTCATCGGCCGGTGGATCGAGGGTCTCGACGACGAGGATCCGCCGTGGACCGAGGACGACAGTCCCCGATGGACGCAGCGGATGTTCAGCCAACTGACCGACGGCGCCGCGATCGGCGGCCGGGCGCTCGAGGTCGCCGATCGGATCAAGCAGCGGTGGGGGTTCGTCCATCAGGTGGACGAGCGGCGGCTCGCGCTCTCCACGGCCTACCAGAATCCGGGGATCATGACGGCCCGGGCCATCCTGCTGGTGCTGTCGATGTCTCCGGAGATGGAGGCGCTCGGCCGGAAGCCCGGCAACCACGAGACCTGGCCGGAGCTGCGGGCGGACCTGCTGGCCCGCTTCGAGGAGACGTACCGGCGGATCGAGCTGCCGGTGCTCGACGTCGACGGTGAACCGGTGCCGCTGCTGGCCGCGCACCAGGGAAAGATCGTCCAGCTCCGGCTGCACCTCGCACTGCTGGTTCCCGGGTACCGGTTGCCGTCGGCGCTGGCCTTCGATCCCTGCGTCGAGCGGGCCGAACTCGACGACGACGCGGTGGAGGCGCTGTCCGGGTGGCTGGCGCATGTCGGCGACGACCGGTCGGGATGGGACGCGAACGTGATCGGCTGTGCGACGAAGCCGAGCTTCGTGGCGTCCGTCGAAGCCTGCCGCCGGGCGGTCGGTCGGCCGGACGGCTACCGCGAGTGGCGGCGGCGGTGGTTCGTCCTCGACCGGTACGCGGGAGAGCCCGGCCGCCGCCAGCGTGTCGAACGGGTCCTTGACGCCCAGTAGGCCGGGGTTGACCGGCCGGACGTCCAGCTCACCGCACCGCACCTCACCGCAGCCGCAGCTCGCCGAGCCCTGCCCTGGTTCAGCCGTTCTTGAGCCGGCTGCGATAGGCGCGCATCGACATCTGTGAGCCACAGGCGGTGCTGCAGTACAGACCGGACGAGTTGCGGGTCTTGTCGAAGAACCCGGTGTGGCAGGTGGGGTGCTTGCACACCTTCAGTCGGGACCAGCCGCCTCGGGCCGCGAGGTCGGCGGCGGCGGCGAGGAGCGACCCGAAGGCACCCGGCACACCCGTCTGGGCCGGTACGAGCGTGCAGCCGTCGGTGCTGATCTTCGCGATCAGCGGATAGCGCTCCGCGATGCGGTGCAGGTACGCCTCGGCCTCGGACACCGACGTGTCGCTGTCGGCACAGCCCGCGTGGGCTCGGAAGATCGTCACGAACGTGCTTCGCAGCTCGTCCGCCGCGACGGTGTCGGCATTGGTGACCACCAGATCCCGCTCCGTCCGGCCCGCCCTGGCCAGCCACTCGGCCAGTCCGGCGCGATTCCCCGATGGTCCGGGCTGGCCGGTGTCGGCGTTCCGGGTGTTGACGAAGCTCAAGATCAGATCCGAGCTTTCACACAGGCCGGTCGGACAGATCTCCGCCACCGATGACGCCATGGCCGCACACCTCCTCCCGCCCCAGGCTAGTGTACGCCCCCGCGTAGTGATCTAACTACGTTAACCCATCACCACCGCGCCTCTCGGCGAATTGCCGTTAGTTCCAAACGTGCTACGGTCATTTCACCGCTACCGGAGCTGCCGCCGGGCCAGATCCTCGGCCCCCGGAAAGCTCCGCCGAAGGAGAACTTCATGACATCGATTCTCATGGTCCTGACCGCGGCCAGGACGTGGAGCCAGAAGGACGGCAGCCAGCACCCCACCGGGTTCTGGGCCGAGGAGTTCGTCGTACCGCACCGCATCCTCACCGAGGCGGGGGTCGACGTCACAATCGCCACCCCCGGCGGTCTGACCCCGGTCGCCGACGAGGGCAGCCTGGCGCTGTCGGCGAACGGGGGCGACGCCGAGAAGGTGGCCGAGCTCCGTTCCTACCTGACCAAGGTCCAGCACCTCCTGGAGTCGCCCGCGCGGCTGGAGGACGTGGACCCCGGCGCCTTCGAGGGCGTGTTCATCCCGGGTGGTCACGGCCCGATGCAGGACCTGGCGGTGAACCCCGACGTCGCCCGGGTCCTGGCCGCGCTGCTGCCCGATCCCACCAAGGTGGTGGCGTCGATTTGCCACGGCCCGGCCAGCTTCTTCTCCGCAGGCAACCCGGACGGCAGTTGGCTGTTCAAGGGACGCCGGCTCACCGCCTTCACCGACGACGAGGAGACCCAGGTCGGGCTGGCCGCCAACGCACCCTGGCTGCTGGAGGAGCGGCTGCGCACCGGGGGCGCGGAGTTCGAGTCGGGCCCGGCCTGGTCGTCGTATGTCGTGGTGGACGGCAACCTGGTCACCGGCCAGAACCCCGCTTCGGGGGAAGCGGCGGCGGAAGCGGTCCTGCGGGAGCTGGCTGCCCGCGCCTGAGCCGCCCTGTACCCGGCCGTACCGCCGTACCCACCAGTGGCGCTCGGGGCACGGTCGGCGGGCTTGGTCGGCGGGCGCCCCGTTGGTGGCGAGGGGGCGGGGGACACGGGGTGGCCACTCCCTCCCGCCTCAGTCGCCGTCGGGTGCGCCCGTCTCCAGCAGCCGGCCGTCGGAAAGCCGCAGCCAGCGGTCGACCCCGATCTCCGCGAGGAACCGCTCGTCGTGGCTGACCACCACGAACGCGCCCTCGTACGCGTCAAGCGCGCTCTCCAACTGGCCGACGCTGACCAGGTCGAGATTGTTGGTCGGCTCGTCCAGCAGCAGGAGTTGGGGGGCGGGCTCGGCGTACAGGATGCAGGCCAGGGTGGCGCGCAGCCGCTCGCCGCCGGAGAGCACCCCGACCGGAAGATGGATGCGGGAGCCCCGGAACAGGAAGCGGGCGAGCAGGTTCATCCGCTGCGCCTGCGGCATTCCGGGCGCGAACGCGGCCAGGTTCTCCGCCACGGTGCGGTCGAGGTCCAGCAGGTCCAGCCGCTGGGAGAGATAGGCGATCCGGCCGTCGGCCCGCTTGACCTGCGCACCCTCCGGCTCCAGTCCGCCGCTGACCACCCGTAGCAGGCTGGACTTGCCGGCACCGTTGGGACCGGTCAACGCGATCCGCTCCGGCCCCCGGATCGTCAGGTCGGCGCCGTCGCCGGCGAAGAGGGCCCGCTCGCCGTAGCGGACCTGCATCCGTTCGCCGAGGAAGACCGTACGTCCGGCCGGGACCTTGGTGTCGGGCAGTTCCAGCGCGATCTTCTGCTCCTCGCGGAGGGCCCGGCCCGCCTCGTCGAGCCGGGCCCTGGCCCCGCTGACCCGCGCGGCGTGCGTCTCGTTCGCCCTCCCCGCCGACTCCTGGGCGCCCCGCTTCATCGTTCCGGCGAAGATCTTCGGCAGGCCGGCGTTCTTGAGGTTGCGTTGGGCGTTGCTGGCCCGCCGCGCCGCCCGCTCGCGGGCCTGCTGCATCTCCCGCTTCTCCCGCTTGACCTCCTGCTCGGCGTTGCGGACGTTCTTCTCGGCGACCTCCTGCGCGGCGCGCACCGCCTCGGAGTAGGCGGTGAAGTTGCCGCCGTAGGCGCGGACCTCGCCCCGGTCGAGTTCGAGAATCCGGTCCATCCGGTCGAGCAGCGCCCGGTCGTGACTGACCAGCAGCAGGCAGCCGTTCCAGTCCTCGAGTACGCCGTAGAGCTTGTGCCGGGCGTCGAGGTCGAGGTTGTTGGTCGGCTCGTCGAGCAGCAGGACGTCGGGCCGCTTCAGCAGCTGCGCCGCCAGGCCGAGGGAGATGACCTGGCCGCCGCTGAGGGTGTGCAGCAGCCGGGTGAGGGAGAGGTCGCCGAGGCCGAGCCGGTCCAGCTCGGCGCGGGTACGCTCCTCGATGTCCCAGTCGTTGCCGATCGTGGTGAAGTGCTCCTCGCCCGCGTCCCCGGACTCGATGGCCGCCAGCGCCCGAAGCGCCGGAGCGATCCCCAACACCTCGGCCACGGTCAGGTCGCCGACGAGGGACAGGTTCTGCGGGAGGTAGCCGACCACTCCCTTGACGGAGACGGTCCCGCCGCTGGGCCGCAACTCGCCGGCGATCAGCCTGAGCAGGGTGCTCTTACCGGCACCGTTCGGCGCGACGAGGCCGGCACGGCCATCGCCAACCGAGAAGGACAGGTCCTGGAAGACCGGGGTGTCGTCCGGCCAGGAAAAGGAGAGGTTCACGCAGGAAATGGACGCATCGGACATGCGATAGTCCTCGGGTGGAATGCGGGCGTATCAGATCGCCCAGCAGGGGAACAGGGAGAGGTGGAACGACGGGACGGCCACGGCCACGGCGGCGGCGCTGCTGCGCGCCTGCCGGTGGCCGATCACTCCGGTGTCACCCGGAGATGTCGTCGTCACCTGCCACGTCTGATCCCCCTTGTTCCCGATCACTCGCCGTCCACGCTACCAGCGGGTGCTTTCCGCCCGGTATGGAAGTGCTCACCGGCGCCGGCCTGAGCCAGATGCATTGCAGTCTGAGCCAACAGGTGCCATGATGGCACCATGGACCTGAGGCCGTACGTCGAGAACCTGCGCAACGAGTTCGCCGTGGCCGCGGAGGGGGCCGATCCCGAGGGCAGGGCGCTGGCCGAGCGGCTCTTCACGCAGTTGGAGGCGGCGACCCGGCTGACGCTGCTCAACGCGCTGTCGGACGCGGCCGACGAGATCACCCGGGAACTCGCCCCAGGATCGGTCCACGTACGGCTGCGGGGGCGAGAGCCCGCCTTTGTGGTGACACCCGCCCCACACGTCGACGAGGCGGACGAGGAGGTCGGCCCGACCGCGCCACCGGCCCCGGTGCTGGCACCGGAGGGCGACGAAGGCGGCACCTCGCGGATCAATCTCCGCCTCCCCGACCACCTGAAGGCCAGTGTCGAGGAGGCCGCCGGCCGGGCCGGGCTGTCGGTCAACGCCTGGCTCGTGCGGGCCGCGGCCGGCGCCGTCGGAGCGGCCAGCGACACCGAGCGCCGTCCGGTACGGCGTGCCGAGTTGAGGTCCGGCCAGCACTTCACCGGCTGGGCACGTTAACCACGTTCACCCTCCTTTCCCGCCCTCCACAGCAGCAACACCCACCCGCCGACAATCCGGGAGACCACCATGCCTGTTTTCGAGACGCCGGAACCGATTTCCGTCCTGGTCGACCTCCCCGTCGGTGACGCGTGGATCACCGCGACCGACCGTGCCGACACCGTGGTCGAGGTGCGGCCCCGCAACGAGTCGAGCAAGGCCGACGTGAGCGCCGCGGAGCAGACCACTGTCGAATACGTCGCGGGTCGGCTGATGATCAAGGCGCCGAAGAGTTGGCGACGCTACGGCTTCTTCGGCGCGGGCCCCGCGCTCGACATCGTGATCGAGGTGCCGAGCGGGTCGAGTGTGCAGGCCGAGGCGTCGTGGGCGGCGTTCCGTGCCGAGGGGCGGCTCGGCGAGTGCCGGTTCAACACCGGTGGGCCGATCCGGCTCGACCAGACCGGGCCGCTGGACATCGACACCAGTCATGGCGAGGTCGTGGTGGAACGCGTCGCCGGTACGGCCCGGGTCACGGCCTCGTCGGGAAAGGTACGCATCGGCGATGTGGACGGGAGCATCGAGATCAAGAACTCCTCCGGCGACTGCTGGATCGGGCAGAGCAGCGGCGACGTCCGGGCCAAGACCGCGTACGGCGACATCACCGTCGACCGGGCGCTCGCCTCGGTGACGGCGCGGACCGCGTACGGCACCGTCCGGATCGGCGAGGCCGTACGCGGGTCGATCGGGCTACAGACCTCGTACGGCGGGATCGAGGTCGGCATCCGGCGCGGTACCGCCGCCTGGCTGGACGTCAGTTCCAAGCACGGTCGGGTGCATAACGCGCTCGACACGACCAACAGCCCGGCAGAGAACGAGGACACGATCGAGGTACGGGCGAGCACCTCCTGGGGCGACATCATGATCCGCCGCGCCTGACCGATCCGAGCCTGAGCCCGCAGGAGGTGTCGACCCGAGCCCGTAGGGATTGTCGACCCGAGCCCGCGGGGGATCAGGCGCTCGACACCCGCTCCGACGGGCGCAGCGGTTGCGACAGCTCGGCCTCGATCAGGTCGGCGGCTCGATCGGCGCCGCCGTGCTCATGTAGCTCCTGCCGGATCCGGGCCGCCCGATGCCGTACGTCGGGGTCGGTGGTGAGGCTGAGCAACGCCTTCCGTAGCTCCTCTGCGGTGGCGGTGGCGACGTCGACCCGCCGGGCCACGCCGAGCGCGACGAGCCGGTCGGCGTTGTCGAACTGATCCGCCGCCTGCGGCGCGGCGATCATCGGCGTGCCGCAGTAGAGTCCCTCGCCGCTACCACCCATGCCCGCGTGGGTCAGAAACGCGTCCGCCTGCTCCAGGATGGCGAGCTGGGGCACCCACGAGTGTGCCTCCATGTTGGACGGTAGCTGGCCGAGCATGGCCGGATCGATGTGCCGGCCGACCTGTAGCACCGTGTGCCAGTCGGCCAGGCCGCCGAAGGCGGTCACGCAGCGTCGGTAGAAGTCGGGGTGGTCGGTGAACTCCGATCCGAGGGAGACCAGCAGCACCTTCTCCGCCGATGCGGGCCGGGTCCAGGTGCCCTGGTGGGAGCGGTTGCCGAGAATCGGGCCGACGAAGCTGTAGACGGCCGGGTCCACCCGCTCGGCGTGTGGCTGCATCACGCGTGGGATGAGGGCGAGGCAGCGCGCCGGGCGGCCCTGGAAGGCGATGCTGTCGGTGACGGCGGATCCGTTGGCGGTGAGCCACTCCGTGAAGCGGCGGTAGTAGTCGGCTCCGCGTGGATCGCTGCGCATGGCGTCGACGGCGGGTGCCATCTCCTCCTCGTAGCCGTCCCAGGCGACGAACGTGGGCGAGAGCTGGACGGCCGGCACCTCCCACTCCTCCGCGAGCAGCCGGGCGGGTGCGCCGGCGATGTCGTAGAGGAACAGGTCGGGCCGGTCGTCCGCGTAGGCGGCGCGGAGCTGGGGCAGCATGGCGATCGCATCGTCGAGAAAGATGGTCAACGCGTCGATCGGATCGCCGGTCCAGGTTTCGTCCGGCCCCGGCAGGGTCGATTCGTACGGCTTGAGTTCGGCGCCGGTGCTCCGGACGACGTCCCCGAAGGACGGTGCGTTGGCGTACGTCACCCGGTGACCGCGCCCGACCAGTGCCCGGATCACTTCCAGGCTGGGATTGACGTGCCCGTGAGCCGGAATGCTGACCATCGCGATGTGTGTGCGGCGCTCCATGGGTTGCCCTTTCTGTCGACGAGACGCAACGTCTCGTCCCGTAGTTTGCTCGACCCGCGATCGGCTGTCAAGACGAGTCGGTCCGTCTCGTTGACGGTGTAGTGTCGACGGCATGCGTTCTCAGAGCGGGCCCGATCCCACACGTCGCAGCGAACGCTCCCGCCGCGCCATCCTCGGCGCCGCCGTCGAGTTGCTGGGCGAAACCGGGTACAACGAGCTGACGGTCGAGGCGATCGCCGCTCGGGCGGGCGTGGGCAAGCAGACGATCTACCGCTGGTGGCCGGGCAAGGGCGCCGTGATCCTCGACGCGCTGGCCGACGCGGCGGTCGACGTCGATGCGCAGATGCCCGACACGGGCGACATCCGCAAGGACCTGTACGCGATTGTTCGACCGACCGTCGCGGAACTGGCCGATCCGCGCCTGTCCGCGACCTCCCGCGCACTCAGCATCGAGACCCTCGGCGACGAGGCGCTCGCCGAGCAGGTACGTGACCGGTTGCTCCGACCCCAGTTCGACGCGGTCAAGGACCGGTTACGTGCCGCGCAACGTGCCAACCAGGTACGTGCCGACGTCGACCTCGACCAGGCCGTCGAGCTGATCTTCGGACCGATGTACTACCGGTGGATGTTCCGAATCGGACCACTGAGCGAGGAGTACGCGAACGACCTGGTGGACCTCGCCCTGGCCGCACTCGGCACCGACACCGCGTGAAGACGAACGTGGTCGGGTTCAGGGCATCAGATGGATCCGGATCCGCCTCGCGGCGACCACCGCCTCCTCCAGCACGGCCAGACGCGGCTCGGCGGACTCCAGCAGATGCGGATGACGCAGTAGTGCCAGTGCGGACAGCCGGCGGTCGGTCAGCACAGTGTCGATCATGGATCGGTCGCCGCCGCAGACCAGTGCGCTGACCGCGTCGTCGGGAGCGGTCCGCACGCCGGGCGCGTACGGCAGCAGGACCCGGGCGGCGATGTTCGCGGCCCGGGAAGTGGCAGCCTCGGCCTGATTGGCGCGCCGACGGGCGAAGCGCTGCTGCGACGAACCCCCGGCCGCGGTGCGACCCTGCACGTAGAAGCGCTCCACCTTCGAGGCGGTGATGGTCGTGCCGTCCGCGACACCGACGGCGACCGCGCCCTTGCGCGCCAGCAGTACGGCGATCCGGGGCGGTCGGACGACGCGGGCGAGCAGTGTGTCGACATCCTCCACGTCGGCAAGCCCGGGTGGCGGATGCAGCGTGGCGGTGTCGCCGTTGCTCAGGCCGGTCAGGAGGAGGCCCTGCTCGGTGGCGCCGTCGTGCCGGCCGTAGAAGCCGTCGATCCAGCCATGGATCCGGTCGGGCGAGATCTCCACCCACCGCCCACCGCCGGCGGCGGGCCGCGCCTTCACCACCTGAACTCCACCCGTCGGGTACGGCCGGTCTGCACGACCCATGTTCACACGCCGCTTCCCGGACCTCCTCCGGGAATCATTCGTGGACAGTTGCGACCCGATTGAGGAGGAACCGGGCAGTGGCGTCGATGACGTCATCGAAGTGCCCGCTGTGGCCAGGGTAGTGGAACCCATGCTCGGCATGTTCGTACTCGAGCAGCGTGCACTCGTTGCCGGCCTGCACCATCGCGTCCCGGAACCGCCGCGCGTGCTCGATCGGCTCCACCTCGTCGGCGGTGCCGTGGTGGATCAGCATCAGCGGACTCCCTGGCCGCACGAATTCGATCAGCGAGTACTCGATCGCCCGTCCCGCAGCGATGCGGACCTCCTGTTCGATGGAACGCTGAAGCTCCGGCGAGAAGGCGAGAAGATCCAGGCCCGCCGGGTTGAGGGCCACGACGGCCGCGACACCGGGTCCGGGCGCTGTCAGGGGCGTACCGGGGGCTGTCATCGCGGCGACCAGCGCGAGATGTGCACCGGCCGAGCTGCCGCCCGAGGCCAGACGCGACGCCTCGAGCCCGCGTGACGCGGCCAGCCGCCTGAAGTGCTCCACCGCCCGCCGGACGTCGGTGACGCAGTCGTCGATACTCACCGCACCCTGACCGAGCAGCCGGTACCCGGCCGACACCGCGAAGATTCCGCGCGACGCCAATTCACGGCAGTGTGGGACGAGCCCGTTCGCCGATCCCGCGCGCAGGGCGCCCCCGTGGAACAGGACGATGCCGGCCGCGAGCGGCGTGCCCTCGGCAGGCTCGAAGACCAGCAGGGGCAGTTCACTGCCGTCGGCGGACTCGTAGGCCATCGAAGATTCGCGGCAGGCTGTCATGAACGGCATTCGACCATCCACCGCAGATGACGGCCAACCACATGCCGGCCAAGGTAACGCCGTATATGGGGTCAACGCGAGGATGCCCCGGCCATCCGGTCGGGGCATCCTCGATGGTCTACTCGAACGCGAAACCTGCGCCCCCACCTCCGGGGGCACTGCGATAGATCCGAATCAAGCCCCTGACCTCGCGTTTGTCTCAGATCCAGCCCGGCGTCTGGTATCTGCCTCGACGCCGGGCGACGGAATCACGTGCTCTACAGCGCCTCGATCGCACTCGGCCAACTCGTTGCCGGTCGGGCGCTGGCTGAGGACGACGCCACGTCGGTCCTGACCGCCGCCGCCGGCCGGGTCGGGCTCGGCGCGGTGGAGACCGGCCGGACGATCCGGTCGGGTCTGCACCGGGGCGAAGCGGCCCCGGACGGTGGCCGCGTGGTTGGCGATACAACTGGCGTGCATCGCAGGTCAACCACCTGTACCACGACCACGCGACGGCTCCGCCGTTAGCCCGATGAGGGCACAGGTCGACAACAAATCACAAGTATGTGATTTGTCGCCCTGTTCATCCGAACCTATGTACGACAAGATTACGAAAACAGGAGAAGGGGGATGGCTATGGCCGATCACAGTGCGATCGAGTGGACCGAGGCCACGTGGAACCCCACCACCGGATGCGACCGCATCTCCGCAGGTTGCGACAACTGCTATGCCTTGACGCTGGCCAAACGCCTCAAGGCGATGGGCTCGCCTAAATATCAGAACGACGGAGATCCACGCACGTCCGGTCCCGGGTTCGCGGTGACCGTACACGTCGATGCCTTGGAGCTTCCCTACCGGTGGCACCAGCCTCGGATGGTCTTCGTGAATTCGATGTCGGACCTGTTCCACGCGCGGGTGCCTACTTCGTTCATCCGTCAGGTCTTTGACGTGATGGCGGCGACGCCGCAGCACACCTACCAGATCCTGACCAAACGCGCCGCCCGACTGTCCAAGGTCGTGCACCTGTTCGACTGGCCAGCGAACGTGTGGCTGGGGGTAAGCGTGGAGGACGCCAGCCAGCTCGCACGCCTAGACCATCTACGCCAGGCCCCCGCAGCGGTGCGTTTCGTCTCGGCTGAGCCCCTACTCGGCCCGCTGGCGGAGGTCGACCTGACAGGGATCCACTGGATGATCGTGGGCGGCGAGTCTGGGCCGAACGCCCGGCCAATGTCTCCGACCTGGGCACGATCTGTTCGAGATCAATGCTTGGACAGTGGTGTGCCGTTTTTCTTCAAGCAATGGGGTGGTCGCACTCCGAAGGCCGGTGGGCGATCGCTTGACGGACTCACCTGGGGCCAGATGCCGGCTATGTCCGGCGTGGAGGTAGCTGCCTGAGTCACGAACGACGAATCAGGGTGTAGTGGAAGCGGTCGCCCTTGCCGTCATTCACGATGAGGCCCTGACGGTACAGGTCTCGCACCGCCGAGCGCACGTGCGGTATCCATGCTGAACCCAGCGTGGTGCCGTACACGTCGGTCACCCGGTCAGCGATCCGGAACGGGCCGCTGGATGTCGCTAGGCGCAGGATGTTCGCCGCGATCGTCCTGACCCACTCTTGTCGGCTGGCCTGTTCGGACGCGTCGAAGTCGGGAACCACCGTGTCCAGGCCGAAGAGCGTTGGTTGAGTTGAGATTTGGCCCCGATTCCATGCTTCGCTCATACATGCCTTGCGCCACTCGGCACCCGCCTTGCCCAGCGCATCAGCAAACTGCCACACCCCCTCGACATGGCGGGTAAACAACACGAGCACGTACTTGGGCAGCAGATCGTGCCGGGGCCGGACTGGCATGCTCATCGACATGAACCCTGTCCCGTCCGCGATCATCCTGCGGTACTGATCAGCGACGGCCATCGCGGCCAGCGTTGCCCGTTGCTCGTCGCGCGCATCCGACACCGTGGCAAAGTGCTGCTGCCACCACTCACCGCCAAGAAACCGGTTCAGGTGTTGCGCTGACTTGAGGTCCGGCCCTGTCAACGCTGCGCCGCCGGTCCTGACCTTCCGCAGCGCCCCGCCCATCCGGGCCACTGACAGCACGCTGAAGTGCAGCAATACCTCTGTTGGTGGTCGTGAAGGGCGGCCCAGGAGCCCGGACCGCAGCAGGTTATAGTCCAACGCTGGCCCGAACGGGTCCAGGAAGGCAAACAGCGCGTCGCTCTTCACCATGCTCAGGATCTCGGGCAGGCATTCGTCCAAGGACTTGTGATACAGCACTGGTTTCCGGGCGCCTCCACGCTCACTGAGCACGCGGGACAGGTTTTTGAAGTTGTCGTCGTCTCGCTCGACAAAGATCGCGCGCACGGAACGAAACTTCTCGACCTGCTCGGCGGATTGGACCAGTAGTAACGGCGAACCGGGCTGGCCGTCGTCGTAGCGGCCCCGCCCGGCATAGCCGTCAAGGAACGTCACCCGGTGATGTTGCACGTTCATGCCCGCCTTCGCGGCGAACACGACCGGATAGCGGGACAAGATTCCGTGTTTGAACACCGCCGCTGCCTTCTTCGTGGCGAAAAAGTCGTCGTTGCTTGACATCCCGACCCCACCACCCATCCCGATCCGTAATCGAACGATAGCTATGGGTATCGATCCGCGCTACCCCAGAGAAGCCGGAGAAGGAGGCCGCACGACCGACGGCAAAGACAAGCGCGGCCGGTCGGCACCGGGCCGGAAACATCCGCGTCATCGAAGTCGCGCTCGCCGACGGGCTACTGCCCCGCAAGTACGTGTCGGGCGGGGCGCTGGTGCACATGGAGAGACCGTCTCCGGCGAGTTGCCGAACGTCGCCGCTGACGAGGACTCGCCGCTGCCGGTGTCGGCCAGCGCCTTAGCCCTCCGTTGCCGCAACTGAAATGGAAGCTTCCACAGACTGTTACCACCGATGATCGTCGATCGGTAGGTAACCCGTTCCAAGCTCGAACCCTTCTGGACGGGGCTAGTCGGCAGGGCCGGATCGGCCCGCGTCTGGTGGCCTTCTAGCAGGCAGCTCAAACAACGCGCCCGAGGTGAATCCCGTACGGTCCTATGTCCGCCGGAACTGACCGCGATCATCTGGCGTCACGTCGAGCAGTTCGGATACGGCCCGCGGTCGGTTGTTCGTGGGGGAGCGCAACAAGGAGGAGTTATTCATGGGCACGATCAACTGTGTGTGGCGTAGGACAGGGCCGACGTGTTCACGCCCGAGGTGTCGCGTCGCCACTGGCGCGAACGCCGTACGACCTGCGGCACGCCGCTGTGTCGACATGGCTCAACGGCGGAATACCGCCGACGCCGGTGGCCGAGTGGGCAGGGCAGTCTGTGGAAGTGCTGCTGAGGATCTACGCCAAGTGCCTAGACGGAGGCGACACGGAACTCAGGCAGCGGATACAGCGTGGGCAGCGGATACAGCGTGCCCTGGGCCACGACCGACCGGCCCGGAACTTCGGCACGTATTCGGCACAGGCACCCGCGAAACGGCCGGACATACGAAGATCGCCCCTGACCGGGTTTCGCCTGGTCAGGGGCGTTTCTGTGCTGGTCAAAGCTTCCTTAGCAAGTGTGCCCCCGGCAGGATTCGAACCTGCGCCCCCGCCTCCGGAGGGCGGTGCTCTATCCCCTGAGCTACGGGGGCTCAGCGACCACGAAAGAGTAGCAAACAAGGGTGCGCGGGACCGAATCGGTATCCGCCGTGTCGGCGTACCGGCCCCGTGCGCCCAGGGTGGCGGGAGTCGACGATCCGCCCGGCTACCGTTACCGGCCGCAACTCGGCAACGCGTGCAGCACGATGCGCGGGGGGAGTTTCCGGGGCCACTCGGCCCGGGTCCAGGAGCCGTCGACCACGACCTGTACGGCGCGGCCGTCCGGGCCGCTGAGTCGGCGCAGGAAGTCCCGGGGGAGTGTCGGGTCGACGCTCGGGGTGGCGACGGTGAACCGCACCCGGCCGCGTACGGAGACGGCGGACAGTACGTCCGCGGCGGGTACCACCCCGTGCAGTCGGGTCCGGCCGATCCAGCACAGTTCCGCCCGGTGCTCCTGGGCGGAGCGCACGATCGCCGGATACTGCCGTTCCAGCCAGTCGATCACGGCGTCGACGCAGAGGCCGCAGGCCCGGTCGGTGGGTTCACGTGGGCCGAGGCCCCAGGCTCGCAGGTAGCCGCTGACGTCGCCGTCTTCGAGCCGCTGGCCGTACCGGCGTTGGGCGAGGACGGCGACGCTCTGCCGGGTCCAGAGTTCGTCGTCCAGTCCGAGCTGGTCCGGATAGCAGCCGCGGATCGTTTCGATCAGGTCGAGTTCCTGGTCCCGGCTGAGGGTGCCCCCCTCGCCCGACCGTTGTCCGCGACGTACGGCCGCCACCGCACCGTCGCCGCCGATGGTGTGTCGACGGCACCAACTGGTGACCGACCGACGTCCGTCCCGAAGAGCAACCGCCATGTCTAGGACAACGACGACACTTCATGACTGGTCACGTTATGTATGGAGAAAGCTTGGCAAACCGGGCAACTGGGCTAAGCCGCTCTTAACGGATGTACCTCTCGCCGGTGTCAGGGTCGGGCCGGGGCACGGGAACCGGAACGGCGGCCGTCCGGGCTGGACGGCCGCCGTAGGCGGTACGGGTAACGGCGGTACAGGCAGAGGTGTCGAACTACTGGGCTCCGAACTTGCCGAGCAGGGACTGGATCAACTCGATCTCCTTCTTCTGCCCGGCGACCATGGAGTTGGCCAGCGCGGTCACCTGCGCGTCGTCGGAGAGCTCGAGGATGCCCTCGGCCATGTGGATCCCGCCGAGGTGATGATCGCGCATCAACCGCAGGAAGAGGACGTCGAAGTCGCGGCCGGTGGCGGCGCGCAGCTCGGCCCGCTGGGCGTCGGTGGCCATCCCGGGCATCAGCCCGTTCTTCACCGCACCGGCGGCGTCCGGCATCCAGGCCATTCGCGGCTTGCTGCCGGTCGGGTTCAGGTTCCAGGTCTTCAGCCAGGCCTGCATCGTGCCGATCTGGGCCTGCTGGGTGAGCGCGATGTCGGCGGCCAGGGTCCGTACGTCCGGATCGGTGGACTTCTCGTGGGCCAGGATCGACATCTCCACGGCCTGGGCGTGGTGCGACGACATGTCCCGGGCGAACCCGGCCTCCGGTGAACCGTCACCGGGCCGGAGCAGGCCCGGGGCGAGCAGTCCGCTGGCGAAGCCGAGCAGCAGCCCGAGCAGGATGGCGAGCGCCAGCGCGGCCGTGCCGGCGGTACGCCGACCCGGACCGCGCTCGATGGTCCCGTCCTCCGGGGCGCCAGCGGTCGCCAGCGCCCCCGACCCGATGGTCAAATTGATCAGCCGCCCTGCGGAACCTGCGGCTGGTCACCCTGCACGTTGTCCCGCGGAGTCGTACCGGTGGCCGTGATGCCGCCGGAGCAGGGTGCGCCGGGCTCCATGGAGGCGTTCTGCCGCAGCGCTCCGATGAAGTCGTCGATCCGGCCGTCGTCCGCGCTGTCGAGCTTGAGCTGGTAGCCCCAGGCCTGCAACGAGATCGGCTTGTCCAGGTTCTGTACCGGGCTCATCAGCATGAATTCGTTGCCACGGACCTTGCTGGCCAGCTGCTCCACCTGGTCGGCGGGCAGATCCGACTTGTACGTGACCCAGACCGCGCCGTGCTCCAGGCTGTGCACCGCGTGCTCGTTGGCGATCGGCGCGTCGTACACGTCACCCATGCAGTTCTGCCAGGCGTTGTTGTGGCTGCTGCCGACCGGAGGGTTGATCTTGTATGTCAGCGGGCCCGCCTCGTGCGACTGCTTGCCGGGGAACGGCTCCACCACCGACGGGTCGGTCTCCCGGTAGTTGGTGATGCCGTCGATGGCAGAGGCCTTGTCTTCCCAGCTCTTGCCGTTCTGGATCACCGCGTAGGCGCCGTACCCGATGATCGCGGCGGTGACCACGCCGACGGCCACGAAGAGGCCGATCGAACCCCACGAGCGGCCTTGGCTGACCCGTACCGGAGCGACCGGCCGGCGCTGCTGCGGCTTCTTGCCACCTCCGCCGCCGGACCGGTTGGCCGGCACCCGGCCGGCCGAGGAGGTCTTGGCAGCCGTCCCCGCGGGCTTGGCCCCGGCCGCCTTCCCGCCCTCGGCGGGCTTAGCCCCGGACGTCTTGCCGCCCTCGGCGGGTTTGCCGCCGGCCGGCGCCTTCTTTCCGGTGCTGACCACGGACGGACGGCGCTGTTCGCCGCCCGAGGTGCTGATGCTCATGGTCCCTCGTCAGGTCGGTCGGTCAGGGGATGGCGGGCCGTACACTCGCAGGGTCGCCACCGAGTGACCGAGTCTACCCCCGGTAACATGTTTCGGTGACTCCCGCCAATCTCGCCGAGGCCGTCCTCGCCGCCGCCCACGCCGTCTTCGCCCGGCGTGGTCTCGATCCCTCCGTACTGCCGGAGTCGGTGGCGCTGGAGCGACCGCGCAATCCCGAGCACGGCGACTACGCTTCCACGATCGCGTTGCAGTTGAGCAAGCGGGTCGGCCTGCCGCCCCGGGAACTGGCCGCCGCCCTCGCCGAGGAGCTGGGCCGGACACCGGGTGTCAAATCGGTGGAGATCGCCGGACCGGGCTTCCTCAACATCCGACTCGATCCGGCCGCCGCCGGTCAGCTCGCCCGCGAGGTGGTCCAGGCCGGTCAGGCGTACGGGAGCAGCGACCGGCTCACCGGGCAGCGGGTGAACCTGGAGTTCGTCTCGGCGAACCCGACCGGCCCGATCCACCTCGGGCACACCCGGTGGGCGGCGGTCGGCGACTCGCTGCGCCGGATTCTCGCCAAGGCCGGCGCCGAGGTCACCAGCGAGCACTACGTCAACGACGCCGGTGCCCAGATCGAGCGCTTCGGCCGGTCGCTGTACGCGGCGGCCCGGGGCGAGCCGACCCCGGAGGACGGCTACCCGGGCGAGTACGTCGCGGAGATCGCCACCCGGGTCGTCGCCGAGCGGCCCGACGTGCTCGACCTGTCGGCCGACGAGGCCATGACCGTCTTCCAGGACCGCGGCTACCACCTGATGCTGGACGAGATGCGGGCCAGCCTGGAGCGGTTCGGCGTGCACTTCGACGTCTGGTTCTCCGAGCGCACCCTGCACAGCAGCGGCGCGGTGGAGCACGCGCTGGGCCGGCTCCGCGAGCAGGGCCACGTGTACGACGCCGACGGCGCCATCTGGCTGCGCACCACCGACTTCGGTGACGACAAGGACCGGGTGCTGATCCGGAGCAACGGCGAGCTGACCTACTTCGCCGCCGACTCGGCGTACTACATCAACAAGCGGGAGCGCGGCTTCGACAAGTGCGTCTACCTGCTCGGCGCCGACCACCACGGCTACGTGAACCGGCTCCGGGCGATCGCCGCCTGCGCCGGGGACGACCCGGACTTCAACATCGAGATCCTGATCGGCCAACTGGTCAACCTGGTCCGCAACGGCGTGCCGGTACGGCTGTCCAAGCGGGCCGGCAACATCATCACGCTCGACGACATCGTCGACGCGGTCGGCGTGGACGCGGCCCGTTACTCGCTGGCGCGCTCCTCGACGGACTCGCCGCTGACCCTGGACATCGACGAGATCACCAAGAACTCGAACGACAACCCCGTGCACTACGTGCGGTACGCGCACGCCCGGATCGCCTCGCTGCTGCGCTACGCGGTCGACCTCGGGGTGACCCGGGGGGACGACTTCGACCCGGGGCTGCTCAGCCACGCCAAGGAGAACGAGCTGATCAAGACGCTCGGCGAGTTCCCCGGTGTGGTCGCGACCGCGGCCGAGTTGCGCGAGCCGCACCGGATCGCCCGCTACCTGGAGGAGCTGGCCGGCACGTACCACCGGTTCTACGACGCCTGCCGGGTCCTGCCGGTGGGTGACGAACCGGCGACCGACCTGACCCGGGCCCGGTTGTGGCTGGTCGAGGCGTCCCGGATCGTCCTGGCCAACGGCCTGGCCCTGCTCGGCGTCTCCGCACCGGAGCGGATGTGACCGGAGCGGATCTGGCCGGGAGGGATTCGGCCGGGACGGATGTGGCCGGGACGGGCGCGACGGGGACGGGTGTCACCGGGACAGGCGCCGCCGGGAAAAGCGAACCACCGCGCGTGGGCGCGGCGAAGGAGAAGTGATGCGGGCTCACGAAGCGGGGGCGCTGCACGGCGACCTCGGGGTCCGAGGGCCGGCCTGGCTGCGTACCCCGGAAGACGTCAACGCCCTCGTGCCGCACCTGTGGCCGCGCAACGTCACCCGGGACGCCGACGGCGCGCTCGTGGTCGCCGGTCTCGGCATCCGCGAGCTGGCGGCGGAGTTCGGCACCCCGGTGTACGTCCTGGACGAGGACGACCTGCGGGACCGGTGCCGGGAGTTCCGGGCAGCATTCCCGGACGAGGACATCTACTACGCCGGGAAGGCGTTCACCTGCCGGGCGGTGGTCCGGGTGATCGCCGAGGAGGGCCTGCACCTCGACGTCTGCTCCGGCGGGGAGTTGGCGGTGGCGTTGTCCGCCGGCATGCCGGCCGAACGGATCGGGTTCCACGGCAACAACAAGTCACCGGCCGAACTCGCCCGGGCCCTCGACGCCGGGGTGGGCCGGATCGTCGTCGACTCCTTCCAGGAGATCGACCGGCTGACCGCGCTGGCCCGGGAGCGCGGCGTACGGCCGCAGGTGATGATCCGGGTCACCGTGGGCGTCGAGGCGCACACCCACGAGTTCATCGCGACCGCGCACGAGGACCAGAAGTTCGGCTTCTCGCTCGCCGGTGGTGCGGCGGCGGCCGCCGCTTTCAAGATCCTCGACGAGGACGTGCTGGAGCTGCGCGGACTGCACTCGCACATCGGTTCGCAGATCTTCGACACCAGCGGGTTCGAGGTCTCCGCCCGGCGGGTGCTGGCGCTCCAGGCACAGATCCGGGACGCGCGCGGGGTCGAACTGCCGGAACTGGACCTGGGCGGCGGGTTCGGCATCGCCTACACGACCCAGGACGACCCGGCGGCACCGCACGACCTGGCCAAGCGGCTCAACAAGATCGTCGATGACGAGTGTGCCGCGCTGCAACTGGCCGGTCCGAGGCTGTCGATCGAGCCCGGCCGGGCGATCATCGGTCCGGCGGTGTTCACCCTCTACGAGGTCGGCACGGTCAAGGACGTGGACGGGCTCCGTACCTACGTCAGCGTCGACGGCGGGATGAGCGACAACATCCGGACCGCGCTGTACGGCGCGTCGTACTCGGCGACCATCGCCTCCCGGGCGTCGGTGGCCGAGCCGATTCTCGCCCGGGTGGTGGGAAAGCATTGCGAGGCTGGGGACGTGGTGGTGAAGGATGAATTCCTGCCCGCCGACGTGCAGCCCGGAGATCTTCTCGCCGTGCCCGGAACGGGTGCCTATTGCCGGAGCATGGCCAGCAACTACAACCATGTCCCACGACCCCCCGTCGTGGCGGTCCGGAACGGCCGCGCGCGGGTGATCGTCCGGCGGGAGACCGAAGACGATCTGCTTGCATTGGACGTGGGTTGACATCTTCCCGGCTCTGACCGGCAGGGAGTCCACGGTCGCCCGTGGGTTTCCTGCTGCACCGCCAACCGCCCCGGTACGACGATTTCCCGAAGGGAGGCAGCGGCGTCACCTCCCGTCCCCGGGCGGCCGGGTGTCCACGCCGCGAAGCCGATGACGAGACCAGTCCGTCTGGCCCTGCTCGGTTGCGGCACCGTCGGTGCCGAGGTGGTACGGCTGTTGCACGAGCAGGCCGCCGACCTGACCGCCCGGGTCGGTGCGCCGCTGGAACTGGCCGGCATCGCCGTACGCCGGCTCGCCCGCGAGCGGGGACCGCTGCCCGCTGACCCGTCGCTGTTCACCACCGACGCGCTCGGCCTGGTCAAGCGGGACGACGTCGACCTGGTGATCGAGGTGGTCGGCGGGATCGAGCCGGCCCGCACCTGGCTGGTCGAGGCGATGCGGGCCGGCAAGGGCGTGGTGACCGCCAACAAGGCCCTGCTGGCCGAGGACGGCGGCACGCTGCACGACGCCGCCGCCGAGGGCGGTGCCGACCTCTACTACGAGGCGGCGGTGGCCGGGGCGATCCCGCTGCTCCGTTCGTTGCGCGAGTCCCTGCACGGCGACACGATCAGCCGGGTCACCGGCATCGTCAACGGCACCACCAACTTCATCCTCTCCGCGATGGACGCCACCGGCGCCGGCTTCACGGAGGCGCTGGACGAGGCGACCGGACTGGGCTACGCGGAGGCGGATCCGACCGCCGACGTGGAGGGCTTCGACGCCGCCGCGAAGGCCGCGATCCTGGCCTCGCTCGCCTTCCACACCCGGGTGACCGCCGCCGACGTCTACCGGGAGGGCATCACCGAGGTCACCGCGGCCGACATGGCCAGCGCCAAGGCGATGGGCTGCACCATCAAGCTGCTCTGCATCGCCTCCCGGGGCCCGGACTCCACCGGAACCGAATCGGTCAGCGTCCGGGTGCATCCGGCGATGATCCCGGTCAGCCATCCGCTGGCCAGCGTCGGCGACGCCTTCAACGCGGTCTTCGTCGAGGCCGCTGCCGCAGGTCAGCTCATGTTCTACGGTCGGGGTGCCGGCGGTGCGCCGACCGCGAGCGCGGTGCTCGGCGACGTGGTCGCGGCGGCCCGCAACCACCTGGCCGGGGTCCGTGCCCCGAGCGAGTCGTCGTACGCGGCGCTGCCGATCCGGCCGATGGGGGAGGCGGTCACCCGCTACCACATCAGCCTCGACGTTGCCGACCGACCGGGCGTACTGGCGGCGGTCGCCGGGGTGTTCGCCCGGCACGACGTGTCGATCGCGACCGTACGGCAGGCGTCCGCGCCGTCCGGTCCGGCGGATGGTCCCGGTCCGGTGGGCCGGGGTGGCGACGCGATCCTGGTGATCGTGACGCATGCCGCGCCGGACGCCGCGCTCGCCGCGACGGTCGAGGAACTGCGCAGGTTGGAGATCGTCCGCTCGATCGCCAGCGTGCTCCGGGTCGAGGGCGGCAGCCGGTAGCGGACCGCCCGGCGCGGTCCGACGGTCGATCACGTGGTTGATCACGTGGTGGTCCGTTCGTCCCGCCAGGTGGTTAGCGGCTGGTGCGGGTGCAGCCGATCGGCGACCCTGGGTCACCGTGGAGCTGACCCGCCGCTGCCGACCAGACCGGGCGGGTACCGCAGGTGCGAGGAGAGAGATATGTGGCGGGGCTTGATCGAGGCGTACCGGAACCGGCTGCCGGTCAGCGAGGCCACGCCGGTGATCACTCTCAACGAGGGAAACACTCCGCTGCTGCCGGCGCCGGTGCTCTCCGCGCGGCTCGGCTGTGACGTCTATCTCAAGGTGGAGGGCGCCAACCCCACCGGCTCGTTCAAGGACCGGGGCATGACGCTGGCGGTCTCCAGGGCGGTCGAGGCCGGCAACAAGGCGATCATCTGCGCGTCCACCGGCAACACCAGCGCCTCGGCGGCGGCGTACGCGGCCCGGGCCGGGCTCACCTGCGCCGTACTCGTTCCGCAGGGCAAGATCGCACTGGGCAAGATGGCCCAGGCGCTGGTCCACGGCGCCCGGCTGCTCCAGATCAACGGCAACTTCGACGACTGCCTGGCGCTCGCCGCCAAACTGGCCCAGGACTATCCGGTGGCGCTGGTCAACTCGGTCAACATCGACCGGCTGCACGGCCAGAAGACGGCGGCGTTCGAGATCGTCGCGGCGCTCGGTGACGCCCCCGACATCCACTGCCTGCCGGTCGGCAACGCCGGCAACATCACCGCGTACTGGATGGGCTACGAGGAGGAGACCGACGCCGGCAACTCCACCCGTCGCCCGAAGATGTACGGCTTCCAGGCCTCCGGCGCCGCACCGATCGTCACCGGTACGGCGGTCCGCGAACCGTCCACGATCGCCACCGCGATCCGGATCGGGAACCCGGCGAGCTGGACGAAGGCGGTGGACGCCCGGGACGCCTCCGGCGGGCTGATCGCGGCGGTGACCGACCGGGAGATCCTGTCGGCGTACCGGCTGCTCGCCCGTGAGGTGGGCGTCTTCGTCGAGCTGGCCAGCGCGGCCAGTGTCGCCGGGCTGTTGCAGCAGGCCGCCGCCGGAATGGTGCCGAGCGGGTCGACCGTGGTCTGCACGGTGACGGGGCACGGCCTCAAGGACCCGGAGTGGGCCATCTCGACCGCGCCCTCGCCGATCACCATCCGCAACGACGTGCCAACCGCCGCCCGCGCACTCGACCTCGCCTGATCCGGGCGGCCGGCCGGAGCCGGCGGCCCGGCATCGTCAGGACTGCGGGTCGATGGTGCGGATCCGGGTGAGCCAGCCGAGGCTCAGCGGTCCGCCATAGGTCAGGCCGTGGGCGGTGCCGCTCACCGTGGCGTACGCCGAGGTGGTCACGTGCACCCGGCCGTCCTCGTCGGTCCGCCGGGAGCGGGTGGGCTCGCTGCTGCCCGTCCACGTCACGTCGATGGTCGTCACGCCGCTGCCGTACTCCTCGGCGCAGGCCACCTCCTCCTCGTTGGCGTACGTGCAGGTGCGGCGGGTCTCCTGGTAGGGCAGCCGGGTGGAGAAGCCGCCCTGGTCGAACCCGAACGAGAAGCGGCGTACCGGGACGGCGTCCGAGTTCCGGAAGACGAAGTCGCAGGTACGGCCGCTCTCGGTGTCCCGGCACTGGTTGTCGGCCCAGTCGACGTCGATGGTGGTGGCGCCCGCCACGCTGGCCACGTCGAGGTCCATACCCGCATTGCTGTCGTGGCTCCGGAACATGATGTGGACGTGCTTGCTGACCGTGTCCGCCGAGGCGGGAGCCGGGGGCAGCAGGGCCGTCGCGGTCACGGCAACGCCGGCGACGATCAGGGCGTGACGGAAGCGGGTCACGTTGCTCCTTTGTAGAGGGCTGGAACGGTCACCTTAGGCGAACCGTCCGACCTTTCTCCGGCCTTTCTGTCCGCCGCGTCGGCCGGCACCCGTACCGGATCCTGTCGCCCGATCCGGCGGACGGGGCGGCACGGGGCGGCACGGGGCGGTACGGCGAGCTGAGAGGCTGCTGAGCAGGGGTTGCCCGCCGACCGGGCCGACCCGCAGGCTGCGCCCAGCGCCCCGATTTCGGGACGGGGATGCGGGTCAGGCAGACTTCCTCCTGCCGCGCCGACGTGAGAACTCGCGCGATCACAAATCTCGCGCCAACTCGATACACAGGAGTGAGCCGCTGATGTCGTTCCTCGCCAGACTCAGTCTCGCCAACCGAGGGCTCGTCGCGCTCATCGCGATCGTGATCACGGCATTCGGCGCGTACGCCGTGCCGTCGCTGAAGCAGCAGCTCCTGCCCTCGCTGGAGTTCCCGGCCGCCTTCATCATCGCCCCGTACCCGGGCGCCGGGCCGGAGGTTGTCGAGGAGCAGGTCGCCGAGCCGATCGAGAACAGCATCCAGGGCATCGCCGGACTGGACAAGGTCACCTCGACGTCCCAGGAGGGCAGCGCCACCCTCCAGGTCGAGTACGAGTTCGGCACCGACCTCGACGACGCGGTCAACAAGATGCAGACCGCGCTGAACCGGATCCAGCTTCCGGAGGGCGTCGAGCCGCAGGTGATCGCCGGCAGCACCGACGACCTGCCCGCCGTGGTGCTGGCGGCGGCCGGCAGCGGCGACGAGCGGGCCCTCGCGGACCGGCTCGCCGACACCGTCGTACCCGAACTGGAGTCCATCGACGGGGTCCGCACGGTCGAGGTGACCGGCGCGCGCGACCAGCAGGTGGTGATCACTCCCGACCCGGCCAAGCTCGGCGCGGCCGGCGTCTCGCCGACCGCGA
The DNA here is from genome assembly GCF_042658085.1 of Plantactinospora solaniradicis. Taxonomy (NCBI): domain Bacteria; kingdom Bacillati; phylum Actinomycetota; class Actinomycetes; order Micromonosporales; family Micromonosporaceae; genus Plantactinospora; species Plantactinospora solaniradicis. Next base: position 14,382 of record NZ_JBHSPR010000020.1, on the reverse strand, counting down.
TCGGCACCGCACTCCAGGCCAACGGCGTGACGATCCCGGCCGGCGCGGTCACCGAGAACGACCAGACCCGCACGGTCCAGATCGGTGGCCGGATCTCCTCGGTCGAGGAACTCGCCGGGATCTTCCTGCCGCCGGCCCAGGCCGGCGGCCAACCGGTCCGGCTCGGCGACATCGCGACCGTCGAGCAGCAACTCGCCGCGCCGACCTCGTTCACCCGGACCAACGGCACCGACAGCCTCGGCATCATGGTCACCGCCTCGCCGGACGGCAACGCGGTACGTATCTCGCACGAGATCCGGGACCGGCTGGCCGACCTCTCGACCGCCTCCGGCGCGACCCTGAGCGTGGTCTTCGACCAGGCGCCGTTCGTGGAGAAGTCCATCGAGAGCCTGACCACCGAGGGCCTGCTCGGGCTGGTCATGGCGGTGCTGGTGATCCTGGTGTTCCTGCTCTCGATCCGGTCCACCCTCGTCACGGCGGTCTCCATCCCGCTCTCCGTGCTGGTGGCGCTGATCGCGCTCTGGGTCGGCGAGTACTCGCTCAACCTGCTCACCCTCGGCGCGCTGACCATCGCGGTGGGCCGGGTGGTCGACGACTCGATCGTGGTCCTGGAGAACATCAAACGACATCTCGGGTACGGCGAGGAGAAACGCGACGCCATCATCGGCGGAGTCCGGGAGGTCGCCGGCGCGGTCACCGCGTCCACCCTCACCACCGTCGCCGTATTCACGCCGATCGTGCTGGTCGGCGGGTTCGTCGGACAACTCTTCGCGCCGTTCGCGATCACCGTGACGGTGGCGCTGCTCGCCTCGCTGCTGGTGTCGCTGACCATCATCCCGGTGCTGGCCTACTGGTTCCTCCGGCCGGCGAACGGCGGCGCGAGCGCGGAGGCGCTCCGGCGGGCGGCGGAGGAGAAGGAGCTGCGCAGCCCACTCCAGCGCGGCTACCTGCCGGTGATCCGGTTCGCCACCCGGCGGCGCTGGCTGACCGTCGCCCTCGGCCTGGTCGTGCTCTTCGGCACCTTCGGGCTCGCCACCCGGCTGGAGACCAACTTCCTCGACGACTCCGGACAGGACACGCTCAGCATCAGCCAGGAACTGCCGGTCGGCAGCAGTCTGGGTGCCACCGACGCGGCCGCGAAGCAGGTCGAGACGGTGCTGGAGCGTACCGACGGGATCGACTCCTACCAGGTGACGGTGGGCGGCGGCGCGAACCCGTTCGGCGGGGGCGGCAGCGTCAACAGCGCCAACTTCTCCGTCGCGCTCAGCTCCGACGCCGACGCCACAGCGCTGAAGGAGACGTTGCGGACGGAGTTCGACAAGCTCAGCGGAGCCGGCGAGGTCAGCTTCGGCGGGGCCGGTGGGCCGGGCGGCGGATCCGTCAACCAGCTCCAGGTGATCGTGCGGGCCGGCGATGTCGACGTGCTGGCCCGGGCGACCGAGCAGGTACAGCGGGCCATGTCGGACACCCCGGACGTGACGGACGTGCAGAGCAGCCTGGCGGACAGCGCGCCCCGGATCGACATCAAGGTCGACCGGGCCGCCGCCGCCCGGTTCGGGCTCTCCGACGCCGCCGTCGGCCAGCTCGTCGCGCAGCAGTTCCGGGGCAGCCCGCTCGGCAAGGTGACGTTCGGCGGTGAGCAGCAGGACGTGGTGCTGCGTACGGGCCAGCCGCCGGCCGGCATCGACGCGTTGCGGGCCCTGCCGGTGGGACCGGGCGGTGCGGTCAAGCTGGACGACATCGCCGAGGTGACCGAGGTGCAGGGACCGCTGGCGGTGACCCGGATCGACGGGGAGCGCAGCGCCACGGTCACCGGTACGTCGACCGCCTCGAACCTGGGCGCGACCACCGCCGCCCTCCAGAAGCGCCTCGACGCGATCGAGGTGCCGGGCGCGACGTTCGCGGTGGGTGGGGTCAGCGCCGACCAGGCGGAGGCCTTCGCCGACCTGGGCCTCGCGGTGCTCGCCGCGATCGCGATCGTCTTCGTGATCATGGTGGCCACCTTCCGCAGCCTGATCCAGCCGCTGATCCTGCTCGTCTCCATCCCGTTCGCCGCCACCGGTGCGATCGGCCTGCTGCTGGCCACCGGTACGCCGCTGGGCGTACCGGCCCTGATCGGTGTGCTGATGCTGGTCGGCATCGTGGTGACCAACGCGATCGTGTTGATGGACCTGGTCAACCAGTACCGGGCCCAGGGGATGGGTGTGATCGAGGCGGTGGTCGAGGGCGGCCGGCGCCGGCTGCGACCGATCCTGATGACCGCCATCGCGACCATCTTCGCCCTGCTGCCGATGGCGCTCGGGTTGACCGGCGAGGGCGGGTTCATCTCGCAGCCGCTGGCGGTGGTGGTGATCGGCGGTCTGATCAGCTCGACGCTGCTCACCCTGGTGCTGGTGCCGACGCTCTACACGATGGTCGAGAACACCAAGGAGCGGATGCGTCGCCGTCGCGGCGGGTCCGCCGATGGAGCCGGCTCGGCCGAGCCGGGCGGGTTCGGTGCCGGGTCGGGCCCGGGTACGCCGGTAGCGGCCGGCGCGGCGGCGGGTGCGACGGCTGGGCCGGCGGGACCGGTCGGCGGGCGTCCGATGCCGTCCGGAGCGTTGATCGACGGCACCGACCAGTTCGAGGTGCTGCGGCTGCCGAAGAGCCGCCGGTCGCCGCTGCCGCCGACCGAGGAGTGAGCGGGCTGCTGGAGAACTGAGCGGGCTGACGGAGAACTGAGCGGATCGGGCCAGGCCGGACACCCCGGCCTGGCCCGCCGCCGTCCCACGAGGGGTCCGGACGCTGGCGGGTAGGGTCCCGGTACGTGTCGTCACCCCTTTCTGTCCTTACACGCAACCGTGACTTCCGCCGTCTGCTCAGCGCCGAACTCGTGGTGTTCGGGGCCGACTGGTTCGTCATGGTGCCGCTGCTGGTGCTGCTTCCGAAGCTGACCGGCAGCGGTGTGTGGGGTGCACTGGTGCTCGCCGTCGACAACGGAATCCTCGCCCTGCTGCTGCCGTACGCCGGGACCGTCGCCGACCGACTGGACCGCAAGAAGATCCTGATCGCGTCGAACCTGACCGCGCTTGCCGCGATCGTCCTGCTGCTCGGCGTACGAAGCTCCGGCACCGCCTGGCTGGCGCTGCTCGCGATCGGGGCGGTGGCGATCGCGAAGGCGTTCTACTCACCCGCCGCACAGGCGGCCCTGCCGAACGTGGTGGACCCGGAGGACCTGCCCGCCGCGAACGCGATCGCGGGCTCGTCGTGGGGCACGATGAGCATCGTCGGGGCGTCACTAGGCGGGGTGCTGACCGCCGCGGTGGGCCCGTACGCCTGTTTCTGGGTGGCGTCGATCGGCCTGGCCGTGGCCTCCGGCCTGACCTGGCGGATCCGCCGCCCGTTGCAGGCGCCCCGCGATCATGACCTGCCGACGCCGCATCCGTGGACGGCGATCCGGGAGGCGTTGCAGTACATCGGGCGGCGTCCCCGGGTACTGGCGCTGGTGACCGTCAAGAGCGCGGTCGGTCTCGGCAACGGCGTGCTGACCGTCTTTCCACTGCTCGCCGGCCTGTACGGGGTCGGTGCGCTGGGCACGGGCCTGCTCTTCGCGGTACGCGGCGCGGGCGTGCTGGTCGGGCCGCTGCTGATGCGCCGGGTGCTGCACCACCGGTCCTGGCTGTTGCCCGGCCTCGCGCTGTCGATGTCGGCGTACGGGCTGGGTTATCTCGGCGTGTCGCTCACCAACTGGTTCCCGCTGGTCCTGGTGCTGGTCTTCGTCGCGCACTTCGCCGGGGGCAGCAACTGGGTGATGTCGAACTACGCGTTGCAGGGGGAGGTGCCGGACCGGTTGCGGGGCCGGGTCTTCGCCACCGACATGATGCTGGCGACCGTGGCCATCGCGGTCAGCCAACTGGCGGTGGCCGGCGTGGTGGACCACGTCGACCAGCGGGTGGTGCTGGCCGGCTGCGGGCTGACCACCCTCGTCTACGCCATCGGCTGGTGGGTGGCGACCCGGCGGCTGGACCTGTCCGGCGAGGAGGGCCCGGAGACGGCCCCGCAGCCGGCGGGCCAGCCAGGCTGACCCGAGGCGCGGTGGCATGGGGCGAGGGGACGGAAAAACCGGGCGACGCCGATATTGCGGGGTTGCCGGGGGTACTCCGGGGCCATCGACGTGGTGCCGGATGCCCGAGTGGCCGGCCGCCTGGCCAGGTGGCGCGGCGGTCGGCTGCTGCACCCGCGCGGGCTCTCATTCACCGGGCAGGTCGAGCTGTGGGGGCCGCTGGCGGTCCGGATGGCGGGCCGTCCGGGCCGCTGTGCCGGGACCGTACGGCTCTCCCGTGGCACACCCACCCCGGACGGCTGGCCCGACCTGTTGGGCCTCGCCCTCCGGCTGCACGGGGACGCCGGCCCGTTCGACCTGATGCTCTCCACGAGCAGTCAGCGGCGGGTGCTGCGACACCTGCCGATTCCGAGGTACGACTTCGCCGGCCCGTACGGCAGCCTGTTGGCGTACCGGATCGACAACCGGCGGGTGTATGTCACCGCGCGCTCGATCCGCCCCCTCGGCCGCACCCTGGACGAGGTGGCCTCGGTCGCCGACCGGGACGCGGCCTGCCTGGACCTCTTCGCCGTCGGCGTGACCGGTCCGTGGCGCCGGTTCGGGCGGGTCGTCTTCGGCGCACGGCTGCCCGACGAGGTGGACGCGGCGCTGGCCTTCGACCCGGACGGCAGCCGTGGTTCGGGGCCGCACCCGACCGGCCTGATCCAGCGGCTGCGCGTGGCCAGCTACGGGTTCTCGCAGCGGGCCCGGGGAGCCGCCGCGGACCAGACCCGGCTGCCGTGACCCCACCGCGACACCACTCTTTCTCTCGTGGCGCCCGTCGGCTATCGTTGTGATATCACATCGCTAGCAGGGAGATGTCATGGAACGAGGCGCCTTCCGGATCTCGGGGTTCATTTCGATCGGAGTTCTGCTGCTCCTGGCCGCCGCCGGGATCGCGAGCATCCTGCCGGTTCTCGACGAGCCCGGTGTCCACCCCAGGATCGTCGCGGTCAGCGTCGGGTACGCCGTACTCGCCGCGGTGATGGCCACCGGGTTCACCGTGGTCAATCCGAACGAGGCCCAGGTCGTGCAGTTCTTCGGCCGCTACGTGGGCAGCATCCGGGACTCCGGGCTGCACTGGACCTGGCCGCTCACCGACCGGGCCCGGGTCACGCTGCGGGTACGCAACTTCGAGACCGCCCGGCTCAAGGTCTCCGACGCCGACGGCAATCCCGTCGAGATCGCGGCGGTCGTCGTGTGGCAGGTGGTCGACTCGGCCAAGGCCGCGTTCGCCGTCGACGACCACGTCGAGTACGTCGCCGTGCAGTCCGAGGCGGCCGTCCGGCACCTGGCCACCAGTTACCCGTACGAGGCACACGACTCCGGTCGGGCGAGCCTGCGGGACAGCGTCGTGGTCAGCGAGGAGTTGACCTCCGAACTGCGCGAACGGGTCCAGTTGGCCGGCGTGGAGGTGCTCGAATCACGTACCACGCACCTGGCGTACGCGCCCGAGATCGCCCAGGCGATGCTGGCTCGTCAACAGGCGAGCGCGATCGTCGGAGCCCGGTTCAAGATCGTCGAGGGTGCGGTGGGCATGGTCTCGAACGCGCTGGAGCGGTTGCGCGACGAGCACGTGGTGGAACTCGACGAGGAACGGAAGGCCCAGATGGTGGCGAACCTGCTGGTCGTACTCTGCGGTGACCGGGCCGTCCAGCCGGTGGTGAACGCCGGATCTCTCTACAGCTAGGGCCCGCACACCGATGGCCGAACGCAAGAAACTTCTGCTCCGAATCGATCCGCAGGTCTACGACGCGATCGCCAGGTGGGCGGCGGACGATCTTCGCAGCGTCAACGCCCAGATCGAGTACGCGCTGCGGCTGGCGCTGCGTTCGGCCGGTCGGCCACCGCGACCGTCCCGCGACGACGCGGCGTCCGGTGCGGCCGGTCCGGGGGAGGCGCCGGGGTCCGTGCCGGATGGGGAGGACCTAGCATGAGCCGGATGCGGCCCTCCTTCCTTTCCGAGCCGGTCCGGGTCCGGGTGCCGGCGACCAGCGCCAACCTCGGCCCCGGCTTCGACGCGCTCGGCCTGGCGCTGGCGCTGTACGACGACGTCGGTGCCCGGATCAGCCCGGACGGCTGCCGGGTCGAGGTCACCGGGCAGGGCGCGGGAGAGTTGCCGGACGGCGACGAGCATCTGGTCGTCCGGGCCATGCGGGCCGGCTTCGACGCGCTCGGCGGCCAACCGTCCGGGCTGGCCGTCGAATGCGTCAACCGGATCCCGCAGGCCCGTGGCCTGGGCTCCTCGTCGGCGGCGATCGTCGCCGGGGTACTGCTGGCCCGGGCCCTGGTGATCGACGGGGACCGGGATCTCGACGACGACGCGGCGCTGCGGCTGGCTGCCGAGCTGGAGGGTCACCCGGACAACGTCGCGCCCTGCCTGCTCGGCGGGTTCACCATCGCCTGGTCGGAGTCGGACGGCCCGGCCCGGGCGGTGACGCTGCCGGTCTCCCCCGACGTCCACGCCACCGTTTTCATCCCGCAGGAGCGGGGACTGACGGCGGTGGCCAGGGCCGCCCTGCCGGCGACGGTGCCACACGGCGACGCGGCCCGGAACGCCGGACGGGCCGCTCTGCTGGTGCACGCCCTGACCGCCGACCCGAGGCTGCTTTTCGCGGCGACCGAGGATCGGTTGCACCAGGACTATCGCGCGGGCGGAATGCCCAATAGTGCGGCACTTCTGGCTGAGTTGCGTGCTGCCGGTGTGGCCGCTGTGATCAGTGGGGCGGGCCCGTCGATTCTGGCGCTGACCAGCCTCGACGAGGAATTCACGCCGGGAATGCGCTGGACCTCGCAAAGGTTGCCCATAGACGTAGCCGGGGCACGGGTCTATAGGGGTAGACTGGGACACGCCGAGCGGGACCCTGTTGCCGCAGGTCGGAAGAGTTGATTACGCTCTAGACCTAGCACAGCCGCGAAGCAATGCGACTCCTGCGGGTCGGTGCACCCCCGAAGCTTTCGGCGGTCAGCCCGTCTCACCCCTGCCTAGGTTCACGCCGCACCGCAGTTTCCACAGGTCGCCGCAGGCGGCGAGACCTGCTCACCGACGTTGGTGGGTCGGGAAACCAACCGGCTGCTGTGTTACAGACTCCCGCGACGCGTCATGCGAGGCGGGTGCACCGAGGCCGCCCGGCCGGTTAGCTCTTCGAGCCACGGGCAGCCCCGGCCTTAACGAGGGAAGGAATCCATTGAGCGACACCACCGACGTGACGTCGGATGTTTCCAACGTCGCTGGCGAAGCCACCGCAGGTTCTACCCGCCGTCGGCGGACCGGGACCGGGCTGTCGGCGATGCTGCTGCCAGAGTTGCAGAGCCTGGCCGCGTCGCTCGGCATCTCCGGTACGGCCCGGATGCGCAAGGGCGAGCTGATCACCGCGATCTCGGAACGGCAGGCCGGCACCGCCGGTGCCGCCAGTGGCGGTGCGCCTCGTCCCCGCGCCGAGGTGTCGGCCGCGGCTGCGCCGGCCCGCGACGAGGTACGGGCCGAGGTGCGCGAGAGCGACCGACCGGACGGTGAGCGCCGGGCCGCTGCTGAGCAGGTACCGGCCACTGCCGCCGCCGGCGGCGAAGGGCGGACGCGTACGTCCCGGCGGTCCAGCCGGGCCGCTTCCGCCACCGCCGAGGTGGAGACCGAGGCGCCCCCGGTGGAGCGGGCCGAGCGTGGCGAGCGGGCCGAGCGTGGCGAGCGGGCCGAGCGTGGCGAGCGGGCCGAGCGCGGTGACCGTGGCGAGCGGGCCGAGCGCGGTGACCGTGGCGAGCGGGCCGAGCGCGGTGACCGTGCCGACCGTGGCGAGCGGGCCGAGCGCGGTGACCGTGCCGAGCGTGGCGACCGGGCCGAGAGCGCCGAGCGGACCGAGGGTGGCGAGCGCGGTGAGCGGGCCGACCGTGGTGACTCCCGGAACGGCCGTGACCGTAATGACCGGGGCGAGCGCGGCAACGACCGTGCCGAGCGCGGCGAGCCGCGTGGAGACCGGGGCCAGCGCTCGGTGGACCGGGACAACGACGGCGACGACGACGACAGCGGTGGACGGCGCAGCCGGCGTAGCCGGTTCCGGGACCGGCGTCGGGGACGCAACGACCGTCCGGACAACGGCGAGGGCGGCGGCAGCAGCAGCCGCGAGCCGCAGGTCAACGAGGACGACGTGCTCGTTCCGGTGGCCGGCATCATCGACGTGCTCGACAACTACGCGTTCGTCCGGACCACCGGCTACCTGTCGGGTCCCAACGACGTCTACGTGTCGATGTCCCAGGTCAAGAAGTACGGCCTGCGTCGCGGTGACGCCGTCACCGGCGCGGTCCGGGCGGCCCGGGACGGCGAGCAGCGGCGGGACAAGTACAACCCGCTCGTCCGGCTCGACACGATCAACGGGATGGACCCGGACGAGGCGAAGCGGCGGCCCGAGTTCTACAAGCTCACCCCGCTGTACCCGCAGGAGCGACTGCGGCTGGAGACCGAGCCGCACATCCTCACCACCCGGGTCATGGACCTGGTGACGCCGATCGGCAAGGGCCAGCGGGCGCTCATCATGTCTCCGCCGAAGGCGGGTAAGACCATGGTGCTCCAGGCGATCGCCAACGCGATCACGACCAACAACCCCGAGTGTCACCTGATGGTCGTACTGGTCGACGAGCGGCCCGAAGAGGTCACCGACATGCAGCGCTCGGTCAAGGGCGAGGTTGTCGCGGCCACGTTCGACCGCCCGCCGCAGGACCACACCACGGTCGCGGAGCTGGCGATCGAGCGGGCCAAGCGCCTGGTCGAGCTGGGCCACGACGTGGTCGTACTGCTCGACTCGGTGACCCGGCTCGGTCGGTCGTACAACCTGGCCGCGCCGGCCAGTGGTCGGATCATGTCCGGTGGTATCGACTCCACCGCGCTCTACCCGCCGAAGCGTTTCCTCGGCGCGGCGCGGAACATCGAGAACGGCGGCTCGCTGACCATCCTCGCCACCGCGCTGGTGGAGACCGGGTCCGTGATGGACACGGTGATCTTCGAGGAGTTCAAGGGCACCGGCAACGCGGAGTTGAAGCTGGACCGGAAGATCGCCGACAAGCGGACCTTCCCGGCCATCGACATCCACCTCTCCAGCACGCGTAAGGAAGAGATCCTGCTCGCGCCGGAAGAGCTGGCCATCATCCACAAGTTGCGCAAGGTGCTGCACTCCTTGGACTCGCAGGCCGCACTCGACCTGCTGCTGGACCGGCTCAAGCAGTCCCGGACCAACATCGAGTTCCTGATGCAGATCGCGAAGTCCACCCCCGGGGAGTGACCCGGGGCGCCCACAGCGGCGCGATTCGACACCACCAACGAGGGGCCCGGCCGATATCGGCCGGGCCCCCCNNNNCGACCCGCTCAGCGGACGAGCAGGTCGATCACGCCGGTCTCGCTCTCGTCGGCGTGTCCGTCGGCGAGTCGGCGCGCCATCAGCTCCATGTACGGGGTCATCAGTTCGGCGCTGACTCCCTGCTCCTCGGCCGTGCGGAGCAGGGTCGCGTTGCCCGCGACCATCATGGCGAGGTTGGAGCTCACCCCCACGGTGTAGTCGCCGCTCTCCAGTTGAGCGGCGGTGCCGGGCACGAGCGTGGCCATCGCGGTGAGCCACTCGACGAGCAGCGGGGCGAACTCCTTCGGCGCGATCTCCTCCCTCCTGATCAGGGCGAAGGCGTGCGCGACCCCGGAGAACATTCCGGTCATCGCGCTCAGCAACGCCACGTCGTGCAGGGCGGCGAAGCCGGGATCGCCGCCCACGTACCTGGTGCCGGTGGGTACGGCCAACGTGCGCTGATGGGTGTCGAAGAGCGAACGGGACCCGCTGTAGAAGACGTAGCCGCCGGACTCGGGAACGCCGATCATCGGCGGAATCGCCATGATCCCGCCGTCCAGGAAGCGCCCGCCGCGCTCCCGGGTCCACCGGGCGAGGCTGCGGGCCTGGGCCGGGGTGCCGGTGGTGAGGTTGACCAGGTCCTTGCCGGTCAGGTCGGCGTCGGTGAGCGCCTCCCGGACCGAGGCGTCGTCGAGCAGGCAGGCCACCACGAGATCGTTCGCGGCCACCGCCCCGGCGGCCGTGCCGGCGACCGTCGCACCCTCGGCGGCGAGTGGTTCGGTCCGGCTGGCGGTGCGGTTCCATACGGTCAGCGGATGCCCGGCGCCCAGCCAGGTACGGGCGAGCGCGGTGCCCATGGCACCGAGCCCGAGGAGGGTGAGAGAGGTCTTCGCAGGGGTGTTCGTTTCCACGCTCACTAGACTTGCCGCCGCGCCTCGACGCGGACAAGTACGCACCTCGAAGTGGGTGGTTACCTCGAAGTGGGTGGTTACCTCGACGTGCGCGGGGCAACCAGGAGGGGGTGGGTGATGCTCGGTGCGCGACGGCCGGGGGCGTACGTCTGCGGAATCGACGCGGCGATGGACGTGGTCGGCGGCAAGTGGAAGGTGCTGATCCTCTGGGCGCTCGACGAGCAGGTGTGCCGCTTCGGTGAACTGCGCAGGCTGGTGCCCGGGGTGACCGAGAAGGTGCTCGCCTCCCATCTGCGGGAGTTGGAGGCGGACGGCATCGTGCGCCGGGAGGCGTACGACGAGGTGCCGCCGCGCGTCGAGTACTCGTTGACCCCGCTCGGCGTGTCGCTGAACGAGGCGCTGGCGCCGCTGGGTGCCTGGGGGCGGGAGCACGTCCTCGGTGGTGGCCCGGACCGGTAGCCGCCGCACGGGTGGAATTTTCCTTCGGTTCAGGTGTCAGGTATTGAAACTTCTATACGTGGTCGGGTTGACTACCGGACATGGTCATCCGCCGCCGATCCGCCCGCCTCGCCGGTCTGCTGCTCCTGGTGCCGTCCCTGACCGTCGTCGGCCCGGTCCCGGCCCTGGCCGCCCCGGTGCCGGCCGCCCCGATCCCGGCCCCCGCCACCGGCACCGCCGTCGACGAGAGCCCCCGCGCCTCCTCGTCCGGCTCCCCGTCGTCCACCCCGGTCGCGGTCGCCGCCGCCGACGCCGACGGGATCGAGACGGACAGCCGGACCCGACCCGTCGCGCCCGGACTCGACCTGACCTCTTACGACCGGTTCGACGCGAACGGCTGGATCCGGGCCGACGCGCTCACCGCCGACCTGACCGGCGGGCTCAGCGTCGACTACGTCAACTCCGGCGAGGTGGCCAAGGCCGAACCGCTGCGGAAGGCGGTCGACCGGGCCGGCGCGGTGGCCGCGGTCAACGGAGACTTCTTCGACATCAACAACTCGGGCGCGGCCCAGGGCATCGGCATCCAGGGTGGCCAGCTCGTCCAGTCGGCGGTCGCCGGGCATGTGGAGGCGGCCGGGGTGACCGCCGAGGGAGTGGGCCGGGTCGTCCAGGTGCACTTCGACGGCACCGCCACCCTGCCGAGCGGGCCGGTTCCGCTCACCCAGTTCAACAACATGGTCGTCGCGGGCGGCGTCGGCGTCTTCACGCCGCTCTGGGGCTCGTACCCCCGCAGCCGGGCGGTCGAGGGTGCCGGCCGGGTCACCGAGGTGACCGTGGTCGGCGGTCGGGTCGGTACGGTGGCCGACGCCGCCGGCAGCGGCCCCATCCCCGCCGGTACGACGATCCTGCTCGGCCGGGAGGCCGGCGCCGACGCGCTCGCGGCGCTGCGCCCCGGCGACCAGGTCGACATCGCGTACGCGCCCAAGCCGTCGGACGGAAGCACCCTGCGTGCCGCGGTCGGCGGCAACCGGGTACTGGTCCGGGACGGGGTGGCGCAGAACATCGGCGACGTCAACTCCGAGCCCCGGACCGCGGTCGGATTCTCCGCCGACGGCCGGAAGATGTACCTGCTCACCGTGGACGGGCGGCAGGCCGACAGCCGGGGCGTGACGCTGACCGAACTCGGCGCGATGATGGCCGAACTCGGCGCGCACAACGCGCTCAACCTGGACGGCGGCGGCTCGTCCACCCTGCTCGCCCGGGAACCCGGCCAACCGGCCGTACGGGTGGAGAACGCCCCGTCGGACGGCTCGGAGCGTCCGGTGCCGAACGGCCTGGCGCTGTACGCCCCGCAGGGGAGCGGCCGGCTGACCGCGTACTGGGTGAAGACCGTGCTCGATCCGATGACGGCGCCGGGGATCGGCCCGGTGCGCGGCGGGCGCCCGGACCGGGTCTTTCCCGGCCTGACCCGGCGGCTGAGCGCGGCCGGCTACGACGAGACCTACGGGCCGGCGGCCGGCCGGCCGAGCTGGCGGGCCGAGCCGGCGACCCGGGGCACGGTCGACTCCGCCGGGGTGTTCCGGGCCCGGCTACCCGGCGCGGCCACCGTCACCGCCGCCCGGGGCCGGGCGAAGGGCACCCTGGCACTGACGGTGCTCGGGCCGCTGGCCCGGATCGACGGCACCGTGGACAAGGTCGGGCTCTCCGGTGCGGACGGTACCGGGACGTTCGGCGTGGTCGGCTACGACGCCGAGGGCAACACCGCGCCGATCGAGCCGGCCGACGTGCGGCTGGAGTACGACCGGGACCTGCTGGAGATCACCCCGGCCGGGGACGGCAACCTGTCGGTGCGGGCCAAGGTCGACAGCGGCGCCGGACTGGTCACCGTGCGGGTCGGCGGGACCAGCACCGTCGTACCGGTGACCGTCGGGCTCACCGAGGTACCGGTGGCGATGTTCGACGACGCGGCCTCGTGGCGGTTCAGCGCGGCCCGCGCCACCGGATCGGCCACCCCGGTGCCGGGCCGGACCGGCACCGGCCTGAAGCTGGCGTACGACTTCGGCCAGTCCACCGGCACCCGGGCCGCGTACGCCGACCCACCCGCCTACATCCCGGTCGCCGGCCAGCCGCAGGCGTTCGGGATGTGGATCCACAGCGCCGGCAACGGAGAGTGGCCGAGCCTGCACCTGCACGACGCGCTGGACCAGCAGCACGTGCTGCGCGGTCCGTACCTGGACTGGACCGGCTGGCGGTACGTCGAGATGGCGGTGCCGGCCGGGGTGGTGTACCCGGTGCGGATCCGGCGGTTCTACGTGGCGGAGACCGACGCGGCGGCGGCGTACACCGGGGAGGTGGTCATCGACGACATCGTCGCGAAAGTGCCGTCCGAGGTGACCCCGCCGGCCGAGCCGCTCCGGACCGACCGGGTGGTGCTCACCGACGGCACCGTGGACCGGGCGCCCTGGCGGTTCGCGGTGCTCTCCGACGCCCAGTTCGTCGCGGCCGACCCGGACAGCGACCTGGTCGCCCAGGCCCGCCGTACGCTCCGCGAGGTCAGGGCCGCCCGACCGGACTTCCTGGTGATCAACGGTGACTTCGTGGACACCGCGTACCCGGCCGACTTCGCGCTGGCGAAGCGGATCCTGGACGAGGAACTGGGCGGCACCCTGCCCTACTACTACGTGCCGGGCAACCACGAGATCATGGGTGCCCCGATCACGAACTTCCGGTCGGTGTTCGGGGACACCTCCCGGGTCTTCGACCACACCCCGGCCGGTGGCGGTACCCGTACCCGGTTCGTCACCCTGGACACCTCGACCGGCAGCCTGCGCGGCGGCGGCTTCGCCCAGGTCCGGTCGCTGCGTACGGCGTTGGACGACGCGGCCCGGAATCCGGCGATCGGCTCGGTGGTGGTGCTGGAGCACCACGCGCCTCGGGACCCGACGCCGGCCAGGGCGAGCCAGCTCGGCGACCGCAAGGAGGCGGCGCTGCTGGAACGGTGGCTGGCCGATTTCCAGCAGGACACCGGCAAGGGAGCGCTGTTCGTCGGCGCACACGTCGGCACCTTCCACGCCGACCGGGTCGACGGCGTGCCGTACCTGATCAACGGCAACGCCGGCAAGAACCCGTCGACGGCCCCGCACCTGGGCGGATTCTCCGGCTGGACGATGTTCGGCGTCGATCCGGTGAGCCCGGCGGAGGCGGCGGCGGCCCGGCGGAATCCGCTGGCGGACGGGCCGCAATGGGTGAGCGCGCAGACCCGGGCGCATGTGGACAGTCTGGCCCTGGCGGCCCCGTCGGCCCTGCCGGCCGGCGCGGCGCTGCCGGTGACGGCCACGGTCACCCAGCCCGGTGGTCGCCAGGTGCCGGTCGCCGCTCCGCTGAGCGCCGACTGGTCCGGCTCGACGAACCTCCACATCGGATCGGTGTGGGGCCTGCGACCCTGGCACGCCGCCTGGTTCGACCCGGACACCGGCCGGCTGACCGGGCTGCGGTCGAGCGGGTCGGTGCGGCTCACGGTCACGGTCAACGGCGTCTCCGCCCAGGCGACCGTCCCCCTCACCCGAAAACCCGGCTGACCCCTCGCCACCTCCCACCACTTCCCACATGATCCCGGAGAGTTCGGCCG
>NZ_JBHSPR010000019.1:0-6619 GCF_042658085.1 Plantactinospora solaniradicis | reverse complement strand
TGACATGGACCTGTCCCGCACCGTCGGTTGGTTCACCAACAGCTACCCCGTCCGGCTCGACCCCGGAGCGGTCAACTTCACCGAGGTACGAGCCGGAGGCCCCGCCGCCGGCCGAGCCATCAAACGCATCAAGGAACTGCTGCGCGCCGTGCCCGGCGACGGCCTCGGCTACGGCCTGCTGCGGTACCTCAACCCCGACACCGCACCACAACTCGCCAACCTGCCCACCCCACAGATCGGCTTCAACTACCTGGGCCGGATCACGACCGAGGGTGCCGGCCCGGCGGCTCCACAGGACTGGGTCCCCACCGGTGCAGCCGCGACCGGAGGTGGCCCTGGCGAGACCCTGCCTGTCATGCACGCCCTCGAAGCCATGGGCATGGTCCACGACCTACCGGACGGACCCCGACTGACTCTCGCCCTGGCCTGGCCCGAGCAACTTCTCGCCGAGTCGACCGTACGCACCCTGCTCGACGGCTGGGCGGCGATGCTGACCGGCCTCGCCGTCCACACCGCAGAGTCCGGCGGAGGCGGCTACACACCCTCTGACCTGCCACTGACGGAACTCAGCCAGGACGAGCTGGACGAGTTCGAGGCGAAAGCGATCACGAACGGCCAAAGCCTGTCCGGGGTCTGGCCGCTGTCGCCGTTGCAGGAGGGTCTTCTGTTCCACGCGCTCTTCGACGAGCAGGGCACGGACGTGTACGTGGAGCAGCTGGTCATGGGTTTGGGTGGGAATCTCGATGTCGGGGCGTTGCGGGCGTCCTGGCAGGGCATGCTCGATCGGCATGAGACGCTGCGCGCCTGTTTCCAGCGTCGCAGCTCGGGGTCGCCGGTCCAGTTGATCATGCGGCGGGTCGCGCTGCCGTGGCGGGAGGAGGACCTCTCGAACCTGGCCGGGGACGCGGCCGAGGCCGAGGCGGAACGGATCGCGGTCGAGGAGCGTGCGGAGCGGTTCGACCTGGCGGTGGCGCCGCTGTTGAAGGTGGTGTTGATCAAGTTCGGTGCCGACCGGTACCGGATGTTGGTCACCTTGCACCACATCCTGCTGGACGGCTGGTCCCTCCAACTGCTGCTGAACGAGTTGTGGGCCAGTTACGAGGCTGGCGGCAGCGTGGCCGGGCTGCCGGTGGTGACGCCGTACCGCGAGTATCTGGAATGGCTCGCCCGCCAGGACGAGCAGGCCGCGCGGGACGCGTGGCGGGCGGTCCTGGCCGGTACCGACGAGCCGACCCTGGTAGCCCCGGTCGACCACGGCGCCGCGCAGGCGACCGCCGGTGTGCTGTCGGGTGCGGCGGGTGAGGAGTTGGATGCCGCGTTGCGGGAGTTGGCCCGGACCAGTGGGCTGACGCTGAACACGGTGTTGCAGGCGGCCTGGGCCGTCGTGGTCGGCCAACTGACCGGACGCCGCGACGTCGTGTTCGGTACGTCGGTCGCTGGCCGGCCTGCGGATCTGTCCGGCATGGAAAGCATGGTGGGACTGTTCATCAACACCGTCCCGGTACGGGTCCGGTTCTCGCCCGAGCAGACCGTCGCGCAGATGCTGGAGGAGTTGCAGGCGCAACAGACAGGGCTGATGGACTTCCAGTACCTGAGTCTGAGCGAGATTCAGCGTCTGGCCGGTCCGGGCGGTGTCTTCGACACCATGATGGCGTTCGAGAACTTCGGCTCCGGTGTGACCGGCCAGAAGGCGCCGGACTCGACCGGACAGCCGCCGGCCGGGGAAGCGCAGGAGGCCGCAACCGAGAGCCTGCGGATCACCGAGGTCGGCGTACGTGAGTCGATCAACTACCCGCTGGGGCTGGTGGTGAGCCCCGTCGGCGGCCTCAAGATGCGGCTGATCTACCAGCCGGACCTCTTCGACGAGCGGGCGGCACAAACGATCATCGACCGGATGGTTCACGTGCTGGCCCAGGTGGCGGCCGACCCCGGGGCCCGACTTCGAGACCTGGACGCGCTGGTGCCCGAGGAGCGGCGGCTCGTAGCCGACGGCAGGCACGATTCACCACGTGCCGTTCCGGAGGGCTCACTCATGGAGCTGTTCGAAGCACAGGTGACCCGGACCCCGGACTCGGTGGCAGTGGTGTACGACGGGGCCTCTCTGACGTATGCGGAACTGGACAGGCGGGCAAATCGGCTGGCGCACGAGCTGATCAGCCGGAGGGTGGGCCCGGAGAGCCTGGTTGGCGTACTGATGGACCGGTCGATCGACCTGGTCGTCGTACTGCTCGGAGTGGTGAAGGCGGGCGCCGCCTACCTGCCGATCGACCCCGGCTACCCCGACGATCGGATCAGCTTCATGCTGGCCGACGCCTGCCCCGCGGTGGTGGTGTGTACCCGCCGGACCACGGGAGCCGTATCCGGGGTGGAACAGCTCCTCTGGGACGATCCGGCGACGGCGGCGGCGTTGGCCGTCCGCTCCACGACGGCACCGACCGATGCCGATCGGGTGGCGCCGCTGCGGCCGCAGCACCCGGCGTACGTGATTTTCACATCGGGGTCGACCGGTCGCCCCAAGGGCGTGTTGGTGCCGCACGCGAACGTCCTGCGTCTGCTCACCGAGACCGAACAGTGGTTCGGGTTTGGTCCGGACGACGTGTGGACGCTGTTCCACTCGTACGCGTTCGACTTCTCGGTCTGGGAGTTGTGGGGTGCGCTGCTGCACGGTGGCCGGCTCGTGGTCGTCCCGTACCTGACGTCGCGCTCGCCCAGGGAGTTCCTTGGCCTGTTGGTCAGCGAGGGTGTGACCGTACTCAATCAGACACCGTCGGCGTTCTACCAGTTGATGGCCGCGGACGCCGAGGCACCGGCGGACGGACTCGCGTTGCGGTACGTCATATTCGGCGGTGAAGCACTCGAATGGAGCCGCCTGGTCGACTGGTATGCCCGGCACTCCGAGCCCTCGCTGGTCAACATGTACGGCATCACTGAGACGACCGTGCACGTCACCTACGTGGCGTTGGACGCCGAGAAGTGTGCGAGCGCCCCGGGCAGCGTGATCGGTTCCGCGATCCCGGACCTGCGGATCCACCTTCTGGACGATTGGCTTCGACCGGTACCACCGAACGTTCCTGGCGAGCTTTACGTGACGGGCCCGGGACTGGCTCGGGGATACCTCAACCGGCCGGGGTTGACGGCCCAGCGTTTCGTCGCGGCACCCGACGGCCCCGCCGGCGATCGCATGTACCGGTCTGGCGACCTGGCCAGGTGGAAGTTGGACGGATCGCTGGAGTACCTCGGCCGTGCCGACGACCAGGTCCAGCTGCGGGGCTTCCGGATCGAGCTGGGTGAGATCGAGGCGGTCCTGGCCGGGCACGAGCACGTTGGCCAGGTCGCGGTGATCGTCCGGGAGGACCAGCCCGAGGTGAAGCGTCTGGTCGCCTATGTCGTACCCGTCGACGGTGGAGTGGATACCGGTGTGCTGCGGGAGTTCGTCGGGGCCCAGTTGCCGGACTACATGGTGCCAGCGGCGGTGGTGGTGTTGGACTCGCTGCCGGTCACGGTGAACGGGAAGCTGGACCGGGGGGCGTTGCCGGCTCCGGATTTCGTGGGTGGTGGTCGTGGTCCGGCGACGGCGGCGGAGGAGGTGTTGTGTGGTCTGTTCGCTGAGGTGCTGGGTGTGGAGCGGGTGGGTGCGGAGGCGTCGTTCTTTGATTTGGGTGGGGATTCGTTGTTGGCGATGCGGTTGGTTGCGCGAGTTCGGGCGGTGTTCGCGGCGGAGGTGAGTATTCGGGCGTTGTTCGCGTCGCCGACGGTTGCGCAGGTTGCTCGGTTGGTTGAGGGCGGCGAGTCGGTGGTGCAGGTGGCGTTGACGCGTCGGGAGCGGCCCGAGGTGTTGCCGTTGTCGTTCGCGCAGCAGCGGCTGTGGTTCCTGAACCGCCTGGACGAGGCGGATCAGGGTGCTGGTGCGGCGTACAACATGCCGTTGGTGATGCGGCTGTCGGGTGAGCTGGACGTGGCGGTGTTGGAGGCCGCGTTGGGTGATGTCGCGGATCGGCACGAGAGCTTGCGGACGATTTTCCCGCAGTCGGAGGAGGCGGCGTGTCAGCGGGTTCTTGAGGGTGCGGCGGGTCGGCCGGCGTTGATGGTGGTGGAGGCGACTGAGGATGAGTTGCCGGGTCTGGTCGCTGATCGCGCGGTTCGTGGGTTTGATCTGAGTGTTGATCTGCCGTGGCGGGTGTGGTTGTTGACCGTGTCGCCGGTGGAGTCGGTGTTGTTGATCGTGGCTCATCACATCGCGGTCGACGGTTGGTCGATGGGTCTGTTGGGTCGGGATCTGAGTGTGGCGTACGCGGCTCGTCGGCAGGGGAGGGCTCCGGGTTGGGAGCCGTTGCCGGTGCAGTACGCGGACTACTCCCTGTGGCAGCGTGAGGTCCTGGGTGACCTCGACGATCCCGACAGCCTGATCAGCGCACAACTCGGGTACTGGCGAGAGGCGCTGGCGGACGCACCACAGGAGCTCGTGCTTCCTACCGACCGGCCGCGCCCGTCGGTGCCCTCGTTCCGCGGGCGCTCGATCCAACTGGATGTGGGCGCGGATGTCCATGCTGGGTTGGAGCGGGTGGCGCAGCGTGGTGGCGCGACGATGTTCATGGTGGTGCACGCGGCGTTGGCGGTGCTGCTGTCGCGGGTGGGTGCGGGTACGGACATTCCGATGGGTACGGCCATCGCCGGTCGTGGGGATGCGGCGTTGGATGATCTGGTCGGGTTCTTCGTCAACACGTTGGTGTTGCGGGCCGATCTGAGTGGGGATCCGTCGTTCGGTGAGGTGCTGGCCCGGGTACGGGAGGCGGACCTGGCCGCGTACGCGCACCAGGACCTGCCGTTCGAACGCCTGGTGGACGACCTCAGCCCGGTCCGCTCGCTGAGCCGTAACCCGTTGTTCCAGGTCATGTTTGGTCTACAGAACCTTCCTGGGGCCGGGGCTCAGCTGGACTTGCCGGGCCTGCGGGTCAGCTCCTTCGGCGATGGGTCGCAGGGTGCTTCGGCGCGGTTCGATCTGTCGATCGAGTTGGCGGAGCGGCGTGATGCGGAGGGTTCGCCGGCCGGGCTTGGCGGGGTCCTGCTGTATGCCACCGATCTGTTTGACGAGTCGACTGCCGAAAGTTTGGCTGGTCGGTTGGTGCGGGTGTTGGAGCAGGTGGCGGCGGATCCGGGCCTGCGGCTCAGTGATATCGAGGTCCTGGACGACGCGGAACGGTCGCTGGTCGTCGGCCGGTGGAACGACACGGCGGTGCGGGTTCCCGACCAGATGGTGCCGGAGTTGTTCGAGGCACAGGTCGCGGCGTCACCGGACGTGGTCGCGGTCCGCTGCGGTGCAGACGTGCTGACCTATGCCGAGTTGGACCAGCGGGCCAACCGGCTCGCCCGGTACCTGTCCGGGGTGGGGGTGGCTGCCGAGTCGCGGGTGGGTCTGTGCCTGCCACGTGGCGTCGACATGGTGGTCGGGTTGTTGGCGGTGTGGAAGGCCGGTGGCGCGTTCGTGCCGTTGGACCCGGCGTACCCGAGCGACCGGCTCGACTACATGGTCGCCGACAGCGACACCACCGTCCTGGTCGGCACCACCGACACCCTGTCGGCGATGGCGACGACCGGAGTACGCCAGGTCCGTCTGGACGAGGTCGCCGATCAGGTCGCCGCCCTGCCTTCGGCCGGGTCGGGGCGACGGGTGGCCCCGGACGGGTTGGCGTATGTGATCTACACGTCGGGTTCGACGGGGCGGCCCAAGGGGGTCGCGGTCGCCCATCGTGGGGTGCTGAACCTGGCCGAGGTGATGCGCCCGGTCCTGGGTGTGGACCAGGGTGTGGTGGCGTTGCAGTTCGCGTCGTTCAGCTTCGACGCCGCCGTCCTGGACGTGGTGGTCACCCTGGCCGCCGGTGGAACCCTGGCGATCGCCTCGACCGAGGAACGCACCGACCCTGAGGCGCTGAGCCGCATGATCCGCGCTACCGACGTCACCGTCGCCAGTGTCGTGCCGTCCCTGCTTGCCGTCCTCGACCCGGGGACCGTGCCCGGGGTCGGGAACTGGGTCCTGGGCGCCGAACGCCTGACCGCGGAGTTGGCGAGTCGGTGGACGGCCCAGTCCCGGGTCTGGAACACGTACGGGCCGACCGAGGCGACCGTCATCACCACCGCCGTACCACTACCGACCATGCGCGCCACCGACACGGCGCCGCCGATCGGCCGCCCGATCGGCAACACCCGGGTGTACGTCCTGGACGAATACCTCCGCCCGGTCCCACCCGGAGTCACCGGCGAACTGTACGTCGCGGGTCCGCAGCTGGCCCGGGGCTACATCGCCCGGGCCGGGCTGACCGCGGAACGGTTCGTCGCCTGCCCCTACACCAACGGGTCCGACGCCGGCCGGATGTACCGGTCCGGAGACCTGGCCCGCTGGACCCCGGACGGACAACTACAGTTCGCCGGCCGCGCGGACGAGCAGGTCAAGATCCGTGGTTTCCGGGTCGAACCGGGCGAGGTCGAGACCGTCCTGGCCGGGCACGAGTCGGTCGGCCAGGTCGCGGTGATCGTCCGGGAGGACCAGCCCGAGGTCAAACGCCTGGTCGCCTACGTCGTACCCGTCGACGGTGACGCTGGAATCGACGTCGCCGGACTGCGG